>JAANMP010000002.1 GCA_011250595.1 Bacillus sp. MM2020_1 | reverse complement strand
ACATGGTGCCTGACACCCATAAGATAATATATATTCGACTTTGAAAATTGCCCAGCTCCAGCGCCCTAGCGCCTAGTGTCCTTCGCTCTCCGCCCTACGATAAGTCAAGCACGAATGCGCCTCCGGCTCTTCGTGTTTCCTTTAGCTAACAAAATTTATTCCATAAATTTTGACGCATAAATTCAACTACGTCTCTGTCTGCGCCTCCGGCTTGCCAATCGACGAGTTTACATTTATCTCAGTTGGAGCGCTCCAGGCCATACGCCGCTGAACAGGGCGCTTGCGCTTTTCTTACATATTCCTACGATATTGTCCGCCCACTTCATAGAGGGCTCTTGTTATTTGCCCGAGGCTGGCGACCTTTACGGTTTCCATTAATTCTCCAAAAATATTGCCATTGTTGACAGCTGCCGCTTTCAAGCGTTTCAATGCTTCGCCGGAGGCCGCTGCATGACTTTCTTGGAAGGACTGTAAATTATGAATCTGCAATTCCTTCTCTTCATAGGATGCACGGGCGATTTCCATATTATTGACATCTTCTGCAGACGGAGGATTCGGGTTCAAATACGTATTCACGCCAATAATCGGTAATTCACCGGTATGCTTTTTCATTTCATAATACATCGATTCATCTTGAATTTTACCGCGCTGGTACTGCGTTTCCATCGAACCGAGCACACCGCCGCGATCATTCAAGCGCTCAAACTCTTGTAAAACCGCTTCCTCAACCAAGTCCGTTAACTCCTCGACAATAAACGAACCTTGGAGTGGATTTTCATTTTTCGATAAGCCATGCTCTTTGGTAATAATCATCTGAATCGCCATTGCGCGACGGACCGATTCTTCGGTTGGCGTCGTAATTGCTTCATCATAGGCATTTGTATGGAGTGAATTACAGTTATCTTGCAGGGCCATTAACGCCTGTAGTGTCGTCCGGATATCATTAAAATCAATTTCCTGGGCATGGAGCGAACGGCCAGACGTCTGAACATGATACTTCAATTTTTGGCTGCGCTCATTGGCACCGTATTTATTGCGCATCACCGTTGCCCAAATCCTCCGTGCAACACGGCCGATGACCGTATACTCCGGATCCAAGCCATTCGAGAAGAAGAACGACAGGTTCGGCGCAAAATCATCAATCTTCATGCCACGGCTTAAATAATACTCCACATACGTAAAGCCGTTCGACAATGTAAACGCCAGCTGCGAAATCGGATTCGCTCCTGCTTCGGCAATATGATAACCGCTGATCGAAACGGAATAGTAATTGCGGACTTGATGGTCAATGAAATATTGCTGAATATCGCCCATCATCCGCAGTGCAAATTCCGTCGAAAAAATACATGTATTTTGGCCTTGATCTTCTTTTAAAATATCAGCTTGGACCGTACCGCGCACCGTCCGCAACGTATAAGCACGAACTTCAGCAAACTCTTCAACTGTTAACACGCGGCCAAGCTCTGCTTCTTTCCGCTGTACCTGTTGATCAATCGCCGTATTCATAAACATCGCTAAAATAATCGGTGCCGGTCCATTAATCGTCATCGACACTGATGTGGACGGATGGCAGAGGTCAAAGCCGTCATATAGCTTTTTCATATCATCCAACGTACAAACGTTGACACCGCTTTCGCCAATTTTCCCAAAAATATCCGGGCGGTAATCAGGGTCTGCCCCGTACAATGTCACCGAGTCAAATGCGGTACTTAACCGTTTCGCCGAATCATCCTTCGATAAGTAATGGAAGCGGCGGTTCGTCCGCTCCGGTGGCCCTTCTCCAGCAAACTGCCGTTTCGGATCTTCACCTTCCCGTTTGAATGGGAATACCCCAGCCGTATACGGGAACGCACCCGGGACATTTTCCTCGTACACCCAACGCAGAATTTCACCATAATCCTTATACTTTGGCAGTACCACTTTTGGAATATCGAGGCCTGATAAACTTTTCGATCGTAACACCGTAATAATTTCTTTATCACGGATTCTCGTCACGAACTTGTCACCCGAATACGCTTCCCGTGTTTTAGACCATCCATCAAGAATCTTTCGTGATTCAGGTGTCAGTCGCGCTTCAGTTTCTTGCTTGACCGATTCTAACGCCGCAATCACTTCCGGCTGATCCTTAACCGCTTCGATCGCCCCTTCTAACTGGAATAACCTCCGGGCAATATTCGCTTGTTCCTCCGCCTTCTTATGATAACCGCGCACCGTTTCCGATATTTCCCGTAAATAATAACGTCGGTCCGTCGGGATAATCACGTTCTGCTTTTCAACCAGCGCATTTTTACTAAAAGAAGTCAACCAGCCCGTGCCCATTTTGTCATTCACTTTTTCAACAAGTGCCGCGAACAACGCATTCGTACCCGGGTCATTAAACTGGCTCGCAATCGTCCCATAGACCGGCATCTCATCAATCTCTTTTTCAAACAGCATATGGCTGCGCTGGTACTGCTTTTGCACCTGACGCTTCGCATCCTCTGAGCCCTTACGCTCAAACTTATTGATGACAATCAAGTCGGCAAAATCAATCATATCAATCTTTTCAAGCTGTGATGGCGCCCCAAATTCACTCGTCATCACATACAAGGACACATCACAAATCTCAGTGATTTCCGCATCGCCCTGGCCAATCCCGCTTGTCTCGACAATCACAAGGTCAAAACCGGCGGCTTTCGTAACAGCGACTGCATCACTGATTGCCAGCGATAATTCACTTTTCGAATGCCGAGTCGCCAGAGAACGCATATACACATTTGGCGAAAAAATTGCATTCATGCGAATCCGGTCCCCGAGCAAAGCACCGCCCGTCTTTTGCTTCGTCGGGTCGACCGACAGAATCGCCACTTTTTTATCGGGCAATTCGTTGATAAAGCGGCGGATCAATTCATCTGTTAATGAACTTTTCCCGGCCCCGCCCGTTCCCGTGATTCCAACGACCGGAATCCTCTTCTCCAGTGACTTCACTTGGTCGAGTACCTGCTCAACCGTGGCCGCCGCCTCGTTTCGTTTATCCACATGAAGCTCGGCCAAAGTAATCAACTTCGCGATCGCATTGACATCACCCGTCGGCAGCTTCTCCATTTGTTCCGCCACATCAAGCGGCACCGTCGCAAAATCGCACTCCTCCAGCATCCGGTTAATCATCCCCTGCAGCCCCATCCTGCGGCCATCCTCAGGTGAGAAAATCCACGAAATCCCGTACTCATGGAGCTCATCAATTTCCCGCGGGATAATGACCCCGCCACCGCCGCCAAAAATACGGATATTTGGCGCACCCTTTTCTTTTAGCAAATCATACATATATTTAAAGTACTCGACATGACCGCCTTGATACGAAGAGATCGCAATCCCTTGGACGTCCTCCTGAATCGCCGCGTTCACAACCTCCTCGACCGAGCGATTATGACCAAGGTGAATAACCTCCGCCCCGCTCGCCTGCAGAATCCGCCTCATAATATTGATTGAAGCATCGTGCCCGTCAAACAAACTTGAAGCTGTGACAAAGCGAATATGATGTTTCGGCTGATAATTCCCCATCGTTCTCCCCCTTTTCTTTATAAAAATGAACTCCATTCACGGTTCGCCACCTAGCCAGCATTACGACCTTGCTTGGCTGGACGATTGAATGCCGAGAAATAATTGCTCGGTTTGCAGTTCAATATATTCATCCAGTGTATATAATTTTTGCAGTGCCCAGCGCCGAAAGGCCCACATTTGTCCCTTGACAATAATGTTATGGGAAATCAATTCGATCTGTTTTTCAGATAGCTGCAGCTCGCCATTTTCCACACAGCGGACGATCAGACTCTCAAACATCGCTGCCATTTCGAATTCCTTTTTTAAAACATAGGGAAGAGCGTCCTTTGTCAGTGATTTAGCTTCCTGATACATGACAAGCACTTCATCCTGCATCTCATCCACGACACGGAAATAATGCCCCACCCCTAGCTTCAGACTAGAAAGGGTGCCGATGTTCTGCTGAAGGTCCTCCTCGAGGCGTTCTCGAACATGATCGTAGATACTATCACAGACGAGATAAAGGACGTCTTCCTTGGAGCGGATGTATTCGTAAAGTGTCCCAATGCTAAAACCGGCTGCTTTTGCGATTTCCCTTGTCGTTGTCCGATGGAATCCCTTTTCCTTGAAAAGGGTGACCGCCCCTTTGATCATCTGATCACGCCTTTTCTGGACCAGGCGTTCATCCTTTACAGAAGCCAGTACTTCCCGTTTTTTCATCATCCTCTAACCGCCTTATTTCGTGATCATCCGTGAGATAACAAGACGTTGAATTTCTTGCGTGCCCTCGTAGATTTGCGTGATTTTTGCATCGCGCATAAAGCGCTCGACTGGATAATCCTTGGTATAGCCGTAACCGCCAAAGACTTGAACCGCTTCGGTTGTCACCTTCATCGCCGTATCGCCGGCAAACAATTTCGACATCGCCGACTCTTTGCCGTACGGCAGACCTTGTGACTCTAGCCACGCCGCTTGATAGGTTAATAATCTGGCCGCCTCAATCCCTGTTGCCATATCGGCAAGCTTAAAGCCAATGCCTTGATTGGCCACGATTGGTTTGCCAAATTGGTGGCGTTCCTTCGCATAATCCGCAGCCGCGTCAAGCGCACCTTGCGCAATCCCCACCGCTTGGGCAGCGATGCCGTTGCGGCCGCCGTCAAGGGTCATCATCGCCACCTTAAAGCCTTCGCCTTCTAAGCCGAGTCGGTTCGCAACTGGAACCTTGCAATCTTCAAAAATAATTTCCGTGGTTGGTGAGGAACGAATGCCGAGCTTCTTTTCTTTTTTTCCAACCGAGAAGCCCGGGAAGTCGCTTTCGACGATAAAAGCGGTCGTGCCTTTTTGTTTACTTGTTGGATCGGTTAGCGCAAACACGACATAAATGTCAGCCACACCGCCATTTGTAATGAATATTTTTGAACCGTTTAGGACATAGTGATCCCCTTCTAAACGGGCGGTTGTTCTCATCCCGCCGGCATCGGAACCGCTGCCGGGCTCTGTTAAGCCGTAGGCGCCGATTTTCGTTCCTTCTGCTAATGGGCGCAAATAGGTTTGCTTTTGCTCTTCATTTCCGAATTTGTAAATTGGCCAGCCCGCCAGTGAAGTATGGGCTGACAGCATCACGCCTGTCGATGCGTCAACACGGGACAATTCCTCGACGGCAATACAGTAAGCAAGAAAATCGCTGCCAATCCCGCCGTATTCTTCCGGCCACGGAATTCCAGTTAGGCCAAGCTCCGCCATTTTGTCAAAAATCTCTCGGTCAAAGCGCTCTTCCTCATCCCGCTCGGCTGCGGTCGGTGCGACCTCATTGCGTGCAAAATCACGAACCATTTTCCGAATCATTTCATGTTCTTCAGATAATTTAAAGTTCATTTCAAGTCCCCCTAGTGGATATATTTAAGGCTATTTTCGGATAAAGAATCCTATTTATAAATGCTTACTAATCACAATCCGTTGAATTTCACTGGTACCTTCATAAATTTCGGTAATTTTGGCATCGCGGAAATAGCGCTCGACTGGATAATCTTCAGTGTAACCGTAGCCGCCGAAGACTTGAATTGCTTCAGTTGTGACCTCGACTGCTGTTTTGGTCGCGAATAATTTCGCCATTGATGCCTCCAACGTACATTTCAGGCCATGGGTTCGAAGGTAGGCAGCACGATAGACTAATAGTCTCGCAGCTTCTACACTGGTCGCCATATCGGCAAGCTTAAAACCAATTCCTTGTTGGCGGGCGATAGGTTTACCAAATTGCTGACGGTCCATCGCATACGTGGTTGCGGCGGACAGTGCGGCCTCGGCGATCCCGAGTGCTTGGGTGGCTATCCCGATGCGGCCGACATCAAGGTTGGCCATCGCGATTTTAAAACCTTCGCCTTCCGCACCGAGCAGGTTCTCTACTGGGACGTGCATATCTTCGAAGGTGAGCTGAACGGTTCTCGATCCATGCAGACCCATTTTCTTCTCATCCTTACCGACGATAAAACCAGGGGTATTTTTTTCAACAATAAACGCGGAAATCCCCTTGCTGCCCAGCTCTGGATTCGTTTTTGCAAAAACAATATAAACATCGGCCTCGCCGCCGTTCGTGATGAACACCTTCGAGCCGTTGATGACGTAATGATCACCCTTCTTAACCGCGCGCGACTTTAAACTGGCCGCATCCGAACCAGAGCTCGGCTCGGTTAAGCAAAATGCCCCGAGGTACTCCCCTGACGCAAGCTTCGGTACATACTTGTTCTTCTGTTCTTCGGTGCCAAAATAGACAATCGGATTCGTGCAGACCGAGGTATGGACAGACAAAATCACCCCAACCGTCGCACTGACCTTGGATAGCTCATTAATGGCAATAATATAGGAGGTGAAGTCCATTTCAGCCCCGCCGTATTTTTCCGGTACGGGAATCCCCATCAGGCCAAGTTCGCCCATTTTACGGAGGATTTCCCGCGGGAATTCCCCTCTTTCCATGTTTTCAATAAAAGGCGCAATTTCGTTGTTGGCAAAATCGCGGACCATTTTTCGCATCATTTCTTGCTCTTCGGTGAATGTCAGATTCATGGTGGTCTCCCCTTTGGAGGAATGTAATATCGTGGTACTCATCATCATCACGACCCCTTTTTCGAAGAAACTAGGTTTATTGGTATGTATAAAATCCGCGTCCTGTTTTCTTACCGAGCCAGCCTGCTTTTACATATTTGCGGAGAAGCGGGCACGGACGGTATTTGTCGTCGCCAAAGCCTTGGTGAAGCGTTTCCATAATATACAGACAAGTATCTAATCCGATAAAATCTGCCAAGGTTAACGGCCCCATTGGGTGGTTCATGCCGAGCTTCATCACTTCGTCGATCGCTTCCTTCGTCGCCACACCCTCATATAAAGTATAAATTGCTTCGTTGATCATTGGCATGAGAATTCGGTTCGAGACAAAACCTGGGAAGTCGTTGACTTCAACGGGTACCTTGCTTAAGGTTTTTGTCATATCTTCAATGACTTGGTACACTTCGTCAGCCGTCGCAAGCCCGCGGATAATTTCGACGAGCTTCATGACTGGAACAGGATTCATGAAGTGCATGCCGATGACTTTTTCCGGACGCTTGGTTGCCGCAGCAATTTCGGTGATAGGCAGTGATGATGTATTGCTTGCTAGAATCGTATGAACTGGGGTAATTTCATCGAGTTGGGCAAAGATGTTTGTTTTAATGTCCATATTTTCAACGGCTGCTTCAATGACGAGGTCGACATCACTGGCATCCTTTAGGTTGGAGGAAGTAGTGATGTTACCGAGAATGTCCTGTTTTTGCTCTTCAGTGAGGCGTCCTTTGTCAACGTTCCGTGTTAGTAGTTTATTGATTCCGGCAAAGCCGCGTTCCACAAATTCGGGCTTTAAATCATTTAAGATGACCTTGTAACCGGCCTGGGCACACACTTGTGCAATCCCGGAGCCCATTTGACCGGCACCAATGACCATAAGCTTTGAAATTTTCATTATTTCCCCTCCGCAGTAAGGTCGGAACGAGTCCGACCTAAATTTTTTTATATTTGTTACCTTGGCAATTTTTCAAAAATGACTTTTGTTGAATTTCCAAGATGTTTTGTGCATTTTTTTAATCGTTTTATACAAAAATCAAGGTGTTTTGTACCATTAGCTAATATCTGGATAATTATTAAAATCTTTTAAACTTGAAAACTATTAATTATCCGCGTGGAACCTCAATCATCACGGCATCCCCTTGACCGCCGCCGCTGCAAATCGCTGCAATCCCAATGCCGCCGCCGCGACGCTTTAACTCATGCATTAACGTAAGGATAATCCGTGCCCCGCTGGCACCTATCGGATGACCTAAGGCAACCGCACCGCCATTAACATTGACCTTTTCTGGGTCCAGGCCGGCAATTTTTCCGCTCACTAATGCCACTGCAGCAAAAGCTTCATTGATTTCAAATAAGTCCACTTCCGCCAAGCTTTTTCCTGTTTTTCTTAACAGCTCATTAATAACAAGTCCAGGTGTTTTCGGGAAATCCTTCGCTTCCACAGCGACTGCCGCATGGCCAACAATAACCGCTTCAGCAACACGACCTTCGCGAAGGGCACGCTCCTCACTCATTAACACGAGGGCAGCCGCACCGTCATTGACCCCAGGGGCATTCCCAGCTGTAATTGTACCGGTCGAATTAAATACCGGGGCTAATTTAGACAGCCGTTCAAGGGAAGTATCCTTCCGCGGTGATTCATCATGCTCGACAACAACGGCAGCTCCTTTTAGCTGCGGCACCTCAACAGACACGATTTCTTCAGCAAATTTCCCGCTCTCGATTGCGGCAACCGCGCGCTTGTGACTTCGCAATGCCCACTCGTCCTGTGCCCCGCGGCTAATTTCCATATCGGCAGCCGATACGTTGCCGTAAGTGCCCATGTGAGCGCCGGTAAAGCTGCAAGTCAAACCGTCATGAATCATTAAATCTTTGACCTGCGCATCGCCCATTCGGAAACCCCAGCGTGCTTTAGGGAGAAGATATGGTGCGTTGCTCATCGATTCCATTCCGCCTGCGACAATCACTTCCTCATCGCCGGCGCGGATGATTTGGTCGGCCAAGGTGACACTGCGCATTCCAGAGGCACAAACCTTATTAATCGTTTCCGTTTTCACTTCCCATGGCAGTCCAGCATGTTGGGAAGCTTGGCGTGAGGGAATCTGTCCCTGTCCCCCTTGTAAAACCGTTCCCAGGATGACTTCCTGAACATCTCCGGGCTTCACTTCTGCACGTACCAATGCTTCTTTGACAGCAATTCCTCCTAGCTGCGAAGCGGTAAGGCTGCTTAATGCTCCTCCTAATTTTCCAAAAGGTGTTCTAACTCCACTTAAAATAACTGTTCTCCCCATTCAAGACACTCTCCCTTTTCATAATTTTCAGGCAAACTATGGTAAAAAAATGACGACGACTGAACGCTCGCTCGGGCAGAAACCAAAAAAGAAACGCAGGCACCTGCTTTTTTTAATAATTTAGACATGTAAGCGTTTTACTCCATATATTCTATTCTACATAAAAATGAGCAGAAGTTGAAATGATTTACACAAAATTTTTAAAATTTTATGAATACGTAAACAAATCAACCTCTGCTCCTTATCAAAAACTAAGCCAATTCACCACAAACTGCTTTCTCAAGTAATTCCGCCACATCGTAGGTGGAAACCTTCTCTTCGACCTCTTTTGCCTTCGTGCCATCTGAGAGCATCGTTAAGCAATACGGACAGCCGGAACTGATCACCGATGGATTGACAGCAAGGGCCTGCTCCGTTCTTGCTACGTTAATGCGGTGGCCGGTTTCTTCCTCCATCCACATCAAGCCGCCGCCTGCGCCACAGCACATCGCTTTCTCTCTGTTTCGCTCCATTTCAATCAGCTTCACGCCTGGAATTGACTTCAGAATCTCGCGTGGTGCATCATAAACATCATTGTAACGGCCTAAGTAACAGGAATCGTGGAAGGTAATCGTTTCATTGACTGCGTGTTTTGGCACAAGCCTGCCATCACGAACCAATTCAAAAAGAACCTCGGTATGATGGAACACCTCGACATCCGTTAAGCCGAAATCAGGGTATTCATTTTTGAAAATATTATAGGCATGCGGGTCAATCGTGACGATTTTCTTGACCTCTGCCTTTTCAAATTCCTCAATATTCTTCGTTGCCAAGTCCTGGAACAAGAATTCATTGCCGAGACGTCTTGGTGTATCGCCAGAGTTTTTCTCTTTGTTGCCAAGAATCGCAAACTTCACGCCTGCTTCGTTCAGCAGCTTCGCAAACGATAAAGCAATCTTTTGGCTGCGGTTATCGTAGGAGCCCATTGCGCCCACCCAGAAGAGGTATTCAAATTCTTCTCCAGCCTTGTTCATTTCCTTCACGGTTGGAACATGAACATCCTCGCGGGCCTCGCGCCAAGTTTCACGTTCTTTCCGGTTCAAGCCCCAAGGATTGCCTTGGCGTTCGATATTGGTCATCGCCCGCTGTGCATCGGCGTCCAATTTTCCTTCGGTTAACACTAAATAACGGCGCAGGTCGATAATTTTATCGACATGTTCATTCATAACCGGGCATTGATCTTCGCAATTTCGGCACGTCGTACAGGCCCAAATTTCTTCTTCGGTAATGACGTCGCCAATCAAGCTTGGGCTGTATGCTAAAGCAGCAGCGGATTCCTGTGCACCTTGTCCTGCAGACGCTAGTGCCAGTTGATTCCCCTTCGTATTCGCAAACGCAATCGTTGGCACCCACGGCTGTTTCGAGGTAACCACAGCGCCGTGATTTGTTAAGTGGTCACGAAGTTTCACGATTAAGTCCATTGGCGACAGCATTTTACCTGTTCCCGTTGCCGGACACATATTGGTACAGCGGCCGCATTCCACGCAGGCATAGAAATCAATCATTTGGTGCTGCGTGAAGTCTTCTATTTTTCCAACCCCAAACGTTTCTTGGGATTCATCCTCAAAATCGACCTTTGTCAATTTCCCTGCTTTTTCTAACCGGTTAAAATAAACATTCGCCGGTCCGGCAATCAAGTGAGCATGCTTGGACTGCGGTACGTACACTAAGAACGTTAACAGGAATAAAAGATGCGCCCACCAAGCGATATAGAAAATTACTATCGAGGACGTTTCACCAATTCCTGAAAAAATCAGCGAAATGACCGATGCAATCGGTTCAGTCCAGGCAGTTTCTTCCCCGTGCCAGATTAGCGACATTCCGTTGCCAAGTAACACAGAAAGCATTAAACCGCCGATAAAGATCAGGACAAGACCAGATTTAAAATTCCGCTTCAGACGGACTAATTTTTCCACATAGCGGCGATAAAAAGCCCAGATAACCGCCACTAAAATCATCAGTGTGACAAGTTCTTGGAAAAACGTGAACCCTGCATACAGTGGTCCAAGCGGCAAGTGTGCCCCCGGTTTAATCCCTTTGATAATAAAATCAATTGCGCCAAATTGGACGAGGATAAAGCCATAGAAGAACATGACATGCATGGCCCCGCTTTTTTTATCCTTGAGCAGTTTCTTTTGGCCAAACACATTGACCCAAATTTTTTGAAGGCGCTCTTTGACATTGTTATCAAACTCGACCTTTTTCCCGAGTTTAATAAATTCAATCCGCGTTTTCACCACATAGACAAACAAACTGATCCCGTAAGCGGTTACAGCGAGAAACGCAATCAAGTTAACCCATAATAACCCATTCATACAAATGCTCCTTTCCTCTAACTTCTAGAAAATAATTAATTTTCAGAATCTACACTTAACTCTATTATATGATGAATGAGCATTCAGTCAAATGATTTTTTAAAAGTTTGTCCAACTTATAGAAATGACCCCTTTCGGAAAAACTAAAAAAACTGAATGGAGGAAAGATTTCTCATGATTTTTGCATTCGTTTCGAGTGTACTTTTAATTCTCATCCTTTTATGGCTAGTCTTAGATTTTCAATTAGGTAAAAAGAAGCATCTTTCCATTGTCAGTAGAAATGAAACAGCCATCATTCATGGTAACTTTGATATTTTCACGCACGGAAAAAAGTTATTCGCCGACTACTTTCATGAACTAAGGAACGCCAAAAAGCATATTCATGTCCTCTTTTATATTGTCAAAGACGATGCGATCAGTCAGGAGTTTCTCTCTATTTTAAAAGAAAAGGCCCGGAACGGAGTGGAAGTTCGACTTCTTATTGACCGCCTTGGCAGCTGGAAAGTGAAGAAGGCAGCCGTTAAGGCGTTGCGGGCGGCGGGCGTTCAATTTGCTTTCAGCAATACCATTAAACTCCCCTACCTTTTTTATTCTTCACAGGTTCGAAATCATAGGAAGATCTCGATTATCGACGGTGAAATTGGTTATCTTGGCGGCTTCAACGTCGGCAAGGAATATATTGACGAGGAACCTTCCTTGGGGATCTGGCGGGATTACCATTTAAAAATCACCGGCCCCAGCGTTAATTTTTTGCAAAGTGAGTTTCTGATCGATTGGGCTGAGTATGCAGGGGGGAATCTTCAAGCGGATTCGGCCTATTTTCCGGCCCTAGAAGGTGGAGAGGTCCGCCATCAATTTATGCCAACGGAAGCCCACCATCTGGAGCAAAACTATCTGCGCCTGATTCAACAAGCAGACCATTCGATGATCATCGGGTCTCCATATTTTATTCCAAGTAATCAAATTCTAGCGGAGTTACTTGCGGCCCTAAAGCGCGGGGTGAAGCTTTCCATCATTGTCCCGTTTACTGCTGACCATTTGCTGGTCCAAGAGGCTTCGTTCCGTTATTTACGAAAACTGCTTCGAGCCGGAGCAACGGTTTATCAATATAAAAAAGGCTTTTATCATGCAAAAACGCTCGTCATTGATGACAAAATCTGTGATATCGGCACCGCCAATTTTGATAAACGAAGTATGTTTTTAAACAAGGAAATCAATTGCTATATTTATGACCCAGCCTTTATTCAGCGCTTGGTCGATGTTCTAAAAAAGGACATTAATGACTCCAAACGCCTGACCTTAGCTGAATTGAACAAACTGAACCCAGTCCGCTCCATTAAAGAATTCATCGCTGCTATTGTTTCTTATTTTTTATAGGTAAGGAGTTTGTTTATGAAGATTCGGTTTGGTTATGTTTCGCATGCGATTAGTTTATGGGATGCTTCTCCTGCTAAGACGCTGACGTTTACCCGTTATCAACAGTTAAGCCCCGAGGAACGGGCGGAAAAGCTGCTTCAGGTGACGAAACAAAATCTGGATCACACACTCCGGATGATGTACTACAATATTGCTCATCAACTGGAATTGTACCGGCTGTCCAGTTCGATTGTCCCGCTCGCGACCCATCCTGAAGTGAGCTGGGACTTTGTTACTCCGTTTCGCGCTGAATGGCAAGAACTTGGTGAACTGGTGAAACGGAAAAATTTGCGGGTCAGCTTTCATCCGAATCAATTTACTTTGTTTACCTCACCGCAAACAAAAATTACCGATAATGCCGTCATCGACATGAGCTACCATTATCGAATGTTTGAAGCGATGGGGCTCGAGCGGGAAGGTCTGATTAATATTCATATCGGTGGTGCCTATGGTGATAAACAGCAAACCTTACCTCGGTTTCATCAAAACTTAACCAAGCTGCCCGCTGAGATTAAACACGTGATGACACTTGAAAATGATGATAAAACCTACAATGCAGAAGAAACCTTAGCCGTCTGTGAAAAAGAAACGATTCCATTTGTTTTCGACTATCATCACCATATGGCCAATCTGTGCGAAACAAGGCTGGAGGAATTGCTGCCGCGGATTTTTCAAACCTGGAGGCATGCCCGTCACATCCCGAAGGTTCATATTTCCTCTCCCAAAAATGAGAAGGCATTTCGCTCGCACGCAGATTTTGTCGACCCGGAGTTTATCCTGCCGTTTTTGAAGATGCTCCGCGAAATCGGGGCCGATATTGATTTCATGATTGAGGCTAAATCTAAGGACCAAGCTGCATTAAAATTAATCGAAGATTTAAGCCGAATTCGTGGATTTAAGCGCATTAGCGGCGGTGCGGTTGATGTTAAATAACTGGCGTATCGCCTGACGATATAGAAAAGAGTCTTCGAATCACCTCGAAGACTCTTTTCTATTCCTCAATTAAATTTAGCACTGGAACCTCACGCTCATTGTCAGGATCTGTTCTTGAGTATATTCGCGCCATTTGTGCCGATTCATCGACATGTTGAATAATTACCGGCGTTCCCTCATAGGTCACATAAAACATTTCGGCAGAGTCTACGATTTCCTTCGCTCTTCCCACATTCATCTGTTTCATCCACTCCTCAGTCAAAGTTCCCTACTAGTATTTGCCTTTTATTCAGTAATATTCATATATATGGAAAAGCATAAGAATTTATCCATATGAAAAAGCCCCCTTAACCAAGTAAGGGAGCCGCTCATATCATCATTTACATTTTCTCCGGAGCCGAAACCCCAATCAACGCCAGCGCATTACGAAGCGTAATTTGAACCGACCGCACCAACCCGAGGCGGGCCTTCGTACGCTCGACATTAGCAAGGTCAAGAACCTTTTCGGCATTATAAAAACTGTGGAATGTCGACGCCAATTCTACGATATAGTTCGTAATCCGGTGCGGGACGCGCTTCAATGCGGCCTCCCCTACGGCTGCCGGGAACTCACCAATCTTCTTCAATAAATCCATATCCTTTTCCGACGACACCAAGGAATAATCTGCATCTGCATCGACACGAACACCCTGCTCCTCACCCGAACGCAGGATACTGGAAATCCGCGCATGCGCATAATGAGCATAATAAACCGGATTTTCGTTCGACTCCGATACCGCTAAGTCCAAATCAAAATCCATATGCGTATCCGAGCTACGCATCGCGAAGAAGTAACGCGTCGCATCGAGGCCGACCTCATCGACCAAATCACGCATCGTCACGGCCTTACCGGTCCGTTTACTCATCTTCATCTTCTCGCCATTTTTATACAGATGTACCAGCTGAATAATCTCGACCTCAAGCGCCTCGCGGTCATACCCGAGCGCCTGAATTGCCGCCTTCATCCGCGGGATATAGCCATGGTGGTCCGCTCCCCAAATATTGATCAGCTTTTCAAAGCCGCGGGCGAGCTTGTCCTTATGGTAAGCAATGTCCGGCGTCAAATACGTATACGAACCGTCCTGCTTAATTAACACCCGGTCCTTGTCATCGCCGAAATCGGTCGAACGGAGCCACGTCGCGCCGTCTTCCTCATATACATAACCGCTCGCACGCAGCGCCTCAAGCGCCTCATCAATTTTTCCATTTTTATAAAGTGAGGTCTCCGAGTACCAGACATCAAAGCCAACGCGGAAATCCTCCAGGTCCTGCTTCAACTTCGCCATTTCATATTTCAAACCGTATTCACGGAAAAATTCTTGGCGCTCGTCTTCAGTTACATGTACATACTTGTCACCGTATTCCTCCGCCAGCGTCTTACCGATCCCGATAATATCCGTACCATGGTAACCGCCCTCCGGCATGTCTTTTTCCAAACCAAGTGCTTGGAAATAGCGTGCCTCGACCGACAAGGCGAGATTATTAATCTGATTACCCGCGTCATTAATATAGTATTCTCTTGATACATCGTAGCCTGCTTTTGCCAAGATATTGCAAAGTGAATCACCGACCGCCGCACCGCGGGCATGTCCAAGGTGCAAGTCCCCTGTTGGATTGGCCGATACAAACTCGACCTGAACCTTTTGGCCGCCGCCTATTTGAGTCTCGCCGTACTGATCGCCCGCTGTAAGAACAGTCGGAATCAGCTCGGTTAAATAACTATTATTCATATAAAAATTGATAAATCCCGGCCCCGCAAGCTCAATTTTTTCAATCGATGCCTTCGTCCGGTCGATATTCGCAATTAACGCCTCCGCAATTACCTTTGGCGCCTTCTTCGCGACACGAGCCAGCTGCATCGCCATATTCGTCGAGTAATCACCGAACGCCTTCTCCTTCGGCGTCTCAAGAATCACAACGGGAATCTGCTCCTCAGAGGCCAGCCCTGCCTTCAGCACCGCCGCATGGATCTCTTCTTTTAACTTACTTTGTACTTGTTCAACTATGTTCATTTTTATCCTCCTGAAAGGTAATTTCCAAATGGTATGTACCGGCAGGCTCGCCCTGCATCGTAAAATCATAAAGGATGTCAATCAGTCCATCAGAATGATCAATCCGTTTGGCCAGCGTGATGATTTCAAAGGTTCCAAATGGCATCTCATAGCTGCCGCGCAGCTTCTTATGCAAGCGAAACGGCAAGCGCATCTTTACTGCACCACCGCGCAAGATCAACGCCTCATCGCCTGACACCTTCACAATCGTCCGTATGCTGCCCTCATCTTGCACCTCTTCATACTTAAGAAACGAAGCCCCATCCTTTTCAAGATAGCGGCCAAACACCGCCAGCTCATAGACTTCCTTGCCACCCTGCTGATGAATCGTCGTCTTCACATTAATTTTCATCGGAATTTCAGTCATAGACAAACCTAATGGCACTTCCCTTTTTTCTTTTTTAAGGGCTATTTTATAATTCTTCGGAATCGTTCTAGTCCTAATCATTGACGTAACTGCGATAATGCATACTTTTTCTATTATAAACATTGCCGGGGCACAAATCAAAAAATGCCTGACGACAAAAGTGTCAGGCACCAAATTTATTTCACCCAGCCACTTTAATGGTGTCAGGCACCGAAATTATTTCACTCACCCACATCGATGGTGTCAGGCACCAAAATTTATTTCACCCAGCCAAGCAGCATTTCGCGGATTAGCTTGCTAGCGGTATTGGCGGTTTGCTCGGAAGGATCATAAATTGGCGCAACCTCAACCAGGTCGCCGCCTACCACATTCACTTCGGAACGAGCAATCGCATGAATGGAGGCAAGCAGCTCTTTCGAGGTGATGCCGCCGCAATCCACCGTCCCTGTGCCAGGTGCATGCGCTGGGTCGAGGACATCGATATCAATCGTCACATAGACAGGACGCCCAGCAAGCGTCGGGAGGATTTCCTTTAACGGCTCAAGCACCTCAAATTTCGAGATATGCATCCCGTTTTGCTTCGCCCACTCAAATTCTTCCTTCATTCCCGAACGAATTCCAAACGAATAGACATTGCTTGGCCCAATATGTTCCGCGATTTTCCGGATTGGAGTCGAGTGCGATAGCGGTTCGCCTTCATATTCCTCACGCAAATCCGTATGGGCATCAAAATGAATAATCGCTAAATCCGGGTACTTCTTATACATAGCCTTCATCACAGGCCACGAGACAAGATGCTCGCCGCCCATACCAAGCGGGAACTTGCCTGCAGCAAGGACTTGATCGACAAAGTCTTCAATGATGTCGATGCTCTTCTGCGGATTACCGAACGGAAGCGGAATATCGCCGGCATCATAATACTTAATATCCTCAAGCTCACGGTCAAGGTAGGCACTGTACTCTTCTAAACCAACCGACACCTCGCGGATACGGGCCGGACCAAACCGTGACCCTGGACGAAAACTAACCGTCCAATCCATCGGCATCCCGTACAGCACAACCTGACTCTCCTCAAAATTCGCATGACTCTTAATAAACACATTCCCTGCATATGCCTCATCAAAACGCATCTATGTATCCCCACTTTCTATTTAGTGATTCTTTGAGTATATAAAAATCTTCTATGTGACCGGGCGAACGCATTTTCCTTGAGTTCGGTCACTTAGAACTGCTTTATGTTACCGGGCAGCTGCTTTTTTCCCGAGTTCGGTTACTTAGAACCCCTCTATGTGACCGAGCGATCGATTTTTCCTTGAGTTCGGTCACTTAGAAGCGCTTTATGTTACCCGGCGGCCGCTTTTTTCCCGAGTTCGGTCACTTTGAACCTCTCTATTTTACCAGCGGCCCTCTTTTTTCTCCAATTCGGTCGTTTAGACCTGTTACTTCAACAAATCCCCAACAAATTTCGGCAATACGAATGCCGCTTTGTGCAGTTCTTTTGTGTAGTATTTTGTTTCGATTTCGTGGAAGCGGTCTTCGCTTACTTCTAATGGATCATATTTCTTTGAACCGATCGTGAATGCCCATAATCCGCTTGGATACGTAGGAATATTCGCTACATACAAACGAGTAATCGGGAAGATTTCGCGCACGTCGCGTTGGACGTTACGAATTAAATCCGCTTTGAACCATGGATTATCCGACTGCGCCACAAAGATGCCGTCTTCTTTCAAAGCCTTCGAAATTCCTGCATAGAATCCCTTGGTAAAAAGGTTAACAGCTGGTCCGACAGGCTCGGTCGAGTCAACCATGATCACATCATACTCATTTTCGCTGTTTGCAATATGCATGAATCCGTCATCGACCTGAACATCGACGCGCGGGTCATCTAGCATACCGGCAATCTCCGGAAGGAATTTCTTTGAGTACTCAATGACCTTACCATCAATATCAACAAGCGTCGCTTTTTTCACACTTGGATGCTTCAACACTTCACGAATCACACCGCCATCGCCGCCGCCGACAACTAGAACATTTTCAGGATTTGGGTGTGTAAATAAAGGAACATGTGCGACCATTTCATGGTAAACAAACTCATCGCGGACAGACGTCATGACCATGTCGTCCAATAACAGCATGTTGCCCCACTCTTCTGTTTCAATCATATCCAGCTTTTGAAACTCAGTTTGTTCTGTATGTAAGGTTTTATTTACTTTCATGGTAATGCCGAAATTTTCCGTTTGCTTTTCTGTAAACCAAATGGACATGTACATCTTCCTTTCACTTCATCCTATTTATACCTCTAGTGATTACACTTCAATTTTATAGTACCCAAACTATTGAATTACAAACACACCAAAAAGTCTAGCAAAATTTAAATAAATCATGCATTAAATGTTTAAAAAGACTCTATTTTTTCAATACTATTACTATCTATTTTTTCAAAAACTGGAAATGCTGTGAGGTGATAGTAGTGGAAATCATGACGGATCAAGGGTTTCGGAAGACGATTAAATATTTGCGAGCAGTGATTATCCTCAGTTTGATAGGCATGATTTGCATGCTCATCCTCTTCCTCGGTATTCTTGCCTATGCAAAAATTCTCGGTGCACCGCCGCTCGCCGTACCGCAATCGACCTTATTCTTCGCCGATGATGGGGCGTTGATTGGCGAAAGCAATAGTGGACAAAAACGGTATTGGGCCCGGTTGAAGGATATTTCTCCGGATGTGGTTGCGGCTACCATTTCAATTGAGGATAAAAATTTTTACGAGCATCATGGCTTTGATTATAAGCGGATTGCCGGTGCGGTCTTAGCCGATATTCAAGCCTTTTCAAAAGTACAGGGTGCCAGCACGATCACCCAGCAATATGCCCGAAATCTATTTCTTGAACACGATAAAACGTGGACACGGAAGCTCCATGAGGCTTTTTATACGATCCGCATTGAGATGAATTATTCTAAAAAGGAAATTCTTGAAGGCTATTTAAATACGATTTATTATGGCAACGGGGCCTATGGGGTACAGGCGGCGAGCCAATATTATTTTGGGAAAGATGCTAAGGACTTAAACCTCGCAGAAGCGAGCATGCTCGCAGGAATTCCAAAGGGGCCGGGGATTTACTCACCGCTTGCCTCAATGGAAAATGCAAAGCAGCGTCAGACGATTATTTTGAAAAGCATGGTAACGAATCATTATATTAAGAATAAAGAAGCCATCGATGCAGCGATGAAGCCGCTGACCATCGTCGGCGCTCACAACACTCAAAAAGTGAAGGTCGCCCCTTATTTTCAGGATGCAGTCAGAAATGCGTTAAAAAATCAATTACATTTAGATGACCGTACGATTGCCCTCGGCGGTTTGAAAGTCTATACCACGCTTAACCGCAAACAGCAGGAAGCGGCGGAAACTCAAGTTCATAAATTTGTCGCGAATCTATCAGAGATTCAAGTCGGACTCGTGGCAATGGATCCTAAAAACGGCTATGTCAAAGCCATGGTCGGTGGCAGGGATTATGAAAAGAGTCCGTTTAACCGCGCTGTTCAGGCGATTAGGCAGCCAGGCTCCACCATCAAACCGCTTCTTTATTATGCAGCCCTTGAACAGGGATTTACGCCATCCTCGACGATGCGCAGTGAGTTTACGACCTTCCATTTTGATGATGGCCAGCCTGATTATACGCCGCATAACTTTAACAATAAGTATGCTGACGGCGAAATCACCCTTGCTCAGGCGCTCGCTGTCTCCGATAATATTTTTGCTGTCAAAACGCATTTATTTTTAGGAGAAGAGACGTTAATCAAGACAGCAAAGAAATTCGGCCTCTCTTCAAAAATGGCTCGTGTTCCGTCACTAGCATTGGGGACTTCAGGTGTACGGGTTATTGAAATGGCCAATGCCTATAGTCTATTTGCTAACGGTGGAAAAAAGGTGAATCCAACCTTAATTACGAGAGTGGAAGACTATAATGGCAACGTCATTTTTGAAAAAGAAAATGAAACGGAAAAGGTCCTCGACCCGGCTAAGGCCTTTGTCATGACGCAAATGTTGACAGGAATTTTTGATCCGAAGTTAAACGGATATGCCAAGGTAACAGGGAGCACAGTTATTAAGGATATTTCAAGGCCCTATGCTGGTAAATCGGGCTCCACGGAGACGGATAGCTGGATGGTTGGGTACTCACCGCAGCTGGTTACCGCCGTTTGGGCCGGCTATGATATGGGCAAACCCATTGAGTTGGTTGCTGAAAAAACGTATGCCAAGAATATCTGGGCAAATTTTATGGAAGAAGCCTTAAAAGGTAAGCCCGTAAAGGCGTTTAAAGTGCCTAAAGAAGGTGTCAAAGGGGTTTATGTCAATCCGGAGAATGGCAAGCTTGCTACAAAGGATTGCCCGGTGCGCCGGTTCACTTATTTCGTCGCTGGAACGGAACCAACCGAATATTGCACGGAGCATCTCAAAAATCATGAGTCCGCACCTGCAGATCATAAGGGAGCTAACCGAAAAATACCGTGGTATAAGAAGATCATGCCTTGGAGTTAACCAAAGCTGATCATAATAGAAGAGCTCCGGAAAATCCTCCGGAGCTCTTCTTGTCCTGGTTTTATAGCGTTTTTACATTGCTAATAATACTATATTTTTCAAAAAAACTACAAGCTTTAATTTTTTTCAGCCAATAAACCCTTTTTTAGCTCATCAGTAGAGTTGTTCCATAAAACCTCATTATGATTGCGCAGGAAATCGGCTAACACCTTTTTCGAATTGTCGTCCATTTCGTCGACAATAATATGACGCTTCAGCGACTTATCCATGCGGTTCACGTGTTCTGGCAAGGATTTGTAGCCACGTCGAATCTCGCGGTCAACCGTCATGAAACAGGCGGTAACCCCAGCGTAATATGGACCTTCTTCGTTGCGGTCAATCGTTACCCAAACAAGCCAATACGGTTTCCCGTTCGGAACCTCAGCTTGCGTTTTTAAAAATTTAATCCCTTTTTCGACGACGCTGCGGGCATGCATTGCACCGACATCAATTTCGGCTTCACCTGCGTTGACATCAATGATGACCGGTGAAACATTATCAAGACTCAGCACCCCTTTGCCGTAGCCCTTGTGACCATCGGTTGGGTCACTTTTTATAATATTAAAACCAAGTTTCTTCTTATTATCTTCCATTAAAACTTATACCCCCTAAAAGAACAACATTCTAAAGAAATTACTTAACCCATCCAATACCCACGGAATTACCACCCCGAAAATTGGTGTAATCGTAAATCTATCAAGCGGTGTAAAAACTAAAATTAAGAAAATCAATGCCCCGTACTGTTCATATTGGGTCATTTTTGCCCGTACACGAGTCGGAGCTAAATCCTCAATAATCCGGTAGCCATCGAGCGGCGGGAAGGGTAACAGGTTAAAAATAAACAGAACGATGTTGAGCCGGATAAATATATTGAGAAAATCATAGAAACTGTCAGGTGCAATGACCCCGAACCGGTTGATCCCGATCCCAACAATAAAGCCTATACAAGCTAAAATGAGATTGCTGAGCGGCCCTGCAACGGAAACAAGAATACCTGCCAAGCGTGGCTTTTTAAAGAAAAAGCGATTCACCGGTACTGGACGGGCCCAGCCAAAGCCGGCGATAAAAATTAAAATCGTTCCAATCGGATCAAGGTGCTTGAGTGGATTCAGCGTCAAGCGTCCTTGGTTTTTCGCTGTCATGTCACCAAATTTATAGGCAACAAACGCGTGAGCAAATTCGTGAAACGTAAAAGCAATCATCAGCGTAATCGCCAAATAAGGAATCATACTTAACGGATAGGCAAGAAAAGCAAAATTCTCCAACACGTATCTCCTTCCAGCACTACGGATGGCACGCTTCGGATTAGCCGTGACTCCATTTTTCTATATTTATTCCTTTTAGTATACATGAAACGGTTTCAAAAAAGAAAATCAAAAGAGTCATCGAATATTGCACTTTTCGTCGAATTGTGGAAAACTAAATTTAAAGCGGAAGAGCCCGTTTAGCGGCGTATGGACTGGAGCGCTTTGACTGAGATAAAGGAAACACGGAGAGCGAAGTGATTCGATGTTGACTTATCGTAGGGAAAAGAGCGAAGTCCACTAGCCGTTGGGCGCTGGAGCTAGACAGTAATCAAATTTAAAAGCTCTAAAGGGAGGAAAAAAATATGCCATATGTTACCGTTAAAATGCTTGAGGGACGTACTGATGATCAGAAGCGTGCATTAGTTACAAAAGTAACTGAAGCTGTAAGCGAAACAACAGGTGCACCAAAAGAAGCCATCCACGTAATGATCGAAGAAATGAGCAAAAACAACCTTGGAATTGCCGGCGTAAGAAAAAGCGACCAATAAAGAAAAGCGGAAGCGATTGTTTAACTGCGTATGGACTGGAGCACTTTGACTTATCGTAGGGAAAAGGGCGAAGTACACTAGCAGCTGGTCGCTGGAGCTAGACAGTAAACTATGTAACAAAGGAGCGGTGTCAGGCACCATGTGAAATTTTCACATGGTGCCTGACACCTTTTTTCACTAAAACTTTATCTCATCTTTCGGACTTCCAATCTTCATTTTCTCCAGTTCTATCTTCATTTTTTCTGTTTCAGCTAGATAATTTATATGTTTGAGTTTTTCAAGTTCGAGCTCATCCTTCAGCATACCAGCCTTGATTTTCGACTGTTTCTGAAAATGGCCGGTGATGATAGCTGTAATTGGAATTCCAAATACCATAATAACTGCAATTGTTCCCGTCATAGCGAGCGCCCTCCTCAAATATCAAGATTTCCCCTCTTTATACAAATCATAACAAATACCTGAATAAAAAAGAATTGATTTAATCAAAAACAAAAAACACCCCCCGGACCTCTTCGCAAGTGCGGCCGTCCAAGCGATGTTTACCATACTTATTGAATTTTCCCTTTTAACGCTTCGATATATTGATAGGCCTCATCGATTTCCGCTCTGGTATAGCGCTGACTTGCTTTTAAGGTAAACACCTTGTTCATGACCTCTTCTTTTGGAAGATTATCAAAATATAAAACCGTTGAAACCAACTCCAAGAATCTAGCATTCTGGTCATTCATGTCCACAAGGCAATCCTGCAAAAACGGCATCTCGACCTCATTCAAACTTAAAAACTCTTTCCCCGGCTCCGTCAGCGAGTAGCGATATTGGAAATAGCCGCCCTTTTTCTCCTTCACCTCATTGAGAAAGCCCATGTTACAAAGCTCCTCGACCCGTAACGTCAATTCCTCTGAGTAGGGGCCGTAAAAATGAAACTGGAACCGCTCATGAAAAGGGAAGGCCACCTTTTTTGCAATATATATCATCTTTTGCAGCTTCTTTCGTCCGATAATCTCACCGGAAACCATAACCGCCTGCATCAGCTTCGCGTGATCATTTAACAACGTTCGTCATCTCCTACTCCATTTCAACAGATCATGATTCGGTGTCAGGCACCAATAGTTAATCGTTCTATAACTCTAAAAGGGCACGGATTTGCTTTTTAACCTCTTTTTCCCAGGTGTCGTCGAGAAGGAAATCAGCCGGGTAATAGAGCTTGTGGTCCGTTCTTCTTTTCCCCGAAATTGCATCGACGATCTCGGACTCTCTCGAGAGCTCCCGGAGTTCCCCATTATGCATCAACAAATGAATCGGCAGCCGTTCCTCTTCCTCCCCAGGACGATAGAAATCATACGGTAAATCCGATGAGGAATCGACCACTAAATAGTATTCCGGATCCATTCCGGCCTTTTTGAATAAGGAACCTAATTCGGCGAGCTTTTTGTATTCTTTCGCAGGATCAAATTCGGCAAACTTAAATAGATTGCGATTGACAAATCGACGGCAGAGGTCACTTAAAATGGGATCGACTTCCTCCTGCCAAATTTGAAAATAATATAAAATCACCGATTCATCTAATTTTAAATAGTCTTCTAAAGTTACTTTTTCATTGAAAATCGATGTAAAGTGAATCGGTTCATATTTAAACGAATAGTTTTCTTCAAACAACTGCTTGGCGCGGTGGAGAATTTTTGTCAAAATGACCTCTGCACTGCGCGAAACGGGATGAAAATAGACCTGCCAATACATCTGGTAGCGGCTCATAATATAATCTTCGACCGCATGCATCCCGCTCTTTTTAATAACCACCTGATCAGCAAGTGGCCGCATCACCCGAAGGATGCGTTCCATATCAAATTGACCGTAGCTTACACCCGTAAAATAGGCGTCCCGCTGCAAGTAATCCATCCGGTCGGCATCAATTTGACTGGAAATCAGGCTGACTACTAACTTTTTCTCTGATGTCTTCGCAATTACTTCGGCAACTTTTTCAGGGAAGTCCTGGCCAACCTTCAAGAGCACCTGATTCACTTCGGTATCGCCAAGAATAATCTTCCTTGTAAAATCCTCATGATCAAAATCAAACACTTTTTCAAAGGAATGGGAAAACGGGCCGTGACCGAGGTCGTGGAGCAGGGCCGCGCACAGGGTTAGCAGGCGCTCATTATTATTCCACTCCGGCCTTCCTGCAAACACGTCATCAATGATGCGGCGGACAATTTCATAGACACCTAGTGAATGGTTGAAGCGGCTGTGCTCTGCGCCGTGAAAGGTTAAGAACGTCGTTCCGAGCTGTTTGATGCGCCGTAAGCGCTGAAACTCTTTCGTCCCAATTAAATCCCAAATGGCCAGGTCACGGACGTGGACGTAGCGGTGGACGGGGTCTTTAAATACTTTTTCTTCGCTCAGTTTTTCCTCCGAATATGCCATAGACTTCCCTCTTCCTCGTAAACTTACTCCTGGTGCGTGGGGCTTCCAAAGCCCTTTGCTAATATATTTCCTATTATATCCCAAAAACCACCCTATTTTCAGCAATATTCTACAGGATTTTTCGACATTGTTTGGAAAAAAAATCACCTGTGTTCTTCAACATAGGTGATCATTTTATCTTTTTGTTCACTTTTTCCATTAATTCCTCTTCGGTTAGTGCCGCAACGGGGCGGTTATTCACAAAGGCAAAGGTCTTTTTCCGGCCAGGCCCACAATAGGATTGGCAGCCAATTTTCACTTCAGCATCCGGATCCAGCTCTTTCAACCGAGGGATTAACGTCTTGAGATTCACGGCCTGACAATCATCACAAACGCGAAATTCATTAGACATTTGTTACAACCCTTTCTTTGGTCACTCTATATCTATATTTTATCCAGCTTGGATTTCTTAAAACATCCGATTAACTCCTATGGTATTTTACAATTTCTTGTTTTCGAATGCAAGTTGCAATCTTTACTAAACTCGTGAAAAAAATCTACTATCCTTGCAACCATTTTGGTATAAAGGCTCATAAACTTGTCCATCCTAAGACTAGAACTTTTAAAAACTCGTCAAGATTCATTGGCGGGTTCATCCAAAAACTATAAAAGGGAGTTGAACATATGAAAGTTCGTCAAGATGCATGGACAGATGAGAATGATTTGCTTTTAGCCGAGACTGTCCTAAGGCATGTAAGAGAAGGCAGTACCCAGCTGAATGCTTTTGAAGAAGTGGGCGATAAGCTGAATCGTACTTCTGCCGCGTGTGGGTTCAGATGGAATGCCGTCGTCCGTCACCGCTATGAAAAAGCATTACAATTAGCCAAAAAGCAACGAAAACAAAGACAAAGAGTGTTAGGAAAAGAGCAAGGCGGCAAGAAAAAACTCTTATACAGCCCACCACTCACTGGAGCACCTGATTTTGATACGATGCCGGTCCAAGTTGAAATGCCGCTCGAGGCTTCGTTTGAACTGCCGGATATGACAGCAGAGATGGCAGAGGAAAGCAATGTAACACCTGCTGCAGCCATGCAAACCCAGGCGCCCGTTCAAGCACAGGCACCTGTTCAATCGCCAGTCCAAACGTACCGACAGGCCAATCCAACAGGACTTTCGCTTGATTCCGTCATTACTTACTTGCAAAACTTCCATCATGCCAATCTGCAAAATGAAGCATTAAAAAGTGAGAATGAAAGATTAAAAAGGGAATTGGCTGAAGTAAGGCGCCAAAATGAGGAAATGTCCGCTAAAATTGAAGGCCTCGAGCAGAATACCGAAACGATTCAAGAAGATTACGAGACCTTAATGAAGATCATGAACCGCGCCCGCAAGCTTGTGTTATTTGAAGAAGAAGAAAGACCGGCGACTAAATTCAAAATGGACCGTAACGGGAACTTAGAGAAAGTCGCGGAATAAAAATACTGGGAGAAGAGCAAAAGCGCAACATCTCTTTGAAAAGAAAAGCCGTAAATCCACTCTAGTGGGATTTGCGGCTTTTTTACATGGCGGCAATTTTTTCATTACGATCAATGACCCGTTGATAATAGCCTGGAAATAAAGACAGTTCATACTCATTCAATTGCCCTGCATATAAAAATTCACTATTTTCCTTTAACTGGTTTAATAGACGGAGCATCACATCGGCGATGGTGAAATCCGTGCCAAGCAATTCCGCGAGCGATGCCATAACTTCCGGGACAATCTGCGGATATGTAAATTTTGTTTCCGCTTCTTGTTTTCCTAGTTTATAAAATTGTCTGACCAGTTCAGCACGTTCCCTGCCGCTGCCATTTACACAAAGATAAATCTGGACAGCGACCCCTTTTTTAAGGCGGCGCTGGGAGATGCCCGCAAATTTTTTTCCACCAATACTAAGGTCATAGCTTCCTGGGCAATAAGAACCGACTATTTCTCTTGCCTCAATCTGATGCGGAAAGTCCGCAAACATATTCTGAATCAGCTGCCACATTGCATCATAGCCGCGGTTAATATCAATCCCTTTTTCAGCCTCGGGGAAAATTAACGAAATATTGAGGACCCCTTCATCAAGAACGACAGCGAGGCCGCCCGAGTTTCTGACAATCGACTGATAGCCTTGCTCCTGCAGGAATTCGATTCCTTCTTGTAAAAATGGCAGTTTGGTATCCTGAATGCCGAGGACGCATGTTTTGTGGTGCACCCAGGTCCTGGCTGTGGCTGGTGCCTCTCCCGTTCCGACCGAGGCACAGAGGGTATCATCGGTTCCAAACGATTGTAATGCCTGAAAATGAATGCCAACAGCAGATTGATCGATGATTCGCCACTGCGGCTGGCGTAGTAAACCTTCCATTTGGGTGGCTCCTAACTAAATTGATAGACTTATTTTATCAAAATCAAGTGAAATTAAACAGCTGAATCTCCTTGTGTCAAAATAGGAGGTTGTCATTTACCGTTAGCGCCTCTTTTTCCTCCTATCGGTAAATCTAACCCTCTTTCATTTACCGTAGATGCTCTTTTTTACCGCTATCGCTAAATGCAACCTCATTTCATTTACCGACGATAACCTCCTTTTTCCCTTTCCGGTAAATGCAGCCTTATTTCATTTACCACCGATGCTCTTTTTTTATTTTTCCGGTAAATGCAACCCACATCTCTAATTCATCGTCATAAAAAAAGCCAGTCCACCATAACCGCGGACCGGCCCCTCTCAAAACTCTTATAACCCTTGTGCTGCTGTAATTAACGCCAGTTTGTAGACGTCTTCTTCGTTACAACCGCGCGATAAATCATTTACTGGTGCGTTTAAGCCCTGCAGGATCGGTCCGACCGCTTCAAAGCCACCTAAGCGCTGAGCAATTTTATAACCGATATTTCCTGCTTCAAGGCTAGGGAAAATGAACACATTCGCATCGCCTTGCAGCGGTGAATCTGGTGCCTTACTTTTAGCAACCGAAGGAACAAATGCTGCATCAAACTGAAACTCTCCGTCCAATACAAGCGATGAGTCACGGCGCTTCGCTTCTTCCACTGCCGCTGCCACCCGTTCTGTTTCCGGCGATTTAGCGGAACCCTTTGTTGAAAAACTAAGCATCGCAATGCGCGGCTCGATATCAAACATGTTAGCTGTCTTTGCACTTTCAATCGCAATTTCAGCTAAATCATTACTGTCCGGTGCAATATTAATCGCACAATCAGCGAACACATACTTTTCAACCTCACGAACCATGATGAACACACCAGACGTCTTCTTGACGCCTTCTTTTGTTTTGATGATTTGCAAGGCAGGGCGTACCGTATCCGCAGTCGAGTGGGCCGCACCGCTGACAAGACCGTGTGCTTTATTTAAATACACAAGCATCGTGCCGAAATAGTTTTCATCAAGCAAGATTTTGCGGGCATCCTCTTCGGTTGCTTTCCCCTTGCGGCGGTCCACAAACGCTGCCACAAGTTCGTCCATGCCTGCATAGCTCGCAGGGTCATAAATTTCTGCATCATCGAGCGATACGCCAACCTCAGCTGCTTTGGCCTGAACCTGTTCGATGTTGCCAATCAAGATCGGTGTCATTAATTTCTCTGCAGCTAAACGGCCTGCAGCTCTGACAATCCGTTCGTCTAATCCTTCTGGAAAAACAATCTTCAAATCACGTCCAGAAACTTTTTGCTTCAATCCTTCAAATAAATCACTCACGACAATAATCCTCCCTTAATAAACCTACTTCATTAGCATACTTTACCGTTTTTAAATTTCAAGGATATCACTCACAGCGGCTAAAAGTTTATTTTTTCAAAAAATTACAGGCTAAAGTTTATGATTTACTTTTAATAATAAAAATATCCATTAGTCGGTTTCGGAAGGTTTATTCGCGCGCCACTGGGTCAAACTATGATATAGTAATGAATGTAAATAAGAAGAATGATTATTTAGGAGTGATTATAATGAGTGAAGCAGCAGTAACGCTTGATGGCTGGTATTGCCTCCATGATTTCCGTACCGTTGATTGGACAACTTGGAAAATGCTCCCTAGTGATGAGCGAGAGGAAGCTATCCACGAGTTTTTAAGTCTAGTTGAGAAGTGGAATGCGACTCAGGAACGTAAAGAAGGCAGCCATGCTTTATATACAATTGTTGGGCAAAAAGCCGATTTTATGATGATGATTCTTCGTCCGACGATGGATGAACTGAACCAAATTGAAACCGAATTCAATAAAACAAGATTGGCCGAATTCACCGTGCCTGCCCATTCTTATGTTTCGGTTGTTGAGCTAAGTAACTACTTGCCTGAAGGTGAGGACCCTTACCAAAATCCGCAAATTTTAGCTCGTCTGTACCCGACGCTGCCTAAAACCAAATATGTCTGTTTCTATCCAATGGATAAGAAACGCGAGGGCAACGATAATTGGTACATGCTGCCGATGGAAGATCGTAAAAGTTTGATGCGCAGCCACGGAATGATTGGCCGTACATACGCTGGTAAGGTAAAGCAAATCATCACTGGTTCGGTTGGTTTTGATGATTATGAATGGGGCGTCACCTTGTTTGCGGAGGATGTCCTTCAGTTTAAAAAGCTTGTCTATGAAATGCGTTTTGATGAGGTAAGTGCTAGATACGGAGAATTCGGCTCCTTCTTTGTTGGCAACATCTTAGAGGAAGAACGGATCGCTAGTTTCCTTCATGTATAATTTTTTTAAAAGTTCTCAGTTTTCAGCTGGGGACTTTTTTCTGTTCTTCCCGGTTAGCTAGTCATATTCCTCCCCTTGTGCTCATACTATTTAAACAGCGAGTCTAAGAAAGAACTCCACTACTCTCAAATACAGAAAAGTTTATATTTCCCCGTTGGAACATATTTGGGTTGCAGGGAGTATTAATAGGTTGTTGGGCCACTCGTTTTATTCATTTTTTAGGAGGGAAAAAGATGAATCAATATTACAATCCACAGGGATTTCAGCCTTATCCGGGAGCATCTGGGCAACAGCAAGGAGATCCAAGGGTGCAGGGGGGCGGGCAAAGTTTTTATCCGGCACCTGGTGCACAAGGATTTCCGCAATTCCCACCGGCCGGGGCAGGATCAGGATCGCCTTCAGCACCGGCACCGCAAGCACCTGGCATGCTGCCAATTGAGCAGTCGTACATCGAAAATATCTTACGGTTAAATAAGGGGAAATTGGTAACTGTCTTTGCCACTTTTGAAGGAAACAATCAATGGAATGCGAAGGAATTTAAAGGAATTATTGAAGCGGCAGGAAGAGATCATGTCATCTTGAGCGATCCACAATCCGGGGCAAGGTACCTGATCCCAATGGTCGCAGTCGACTACGTCCAATTTTCGGAAGAAATTGAGTATGAATATCCATATGGCAGTGCTCCACCGTTAGCTACTTACCCGCCTAGATAAATCATATCAAGCAAACACCAATTGTGCGCCAATTGGTGTTTTTGTTTTTCGATAAAAAAAGACACCGGGAACCCCTCCCAATGCCATAAAGTAATTACAAATGTTTAACTGCGCCAACAACAATTAGAATCCAGGCTGCTAAGAAGCAGACACCGCCAATTGGTGTGATCGCCCCTAAGATACCAATCTTTGTTAAGCTTAATACATATAAACTGCCGCTAAAGAAGATAATACCGGCCAGCATCAGCCATCCTGCCCAGGTAAATTGCGGGCTGGCAGCGGCTACTTTCCCGATTAAGAGGCCAATTATCAATATCCCGATGGCGTGGAACATTTGATAGGTGACACCCGTTTTCCAAATATCCAAATAATAGGCATCCAGTTTATCCTTTAATCCATGGGCACCAAAGGCCCCAAGCGCAACCGCTATGAAGGCGTTGATCGCACCAACTATTATAAAAGCTTTCATCTAAAAATTCCCCCTATTTTTTAGCTCTGTTTAATGGTCTGTTGATTCCCGCTCCAGGCGCTTCGCTTTCCGCTTCAATCAACAGAGTGGTTGAATCAACAATGTGCCTTAATTTAGCCTTTTGTTAAAAATCAAACAATGAATCCCCGTTGGCTTCGTTTTCCATGTCTAGTTTTTTCGGCTGTTGTAATGTTGGTGTTTGTTGAATGATTGGCTGGCTCATGACAGGCTGTTGGTAAGCCTGAAAGGAGATGGCTGGTTGAACCGAAGGCGTGGGAGCCACCGGAACCTCGCTTGTCGGTGACGGTTTTTCGTCTAGCAGCAACTCGCATAATATTTTAATAGAATAGACTTTTTCTCGCAAGCTTTCTTCCTTGGTGCTGCTTTTCGCCAGCTTCAATTCTGCTTCTATTTTCGTTAATAGTTTTTGGACGGATATATTCATTTTGAAATTACCTCTCTATTTTCGACTATTATCTCATAATACACGAGTACGACTCCTTTTACGAAAAATCAAACCATTCGTTAGGACTCTCGACAAAATCCACTGTTCCACGTGAAACAAGTCAGATTTTGTCATATCAATAACCTGAGAATTTCCTTTTTAAAAAGTCTCATAAATAATGGATCCTGTTTGAGAAATTTCATAATCACCCAAAGAGTTTATTTCTGATTGAAACAGCTGAGAAGATAAAGTTTCCTTTACAATTTGTATCAGTTTTTCATTTTCAGGTGTTTTTAAAATAACTAGATCGTAACGTTCCGTTATTAACGGAACAAAGTCTATTCCAACGATCTTAGCAGCCTTTTCAATTCCCACTCCCACATCTGCGATCCCAGTAGAGACGGCAGAAGCAACACTTAAATGATTCGTCTCTTCGTGCTCATACCCATTTATATTCTTAGAAGAAATATTGTGTATTCTAAGCTGTTCATCGAGAAGGATCCTTGCACCCGACCCTTTCTCTCGATTGATGATTTTTACATCCTCTTGATTTAAATCAGCCCAAGATGTGATGTGGAGCGGGTTTCCTTTTTGAACATAAAAACCTGCTTTTCTTGAAACAAGATTGATTAAAATATATGAATAGCCTACCAAAATCTTTTTTACATAAGGTAGATTGTATTCCCCTGTATCTCCATCAAACATATGTAAGCTAACTATTTCACATTCTCCATTGTATAAAGAAATGAGGCTGTTTAAACTTCCTGAATAGGAACGTAAGGCTTTATAGGTGGAAGATTTCTCAATGTGTTTACCTAGGATATCTAGAATAATGTCTTGGCCACTAATGACAATGTTTTTGGATGCCCTTGGTTCCATTCTTTGTTGATGCAATTCTTGGGCAGGAGGAGTCGTGCCCTGATTTGTCTTATTATTAGATATGTAATTATCCAAATCCTTTGCATCCATCCGCATCTGTCTTCCCACACGGAATACAGGAATTTCCCCTTTTTTTATCAAATCATATATGGTTAGTTTCGAGACCTTTAATAGCTGCGATACTTCTTCAATCGTATAGGAAATCTCCTTTGACATGTCCATCCCTCCTCCTTCTATTGTATCTTATTATTTTTTAATAAGCATATTCTTACTAAAATTGCATTTTGTGATTTTCTTCATATCACAACCAATTATAATTAGTTATAATTAGATATAACTAATTATAAGGAGAGAGAGACAAATTGAAAAAAAGTTATCAATTATTTTTAACGATGTTATTGTTTTTACTTGTCTTTACAGGGTGTTCAGCTAATGAACAAAGTAAAAGGCCGATAGAGAAAAAACAAGCGGCCCCTGAAAAGAACGTCGAATTGACGATATCAGCAGCGGCAAGTTTGCAAGACGCATTGACTGAAATTACATCAAATTTTAATAAAGAACATGGTAATCTAAAAATTAATTATAACTTTGGAGCTTCCGGAGCGTTGCAACAGCAAATTTCACAAGGAGCACCTGTCGATCTCTTCTTTTCTGCAGCAGAAGATAAATTCGATCAATTAGTGATAGATGGTCTTATTGAAAAGAAAAATGGGATCGATTTGGTTGGTAATGAGCTTGTCCTTGTCGTTCCAAAAGACTCCACAAAAGGAATTAAAACGTTTGAAGATCTTACGAAAGCTGATAAGCTTTCGATTGGGACTCCTGAATCTGTCCCAGCAGGTAAATATGCGAAAGAGGTACTAGGAAACTTAACGATTTGGAACTCAGTTGAAGGGAAAATCGTCTATGCCAAGGATGTACGCCAAGTGCTTACATATGTGGAAACAGGAAATGTTGATGCGGGAATGGTTTATAAAACAGATGCATTAACCTCAAATAAAGTGGAAATTGCGGCAACGGCTGATAAAAAGACCCATACTCCAATCGTGTATCCTGTTGGAATCATCAAGGCTAGTAGCCATCCAAAAGAAGCCATGTTATTCTATGAATATCTAAACAGTAATGAAGCGATGGAAGTTTTCAAAAAATACGGATTTAAAGGACTGTAATATAGTACAATGGCAGACAACTTTTGGGCTCCAGTCAAACTATCGATAGAGATTGCTTTCACTTCAGGTATCATTGTCTTGATTATGGGGTTAATTTTAGGGAAGGTCATGGCGAATGCGAAATTCACAGGGAAAGTTTTCATTGAAACCCTATTCCTTTTGCCATTAGTATTACCCCCGACTGTTGTGGGTTTTTTGTTAATCGTTCTATTTGGTAGACAAAGCCCAATCGGACAATTGATAGAATGGCTGTTTAAACAGCCCGTTATGTTTACCTGGTGGGCTGCCGTCATTGCATCCACGATTGTGGCGTTCCCGCTTATGTATCAATCCGCCAAGACCGGATTTGAGGCCATTAATGAAGATATTGAGGGGGCAGCCCGAGTAGATGGGGCGAATGAATTCAAGCTATTTCTTTTAGTGACCATTCCACTTTCACTAAAGTCAATTATTTCTGGTGGAATTTTAAGTTTTGCACGAGCGTTAGGTGAATTTGGGGCCACGCTTATGTTTGCGGGAAACATCCCCGGAAAAACACAAACCATCCCCACAGCTATCTATATTGCCATTGACTCTGGTAATATGCACTTGGCTTGGTTATGGGTACTAAGTATAATTGGCATTTCATTTATTATGTTAGTCTGCGTACATCTCTCAAAATCTAATAGCTAACCATAACTCGCAAATAAACCCGTACCGAAATAGGTACGGGTTACTTCTATTGTCCAAATACAGCGTCCAGCGCACGGTACTCATCCTAAGATCCGCTGGTAAACTGACTTTGCATGGGTCAAATCCTTAGTCCCGTGAATAAGGGCGCGTCCATCTTGAAAGATAACCATCCTTTCCTCGCCCATCTCGACCGACACCAAATATGGATTGCCCTTGACCACATAACCAAGCGAACTAAGCTGACCGGCCAGGCGTTCCAATGAGATCTCACCAACTGATGAGGGACGGATTTGGACCGTATCGCGGCCGCACAGCACTGTCGTCTTTGTCATATTTTCATGATCGAGGTAGGGATAGGTCCGATCCTCACCGCATGACAAACAGCCTGCAAACTTGGCCTTCGACATCTTCAAGCTTGTGTACTGATTTCTCCATAAATCAAAGCTGACAAAGGAGGTCCGCACTGCGTCCCAATCCTCGACTAACATCTTCAATGCTTCCGCAGTCTGATGGGCAATTACCATCTGTACTGCCGGGGAAATAATTCCACCCGTATCACAGGTCATCCCCTGAAGCGGAATGGAACGCAGCAGACAATTTAAACAAGGAGTCTTCCCCGGAATCATCGAAAACGTCATCCCAAAGCTGCCAACACAGGCCCCATAGATCCATGGAACATTGTATTTTTGTGAGACATCATTCATCGCCATTCGAGTTTCAAAATTATCGGTTGCATCGATCATCACATCAACGCCCACCACCAGCTCTTCCAACAACTGAGGTGTAGCATCACCGATGATCGAAACTACTTCAACATCGGAATTGATCGAGAGCAAACGCTTTTCGGCTGCAGCCGCTTTCGGAAGCTTTTCAGCCACATCTTCCTCTGTATAGAGCTGCTGGCGCTGCAGGTTGCTGGCCTCAACATAATCGCGGTCAATGATCGTAATTTTGCCAACGCCGGCCCGGGTCAACACCTCCGCACTTCCTGACCCTAAGGCCCCTGCACCGATAATCAGCACATGCTTGCTGCTAATTTTCGCTTGTCCTTCCTTGCCAATCCCCGGAAAAAGTATCTGCCGTGAATACCGTTCGTTCATGCTATCATCCTCCGCTTACTGGCGGAATAAAAGCAATTTCATCCCCATCACGAATGACTTCATCGTTCGCGGCAAACTCTTCATTGACCGCCGTCATCACCGTGTCCATTTTCGGGAGGTTATATTTAGCAGATAACTCTGCCTTTAACTCAGCCACTGTTTTCCCCCCAGCATCGACGGAAAGAAACTCTGCTCCAACTGCATCACGCAAATGAGCAAAAAATAGAACCTTATTCATTTAAGTCACTCTCCTCAGGCTTACCGCTCGGATAGGCGACCGTTTCAAGCTGATTGCCCATCCACGCTTCGCCCTCTTCCCAATGTTCTTTCTTCCAGATTGGGACGATTTCCTTAATCCGTTCAATCGCATAGCGGTTGGCATCATATGCATCGGCACGGTGCGGCGTTGAAACGGCAATAACGACCGCTACATCGGTAATGTCTAAGCGGCCAACCCGGTGGGTGATAGCGACGCAAGCGCCTTCCCAGCGCTGTTCAATTTCCCGGCCAATCTGCTCTAGCTTTTTCACAGCCATCGCTTCATAGGCTTCATAGATTAAGAATAACGTTTTCTTTCCCTTCGTTAATTCACGGACGGTTCCAATAAACGACGTAATTGCGCCCGCTTCACGCTGGACAACTTTATCAATGACACTTTGAATATCGATGGGTTCCTTTGAGATTTGATACATCATTTTGATTACACCTCTTTAAGCAAGCACTTTGGCTCTGCATTTTCGATCACTTGATAACCGCCAATTTTTTCAACCTGTGCAATGAAATCAGCCGATTGGATCATGGCAATCAGCAGTCTGCCGCTTTCACTTTCATAAAAGCTTCTTGTCATCAGCAAATCATATTCCTCATCCGCGACAGGGACAAAGTCTAAGCCCATTGCTTTCGCCGCAGGATAAATCCCCAGTCCTGCCCCGTGCGCATCCCCGTTTACTTCCGCGGCTACCGCTAAATGCGAAAACATTTCCCTGTCATAACCGGTAATATCATCTGGTGTCAGGCACCCTTCTTCCAATAAAAGATCAAACAGTATCCGGGTTCCTGCTCCTTTTTGACGGTTGACGTAATTGGCGTGGACTCGTGCTAAATCAGCTGCTGTTTCAATGCCAAGCGGATTGCCTTTTGGCAGGATCCAGCCTTGCTTTCTTTTTAAAAATGGATAAAGAACAACGTCTTGACCGGCTAAAAATTTACTTACATAAGAAAGATTGTATTCCTTTGTACCTGGGTCAAGCAAATGAATCCCGGCTACATGGGCCTCTCCTTTGCGAATCGCCATGATACCCGCCATACTGCCGACATGGGAGGAGACAATTTTCATATCTGTTCGCACCCGTTTTAATCGGGACGACAACAGGTCAATCGTCAAATCATGGCTCCCACAAAACACAATCGCGTTTTTAATTTCTTCAAGCGGGCGCAGCAATTCAACTTCGGCGAGATCGCCTTGTTCATAGCCAATAATGTTGGTTGGTACGATTAGCATCCCGTCTGCCCTGACATACGACATCGTCACGCCTGCCGCTCTTGTCAGCGGGTTCGCAACGAACTGTCCATTGACAAAGCCGATGTTCATCCGGACAAAGTCCTCAGCTCCCATCGACGAGACAATCCGGCGCCCCAGCTTAACAGTTACAGTCTGCCTTTTTGGTTCGGGAATTTGCAGGTACTTGCAAATTATCGGTCTGACAAACCATTCGAGTGCCAAATAAGCTGAGACCGGATAACCTGGAACACCCACCACAATTTTGCCATTTATTTTTCCTAAAATAACTGGTTTTCCAGGCCGTGCGGCGACCCCATGGGTAAAGACCTCGCCGATTTCGCCGATAATGTGGACCGTGTAGTCCTTCGAGCCTGCGGATGAGCCGGCATTGATAACAATGATATCAGAGGTCTCAGCTGCTTCTAAAAGTACTTCTTTAATTTTTTCAGGTTCGTCCTTTACAATCGGATGAAGCACTGGTTCTCCGCCCCAATCCTGAATAAAGCCTGCAAAGACGGAGCCATTAAATTCAATGATTTTTCCGGGTGCAAGTTCAGCTGCATCTGCATCCACAAGCTCGTTGCCGGTTGGAATAATCGTCACTACAGGCTTTTTGGCAACAGGAATGACCGTTTGCTGTCCGGCTAATAGCACACCGAGATCAGCCGGCCGTAAGATATGTCCTTGAGGAAAGAGCATTTCCTCTTGAACAACATCTTCGCCGATGGGACGAATATGCTGCCAAGGGGTTGCGGGTTCGATAATTTCAATCGTTTCCTCATCAATAACATCGACATGCTCAATCATAATGACGGCGTTAAATGGAGAAGGAATCGCATTCCCAGTATCGACATAACTAAATTCTTCGCCTCTTTTCAAACGAAGTGGATTTTGCTCATGGGCTTGATAGGTGCTTTCAGCAACGACGGCAATTCCATCCATCGCGCTTGCGTGGTAATGCGGCATTGACACCCGTGCAAAGATAGGTTCGGCTGTCACACGGCCCAAGGAGGTACTTGTTGCGATTTCTTCCTTTTCAGGGGTCAGCGAATGAGCCGCGAGAATTTCTTCTCTAGCTTGTGCTCGGGGTTTATCTTCTAAATAAATTTTTCGCCTAAAGTTTTTATAATTCATTGCTAGGTCCCCTTTATCGTGATGAAATCACAGGTACGTAATCTCCCTGTGCAATTCCCTCTTTTTCTGAACTTATCTCGACAATTCCATCGCTCTTGACTAAGGTTGTGATCAAGCCGGATTTGCCAATAATCGGTTCAGCCCACCATTCTCCCTCTTTTTCGAACAGGCGGACACGGATATAATCAGAACGTCCGGGTGAGGAAGGGATATTTTTCGTAATTCTTGCAAACACCCGCTCCAGTTTCCGTTCTATCCGCTCGCCTTTTAGCTTGCGTAAAATTTGCTCGCCAAACAGCTTAAAAATAATCATTGCACTGGCTGGATGACCTGGCAGTCCAATCACCGGTTTCCCACCCGCCATTGCTAGAATCGTAGGTTTTCCGGGCTTAATCGAAATACCATGGACAAAAACGCCAGGGTTACCTAACGACTGGATGACATCCGTGGTATAATCCTTTGCGCCGACCGAGCTTCCGCCGGAAAGGATTAAACAATCTACCTGTTGATAGAGTTCACGGGCCTTTTGTTTAAACTCTTCAAAATCATCACGGACAATTCCGCCATAGAGTACATCCACATTCCATTCGCTCGCTAATCCTGAAATGGTTAAATAGTTGATGTCACGAATTTGCCCTTCTGCTAAGGTTTCCGTTTGATATGGGACGATTTCATCACCGGATGAAAGATAACCGACTTTTAATTTACGGAATACTGTTACAGTTGCCACTCCTAAAGAAGCGAGTGCCCCTAACTCCTGTGGGCGAAGTTTTGTGCCAGCCGTAAGCAGCGTTTCGCCTTCTCTAATATCTTCCCCGGCACGAATCACATTCTCCCCAGGGGCTACCTGCTTGTACGTATTTAACAGCGTATCGACTTCTTCACAATGCTCAATCATGATAACGCTGTCACTTCCAAATGGAAGCATCCCGCCAGTCGGCACATAGACCGCATGACCTGGGCCTGCTTTTGCCGTGGGAACCTCCCCCATTTTCACTTCCCCCGTTACCGTCAGGAAGCCAGGCATCGATTCAGAAGAACCATACGTATCCTTGGCACGAACAGCATAACCATCGACAGTTGAACGATCAAAGCTCGGCACATTTTCCTTTGCAATCACTGGTTCAGCTAAGATATAATGAAGCGCTTCTTCGAGCACGCGCATTTCGGTTTGCTTGATGGCTGGAATATTTTCCTCAATTAAGGCATATGTTTCTTCAACTGTTTTCACTTTGAAAAATTGCATGGTTCCCTACTTCCCCCTTATGATAGTGAAACTTCAATAAGCGGCGATTTTCCACTTGTTGTTAGTTGAACAAATCGGGCTTTTATGGGCAGTTGGCAGTTATCCCCCTGCCTGTACTCTTTGTTACTGCCCGTTAATGTTGGAAAAATCATCCGCTTCAGCCCACCTTTTGGCGTCTTCATACTCGTTTGGGCGATTCATATTAAAAAAGACACGTTCTAAGTCCAAGCTGCTGTATTCCTGCAGGTCTTTTTCCGTTATATAACGGACGTTTAAATGATCGAGCAGATGTTTCATACGAAGTCGTCCCGCTTCAATACTATTTGCGACCTCATCCGTCACTCTCTTATCGAAGACAGCAAATAAAGGGTGCTGAACTCCATGAATGACAGGGATGACCGCATCACAGTCGCCGCATTTTTGGACAAGCACCTCGGCTAGTTCGACTGAAACAAATGGCATATCACAAGCGACAATAAAATTTTTATCATACTTGGATGACAGCAAGCCGGCATGAACCCCTGCAAGCGGTCCTTGACCGGGATAAAAATCCGAGACCATCTTCACTCCTAAAAATGGATACTGTTCAGGATGATTGGTTACCAGAATTATATCATTAAAGGACAACTTTAGCGTATCAACAATTCTCTCGATGTTGGTTTTCTCATTTATTTTTAGAAGGGCTTTATTGGTGCCCATCCTGCTTGATTTCCCACCTGATAAAATAATAGCCGCAGCCTTCATGTTTTTAGCACCTTCTTAATGTGTTTCTTTTTTCACACCTACAGCATTATAGCCATTTTCCTGTGCAACAAAATCCAAATGAATCGAGTTTAAATCCAGTAAGGCTGCAGACGGTTTTTCAATATATTGTCTGGTATCAATAATTTTAATATAGCCGTTACACTCTTCGCAAACTTGAATTTGAGAAACAGCATCTCCTTCAATGGTAATAAACTCGATGGTTTTATGGTCCTCATTACCACAGTGTCCGCATTCCAGGCGTTTAGCATTCCAGTGTGCAAGGCAGCGCGGGCAATGGATTACCTTCTTTCCATCTTCATTCAATGAAGCTAAGCGGACTGGTTCTCCACAAACAGGGCAGCCTGCGCCCGGGATGGCGTGAGTGATCTCGTCTTGGACTTTTTCTGCAGTTAATTGTAAATAGGGACGGAGTGCGGTTTCAGCCAAGAATTGCGGAATCCATTCTTCCAGTCCGTTTTCTTCTGCAAACTTAACAAAGTAAACATGGTTGGATGAAAAAGCCTCTTCGATCCATCGGATAGCCGTTTCTTCAGTTAGCAGACTGTTAATGCCAGTAAGCTTTGGTTCAAGCTCAGGATTTTTCATGACTAACAAGGTAATTATTTCCTCTATCCACTGTAAATATAGGGAAATTTCAAAGTCAATAGCCGATAATGCAGCTGCAGGCACACCAGCTTCCATAGCAGCTTTGTCAAGGTTTGGTCTAATCGTTTCGGGATTGATCTGTTGCTTCCATTTATCTTGAAGTAAAACTATTTCCTTTTGAAGCTCCTGATATTCTTTTGAAACCACGGACTTTATCATATGTTGCTGCACCTCTTTCATGTAGTAAAGAAATGGCTGCCTTTAGAGCGACAGCCATCCCTTTTTTATAATTTTCCTTGTGTCCAGCTCCAGCGCCCAACGCCTAGTGTACTTCGCACTCCTCCCTACGATAAGTCAACATCGAATCGCTAACGCTCTTCGTGTTTCCTTTATCTCAGTCGGACCGCTCCAGTCCATACGGCGCTAAACGGGCGCTTCCGCATTTCTTTCTACGCGCCTTTGTTCTTCTTATGCTTTGGATCATCCAGGTTAGGGAAGTTGCCTTTTTTGGCTTCTTCATCATACCAGTCCGGATAGTGGCCTTTTGCCCACCAGGCAGGTACTTTTCCCGTAACAACACCAGAATATCCTGGTCTGGAATGCTTATGAACAACAGATAGATAGACGTGACCAACGATAACGGCAATTCCTAGTCCGAAACCGACGTTATGAAGGACGTATCCCCATTGGACAAGTGCTCTTGGAAAGAAGTCAGGAAACCACATCGTGAATCCTGATGCAATAATCAGAATAGCACATAAAATCTGGATTACTGAGTTAATTTTTTCCCCTGCGTTAAAGAAGGTTTGGCGAATATGCTTGAAGTTAAAGCCAAATAATTCTTTAACAAATTCAGTGAAAAATTGAAGATCGCGCTTTTTCCATGTGACTAACTCTTTCATCCAATGCATAAAAAACTTCGGACTAAATATTAGCAAGATGAAGGTAGGCGTGATGAATATTACCGCAAAAATTCTGTGTAATAACCGTGCATTTGCCGGTCCGCCCAAAACTGGATAAAGCCAGTCAAAGAATTCGGTATACATTGGCAGAGCCGTGATATAGAGGGCAAAGAATGCCAAACCATTGATCGCATGTGCCCAAACAAACGCCTTCGGAAAACGTCTAATTTGCTCATTTGCTTTCGGATGCTTCTGGTAATTACTCATGGCTGCCACCTCCATCTTCGTCATGATTATCCTTACTTCTCTTACTCATAATACTGTTGGTGATAAAGGCACCGACAACCGCCATCGTAGTTGCCCCGATCATGGCTTTACCGATTGGCTGTGCATAGTCTTTCCACACAACCGCAGAGGTTGGAACCTTAGGGCTTTCAGGAAGGCCATATACACTTGGTTTTTCAGCTAACACATAAATTGTGTGCGTACCGCCAACCCCTTGCGGATTATAAATATTGGCATTCGGGAAACGGTCTTTAATTTGAGCTAAACGTTTTTGCGCCTTTGCCAGCATTTCATCTTTTTTACCAAACTGCATCGCATCCGTGTGACAAGTAGTCACGCAGGCAGGCTGTAAGCCCTCTTCGAGACGGTCTGTACACATCGTGCACTTTTGTGACTTTTTGTATTCCTTGCCATTTTTATCTTTGTACGTCTTTAAGGAAATGACTTCGAATGGACAGTTTTCCACGCAATAGCCGCAGCCTACGCACTTATCATGATCAATGACAACCGAGCCAAATTTAGAATAACTGATTGCATTTTCCGGGCAAACCTTTTCACAAGCCGCTTCCTTACAATGCATACAAGAAGTGTGGCGGAAAAGATATTCTAAATCACCTTTGCCATTTTCGTGTTCAATATATTGAAGCACATTCCATGTATCTGCGCTTGTTTTAGGATGTGACTGAACACTTCCTTGGAATTCGGTTACTTCGGCAGGAAGGTCATTCCAGTTTTTACAAGCAACCATACACGCCTTACAGCCATCACATTTGGTCACGTCAACATATTTTACAAATTCAGCCATTAGTCAGCCCTCCTTATGTCGCAAAGGAATGCTTTATATTCCGGAATCATTGTGTTGGCATCCCCAATATGTGGAGTCAGGCGGTTTGCAGAATCTCCTGTTGCATATCCTTTAAATCCAAAATTCCAAGGCATCCCTACTTGATGCACTTTTTTACCATTAACTGTAAATGGTTTATAACGTTTTGTTACCATGGCATAGGCTGTGATTTTGCCGCGTGCCGATTCAACAATGATTTTATCTTTATTGTTAATGCCTTTTTCTTTTGCCAATTCTTCACTTATTTCTACAAACATATATCTAGCAATCTCAGAAAGCCACTCTTGGTTACGAGTCATTGAACCTGATTGCCAGTGTGCTTCTACACGGTAAGTAGTTGCGACAATTGGATAGTCGACCTTGTAGCCTTTTTTATTAAAGTCGCCATCATTAATGACAACCGCCGGATTCAATTCGACCGATGAGAACGCATTTTTAGCTGGGCTTTCAAATGGTTCATAGTGTTCAGGGAATGGACCATCCTTCATCGTAGGGGCAAACAATAATCCTACGCCATCTTTATTCATCATGAAGGCACCCGTACCGCCTGGTTCACTTGGTGAAAGAATCGCTTTAAAGTCTGGAACATCGTTACCTACCCATGACTTCGCCGCAGCATCCCACCAAATAACGGCCTTTTCCTTGCTCCATGGCTTACCGCTTGGATCAGCAGAAGCACGGTTGTAAAGAATACGACGGTTTGCCGGCCAAGCAAATGACCAGTTAAGGAAGTTTGCATTACCTGTATCTTTATTATCGCGGCGCTTCGATAGATTTTTTCCTTCTTCAGGATAGAAGCCGGAATAAATCCAGTTTCCGCTTGAAGTGGTTCCATCATCTAATAGGGCAGCGATGCCTGGTAAGAGTTTCCCAGTTTTTAAGTCATATCCGTTGATTTCTTTTGCAATTGCATCAAGATCTGGTGCTTCGCCGTTACCATAGTTCCAATCAAGTGCTAAGAAAGGTTGATCCGCAGATTTTGGACTGTTAGCATATAGCTTTTTCAGTTTTAGTGCCAGTTCATGAATAATATCAAGGTCTGGTCGTGCTTCTCCCCGTGAGTCAATGGCTTTCCAACGATATTGCATCCAGCGCGAGCTGTTGGAAATACTTCCTTCTTTTTCAAAAGAAGCCGATGCCGGAAGCAGGAATACCTCTGTATTAATCTTCGATGGGTCACTACCCGCTTCTTTTTTCCAGAAGGCTGCTGTTTCTGTTTCCCAAAGGTCAACAGCGACCATCCATTTCAGATTTCCAAGTGCCTCTTTCTCCTTACCAGCATTTGGTCCACCGACCACTGGGTTTGTTCCCCAAAGGAAAGCACCGTCTAGTTCATTGTTATACATTGCTTTAAATAAGTTAATATGCGAGTAGTTTTTGTTGCCTTTTGGTAAGTAGTGATAACCGAACTCGTTATCCTTTGTTGCATTTTTTCCGTACCAAGCCTTCAATAAGCTGACTACGAATTTTGGTTTGTTGCTCCAGAAACCGGTTGGAGGTGTTTCTTTTGCCAAATAGGTTGCTAGTGTCGCATGCTCAGGGATGGTTGCTTTAGGAGCCCCAAGGTATCCTGTGAGGTTATCCCATAATAAGCCGAAGTCTGTCGAACCTTGAACGTTTGATTCACCGCGCATCGCGTTGATTCCGCCGCCTGGTAAGCCAATGTTTCCTAAAAGCATCTGAATGATTGCGAAAGCACGAACGTTTTGTGAACCAACTGTATGCTGGGTTGTACCCATTGCGTAAAGAATCGTTCCTGCTTTGCCCACTTTACTTGTTGCACAGAAAGCCTCATACACCTTTAATAAATCCTTTTTAGGTGTACCAGTCACTCCCGATACTGTATCCACATCATAACGAGAATAGTGCTTCTTCATTAATTGGAAGACAGATTTTGGATTCTGTAAGGTTGGATCTTTTTTCGGAGTTCCATCTTCATTTGTTGCAATTGTCCATTTGGTATTGTCATAGGTACGCGTTGCTTCGTCATAGCCTGAGAAAAGGCCATCATTAAAATCAAAGCCGTCTGCCACAATAAAGGAGGCATTTGTATAGTTAATAACATAATCTTTGTGTAAAAGATTGTTATCGATTGCATATTTAATCATACCGCCCATGAAGGCAATATCTGTTCCAGAACGCAGCGGTGCATAAATATCAGATACCGCAGAGGTACGTGTATACCTTGGGTCAACACTGATGATTTTTCCGCCGTTTTCTTTCGCTTTTGTCAACCATCTAAAGCTGATTGGATGATTTTCCGCAGGATTTGCGCCCATAATAAGTGCACAATCCGTGTGTTGTAAGTCGTTCCAATGGTTTGTCATTGCGCCACGACCAAATGAAGGTGCCAGACCGGCAACCGTCGAACTATGTCATATTCGTGCCTGGTGCTCTAAGTAGGTGACACCAAGCCCTCTCATTAATTTTGACACTAAATAGGTTTCTTCATTATCAAGTGCCGCACCGCCAAGGCTGGCAATTTTTTCGGTTTTGTTTACGGTCAGTCCGTTTTCTTTTACAACAAATGAAGCATCTCTTGTTGCTTTTGTCCGCTTGGCAATCGTGTCAAGCATCCATTCCCACTCTTTTTCCTCCCACTTATTGCTGCCAGGGGCACGATAAAGCGGTTTGGTCATACGTTTTTCAGATGTGTAAAGCTGTCTTAAGGTTGTACCTTTACTGCATAGCTTACCCTCGTTAATCGGATTATCCGGATCCCCTTCCGTATAAACCACAGTGTTGTTTTTGGTGTGTACAAGGATCCCACATCCTACACCGCAAAAGCAGCAAACGGTTGGTGTTACAGTAGCTTTGGCAATTTTAAAATTCTTTGCGTTCGCATAGGCCTTTTTCTCATTAAAGCCGAGCTCAACAACTGCTAAGGTAGCAGCGGTAGCACCTGACAGCTTTAAAAATTGCCGACGATTCAGGTTCAATTCAACCATCATCTCATTCTCCTTCCCATAAACTATTTTAGAATATCCCTATATTTCTCTCTTTTGCATCTTTCTTACCGGCCATTGAACGGTGTTGCTAATTCCCCCCTTCAATGATTCTCTGGAAATTGGACTCCCCGGTTACATCGTTTTTGACTCTGCCAGCTGAAGTATAAATCGTTGCCATTTTCCCTCTTAAATAGCCAATCACTTCAATGTTTAAGTATTTCGCCAGCTGTACTGCCTGCTTGGTAGCCGCTGTACGTGAACCTATCACAGGAAAGCCAAATTTTGCTGCTTTAGAGAGCATTTCATATGAAACCCTGCCGGTTGTTAGTAAAATTAACCGATCGGGCTGCAGGTGATTTTTGATAGCGTAACCAATTATTTTATCTACGGCATTGTGTCTGCCAATATCTTCACGGATCGTCATCATGCCGTCCTCATCAACAATACAGGCACCATGCATACCGCCGGTTTCAAGATAAAGTTCTGAATTCTGGGCGAATTCGCTTCTCTTTTTTAATAGATAACTTAATTGATAGTTTTTTTCAGATGTTACTCTTTCAAACTCCTTCACATCTGTCATCGAAAAGAAAGTTACGCCACGGCCACAGCCTGCGGTGTAATGCTTCTTTTTCGAAAAAAATTGCTCCTCGTCAAATTCTGAGCGGAGCGAAACGTTGATTGTGCTTAGTTCTTCATTGATCACAATTGACTCAATATCATTTGAGGATTGAATAAATCCTTCAGAAAACAAATATCCATAGGTCCAATCGTCTAAGTTGTACTTTGTCAGTTGAAAAACGGCAATTTCGTAGCCGTTAATAAGTAAGGAAATAGGATATTCATCGGGACAACCTTTACTGTGCATTGTTTTCCCTCCTCTTTAGGAAACTTCAACATTTAATCATTGTAAGAATTTTTACCTAGTGAACTCAGCGACATTTGTCACTTTGCTAAATAAGCGATTATCCTTTTAAAAAGGAATGACAGTTTTTTTTTTAAAGGATAACAAATCTCTGCACATAGATGTCAGGACTTTGTCCATTTCATTTCATGTTTGTGTCATTCTTTCGACAATTTTATGAACTGGTTATTTAGTCACGTTTACTATGTGATTTACTTTTTGTTTGTAAGCGATTCCATCACCAAAGTCGATTAAACGCAGTTCCTTTTGTAAATATCTTACTGCCGGTTATTTTTTTCGAAAGTAATATTTATCACTATAAAAGTTTGTTAATAGTAGAAAAGAAGTATTTGTCATTTTTCTGTCAATTATTGCTTCCAAAATCCAATTTCCAGGTCGTGTCCTCTTACGATTTCTGTTAAATTTATAAAAATGTTTTATAATAAGTAAGAGGTTTTTAGATACGAAGGAGGAATACATATGACGATTAAAAAAGTAATGACGATTGCAGGCTCTGATACAAGTGGCGGGGCTGGAATTCAAGCAGATTTAAAAACATTTCAGGAGCTTGGCGTCTATGGAATGACAGCATTGACATCCATCGTTACGATGGACCCGAAAAACGATTGGCACCATAGCGTTTTTCCGATTGCGGTTGATACCCTTGAAACACAACTTGAAACCGTCCTTTCGGTTGGTATTGATGCAATGAAAACAGGCATGCTTGGTACGGTTGAAATCATCGAGTTAGCCGCACGAAAAATTGATGAAAATAAACTCGAGCGTGTCGTCATTGACCCGGTTATGGTTTGTAAAGGGGAAGATGAGGTCCTAAATCCGGAAACAACCGATGCAATGCGTGAGTTTCTGTTGCCGCGTGCTTTAGTGGTTACACCTAATCTGTTTGAAGCAGGACAGCTGGCAGGCATGAAGACGCCTCGTACGGTTGTGGAAATGAAGGAAGCCGCGGAGAAAATCCACGAGCAAGGGGCAAAATTCGTGTTGATTAAAGGCGGCGGCAAGCTTCAATCCGAAGAAAAAGCAGTCGACCTGCTTTATGATGGAAAGGACTTTATGCTGTACGAGTCAGAAAAATTTGAAACCACCTACACGCACGGTGCAGGCTGTACCTACTCCTCAGCAATAACCGCTGAATTAGCAAAAGGGAAATCCGTTTATGATGCGGTTGATGTTGCCAAAGAATTTATTACAGCGGCCATCGCGCAAGGCTTCCGCCTAAACGAATATGTCGGTCCAACCTGGCACGGTGCTTACCGCAGCGGCCTTTCAAAAACAGAATATTGCGAGGATTGTGTGGAATAAACTATAGAAGAAAGAGCCGGTCCCTGGATCGGCTCTTTCTTCTTCATGCTGTCATTTTCATATTGTCATTTTCATTCTGTAATTTCATGGTGTCAGGCACCAGCGAGCATTCATTTCGCATTTTTTACCTAATTTTAGTATGATAGTTACATTATTAATTAAAATAGACATTAGACCTAATCATTCTATTTTGAAGGGAAAGGAGGTTGCACCTTGGAACCTATTGATGTGAAAGGCGCACAGGCTGCGATTAACAGCTTTGCCAATAAGGATGTTTACATCCACCTTGAAACAACAAACGGTGCCTATGCATCACATAATGATCAATCATTTTTTTCAGCCGGAGCATTCATCCGCAATGCGCTTGTTCGTTATGAATTAGGCAAAATAACCGGGAATGGCCCGTTTCGGGTTGGTTTGAAGATCAACCTTGGCTGGATTTATGCAGAAGGAATTACCCATTACGAAATTGATGAAGACAATCACCTGCTCTTAGCCGGACACGATAATGCCGGAAAACTAGCGGTTGCCTTGGAAATTTCCAGCACCCCTTTTGAATAATACGGCAAGGCCGGAAGGAGAATGATTTATGGAAAAAGAACGAAGCGTTTTGGTCGTTTTTCCTCACCCTGATGATGAGGCATTTGGTGTGTCTGGGACGATTGCGACCCATGTGAAAAACGGCACCCCGGTCACCTATGCCTGTTTAACTCTAGGAGAAATGGGACGCAACATGGGGAATCCCCCGTTTACCAATCGCGAGAACCTGCCGAAAATCAGGAAAGAAGAATTGAAAGAAGCAGCACGGGTGTTGGGCATTCAAGATTTGCGCATGCTGGGATACCGTGATAAAACGATTGAATTTGAAGATGAAGAGAAGCTCGCCAACAAGATGTTAGAAGTGATTGAAGAAGTTAACCCTTCGCTTATTATCACGTTTTATCCGGGCTATTCCGTCCATCCTGACCATGATGCCACCGGTGCGGCGGTCGTGCGGGCGGTTGAGAAAATGCCTGCGGATGTGCGGCCAACCTTACACTGTGTCGCCTTCTCAAATAATTGTGTAGACGAGATTGGGGAACCGGACATCCTCAATGATATTAGCCCCGTTACAGAAATAAAGCTTGCTGCCATCCAAGCTCACCGGTCGCAAACAGAGCAAATGTTTATTGGCATGGAGGAGAAGTTGAAAGAACAAGATCCGCAAGTGATGAAGTGGATCAACAACGAACGGTTTTGGACGTATACATTTGATAAGTAAACTCAAAAGCCCTTCTTAGCGAAGGGCTTTTTCAAGATTGTCGAGAAAGGGTATTTCTCGGCAATTTTTTATGTTGTCAGAATCTAAATACCAAATTTATAGATTGTCCCTGCAATTGGGCCTGTTGATTTCCGCTCCGGGCACTCGCTTTCCCCGGGGAGGTCCTGGAGCCTCCTCGGCGCTTTCGCGCCTGCGGGGTCTCCAGTGACCTCTCTATCCCGCAGGAGTCGAGTGCCCTCCGTTCCAATCAACAGAGAGGCAAATCAACCTAGACAATGTTCATTCTTATTTATCTTTCTGTGTCGTTCAGAGCGAATGTCGTATATATAACCAATAAACACATCGTTTTAAATAGAATAAGGGAATCGTTAGGACGTCAATATCATCGCTATAATAAGGACGAATTTTTTCAAGAAGAAACGAAAAAATCAATATTTTTATCAATCAACGAAGAGATGGTCATCAGGAACTAATTCATCAATAGATACAAATCCATATTTACTTTACCTAGCCTCTTTTGGCTTAAACATCAAATTTAGTACGTCTTCATTAGTTGAGTTGAGAGTCCTTATTGAAAACACTCTGTTGATTGGCGTGGAGGGCACGAAGACTCCTGCGGGAGTACGGGGCTGGGGAGACCCCGCAGGCGCTTTAGCGCCGAGGAGGCTCCCCGGCACGCCCGCGGAAAGCGAAGTGCCTGGAACGCCAATCAACAGACATGTCCCAAAGCCTAAACTAATAATATTACAACACATTAATGCGATAAATTGTTAATAGAATTGGGGAATTAAAAGGCTATCGAAAGTTTTCGACAGCCTACAGAAAGCCCTTCGGAGCGAAGGTCCTTTTTTTCGATGTTAATATTCCTTGTGCAGCAAGGTACAAAGCGTACACCAATCGCGAATGATGATCTTCCGCGACTTCATGTCGATGATGCCATCCTTTTTTAATTTAGAAAAGACACGGCTTACGCTTTCTCTCGTCGTTCCGACGACGGTTGCAAACTCTTGAATGGTCAAAGGAATCTCAATATCCCATCGGTTAAGTCCCGTATTAAATTTATTTCCGAGCCGTTCTAACGTTTTCACGGTCTTCGCATAAACATCAAGCAAGGCAATATCTCGTAATTGTGAAGTCATTTCCCGTAAGGTGTCACTCATATAACTGATCATTTGCATCGACAACTCCGGGTAGTTGAATAAATCCCGCTCTAATTCCAACTTATCTAAAAAGAGGACCCTTCCGTCCTGGAGCATCGTCGCTGTTGCCGGATAGTATTCGGTCCTCTTAGTAAACAAACAGGCCTCTGCGAACACATCCCCTTTTTGCTTCACACAAACGATGATTTCATTGCCATTTTCATCCTGCTTCGTCAGCTTGACCGCTCCTGAATGGATGAAATAAACCCCTTTAGCCGCCTCAGCCTCGTTAATAATCCGTTCGCCCTTCTTTATATCCAGTGTTTGAATCCTTTTTTCAATAATAGATAACGACTTGGATGATAAATCCTTAAAAATAACAATTTTCCGCAGTAAATCTGTTTGGACTGCGTTTGCGCCATGATAGACTTCCAGATTCGGTTCTTTTAAACAATCGACTTGATTCAACCTTTTCACCACCCTATTAGGAATTTTCCTTTTGCTGAATACTTACCATCTATTGTAAAGTAATCAATCCAGTGATGTAGTGACGTAATTCACAAAATGTTCATTATTAAAAAGCCAATTGCAACAATCAGTTTCACATAACGTTCAAAATCTAACAAAAAGGTGTGAAGTATATCACATTTTTCTCCCTTTACAGCGTTTAGGATGAAGGTGTTCATTATATATAAAAGGGAGGGGAAAAGATGAATAAAGCCATTATTAGTTTTGTGGTCTGTGCAATACTTGGCTTTGGACTTGGCTACTTAGTATTTGATGTAATCATGGGGGATTCTGGTAAGCAGCCTCAAGTAGCACAAACAACAACAACAGAAAAGACAGAAACAGCTGCTGCCAAAGAAGAAAGTACGGATACAAAGGAAGCTACAACCGTTTCAGCTAGTGAGGACAACATCCTGAACAAGAAGGGCTGCCTTGGCTGTCACAGTGTTGAAGCCTTAAATATTAAGGGGGGAGCCGTAGGACCAGATCTTTCACAAGCGTTTGTTAACGTTGAAGGAAAGCATGGCAAGCCGATCGAGGAATTCCTGAAAGCGCCTACTTCTGCCGTGATGTCAGGCGTTATCGGCAAAAACCCATTAACTGATGAAGAACGCACACAAGTGTTAGACCTACTTAAACAAGCTTCTGAAAAATAAAAAAGGTGGTGTAATTAGATGAAAAAATGGATTCCGATCGCATCGGGCCTCTTAGCCGGGTTTGTTGCAGCAACCATCTCTTTTGCTGATTTCTCAGCAAAGACGAATACCGAAGCTGCCTCCAGCACTAAGAGTGATGCAGAAAAGGTATATGTTCCATTCGGTCAAAAAGATGATTATTACCTATTTGCCTCGGGCGGTCACTCTGGTCAAATGTTTATTTACGGGGTTCCGTCGATGCGGAAAATTAGAACGATTCCTGTATTCTCTCAAGATTCTGCGACAGGATACGGTTTCGATGAACATTCCAAAAAAATGATGGGCGACTATACATGGGGGGACCTTCACCATCCGGCCTTCTCTGAAACAAAGGGCGACTATGACGGAAAATACATGTTTGCTACAGATGTAGGGAACAGCCGTGCAGCTGTTGTCGACCTTAAAACATTTACAACAAAAGATATCATTAAAGTTCCAAACACTGCCGGCCCGCACTGTGCGGCCTTCGTAACAGAAAATACAGAGTACATGTTCTTACCGACTCGGTTTGCTGTACCGGTGGGCCAAAAATATGAATCACTCGACAACTTTAGTGATCAGTACCGCGGTGTTATGTCGGCTGTAACCTTTAATGAAAAGAATCAAAAGCTAGGTATTGCCTATCAAGTGGCGCTTCCACCATGGTCCTATGACCTTTCTGACGCTGGTAAAAAGAGTTCAGCTGATTGGGCTGTTATGACAACCTACAATACTGAAGAAGCTACAACAAACTTGGAAATCAATGCATCACAAGCAGACCGTGACTACATCGTTTTGTTTAACTGGAAAGAGCTTGCAAAGATGGTTAAGGAAGGCAAGTACGAAAATGTTGGCGGTCAAAAAATGATTTACCCTGAAAAACAAAAGGGTGGCATTTATTTAATTCCGGTTGCTAAGTCACCACATGGTGTCGACGTAACACCAGATGGTAAGCAATTTATTGCTTCAGGCAAACTTGCACCGACAATGACTGTCTTCTCGTTTGAAAAAGCCTTTGAAGCTGTTAAAAACAAAGACTTCGCCGGGGAACGAAACGGGATTCCAATCCTTAATTATAAATCAGTAATGGAAAGAGAAGTTAACCCTGAAAATGCTTTAGGACCGCTTCACACTCAATTTGATGACAAAGGCATGGCCTATACAACGATGTTCATTTCTTCTGAAGTCGTGAAATGGAATCCAAAAACAGGTGAAACCTTAGACCGTGTACCTGTTCAATATTCTCCGGGACACTCTGTTGCCGCAGAAGGAGATACAGTTGCACCAGATGGAAAATGGCTTATTGCTCTAAACAAGATTGCTAAAGACAGCTACTTATCTGTTGGACCATCCCATCCTGAATCTATGCAATTGATTGATATCAGCGGGAAGATGAAGGTGATTCAATCGTCACCAGTAGACCCTGAACCGCACTATGCACAAATGATTAAAGCGGATAAGATCAAAACCATTAATGTCTATCCGAAGGATCCAAAGAACAAGGAAGCAGTATACAAGCAGAGCGATACGAAAATCGTCCGCAATGGTAACAAGGTCGATGTATACGGAATCGCGATGCGTTCGAAATTCATCTTTGATGCAAAAGCAAAACGCCCAGATGTGATTGAAGTTAATGAAGGAGATCACGTCTCCATTCATCTGACGAATATTGATTTCGATGAGGATATTACCCATGGATTTGCCATCAACAGCTACAACTTAAACATGGAAGTTCAGCCTGGTCAAACCAACACAATGGAATTTGTTGCGAATAAAGCAGGAACCTATCCACTTTATTGTACAAACTTCTGTTCAGCGCTACACCAAGAAATGAACGGTTACTTCCTTGTAAAACCAAAGAAATAAAAAGTTGGTGATGGGTATCAATTCTAGTAATTGATACCCTTCTCTATTTATCGATGATCTCATAAAAAAGGCGATGTTTAACATGAAAGGTCAAGAGAAAAAATTATCAGTAGTTTCTTCATTCATACTAGTTGCTGCAAGTATTTTAATAGTTATCTCTCTCTTTTTCCCGTGGTGGAAAATGGTCTTTGTGGCTCCGCAATATCCGGAAGGCTTAAATATCATTGTTTATCCAAATAAGCTTGCGGGCGAAATTGATATTGTTAATGGTTTAAATCACTATATCGGTATGGCGAATTTCAGCGAAAAAAACTTCCCTGAATTATCGTATTTACCCTATTTAGTGGGTGGATTAGCTGCATTAACTCTATTAACAGCTCTTTTACGCAAAAAATCAGTTTTATACGGTTTAATCGGTCTATTTGTAATTGGCGGAGGTCTTGGTGTCTTCGACCTGATGAATGCACTGAAAAAATTCGGTACTAATTTAGATCCTCATGCACCGATAAAAATGGATCCATTTGTTCCGCCTATATTAGGGCATAATACAGTGGCAAACTTTCAAACCGACAGCCTGCTTGGCTTGGGAACCTATTTGGTAATCGCAGCGTTTATCCTGCTCTTAATTCCTTTATGGAAGGATCGAAAGTAAATGAAAAAGCTTACGCTCTTATCTTTCATTTTTTCTCTATTTCTACTGATTAGTCCTGAGAAAAAGCTGGCAGCCGAAAACTTACAAGCAACCATCGACAGCCTGAAAGAGGGGGCGGTCTTACAGCTTGAAAATAAAACCTATCAGGGAAATATTGTCATCAACAAACCACTGACGATTATTGGCTCTAAAAAGACCGTGATCAAGGGTGACGGTACCGGGAATGTCATTTCTATCAAGGCCCCTAATGTGAAGCTGAGTCATCTAACGGTAACGCATGGTGGTATGAACCGGAACTCTGCTGAGGAGTACGCGGCCATCAAGATTTATACCAACAAGAATATTGTCGAACATATTAACATCCGTGACTCCTTTCACGGCATTTATTTAAGCCAGGCTCACAAAAATAAGATTCGTTTTAACGATATTAAGGGAATGGGTAAAGGCAAAATTGCCGAGCAGGGAAATGGGATTCACGTTTATTATGCCAATGATAATCTGCTTGAAAAAAACACGATCGAAGGCACCCGGGACGGAATGTTCTTCGAATATGCCAACAACAATCACAGCTATGAAAATAATATCAGCCAGACAAGATATGGACTGCATTACATGTATTCCGATGAAAACATTTTTAAGAAAAATACCTTTACGATGAACATCGGCGGCGCCGCGATTATGAACTCGAACCATTTAAAGCTCGAGGATAATCAATTTATCGTCAACTATGGCAACCAATCCTTTGGCTTGTTGCTGCTTCAAGCGAATGACAATCTAATAGCCAATAATACCTTTTACATGAACCAACGTGGTATGTATATTGATCAAGCGACAAGAAACGAATTTCGCCACAACATAATCGCTCAAAACCAAATCGGGATCGAACTATGGGCGAGTTCCAATGAACAAGTTTTCACCTTAAACCAAATTTCTGAAAATACGATTCCTGCTGTAACTCTTGGCGGCAATAGTGAGAATAATTCCTGGAGCAAGAATGGCAAAGGGAATGACTGGGGCAGCGCGTTCCCAATCACCGATTTAGACCAAGACCAGATTGGGGATTTTCCAATAACTTATCATTCTTCTTTATATCAATTAATTGAAGATCAAGAATTATCCTACTTATTTTTAAAAAGTCCAGCACTGAAGATTTATGAAAAAATGAACGCCGCACTAACAAAGGAAGCCGTCATGTTTCATGACCCACACCCACTGACCTCATCAAAAGGAACGCATACGAATGCAATTTTCCTTATTATCAGCTTAATAATTGTGGGTATTTTAATAAAAGGGAGACACCTACTATGCATTACATTTGGAAGGAATGGAAGGAAAATATAAGAGGAAAAGGACTTTGGCTAAGTTTAAGCATTATTGTTCTGATTTCAATTGCGATTTTATTTCGTTCCTCAGTCCTTTCATTTGATAAAGGCTTTTATGTGCTCTTAATCAATCTATTTGATACGATTATCTATTTTATTCCGATTCTATGTTTATTTATCGGAGCGTTCTCGATTTTTCAGGAAAAGGAACAGAAGACCTTGATCATGCTGCTGACGAAGACAGACCATTTTGGCAGCTTTTTGATGAAAAAAAGCCTTGGGCTTTATGCAGTCGTCCTTGTCCCGCTGATTACTTGGTTTTTCATCTATTTATTACTACTAAAATTTAATTTCCAACTCGATATTAAAGGCTACTTCATCTTTATAGCAGCGATCGTTTGCATGAGTCTCGTCTTTCTGCAAATGGGGGCGGCGATCGGCAGTATTAGCCGCTCGCGCATGCAAATTTTAGGGTTCACGATTTTTGTTTGGTTCTACTTTTTCTTCTTACATGATTTTATCTTGCTGTCTTTCCTGCCTGATGTCACACATGAAAATGTGAAACTATTCTCTTCGGTTTACTTTTTAAATCCGCTTCAGGCGGTTCGCATGTTTCTGGAAACGGGCACAGGGGTATATTCCTTCGGCCATATGTCGAGACTCTTACAAGCATTTATGTGGACGAAACCGGTATTCTTTTTAGTTGGAAATCTCTTGTTTTGGCTTGTCGTTTCATTTTTCACAGCAATTATTTTCAACCGTAAGGAGGGCTACGAATGATTAAAGTGACAAACTTAAACCAGTCGTTTGGAAAAAAAAACGTCTTAGATTCAATCAATCTAGACATTAACTCAAATGAAATATGTGCCCTTGTCGGCCGTAATGGGGCCGGTAAATCAACGTTGATCAATAGTTTGCTTGGGTTACTGCCTGTAAAGCAAGGGGAAATTTTGATTAACGGGATTGCTGTAAACAAGAAAAATGAGGAGTGGAAAAGAAGTATTGCCTACCTGCCGGAAAAATTCATGCTTTATCCGATGCTGACCGGTCTTGAAAATATGACATTTTTTGCAGAAGCGGTATCCAAGGCTGCTAATCTGGAACGGATCGAACAGGTTCTTCGCTCAGTCAGCTTGTGGGACGACCGCGCCGTCCAAGTCAAGCAATATTCGAAAGGGATGCTGCAGCGCCTTGGTTTAGCGATTACCCTTTATCAAGATTCAAGCCTGCTCATCCTCGATGAACCGACTAGCGGCATCGACCCGCTCGGCAGAAAAGAGATTTTGGAGGTGCTTGGTTCACTGCATGATAAAACCATTCTGCTGTCCTCCCATCATCTCGATGAAATTAAACAGATATGTACTCATGTCGCCTATTTGGACAATGGAAGAATGGAAAAGTATACTGTAGAGGACTTTTTACAAACTCATGATTTAGGAGGAATCAGTTCATGAAGATACGGATAACGCTTGGCATACTATTGCTGATCGCTTTACTTACGGGGTGCGCTTCCGCTCCTGATTATAAAGTAACTGTGACGAAAGACCTTTATTTCGTCCAGGACACAGCCATGCCTTTTGAAATAAAAGTAACGGAAAACAAAAAGGCTGTAAAAGGACTCGATGTGTCGGCCCAATTGTCGATGACCAAAATGGATCATGGCAGCTACGATGTGAAGCTTGAGGAAGGAAAGAATGGCACTTACTCCGGAAAAGTAAATCTGCCGATGGGCGGCAAATATGAGGCAGCATTTACGTTAGAAAAAGACGGGAAAAAGACCGAGAAAGTCATCGAGATGAACGTTACCAAGCCAGAAGGTGTCGCTCAGATTAATGGTGAATGGATTACCGATGAGGATATCAGCTTCTATAAGTTGATTAACAAGTTACAGCTTGAGATTAACCGTGAGGGCGCTAAGAAAAAATACAAAGGTAAGCAGTTAGAGGAAGAACTAGCCTATTTAGAGTCACAGGAAAAGACCATCGAGGATAAAAATCAATTATTAACGCAAATCATTCGTCTCCGTGCGATAGCATTACTTGCTAGTGAAAAAGGCCATAAAGCAACGGATGCCGAGGTGGATGCAGCCCTTCTCAAAGCACGTGAACAATATAACCAATATGAACCCGCTAAAAAGCTGATTAACGAATACGGAGAAGAAAAGTTCTGGGCCACGGAAAAACAGCAGTATCAAATGATTGTCATGTCCCAGAAGGTCCAAATGGACTTAATCAACAAAGTTAAAAAAGAAAACCCCAAAGCCGGTGAACAAGAAATCTACTTCCAAGCCCAAAAAGAATACGAAGAACTCCTTGTCTCCCAAGTTAATTCCTTGAAGATTGAGATTTTGTAAGAAAGCCAGGCATTTTTTAAAAAATAACTGGGAAAATTAAAATAGTAATACCATCTGCACGACAAAAAGAGATTGGAAGCCCCAATCTCTTTAAATTTTTTACTAATTGTTATTGGTATTCCCTTCAATGAGCGAATTTTTGAATTCTATGGGCGAATCCTGGGTATTAATGGGCGAATTTAAAGGTTCAATGAGCGAATTCTCGCATTCAATGGGCGAATCCCGAATTTCCTTAAATAACCTCAAGAATTGCCTTTGCTACGCCGCTTTCCTCATTGGTGTCGGTAATGACATCACAAAGAGATTTAATATAATGATCAGCATTCCCCATGGCAACCGCTCTTCCCGCTTTTCCAAGCATCGAAACATCATTATAGTTATCGCCAATCGCCATTGTTTCCGCTAAATCAATCCCTCTCGACATCACAAAGGACTCCAGTGCAATCCCCTTTTGAGCCTGTACATTAGTAATTTCCAAATTATCATGGCCTGACGTTGATACGGCAAGTCCTTCTAGTTCAGATAGAGACCGGTTTGCAGACGCTAGCCTGTCTGCATCAAAAGAGAAGGCTAGTAATTTATAAATTCGATAGTCTTCATCGACAAAAAGTAGTTCATAATCTTCAATAGAGTGGATTAACCCCTCACGAATTCTTGCCCCTGCTGCCTCTGTAATCTCCTCACGATTCACTTCAGGGTTAGCACTCATAACAATATCAACGAGAATCGACACGGCCTTGTCCGGATCGATCGTGAAAGCCCCCTGATTGGTGTAAACTTCGAAATAAACATCCTTTTCCGTCAGACTCGCCGCTACCTCTCTTGCCATTTGTTTACTGATGGGTGTTGCTGAAAGAATTGCTCCCTCCTTGGAGCGAACCTCCGCACCATTCGCACAGATAACCGGGCAGGTTAAGCCAGCCTGAGCTAGGACATAAGTTGCTTCCTGATACGACCTGCCTGTTGCCACCACGAATTCAATTCCTTGCGCTTGTGCTTTTACGATTGCTTTCTTATTTTCCTCGCTGATTAATTGATTGGAATTCAATAATGTTCCATCCATATCTGATGCGATACATTTAATCATGTTGTCCACCCTCAATCCATTTTCATTATTGCCATTTTAACATGATTACCAAAACATTATCTCCCGGATGCTCAAGCTAAATACTTCCTTCCCTCCCGAACACTTAATGCTGCCAACCGCGTTCCCTCAATAAACGTCTTGACGGAAGCAGGATTAGTCTTTGAATATTCCCGCAGTGCCCAGCCAATCGCCTTTTGGATAAAAAATTCCTTACTGTCCGCATTTTGTTTTATGTAGTGATAGAGCAGCTCTTCATTGGTTTTCTCTTTATATTTCAACTGAAAAAGCAGTGCTGCTCTTCGCAGCCAGAGATTTTCATTAATGGCCCAGCCATCGATGGTGCCTGACACCACTTCGGGGAACTTCTCAGCAATTGTCCCTACCGGCTTGGGTGCAATCGCATCCACTGTATCCCACCATGACTTTGTTGTGATCAGCTCTTCCATAAAGGGTAAATCCGCTTTCTCAAGCTTTTTCAGTGATTTTTCCATATAAACCAAGGCCGTGTATTGATATTCCCGTTCTTGCTTCGCCCAAAGCTCTCGGATGAATTCATGGTTAAACGACTCTTTTAATAGCCCTGTTTCTTGAAAGAATTGCTTTTCCAGTTCACTTCGCTGCGGTTTCTTAATACCCAGGAAGGGAAAATGGCCTTTCATATATTTTTTCATCGGTTCGGCATTTGTCTCATTGCGATGTTCCTCAAACAATTTAGTCAACAAATCTACTTTTAAAAGCACTAGCTTCACTCCTTGATATTAACTTGGCTTATGTTATTCATTCCACTATCTCTCCATTTTACCTCCTTTAAGGATAATCAGAAAAATATGAATTGACTATTAACAGGTTTAATGGTTTGATTACTTGAGTTAAGAAGCTCTTAACTCATTTTTCTGACATAATAGTGAATAGTAATTATTGAACTTATCTTTTAATAAGGAGTGTAATACATGGGGAAGAAGCAGGAAAGGGAAGAATTAGCAAGAGGTTTAAGCAATCGTCACATTCAGTTAATCGCTTTGGGAGGGGCAGTTGGCGTCGGACTTTTTTATGGTTCCTCGTCAACGATTCAATTGGCTGGTCCTGCCGTTATTTTTTCATACATGCTTGGTGGACTGATCATTTTTACAATCATGAGGGCTCTTGGTGAAATGGCCGTTGCTGAGCCAGTTTCAGGATCATTTAGTTCCTATGCTAACCGTTATCTTGGCCCTTTTGCCGGCTATTTAACAGGCTGGACTTACTGGTTTATGTGGGTGATAGTAGGTATGGCAGAAATTACGGTTGTCGGTGTTTATGTGAATTATTGGTTCCCTGATATTCCTCAATGGGTCTCAGCCTTCGCAGCGTTAGTATTAATCACTGGAGTAAATCTCATCAATGTTAGGGCATATGGTGAATTTGAATTTTGGTTTGCGATGATCAAGGTTATTGCCATTATTGCAATGATTATCGCCGGACTCGGAATCATTCTTTTTGGTTTTGGGAATGGTGGAGATCCTCTCGGCTTTAGCAACCTTTGGTCCCACGGCGGTATGTTTCCTAATGGCATGAAGGGCCTCCTCCTCTCACTTGTCATGGTCATGTTTTCTTTTGGAGGAGTGGAATTAATCGGTATTACGGCAGGAGAAGCACATAATCCTAAGAAAACGATCCCTTCAGCCATTAATAGTGTCATTTGGCGGATACTGATTTTTTATATTGGGGCACTTGGCATCATGATGACCTTGTACCCATGGAATGAAATAGGTTCAACCGGAAGTCCATTCGTCTTGATATTCGATAAGATTGGCATTCCCGGGGCTGCCGATTTAATCAACTTTGTCGTCTTAACCGCAGCACTATCTGCCTTTAACAGCGGACTCTTCAGCACGGGAAGAATGCTTTACAATTTATCTTTACAAAATAACGGACCAAAGTTCTTTGGAAAATTAAATAAATGGAGTACACCAAGCAGGGGGATATTATTCTCATCTGCGTTCCTATTCATTGCTGTTATCTTAAATTACTTTGTTCCAGAAAAAGTATTCCTTTACATTTCTGCGGTTGCCACAGTTGCTGTGGTTACAAGCTGGACAATCATCTTAGTTACCCAAATTAAGTTTAGAAAGTCAAAAACAAAAGAAGAAATTAGGAACCTTGCATTCAAACTCCCTTTCTTCCCTTATTCTTCCTATATTGCCCTTGCCTTTTTAGCATTGGTCATTGTTTTAATTGCCTTTATCGATGGAATGAGAGTTGCCTTAGTGGTTGGACCTGTATGGTTCTTGGCTCTTTATATCGGATTTAGACTAAAGGGGAGCGGAAACGGCGGAAAACCAATGAAAGATAAAAAAGCGGTTTAAGTTGGAAACATTCTGTATACATAAAGAAAAACGCTGATGCCCAAACTAACTCTAGCTTATTGAAAAGGAGTTTTTTAATTGACCAAGAAATACAACAAAGGCAGCCAGAATCAAAACTCTCCGCAGGCAGGGCACGCCGAGGCTGAATTTGCCGCTGAGTTTGTCAGCGGTGATAACAGCAAAGGTAATAAACGCAACAAGGGGCAGAGTAGCAAAACAAATCCAAACTCTTAATAAAAAAATCGACTTTCTCATTTGAAAGTCGATTTTTTAGTCTTTATTTTCAGGATTAAATTTTATTGCTGGGTTATAAATAAATGCACCCGAAACATTTTCAGAAGGCTGTTCATTCTCACCTCTAAATTGATCCTGCATTTGGAGGTTTGCACTTTCCGCTTCAGAACTTCTCTCTGTAGATGCATGGACCTTCCCATCTTCAAGCTGAGTGTTAATCTTAATGTTTGCTTCGACCGTTTCATTGGCTGAATTCGTATCTTTTGTCATTATTCGCGCTCCTTTTTTTCAAAGTATAATCTTATGTTGCCCCAATGAACTCTTTGTTAGCTATTTTTTCATTATTAAAGAGTAAACCAAATGAAAGAACTGCCCCATTTAGGACAGTTCTTTCTTATTAGTGACAGCTAAATGAACGGATTCGGTTTAAATCCATTCCGTAATATTCCCAGTGGTATCCACGCCAGCGATACCCGGCGATTGATGTTCTGCCAACGTAGGTTGGATAATACCAGAAGCTTCTTCCATTATTCAACCAAACATAGGTATAACGGTACAGACAGTGTCTAATTCCGCCTGGGTCTACTGTATATAATCCAACTGATTCATGTGGGATGAAGGTTGGTGGCGGTGCAGTCGGGGCACCTCCATAATGTGGGCCTCCCCCATATGGTGGATGATATCCTCCTCCGTGCGGCGGTGGTTGATGACCTCCTCCGTGCGACGGCGGCTGGTGACCTCCTCCGTGCGGTGGTGGTTGATGACCTCCTCCGTGCGACGGCGGCTGGTGACCTCCTCCGTGCGGCGGCGGTTGATGACCTCCTCCGTGCGACGGCGGCTGGTGACCTCCTCCGTGCGACGGCGGCTGGTGACCTCCTCCGTGCGGCGGTGGTTGGTGACCTCCTCCGTGCGACGGCAGTTGGTGACCTCCTCCGTGCGACGGCGGTTGTTGACCCCCTCCATGCGACGGTGGCTGATAACCCCCTCCATACGGAGGTGATTGCCGCAGATTGTTTTCATAAGAAAAATTAGGCATACTACCATGACCCTGAGGGTAATTGAAATTATCCAAGGATTTAGTCCCCTTCTATTTATTTTCCCTCTAATGTATGCGCCTCGCCTAATTTGGTGAAGTATTTATTAATAAATTGATGATATGCGAAAGTTTTGTTATTCTACTTTACTCGCTGCAAGTTCCCTAATCTCCTCAGCAATCTTACTTTGGATCCGTTCAACGACTGAAAAGTCCATGGCGGCGATATAAATTTCCTCTAATTCATCATGCAGTTCCTTTGCCTTCGCCAGATAAGACGTAGCCTCAACCATTTTATTTTTATAATTCGTTGAGATTTTACTAATGATATCTTCAAAAATTTCATCGGTTCCTGGAGCAATCAGTAATTCGTACATATCAATGATTTCATCGCCATCTCTGCTCGGGAAATATTCATGCGGGGCGGTACTGTCAAAGATAGCAATCCCCAGCTCCCTAAAAATAACCATGTCAAGACTATTTGGGTCAAAGCCGCAATGATACACTTCGACATCGACCCCTCTTACTTCGGCCGCTGCCGCAAGCTTCTTCAGCATCGTGGATTTTCCGGACCCCGGGCGCCCTTTAATGAAGTAGCGTTTTGGAATCTCTTCCGTTAGATTCGGGACAAAATCGACCGCTCCTTTTGGTGTGGCTGCCCCTAAAAAGCGGTGGCGGATATCTGAATTTTTGCTGAGCTTCATTTTTCCAAAGAAGCTATCAATTAATTTATTGGTCAATTGATCGGCTTTCTTAAAGTCCATGCTGTTAATATAAATCTTTTCCCAATCATCGTGGATATCCAGCGCTTCTTTATAGGTATCATACGCTTTATGAAAGGTTTTAATAATTAGGTTGGATAACTTGAGGATCGTGTTTTTATGAATCGCTAGTGCACGGGCATCCCAGGCTTCCCCAAGGTTGATATATTCGTCGATTGCCCCGGGTGCAATAGGTTCAATCACATGCGGAGCGGTTCCATCAACGATGCCCACCCTTAACGCTGGAATCAACACACCATCAATAGAATTGTTATCAGAAGAACAATGTAAAAATTCAATATCATAACCCTTTTCAAGCCACTCATTACCAATTTTTTTCATTAGTGAGGACTTTCCAGTTCCCGGGCCGCCTTTTAAAATAAATAATCGGTCAAGTCCTTGCAGATTAGTATCATATAAATTATGAAAGCCTCTCGCTGTATTCCCGCCTGCAAAGTAATTTTTAATTTTCCCTGCCACTGATCAACACTCCCTTTTATAGTGACACTCGAAAGATAATTTTCAATTTCAACCTATCTTATGCGATTGCCGCCCATAGGTGAGTGCCTAGGGAAAAAATCTTACTTAATGATCGGGACAATGTCAGCTTTTGTGACTTCTGTCAGTTGAACAGGGTCTAATACCATTTGCACCCCGATTTTTCCGCCACTTACAATAATAGATTCGAGTGACTTACTGCTTTCATCAATAAACGTTTTATATTCTTTTTTCATGCCAATCGGTGAACAGCCACCGCGGATGTAGCCGGTCCATTTCTGAATATCCTTTACCGGAAGCATTTCAATATTCTTTTCACCTGCTGCTTTGGCAGCCTTTTTCAAATCCAATTCCTCCGTAACGGGAATCACGAAGACAAATACATTCTTACTCGCGCCTTGTGCAACCAGCGTTTTAAAGACTTCCTTTGGATCCCTGCCGATTTTCTCAGCAACAGAAACACCATCGATTTTCCCATCTTTATTTTCATAGCTGAGCATATCATAGTGAATTTTTTTTGCATCTAGAATGCGCATTGCATTGGTTTTAACCTGTGCCACTTTACAAATTCCCTCCCTGACTTTGAAGATTGCTATCTAGTATCAGCATACTGGATGAGCAATAATTACACAAAATCACCCAAAATCTGTCACCCGTTTGTCACTCTATTAAACAATTATTATAGTACACTAAACTTAACAATAACAAATTACTTACATTTCCATAATAGAGATTATTTTCATTTTCACTATTAATAAATTGCTTATGTGAAATTCCTCACAAACAAATTACATTTAACTATATAAAAGAAAGAATCTGTTGAGCTAACTAATCTACTTGAGGTGGAAGATATGAAATACGATTTAGTCCTGTTACATGCACCAAGTGTTTATGATTTTCGAAAAAATTCCTTGTTAGCTGGCCCCATTAGTGATGTAGTTCCATCATCACCTGTGTTTGAAATGTACCCTATTGGAATTACCAGTATTGCTGAATATTTAGAAAGGTACGGCCTTCGGGTTAAGATCATTAATATCGCCAATCGGATGTTGATGAGTGACAAATTTGATGTCGAAGCGAAGTTAAGGAAAATTAACACCAAGGCGTTCGGGATCGATCTTCATTGGCTCCCACATGCACACGGCAGTATTGAGTTAGCAAAAATCGTCAAAAAACTACATCCCGATACACCAGTCATTTTCGGCGGACTATCATCCACCTATTATCATAAAGAGCTCATTGAATATCCATGCATTGACTTTGTTATGCGCGGCGATTCAACCGAGAAGCTAATGCTTCTTTTAATGAATAAAATTGAACAAGGGAATACCCACTATGCTGACATTCCCAATTTAACTTGGAAGAAGGGGAGCGACATTGGCTATAATCCGCTTACCTATGTTCCAAAGGATTTAGATGATCTTGACGTACCTGGTTATCGCTATGCGATCCGCTCTGTTTTTAAATATCGGAACTTCCTTGATCCGCTTCCGTACAACGGCTGGCTCCAATATCCGAATACGGCCTTACTGACAGCACGAGGCTGCTCACAAAACTGTCTCATCTGCGGCGGTTCCAAGGATGCTTATGATCAAAACTGTAACCGGAGCTCGCTTGCATTAAGGTCACCTGAAAAACTTATTGAGGACATTAAATTCATTTCGCGCTTTAGCCGGGCACCGATTTTTATTCTACATGACCTGCGCCAGGGTGGTCGTGAATACGTGAAGGAATTTTTTAGCCGGTTGAAGGAACTTCATCTTAAAAATGAGATTGTTTTTGAATTATTCCAGTATGCAGACGAAGAGTTCTTTAAACAGATGAATGATAGTGTCCCAAATTACAGTATTGAAATCACACTTGAAACACATGATGAAAAAATCAGACGCTATAACGGGAAATTTAATTGTACCAACCCAAAAGTCATCGATACACTTAATTTTGCCCTAAAGCATGGCTGTAAAAAAATTGATTTATTCTTCATGGTTGGGATTCCCGGACAGACCTATAACAGTGCCTTAGAAAACATCGATTTCTGTGAAAAGATCCATCTTGCCTGCAAACAAGATAAACGAATTTTCTATTTTGTTGCACCACTTGCACCATTCCTTGATCCTGCAAGCCCTGCGTTTGAAAATCCCGAACTGCACGGCTATAAGAAGTTCTGCCATACACTCGAAGATCATCGCAAGGCGATTTGCCAACCTTCATGGAAGCATATGCTAAGCTATGAAACAAAAGATATGACACGTGATGACATTGTTAACTCAACCTACGAATCGGCTCAACTACTAAATGATTTCAAATTAAAATACGGTCTGATTGATGAGGATGGCTATCTAGAAATCAAGTGGAAAATCGAGAAATCAATTGATTTTATTGAAAAAATTGATTATGTTCTCTCCCTGCCTGAAGAGCAGCAGCCTGATGAATTAGCAAATATTCGTGAGGAGATTGAGGAGTTAAATAAATATAGCATTTGTGGAAAGAACGAGTTGAAGTGGGAAGCACCCAAAAATTACGCGAACTTCTTTTCACTTACATTAGTCGGCCTCGAACAGCTCTATGAAGATTATGCAAACAAGATTAGACATCTATTACAACCGAAGCGCCGTCAGCAATTCCAGCTTGATGCTGAACAGAGAAAAATGAAAATCTAATTATAAAAGGAGTTGAGGGGATTCCCCTCAACTCCTTTTTCAGGCGGTTTAGTGCCCGCCAAGATAAGCATTTCTTATTTGGTCGCTTTGATTTAGTTCTTCAGCTGTACCTGAGGCAACAATTTTGCCTGTTTCAATAACATAGGCACGGTCGGCAATCGAAAGCGCCATATTCGCATTTTGCTCAACTAATAGAATCGTTGTGCCTGTTTTATTGATTTCTTCAATAATCTTGAAGATTGTTTTTACTAACAGTGGAGCAAGACCCATGGACGGCTCGTCTAACAGTAATAGACGCGGCCTAGCCATTAATGCCCGGCCCATGGCAAGCATCTGCTGCTCTCCGCCTGAAAGAGTACCAGATAGCTGCTTACGGCGCTCCAAGAGACGCGGGAAGAGCTGGTAGACCTTTTCAAAATCTTCTTGAATGCCTTTTTTATCTTTACGAAGGTATGCTCCTAATTCAAGATTTTCCTCAACGGACATATTTGAAAAGACACGGCGTCCTTCCGGCACTTGCGAAATACCTCTTTTAACAATTAATTGAGGAACCTTGCCAGCCACGTGTTCATTATCAAAGACAACTTCACCATTTTTCGGCTTTAGTAATCCAGAAATCGTTTGTAGGAGCGTACTTTTCCCCGCACCATTGGCGCCAATCAGTGTGACAATTTCCCCTTGATGGATCTCGAGGGAAACACCCTTTAATGCGTGGATATTTCCGTAAAATACATTTATATCATTAACTTTTAGCATTAGGAGACCTCCTCTCCAAGATAAGCCTCGATGACTTTTGGATTATTTCTGATTTGTTCTGGAGTGCCATCTGCAATTAATTGCCCATGGTCAAGCACATATATTCGCTCACACACACCCATAACCAGCAGCATGTCATGTTCAATTAAAAGGATCGTTAACGAAAATCGCTCGCGGATTAACGCAATTAAATTCATTAGTTCTTCTGTTTCCTGCGGGTTCATCCCAGCAGCCGGTTCATCGAGTAGCAATAATTTCGGATTAGCAGCCAAGGCCCTGGCAATTTCAAGACGACGCTGCTGACCATATGGTAAGTTCTTTGCCTTTTCGTGCATAAACTTTTCCAAGTTGAAGATTTTTAAGAATTCAATCGCCTTTTCTTCCATTTCTTTCTCACCAGAAAAGTGGGAGGGGAGGCGAAAGATGGAGCTCACCATGGAATGCTTGGCTAGCGAATGGTAGGCTACCTTTACATTATCGAGAACAGAAAGTTCACTAAACAAACGAATATTTTGAAATGTCCGGCTAATACCTTTTTTCGTAATTTTATAAGGTGCTTGTCCGTTTAGTTTTTCGCCATCTAACGAAATACTTCCTTCGGTCGGAACATAAACACCTGTTAACAAGTTAAAGAATGTCGTTTTACCTGCACCATTCGGGCCTATTAAACCGACAAGTTCACCCTGTTTTAATTCCAAGTTTACATCTGAAACAGCCTTTAGTCCGCCAAAACGAATCCCGGCATTTTCTACTTTAAGCAACTGTTTTTTTGTTGTCATGCTGTACTCCTCCTTTAGCAGTTTTACCAGCTTTAAAGAATGAGGTGATTTCTCTTGTACCGAGCAGCCCTTGCGGACGGAAAAGCATCATCGCGATTAGGACAAGGCTGTAAATAACCATCCGTACTTCCGGATAGCTGGAAAGGTAAGTTGAAATAATGGTTAACAGGATGGCAGCAATAACTGCTCCTGACATACTCCCTAACCCGCCGAGTACAACAAAGATTAAAATATCAAATGACTTTAAAAAGCCAAAGTTTGTAGGTTGGATGATATAAAAGTTATGCGCGTACAAGGCACCGGCGATTCCTGCAAAAAAGGCACCAATCGCGAAGGCTGTAACCTTATAGAAGGTTGTATTAATTCCCATCGCATCTGCAGCTATTTCATTTTCTCTGATTGAAATACAAGCTCGTCCGTGTGTTGAGTTAGTAAAGTTTGCAATGACAATGATCGTTAGCACCACACAAGCAACCAGCCATGGCCACGTTGTTAAGTGGGAGACTGTCATCCCGCTTGCACCGCCGACATAGTCAATATTTAAAAAGACAATTCTCACAATCTCTCCAAAACCAAGAGTGGCGATGGCAAGATAATCTCCTTTTAGTCTTAGGGTAGGAATCCCAATAATCAACCCGGCCACTGCTGCTGCCAAACCGCCAACTAGGATTGCAACTGGAAATGGCAAGCCCAGTTTCATGGTCATAATCGCTGAGGCGTAAGCGCCAACTGCAAGGAACCCTGCATGTCCAATTGAAAATTGTCCTGTAATCCCGATAATCAAATGGAGACTTGTAGCTAAGATAATATTAATACCGATAAAAAATAGTGTGTTTACATAAAACTGGTTCAATGTGCCACCAGTGATTAAAAATTGCATAATAACCGAAAAAACAATGGCTAAAACAATCGAGGTCCAGAAAAACTTTGCTTGTTTCAATATATTCATCGCTAAAAGACCCCCCTTAAACCTTTTCCCTGATATTTTTACCAAATAAACCTGCTGGACGGAAGATTAAGATTAAGATTAGGACGACAAATGCTACACCGTCGCGCCAGAGAGAATAGCCTGCTGCACTGACAAGTGACTCGATCACGCCTAATACTAAACCGCCGGCCATCGCACCAGGAATAATTCCGATACCGCCTAAAACAGCGGCAACAAACGCTTTAAGCCCTGGGATAATTCCCATTAATGGCTCAATTTTTGTGTAGTAGACACCAAAGATCACACCAGCTGCTCCTGCAAGGGCAGAGCCAATTGCAAAGGTTGCTGAGATCGTGTTATTCACATTGATCCCCATTAATCTAGCAGCATCCATATCGTGTGATACAGCCCGCATCGCTTTACCAATCTTTGTTTTATGAACGATAAATTGTAATAAGATCATTAAGAATAAAGATGTTCCTAAAATAAGAATGGACTGACCGCTAATTTTCACTCCAAAAAGCTCTAAGCTCTTCAGTGAAACAACTCCATCCGGATAAGCTTCCGGTTGGGCACCACGCGCATAAATGGTTCCATATTCGATAAATAGTGAAACTCCGATTGCCGTAATAAGAGCGGCAATTCTAGTCGCATTTCTAAGAGGTTTGTAGGCAATCCTCTCGATTAATACACCAAAGATGGCGCAAGCAACCATTGAAATAAGTAAAGCTGGGAAAAACCCTAAATCAAGAATCGTAATTGAATAAAAACCTATAAAGGCACCGACCATGAAGATATCTCCATGAGCAAAGTTAATCAATTTTACAATACCGTATACCATTGTGTACCCTAGGGCGATTAGTGCATAAATACTACCCAAGGATATTCCATTGACAAGCTGCTGTATTACTTCCATCTGTCATACACTCCTTTGGACCGACTTCACGTATCTTTTTTTAAATACAATTAAACAATGTTTGCATGTTGGGAAACTTGCATTTCTTTAATAAAGTAGAATAGGGAGACGTCTCGCTCCCTATCCCTCTGGCAAACTATAAAAATTTGTCTAGCCTCACGCCAAGGCGCTTCCGCTTTTCATTAAGGATTGATCTTTGTCTTAAATTGTTGTTCACCGTTCTTGTACTCAAGGATAACAGCGGCTTTAATTGGATCATGGTTTTTATCAAGCTTCACATTTCCGGAAACAAGCTGTAATCCATCTGTTTCTTCAAGCGCCTTGCGGATTTTTTCAGAATCACCACTTCCAGCACGTTTAATCGCATCTGCCAGGAAGTATACTGTGTCATAACCTAGAGCAGTAAAGGCATCTGGAGATTTACCATCGTATTTTGCCTTGAATGCTGTAACAAAGGCTTGAACCTTCTTATCACTGTCACCCGATGAATAGTGGTTGGTAATAAATGTGTTATTAAGTGTATCTTTACCTGCAATTTTCACTAGATTAGGAGAGTCCCAACCGTCACCACCCATGATTGGTACATTTAAGCCAATCTCACGAGCTTGTTTGACAATTAAACCAACTTCTTCATAGAAACCAGGAACGAATATATATTCCGGATTTGCTGCTTTTATATTTGTTAGGGTTGCACGGAAATCTGTATCCTTTGCCACATATGCTTCTTCTTTAACAATTTTTCCACCATTGGCCACAAAATTCTTTTTAAACGAAGCTGCAAGGCCTTTAGAGTAGTCGCTTGAGCTATCAATTAGAACAGCCGCACTCTTAACCTTTAAATCATTGGTTGCAAAGTTTGCTGCAACAGTCCCTTGGAATGGGTCAATAAAACAGGTACGGAAAACATAGTCATTGAGCTTTCCATCTTTATTCGTGATTGTCGCGTTTGTTGCTGTTGGTGTAATTAATGGAATTTTGTTATCTTGGGCAATCTGTACTTGTGCTAATGTGTTTGTACTTGTTGCAGCACCAATCATTGCGACTACCTTATCTTGTGTAGCAAGTTTAAGGGCACCGCTTGTAGCTTCTGCTGCATCAGACTTATTATCAACCGTCACTAATTCTAACTTTTGGCCATTAATCCCTTTTTTGTTGATTTCTTCGATGGCTAATTCAATACCCTCTTTTGCTGATTGACCATAAGAGGCTACTCCGCCAGATAGTTCGAGGTTCGCACCAATCTTAATCTTGCCGCCTTTTTCCCCATCACCACTAGCACTTGAATTACATCCTGCCAACACCCCTGCTGCAACCATAAACGACATAAAGACACCAGCTAATTTCTTTTTCCTCATGATTTACCCCCTGTTTTTTAAAAAAATTTTCCCAAACGCCTTTGTCTAACTGTTTTAAAAAAAGATAATATTCTGAAAACATTGTACAAAATATTTAGGGGTTCGTCTAGTGATATTATAAATTATTTTAAGATAATTTGCAATATAGCAAAAATATGAATTTTAATCACCAAAAGGCTTTATTCCAGTAAAGTTGAAAAGGATTTAAATTTCGTTAGGAAAATAAATTCCTTTTTTTTAATATTTTGGTTAAATATGATTCAATGTTGAATATATAAAAAAAGAGACTCCAAAATTAGGAATCTCCTTTGAGTAATTACTATACTAATTCTGTATTCTTCGTTTCTTTTCCCAATACAAAAACGGTCAATGCCCCAATTAAGACAGCGATACAGAAGATCATAAAGATGGTTGAAATCGATACTTGCCGGGCGACAAGATTACCAACTAATAGTGGTCCTAACACACCGCCAACCCTTCCAACCGCTGCTGCCATACCAGAGCCTGTCCCACGAATAATCGTTGGATATTGTTCAGGGGTATAAGCGTAAAGGCCGCCCCATGCACCTAAGTTAAAAAATGATAATAATATTCCTGAGACCATCAACAAAGCCGTTGATTCTGCTGCACCAAAGAAATAAGCGCTTATTGCAGTACCAGTTAAATAGACCACTAAAACGAACTTACGGCCGAATTTTTCAATAAACCAGGCAGCTGTAAAATAGCCCGGCAGCTGTGCCAGCGTCATGATGAGCACATATTCAAAGCTTTTAATTAAGCTGAACCCTTTCATAATCATCACACTTGGCAGCCATAGAAACATTCCATAATAAGAGAAAACGACACAAAACCATAAAATCCAAAGCATTGTCGTTTGACGCCGATAATTCTTAGCAAATAGATTCTTTATGCTTTGGAGGGCGGAAATCTTCTCCTTTTCCTTAACTGCCGTAAAACGAGGTGAATCCGGAAGCCCCATGCGTAAGTATAGGGCATACAAAGCAGGAACCGCACTGATAATTAATGCTATTTGCCATCCGAATTTTGGAATAATGAAATACGAAATAATAGCTGCCACTAACCAGCCGCCCGCCCAAAAGCTTTCCAGTAGAACAACAATCCTGCCGCGCTTTTCAGCAGGGACACTTTCTGATACGAGCGTCGAGGCAACAGGTAGTTCCCCTCCAAGGCCTGCCCCAATGAAGAATCGCAGCACTAAAAAGGCGGTTAATGTGGTTGTCATCGCGGAAAGACCGCTCCCAATCGAAAATAAGAGTAATGTGATGATAAATACATGTTTGCGGCCTATTTTATCTGCCATTAAACCAAAGATAAGTGCACCGACTGCCATCCCAATCGAATTGATACTCCCAATCCAGCCCATCTGCCCAGGAGTCAGGTCCCATTCTACCTTTAAGGCTGCGATGATGAAGGAGAGCATGCCGACATCCAAGGCATCAAACATCCAGCCCATCCCGGCGATACCAAGCAGTTTCCGGCTTGAAATTTCCTTTTTGCTTTTCATGTAAATCCCCCTATGTTGTCGCTATTTTCATACATTATTCCCTAATTTTCTTGCGTTTAGGTACGAAAATAATCTATTATCCCATAAGTATTCTAACAAGTGTCTTTACAGTTGTCATTAATATTTCAAAAAAAGCTCCTAAAAAGAGAGACTGGATCCCCAGCCTCTCTTCCTATCCTTAATCAAAACCCGCTTCGACGTTTTTGAACTGATTAAAAAACATATTGTAATACTTGCCCTGCAGGCTCATTAATGTCTCGTGGCTGCCACTTTCGATAATTTCCCCGTGATCAATCACCATGATGGTGTCCGCATCGCGGATGGTATTGAGGCGGTGGGCAATAATAAAGCTGGTCCGATTCACCATTAACGTGAGCAAGGCTACTTGAATATGAAGCTCTGTCCTCGTGTCAATGCTGCTTGTCGCTTCATCCAAGATGAGGAGAGAGGGCTTAGCTAAGATAACCCTCGCAATTGCCAGGAGCTGCCGCTGACCTTGACTTAGGTTGCCGCCATTTTCAGACAGAACCGTCTCATACTGGTTCGGCAGCCGCTTGATAAAGGTATCGGCATTGGCCATCCTCGCCGCACGTTCCACCTCATCGTCTGATGCCTCCGCATTTCCATACTTGATATTCTCCTTAATCGTCCCAGAGAATAAATACGTATCCTGGAGAACAAATCCAAAACATTTTCGCAAACTGTCTCTTGTATATTCTCTAATATCATGACCATCCAAGAGAATTCTTCCGTCTGTCACGTCGTAGAATCTTGTCAACAGGTTCACAATCGTTGTTTTCCCCGCGCCGGTGGGACCAACGAGGGCGGTACTGCTGCCGATATCTGCCTCAAAGCTGACATTTTTTAAAATTGGTACATCGGGCCGATAACCAAAACTGACATTTTCAAAAACGACATGTCCTCTTGGTTTTTCCAAGGAAATGGCTTGAGGCGAGTCAAGCGGTTCCTCTTCTTCATCGATGATTTCAAAGACACGCTCTGCCCCAGCAACACCGGACTGAAGAATGTTGAAGATATTGGCCAGATCATTAAGAGGTCTAACAAATTGCCTGGAGTAGGTAATGAAGCTGGCAATGGCCCCCACGGTGATGATGCTTTTCACTGCAAGGATTCCGCCCACGACTGCGACGACCGCAAAGCCCAGGTTATTGATTACGTTCATGATGGGCATCAAAAAGCCGGACCAGATTTGCGCCTTAAGGCCGACCTCACGCAGTCTCGTATTGACTACATCAAACTCTTCGATGACCTTTTCCTCATGATTAAAGGCTTTAACAATCTCAATTCCAGAAATAGTTTCCTCAATATGTCCATTTAATTTTCCAAGCTCTACTTGCTGATTTTTAAATAGAACACTCGTCCGCTTTGCGATGGTCTTTGTTAATATAAAGACGAGCGGTACGGTGATTAAGCTGGCAAGTGTCAACAAAGGGCTTAACCATAACATCATAATTAACGATCCGGAAAGGATGACCACCCCTGACATTAATTGCGTTGTCGACTGCGAGATTGTATTACTAACGTTATCAACATCGTTAGATAACCGGCTCATTAATTCACCGTGCGACCGTGAATCGAAAAAGGAGACCGGCAGCTTTTGCAATTTTTTAAAAAGGGCATCCCGTAAGCTTTTGACGATTCGCTGGGATACACCCGCCATCAGCCAGCCTTGTAAAAAAGTAAGCAGACTATCGATCACATAGGCAGCCACCAAAATGACAATCATGATCTCCAGAAAGCCAAAATCGACCTTTCCACCATTCACGCGCATCGCATCAATCGCTTTCCCAATCAGGAAGGGGGCAAGGAGCATCAAACTTGAGTCCAACACAATAAAGATAAAAATAATAGTGAGCATTTTTCGTTCCTTACCGAAGTATTGCCAAAGCCTTTTAAGGGTTCCTTTAAAATTCTTTGGCTTTACCACTGGCCCGGGTCCGCGGCGATGCGCACCGCCAAAGCCGCCTGGTCGCATGGGGGGCGGAGTAGGGGGAGTGCTTTGGGTCTGTACATTTCCCTTTGACATTAATCCTGCACCTCCTTGCCGACCTGTGATTGGTAGATTTCCTGATAAATACGGCATTCCTTCAACAAATCCTGATGTGTTCCCACTCCAACAAGCTCACCGCGGTCGAGGACAACGATTTTATCAGCATCGATAATCGACGTGATCCGCTGTGCAATCAATAAACAAGTCAGACCCTTGGCATAGGTCTTCAAACCTTCTTTGATTCTCGCCTCGGTGGCAACGTCAACGGCACTTGTACTATCATCTAAAATTAATATCTCTGGTTTTTTCACCAAGGCTCTGGCAATGGAAATCCGCTGCTTTTGCCCGCCGGAAAAATTAACGCCGCCCTGACCAATTCGTGTTTGATAGCCTTCCGGTAAAGCCATGATAAAATCATGCGCCCCTGCAATTGTCGCAGCAGAAACCACTTCCGCATCCGAGGCATCTTCCTTACCCCAGCGGATATTTTCCTCAATCGTTCCTGTGAATAAAATATTCTTCTGCGGTACCATCGCAATTTTCTCTCGTAATTTTTTCGGACTAACCTGTTTACTATCGATTCCATCTACTTTAATCGTACCGCCCACCGTTTCATAGAAGCGGGGGATTAGTCCGACAAGCGTGCTTTTTCCCGACCCCGTCGAACCGATAATTCCAACGGTTTCACCTGGTAAAATGGTTAGATTAATATTTTTTAAGATGGGCTCGCCTGTTGCTTGTACATAAGTAAACGAGACGTTTTCAAAGTCGATTCTGCCTTCTTCAATGAAATCTACTTTCTGATTCTCATCCGAAGAAAGGGAATCTTCTTGTAAAAATACTTCATCAATTCTTCCGGCCGAGGATTTTGCCCTGACAAACATATTAAAGACCATCGAAATCATCATCAGTGAAAATAAAATTTGTGTCATATAGTTGATAAAAGCAATGATATGACCCACCTGAATAGAACCGCTATTCACTCCATAGCCGCCAATCCAAAGAACGACCACAATCCCAAGGTTGACGGTCAGCATTATTACAGGGCTAAAGGTTGCCATTAAGCGATTAGCGGAAATGGATTGATTTTTATAATCATTATTCACGATTGAAAACTTGCCAATCTCGGCATCAAAGCGATTAAACGCCTTAACCACCCGGACACCTGATAAATACTCCCGCATCACACTGTTCACGCGGTCCAATGCCTTTTGGACACGAGAAAAGCGGGGAAAGCCTAGTCGCAAGTTAAAGATAATTAACAGGGCGACAATCGGGACCACAACCGCCAGGACAACCGAGAGCTGCAAGTTTAAGCGTGTCGCCATAATTAAACCGCCCAGTGCCAAGAGCGGGGCTTTGACAAAAATTCGCATTAAGCCATTCACAAACACCTGAACTTGGGTGACATCATTCGTCAGCCTGGTCACAAGCGAGGCACGGTCAAATTTATCGATATTTTTAAAAGAGAGCGTTTGGATCTTTTTAAATAAGTCAGACCTTAACTCCGTCCCAAAGCTTTGGGAAACAATACTGGCGACCACACATCTCGTGGAAGCAGCTATCGCCCCACATGCGGTAATAAGCAGCATCAAACCGCCCATTTTCAGAACATAATGGATATCCTTGTTTGCGACCCCTTCATCGATAATTTTTGCCATAATCGTTGGCTGCATCAGGTCACTAACGGCCTCTATGGTAAGGAAAAAAACAGCGATGCAAAAAGACTTCCAATATTTCTTTATGTATTTTGATAAAAATGGCATCTTCTCACCCCGGCTTATCGGAAATCCTTCACTAGCAATATTATAAATTTTATGAAGAGGATTAAACAAATAATTGACCTTTTTTTCCAAGAAAACGAATTATTAGCCATAAAAAATGGCCCATTTCGAAAAATGGACCGTCAACAGTTTTATCCTATTTTTGAACTGGGCTGAACTCATGAACCCAAACACGCATTTGCGGCAGCCATGGCATACCTGGATGAATACTTAAAATGGATTGCTTGTATTCTTCAACTGACTCGAAGCCCTCGCGGCGTGCATCGTCATCCGTTAATTCACCTAATGACTGGGAGTAGACACGATCGACCACGAAGTCACGGCCTTCCAGTGTCATGATTTCACCTGGGTCGGCATATCGGCCATTACGGCGTGTCGCTGTTTTTTCACCCGCAAGTACCTTCTTTACATCTTCTTCCACGGTTACTAAACGTTCAACTGAACAAGTTTTTTCTGGTAAGGCATTGTTTTCATTTACTGTAGTCATATTTTCTCCTCCTTTTTACAATTCATTTATCTATATTAACACTATCACTATGGTTTATTCCATTTTTAAACAATTTTAACTTACCTGTCCGCCTTTATCATGATATTTAATGATTCCTTCCGCTGCGCGAAAAGCCAAGGCACCTACGGTATCGGTCGGATTATAGCCAGAATTATGCGGAAATGCGGATGCACCCACCACGAACAAATTATCTACATCCCACATTTGCAAATAATTATTTACTGCCGACGTCGACGGGTCATTCCCCATAATGACACCGCCGGTATTGTGGGTGGATTGATAGGTAGTGATATCATATGGACCTAAATCCTTCATCGTATCGATGTGATCTGCTCCCATTTCTTTCAGGATGCCTTCACATTTGGAGGCAAGGAACTTTGCCAGTTGCTGATCTTGTTTTTCGAAATCAAAAGTAATTCGGATTAATGGGTCGCCGTACGCATCTTTATAGCTGGGATCTAGATCGAGAAAATGGTGTTTAAAAGGCATTGAGGAGCCTTGGGCACCTACGGATAGAAAGCGATTCGCATATTTAACCGATTTTTCCTTGAACTCCTTCCCCCAAGTTGGTTTGCCTCCAGGAACAGGGTTATTTTGAATCGGCCTCATGCCTGTCTGGCTAAGCGAAACCATACCGCCATGGATAAAATCCACTTTAGAGTGATCAAAATTATCACCATTATAGTCATCCAACACCATGCCTAGCGAACCAGCACCCGCAAACGTATTAAACTCTTTATCCTCGAAAAAGCCGACAGCATTTCCCTTGATCACTTGATAGGCATAATTTTTCCCAATGACGCCTTTACCCGATTGCGGATCATATGGTTTTCCCACATTTGACATTAATAAGAGGCGAATATTATTGAAAACATAACTGGTTAGGACGACAATATCCGCCGGCTGTTCTATATCCTCACCTGTGGTTACATCTGTGTACATAACCCCTGTAACCTTATTTCCGTTCTTTAAGATTCTTCTCACATTGGAATGGGTTCTGATTTCAAAATTGCCCGTTTTATTAGCAACAGGAATCACGGTTACCACCGGATCTGCTTTTGCTCCATATTCACAGCCAAAGCGTTCGCAGTATCCACAATATTGACAGGCCGCCCTTTTGATTCCGTCTGGATTTGTATAGGATTCAGAAAGATTAGCAGACGGCATCATATAGGGATGGAGTTTCAACTTTTTTGAGGCCTCCTCGAACATTTGCAATGGAGGCGACTTTTTCATCGGCGGCGTTGGATAGTCACTTGAACGTTTTCCAGCAAGCGGATTTTTTTCTCCTGAAATCCCAGTTAGTTTTTCAAATTTATCATAATAGGGCTCGATTTGATCATAGGTCATTCCCCAATCTTGAATCGTCATCCCAGCAGGAATTTTATTTTTCCCATACCTTTCCACAGTCTTACTATAGATTTCAAAATCGTATGGTAGAAATCGAAAGGTTTGCCCATTCCAATGGATACCGGAACCCCCTAATCCATCTCCAAGCAGAAATGAGCCATATTGCCGCATCGGCAGTGCACGGATTCTTTCATTTCCACGGAAAGTAATCGTTTCTTTTGACAGATCTTGCATCATTCCATAGCGCAATGCATACCGCAGTTCATCATGAACCATAAAGTAATCTTCCGTTTTTCTTTCCTTGCCTCTTTCCAAACCGACCACTTTCAGTCCCTTTTTGGTCAGTTCAGAGGCGATAATTCCTCCTGCCCAACCGACTCCAATAATCACTACATCCACTTTCGGTAATTTCCTTGCCATCGTTTCCACCTGCCCTTTTTAGTGATTTAGATGATTTTTTAAACTTTGTGGATTTATTTTCTTAAAATCTTTATCGATAATGTCTGTGTAAGCCATTTGGCTACCTGGATAGTTTCGCATTTTCCAGCCGTCCATATTTCTATTCCCTCCATATAATGGATCGCTATAAGCGCCTTCGAGTGTAGCGCTTCTAAGCATCTGAAAAAATCCACTTGGAGAGATGGTCGTTAAGTTCACCTTATCTTCTTCAAAATCGCGAAGAATGGCATCCTGCTCTTCTTCTTTTAGCTCGGTGAATTTTTTCTTATGGACTGTCATACTGTGATTTTGAAGTTCTCTTAGGCCAATATCAAAGATATCGCGACGCCTTAATCTGCCTTGGTAGCCTTGAACTTTTTCCCCTTTGAAAAATGGAGCCTGCATATACTCCCTCGCATTAAAGCCCCAATCACCAGCAAGTTGATGGTCTATAAAAAAAGCAACCCCGAGGGCCTTTGCACCTGGCCCAGACTCTTCCTCTGGAAAAATTCGTTCGGTTGCTGCTTCGGTCAGCTGAAACTGTTCAGGTGTAAAATACATCAATGCCTGATTAAAGTTTTCTGACTTTGTAACTGGTGTTACCTTTTCTTCTTTTTTACGTGGGAGGAGACTGCCCAATACCCCTCCAACAGCCAGCCCACCAACAGTGAAACCCGTATTACGAATAAATTTCCTTCTCGATAATGATTCTGGATTTTCTTTATTTTCTTCGGCCATACTTGTACCTCCAATTTTCGACATTATTTCCCATAATATTTATATTTCTCATTTATTCCGAAATCATCCATTCATAATTAGAAAAGATTTGGGGAAAATACATTTTAAAAAAGGAGGCTGTTTTATGTTTAAACGAAAATGGAAAACCTGGGGACTCCCGATAGCTGCCTTATTAGTGCTGTCAGCATGTTCGGGCCAGCAAAGCATGAAAGGAAATGAGGTCGGAGCAGCAGAAAACGTTGACTATCATGATCCATCGGTTAATAAAAAGGGAAATGGAAACGTCCATGAACATGAGAAAAGTGTAAATGTCATCCCGAGTATTGACAGAGCAAAGAAAAAAACAACGAACCAAGCTGGTCAAACAACCAGCGGGGTTGGAACGAATGTCTATAGCTTGATTGGCAGTTCAGGACTTCATGACGGCGGGATTTCCTCTCATTTAGAATCACGATTATCGGGTGAGGGGATTCCAGGTATCAAGGTATTTGTACTAGATGACACGATTATTTTGGCCCGTGCAAAACCAGAAGTGACCTCGACTCGTTACGATGAGCTTCAAAATAAGGTGTTAAAAAACACGTCTGGTTCCTCAGGAAAGGGAAACCTTGACGGAGTTGATCCAGAGAAGCTGAATAATGACGATAATTTAGATCGAGCCAAAGAGTTGATGGATAAAGCCTTTAACGGACATGTACAAATCTTAACTGTTACAAACCCAAAAGCATTACCGCTCATTGATGGAATCAAGGCAAATATTAAGTCTAAAACTCCTACCTATAGCAAGCTTTCAAGTGATATCAATACCCTTATTAAAATGACACGTGAAAAATAACAGTCGAAATGAAAAGGCCTGACAAATGTCAGGCCTCCTTTTATGCATTTAAATCCTTCTTTTTATAAAAACGGAAGGTTACTACTAGGAGTACGGCAATTAGTATCACGGATATGACGATGAAAATACCTTCGAGCCCACCGCCAAACATTACATTTTTTGCATCAAAATATTTGAACGGGGTGAAATATTTCATCCCTTCAATCTTCTCGTTCAAATCGATTGCAATCGATAACATATACGTAAGGAGAAGGACACCCGTCGCTAGAGACGGAGCTGTTTTCGGTTTCTTTTTTACCGCCGCAAGGGCGCTGCCAATGACCAGGAACAAGACTTGTAAAATAAACATGCCCGCCATGGTAAGGGCGATATCACCGTTAACGGCTTCACCAGAGCTGTTGTATTTCCCAACCAAAATAATCAACGACCCCCAGGTGACAAGATTGAAGATGATGATATTTGTAAAAGCAGCCAATAATTTTGCACTAATAATCGTATTTCTGGAAATGGGTTTGACAAATAGAAACTCCGCTGTTTTGTCTCGCTCTTCCTTAGCAATAATTGATGCCCCGAGCATGGCTGCATGGATTGTCGCCATTAACAACAAATAGATATACAGCATTGAATAATAACCGCTAATCTTCGATAAATCGACGATACCGAAACCCATGATGGCCTTCATTGATTTTGGCAGATCGCCAATCAAATCATTGATTGATTGGCCCGATGAGGAATAGGCCTCATATTTAGCCATTCCCGATGCTACCATTAGGAAAACACCAATGCTCCAAAATATGATCGACTTTCGATAAGATCTTAATTCTCTTAAAAATACATTCATGACCAAACCCCTCCATTTCGCAGCTATACAGCGTGGATATCCTTTTTTAGATAAACAAAATAACTCGCTGTGATGGCTAGAATAATAATGACTGCCCCGACAATCAAAAAGGATGCTTCATAGCCGGCGTGTTTGATGATATAGGCGGTGTCGAAATATTTAAACGGCGAGATATAGCGTTTTCCTTCTTCACCGGTTGTGCTACTAAACATCCCCAGAAAATAGAACGCAAAGACAGTGGTTAAGGAGACGGTCAATACCGACTTAATCTTTGGTACGATCACCGAAATCATTATCCCTAAAGCAAGGAAAATCAGTTGAATAAAAAACATCGTGAGTGAAAGCATGATTAGCACTTTAAGGCTAAAATCAGCTGTCTTAACTTGAAAGGTGATCAGAATTGTTACAGTCAGGTAAACGATATTTGTCATCACAATCGACACAAACGCCGCCATTAATTTGGATGTTAACACTGTTGATCTGGTCACAGGCTTGGTTAACAGAAAATCAGCTGTTTTTTCACGAACTTCCTTACTGACAATGCTTGTGCCAAGATTCATCCCCTGAATCGCACCGCACAATGTAATAAAGGATAACGGGAAGCAATAGAAGCCGAGAATCGTAAAGAAATTCCCAAGATTAAACCCGATCGCATTCCGGATGGCCTCTGGATAACCTTCCATGATTTTTTGGAAACTCTCCGCATCCTTCGCAAAGGCTGGATAAAAGGACATGAATAGCGCAATTATTAACACTAACGATACAGACCAAATAATTGTCGACTTCCGATAAGCCTTCAATTCATGAAAAAAGATATTCATAGCTTCCTAGGCCTCCTTTTCGTAATAATGCAAAAAGATCTCCTCAAGGTCCGGCTCTTCAATCCATAGATTCACAAGTTCAATGTCTGCTAGTTTTTTCATGATGGCATTGATGTTTCCTCTGAATAAAAAGCTCGTGATGTTTTCTTTGATTTCTAAGTTATTGACGCCGCTCATGTTGAAGTAGTTCGGATCAAGCGGTGCTTTCGTTTCCACTTTAAACTTCTTATAATTGTTTTCTTGTAAAGTACTAATTTTTTCCACCGTAACAATCTTACCTTCTTTAATGATTGCGACCCTGTTACATAAGCGTTGTACCTCGCTAAGGATGTGCGACGAAAAGAGAATGGTTGCCCCTTTTTTGTTCTCTTCTTCTAACAGTTCAAAGAATTTTTGCTGCATCAGCGGGTCGAGGCCGCTGGTTGGTTCGTCAAGAATAATCAGCTTGGGTTGATGGAGCAGTCCTTGAACGATCCCAACCTTCTTTTTATTTCCCAAGGAAAGGTCATCGATTTTTTTATTCAGATCAAGGTCCATAATTTCAGCCAATTCTTTGATTCGTTTACTGCAATCCTTTTTATAAAAACTAGCAGAATATTTTAATAGATCCTTTACCTTCATATTGTCATAGTAAAAAACTTCTGAAGGCAAATAACCAATCTCTTTTTTTATTTCAGGAGCAAATTGAACACAGTCTTTCCCAAAAATGGTCGCACTGCCGCTGGTAGGGTAGATGAGCGACAAAAGTGTTCGGATCGTTGTTGATTTACCGGCGCCATTTGGTCCAATGAAGCCAAAAATTTCGCCTTCCTCGACATGAAAGCTGATGTCCGTGATTCCTCTTGATTTGCCATACATTTTTGTAAGGTTGTTAATTTCAATCACATTCATCGTTAGAACCCCCTTATTTATAAAAAACCCTCGTTAAGATTTGAAAGTATTCCTCTGCTTCCCTCTGGATTGTTAGATAATCAATCTCATGGGTTGGTGACAACTTTGCCTGCGCTAATGCTTCATCACTCATTTTTTCAAACGTCCAGCTAATGATTTTTAAGATTTTGGTGAGATCCACATCATCCCTAAATTTTGTATAATCAATGCCTTCATACGCTTTTTCAATATTTATATGAGTAATTTCCATTTTCTTTTTATCAAACTCGGCCTTTATTTCCGCGGATTCCTCCAAAAATACCTCTTGAATAAACTTAAAGATATCCGGATAGGTAGCAAGCATTTCTACTTTAATTCCGATGGCCTGCCTCATTCGCATGAAAAAGTCAGTCTCTTGGAAGTTAATTTTTTTGTAAAATTCATCGATAACGATTTCGTAGCAGTAATCAAAGACAAATAAGAACAACTGCTTCTTATTCTGAAAATAATGGAACAGCAATCCCTTAGAGATCTCCGCCTCTTTAACAATTTCATTCGTCGATGCCCGGTCATATCCTTTCAGGGCAAATTCCTTTATTGCAGCATTTAAAATTCGGTCTTGTTTTTCTTTATCTAAGTTGAGAAATTTCGAAAACATTGTCGCGGTCCTCCTTTTTTGGCTATTGACCATATCAGTCAACCATAGTGTACTCCCGTTGACTCCTTCGGTCAATAGTAGTCAAGCTATATTTTTTTACAAAATTATGAAATGATTGTTTGTTGATAGTATGGCTTATAGGGATGTGCTAGGATGCATGTTGACGGGTATATTTATGATATGATAATCATGAATTCAACCACAAAAAAGGGAGTGTAGTGCAATTGAAAAATGAGCTTATTGAAAGATTTACTTCCTATGTTAAAGTCGACACCCAGTCCAATGAAAACAGTGAAACTTGTCCATCCACAGAGGGGCAGTGGACATTAGCCCACATGCTGGTCAATGAATTGAAATCGATTGGGATGAAAGAAGTCACCATTGATGAAAATGGCTATGTGATGGCGACCTTACCGTCAAATACAAAGAAGGAAGTGCCTACTATCGGCTTCCTCGCACATGTCGATACCGCCACAGATTTTACCGGGAAAAATGTTAACCCGCAAATCGTCGAAAATTATGATGGCAATGAAATCGTCTTAAACGAGGCGCTAAATGTAGTGATGTCTCCAAAGGATTTTCCAAGCCTTCCTGATTACAAAGGCCACACCTTAATCACGACCGACGGTACGACGCTGCTAGGTGCGGACAACAAAGCCGGCATCACTGAGATCATGACAGCGATGGCCTACCTAATCAACCATCCGGAAATTAAACACGGTAAGGTCCGCGTTGCGTTCACCCCGGATGAAGAAATCGGCAGAGGTCCACATAAGTTTGACGTTGCTGCCTTCCAGGCGAAGCATGCGTATACGGTCGATGGCGGGCCGCTTGGCGAGTTAGAGTTCGAAAGCTTCAACGCCGCTGCAGCTAAGATTACGATTAAAGGAAACAACATTCACCCGGGTTCCGCAAAGGACAAAATGGTTAACTCAATGAAAATTGCGATGGACTTACATAGCAAGCTACCCGCACAGGAAGCACCCGAGCACACCGAAGGGTACGAAGGCTTCTTTCATCTGCTCTCATTCAACGGGGATGTGGAACTAACCAAGCTCCACTATATTATTAGAGATCACGACATGGAGAAATTCCAGGCTAGAAAAACGCTCATCGAAAATATCGTCAATGAGTTCAAAACGAAACACGGCAGAGACAACATCCAACTAGAACTAAACGACCAATATTACAACATGGGTGAAAAGATTAAACCAGTGATGGAAATCGTCGACATTGCCCATGAGGCGATGGTGAACCTCAGCATCCAGCCAATTGTCAAACCAATCCGCGGCGGCACCGATGGCTCACAGCTTTCATATATGGGTCTGCCGACACCAAATATTTTTACCGGCGGCGAGAATTTCCATGGTAAATTCGAATTTATTTCCGTTGATAATATGATCAAAGCAACCAACACGGTCATTGAAATCATCAAATTAACAGAACAAAAGGCATAAAAATTCCACAAAAAAAGCTAACTGCGCTCGATTCCTGCGGTTAGCTTTTTAAATACTTCATAAAATAAGCGCAGAAGCGCACTGTTTAAGACTAGATACCGTTTCTTCAAGTTGAGTATGCAGCTGCTCGATCGACCATTTCCCGCCATTATTCACTAAGTCCTTTTGAATCAATAAAATCATCCAAAGCGAGAATACAGATGCAAATAAATAATACTCACTGATAAAGGCCGCGCGGTCAACCTCATACTCCACCTGACTAAGGTAAGACTCCAAAATTCTCTCCCGCAATGGACTCGTTAGCTTTTTTGGAAAAAGAGGATGAGACAGATCCATCAGATGAAACAAATCCCAGTGGGGCAAATTAAGATGGGTGTGCTCCCAGTCCAAAATCTTCAACTCATTATCGACGATTGCGAAATTCCCTGTATGTAAATCGCCATGAGTTAACACTTGTTTCTCGGAAAAACTAAATCGATTAAGTTTTGAAAAAAAGCTATGAACAAGGCTTTCATCCACCTTTAACGCAGGCAATAAACGATAAAACTCGTCCTTCATAAGACAAATTTCTGATACCATTTCTTCTATTCTTGGTTTCAGCCCCTTTAAAGGAATATCACCCCATTTTCCCACAGGAAGCGAATGCCACCAAGCTAACCACTTAATCACCGCCATTACACTACCCTCATTAAAATCGTGGGAAAGCGGGCCAAGGTCTTCAAGAATCATCCAATATAGTTCGGTCCTATCACTGATTGAAAAGGAAATAATTTTTGGATATATTTTCGGGAATTGGGGAAGAATATGTTCATGGACCCAAACCTCTTTTCCCAATTGACCATCATTTGTTAGTGGTTTAAAAACATAGCTTTGTGATGGGGACAGATAGAATCTTTCAACAAATCTACCATTCATACCTTTATAGAGGATTTCCCTGTTCACGATTAATTCATCATTAAGTGTGCCGTTGGCTAAGACTATGTTTTTTGGGAGCTCCATTAACCCACCACCACATCCATTAATAGTTTCATAGATTTAAAATAATTAACGATATATTCTTATTCACAACATATGAAATGCATGACAGAATAATTTATCACACTATGGTCAAAATAACATTGGTTCGATTTTTCAAGGAGGTTTAATAAATGGATAACAGTAACACACATGAATTTGTAGAACAGCTGCATGAAAAACAGGAAAAAGACAAGAAAAATAAACAACGACAAGCTAATAGTCAAAAAAGTCAACGGTTACCTAATAAACAGCATTAATCACAAAAAAGGTCCAGCCACACAGCCGCAATAAAACAGCCCGTGAGGTTGGACCTTTAATTATTATTTATTCATATTTGCCAAGAATCCGCCAAGCAAGTCGTCGATATTTTCTTCAATTTCCTCTTCTTCAACTACTGGCTCCTTGTCCTTAGCACCTTCCCAATCAAAGTCACTAAGGTCATCATCCATCTCACTTAAGTCGATAGGGGAGGGTGGTTGTTCTTCCTTAGCCGCAGAACTTTCTTGATAAACAGTATTATTCATAAAATTCCTAGGCAGTTCCTCGGGAAATACTTCCTCTTGGAGGTACAAGGCCTCGTCAATATCTAAAGAGCGGCTGTTTAAAGATGCAAGTAAAGCAGTGGAGCGAACTGGATCAGAGATAAGCTGATAAAGAATACTTCCTAGTAATGCCTCAGAGTGCTCATGCTTTAACCAATCTCGTTGCGCCTTCGTTAATTTCTGGGGGAGGGGGATCGTGATCGTTTCCTTTTCCCGCGAATGGGAACTATTCACTCCCTGCATCACAAACTCAGCAATTTTACTTGAAAAATTTCTTCTCTCTGTCTCTTTTAACTTTTGTAAATGTTTTAAGATATGGTCAGGTGTATCAGAGGGGACGCGGAAGGAAATCGCTTGCCCCCTCTGAACCTCATTTGAGGCTGCTTTCTTCATATGATCACCTTATTTAGCTTTTTACAGGTTCAACTTTAACCGCTTTTTGTTTCTCCGCTTTACGAACAAAATCTTGAATAAGTTTATAGTAAGCATTCGCCATCATCCAAATACTTTCTTTCTCATCTTCAAAGAAATCAATGTTATATCCGTCTAAATTGTTATTTAATGTTTTAAGGTATTCTTTTAAGACATTGGCACCGCCGCCCACAAAGTAGCAAATTTCTGTCTGTGAGTTCTTCTGCCAAACATTACGCAATAAACGATATTGCTTCTTGGCTAAATCAAGCAGAATCCGGTCCGTAATATCATGCACACTTGTCCGGCTTCCTTTAACCATAATATGGTTTCGATCACTTTTCTTGGTGATAATATCTACCACATCGCGGCGGCTGTCTAATTCCACACCATGCTTTGACCGAATCTCTTCGCGAATCGCTTCTAATGATTCTGAAACCCCAAGATTAAATCCTTGTGCTTTATCATCATCGACATTGCGATTTTTGATGACAGCGATATCCGTTGATAATCCGCCGATATCCTGAATTAATATGCGTTTATCAATCAGATCTTTATTAATCACTTTTCCGCTATTATCTAAAACAAGATTAATAAATGCAGCAAATCCTTCTGGATATACCTTTACTTCTTCAAATTTAATATTTACTTTCAAGCCTTGGTACTTTGGTGTAACTAAGAATTCTACTTGATGAACGGAACCCACTAATTTAGAACGATAGCCAGCATCCTTGCCTTCCTTTACTTCGCGAAGGGGGAGACCTGTTCCCAATGTGTAGTTAGCATCAATTATATTTTTTGTGCGCGGGAATGCGTGTGAATTATCTCCCTTTACTGCATCTAAAGCTAAAGTCGCAAAAAGCATAATTAATGTTTGATCTTCCTCAGACTTGCTGCTGCCAGGATCTAATTCCATTGCATTATTACTTTTCGTAGCTAAATTACCAATCCGGAAAATTCCGTTGTTCTCTTTTAAAGCAGGGGAGTGGACCTTGATATGAATTCCATCTAATGGATTTTTTGAATCAAGCTCTTCAATACCAATAACAGGTCGATCTTCTGTATCCCTTGCAATAATGTTTGGAATATTCAACTCATATTCTAATTCGCCAAAAATGGCCTTAATCGAGTCATTACCAACGTCAATTGCCGCAACTCTGGATTTATTCATAAAATATCATTCCTTTTCATTTAATAGATTTATTTTTTAATAATTATGTAGTTCTAGTTTACCTCTTTAAGGGTATAGAAGAATACTAGATTCTTCAATAATTTACTCTTAAAAATAATATAACTGTAAAAATGTAAACAACGTGTAAACTTTAGAACAATGTATACAATTTTGTAAACAACAAGTACAAACCTGTATACATCGGTTAACGGCGCTGTGTATACAGGTTTGTATACATGTAAACATCTTTGTAAACATAACGTATACAAAAAGTAAACTTGTATACATTTTTTGTAAACAACAAGTACATTTCTGTAAACTTGTATACAAATTTGTTTACAATCCCAAAATACAGCATATAAAAAACCTAAAGCTCTCATTGCCTTAGGTCTGCTAGCTGATAGAAGTCATTGCTGCTCGGAACGTTTTTTCCCCACTTCAGTAACAGCAAAACTCCGTTTCATTGTCTTAATTTGTTCTGGCTTACGAAATCTTAATGCGGACCAATCCTCGTCAATAGCAATTTGCCGAACCGGTTCATATCCTTCTTCAGCAAGTAGGTACATAACCGTGTCACGGCTGCAGTCCGAACCCTTGTATGTCTTCGACGATTTTTTAGGATAGCAAAGCCAGAACAGTCCATTCTTTTTTACGAAACTTTCCGCACTCTTTGCAAAAGCTTGAAGCTCATCATTACTGGCTCCAAATACCTGGACAAAATCATAGCCCTCTTTCAATTCACCATGTTTATGAACATTTCCCTCAAAGGATGCCATAACCTCTTCATAGGCTTTTGGTGCGTTAATTATTAATACAGCTTGCCCTTGATCCTTAAACTGAAGCTTTTTGATAACGGACAAATGTAATCCCCCTATCTACATATCTAGCCTTCGCTCAGCGAACTAGCAACCATTTCTTCGCCAACATAGAGATAATACCATTTTTCTTTATAATTCAACCAGCCGGTCACTACCGACTCTTTACTGCTAAGTTTGTACTTTTCAGCTAATATATTAGACGTGTCTGCAGTTATGTTCTCACTTTTATCGAGATAATCCCACTGTCTGTTGTTGACAAGCGCCTGAGTATTTTTCATAACGCCACTATCATTGAGGAAGTACCATCTGCCTTCAGAGTTGACCCAGCCGGTCTTCATTAAACCAGAATTATCTAGATAGTACCATTCTCCACTATCCGCGAGCCATCCCGTTTTCATAGCTCCATTACGATCTAGGTAATACCTGCTTTCACCGCTAGATAACCAACCGGTTTTCATCACACCTTTTTGATCAAGATAATATTCCTTCCCACCGTCAGCAATCCAGCCCGTCCTCATCGCACCTGTAAGATCGAAATAATATCTTTGTCTGGCTTTTTCCAACCAGCCCGTTTTCATTACACCTTTTTGATCGAGATAATATTTCTGTCCATTCTGAGCTAACCAGCCAGTTTTCATCACCCCAGCTTCGTCAAAGAAATACCTTTTCCCTTGAATGGACTGCCAGCCAGTCTTTACTTCGCCATCCAGATAATAATACTTATTACCGCCTATTTCCGCCCAGCCATTACCATACCCGTTCGCTTTGGCAATGGAATCAAAGCTGCTGTCCGTATGAGTAATAATAACCAATGAATTCTTATTAACGTGGCTATAAAGCCAGCGCACTTCTGAATTATGCATCCGAACACAGCCAGAACTTGCATAGGTACCAATCGAATTTTCATTTGCATTGCCATGAATAGCATAGGTTGTCCCATAGGTGCCTCGTGCCTCTAATCCCAGCCAACGTTTACCAAGAGGGTTCCGAGGATCCCCTCCAGGGATTTTCAATTTATAATAGGGTCGATTTACAATTTTAGTCACAATCCGAAATGTACCTTCTGGAGTAAGAGACCTTGTTCTTCCCGTAGCCACTCTAAATTTTTTCACTAATTTTCCACTATCATAAAATGCCAATGTATTTGTCTTTTTGTTAATAATAATCAACTGTGATCCACCACTAGCATCTGCTTGGTTCGTAAATAAAAATAAGCTGAAAAGGAAAACAAAAATAATAGATAGTTTCTTCATTGTAATCTCCCCAATTATGTAGTTATTACTAAAAATAACATATATAATCAGAATATTTTGTCAAAAAGCAGGGAGAAATTTCTCATACTTCTAGTTTTTTTTAAAGGCTTAGTTTGTTTCTGGTGTCAGGCACCGAAAGACTTGAAAAAAAGATAGCATTTGGGTATGGTAAACTTACAATTCTCCACTTAAGGGTGTGTAACATGCGTATTAATAAATTTATAAGCGAGTCCGGTAAGGCATCTAGAAGAGGAGCAGATAAGTTAATTAGTGAAGGAAGAGTTACAATTAATGGGAAGGTTGCGGAAATTGGGAGCCAGGTTGAGCCCGGCGATGATGTTCGCATTAGCGGTAGCCAGATTAAAGTTACTGCAAATTATGTCTATATCGCCTTAAATAAACCTGTTGGAATTACGAGTACAACAGAAAGACATATCAAGGGAAATATCATCGACTTAGTCAATCATCCATTACGAGTATTCCATATTGGCCGTTTGGATAAGGAATCTGATGGCTTAATCCTCCTGACGAATGATGGAGATATTGTTAACCAAATTTTGCGTGCTGAAAATAAGCATGAGAAAGAATATATCGTAACCGTCGACAAACCGATCACTCCTGAATTTTTAAAAAGAATGGCAGCCGGTGTCGAAATTCTGGATACAAAGACATTGCCATGTAAAGTTACCCAACTTTCTAAATATGTATTTCAGATTATCCTAACACAAGGTCTCAATCGGCAAATCCGCCGGATGTGTTCTGCTCTTGGTTATGGAGTTGTTAGGCTGCAACGGACTCGAATCATGAATATTCAATTAGGCAATCTGCCAATTGGACAGTGGCGCGACTTGTCAAAGAAAGAACGGAATCAATTATTTGCAAACCTTAATTATCAGCCGAAGGAATGGTAAACAATAATCCATCGACAGCCTTTACCTTGTTTTCCTATATGAATATTATTTTTCCATAAGACAAAAAATGATTCTAGATTGCCAACTTTATTTTTGCTAAAATAGAATTATGTTTTTTATTTGGAAACTCTTGAGGTGGAAAATTTGGATATCGGATCAAAAATACGTACGATACGCAATCGAAAAAAAATCACGATTGCTCAAATGTGTGAAGGAACAGGGCTTTCAAAGGGATTTATCAGCAATGTTGAAAACAATAACACCTCTCCATCGATTAGCACTTTACAAACCATCTCAACCTTCCTTGGGGTGCCGTTACCTTATTTATTGTTGGAAAAAAAGCAGCACATGCGGGTCGTTCGAAAGGACGAGAGGACTTATTCTACATTCAACAGCTTGAAAATAGAACATTTAACCTCTAAAGGCGGATTACGAATGATGCAGGTTGAATTTCCTCCAGGGGCTTCTATGGGTGAATTAAACGCCCATGAAGGCGAGGAATGTCATTTAGTGTTGGAGGGAAGAGTTCAAGCAGAACAAGGTGAAGACTCGATGATTATAGAAGAAGGTGACTCCTTCAGTTGGAATGCCAGTGTACCGCATTTTGTTAGAAATATTGGTGAGGGAAAAGCGGTGGTGTTAATTTCCATTTATTCCGACAGCGAACTGAATGACATTTTTTAATCTTAAGCTTTCTCTCGCTGATGACTTGTGTGTCAAAAAAGGCTGACTAAAATGGAACTGTAGGTTCCATTTCAGTCAGCCTTTTTTAAATTAAATCTTCTATTACCTCTTGGGCAGCCCTCTCTCCAGTCTCGACCGCTCCATTTAAATAACCCGGATAATGGATGGATGTGTGCTCACCGGCAAAGAAAATATTGCCTTCTCGTTCCCCTCCAATACCCGCAAATTTGGTGTATTGTCCTACTTTCCAATACGAATAGGCCCCTTTGGTCCATTGGTTACTAAGCCAGTGGTCTATAGTTGCTAAACCATTCCAATTACTAATACATCCTGGCAATACTGGCTCTAGCTTGTCCAAAATTTCTTTCGTCGTCTCTATTAAGTTCTTTTCTGTGAAGGCAAACTGCTGTGCAGCTGTTTCACCTCCTGTAAAATTCACAAGAATTCCTGAGTTGCCTCGTTGAGCTCGTGAAGCTTCAAAAGTCTGCTGATAGCCTGTATCCGCAAATGTATCACCATTATTGCCAAGCTCATTCCAGAACCGACTGGCAAACTGGGCATGTAGCTTTGTATTTACACCCATTCCCAACTCTTCAATCGCTGTCTTTTTCAAAGGACGAAAGCTTGCATTCTGATAATCTATTGTTCTTAAAATCCTAAAAGGTATCGCCAAAATTACTTTATCTGCTACTACCTTCCATTCCTCTTCATTAGTTCGAAAAACAAGCCTTATTTTATTTTGACCGAACTGTTCAATCCTTATCAACTGGGAATGGAATCTAATATCTCCATCGAGTTTATCTGCTAATATAGCAGGGAGCTGGTCATTTCCACCCTTAATACGAAAGCATTCATCTGAGTCACCGTACATCCGAAAGTGCTCCTTTTGAGCAGACCCTAACAAATAAAGTAAATTTAAGGCACTTTGTTCGTGAGCATCGGCTCCGTTTTCAATCGTATAGGCTAATGCTAATAACTTACCAAATCTTGAAAGGATGCCTCCTCGAACTGTTTCATTAATATAGTCGGTGACGGACATATGATCTAGTTCCAATCCTCTATCAGTATAATGATTATAAAGGGTCGTTTCCCCAACATCGTTAAGATCCTTTTGTAGTTTTGGGAGGATTTTTATAAAATCATTCGTTACTTCAGCAAATGTATAGGGGCTTTTGTCAAAGAAATAAAATGGGGTGCTATCAACGGGTTCTGCCTTGATTAAATGGTCGAATTCTAAACCTAGCTCTTTCGCTAGTTCCTGAATTTCGATATGGCAAGTATCTATTAATTCCCCGCCGCGTTCAACAATTTGACCATCATTGAAAAACCCTCTTCGGGTCCAACAACGCCCCCCCACCCGATCCGTTGCTTCATAAATGGTTGCTGGAATCCCAGCCTGTTTCAGTCGGTAAGCACAGGTGAGGCCCGCCAATCCTGCTCCCACTATAACGATCCTAGGTGTTGCAGCACTACTCGTGTTCATGTTACAAAGTTCCATGTCGTTAAGAAGAGCCACTTTTGAAGGATTATCGGCTCTTGTAATAGCTTGTCCGGTACTACTGTCTAACTCCATTCCAGTACCTGCCAACGCAAACGATTTCTGCAGTATACTTGCTAATGGCGTTCGTGCCAAGAAAAACCAGCCCCTTTATGAAAAATAAAAGCCATGCCAATGATTGATTAACTATCGAAGGATAGTAATTATCAATAATTTATGCATGGAGTCTTAATTTGCATGGGACAAGAAGCCGGTTCCTTCCTTTATTTTTTAAATCTCCACATATTAAAAAGAGAAAACCTACCCTTCAACAGCGTAAAAGGTAGGTTTCTATAATCTATAATACCTGGTTCAAAAACCGTTGGGTCCGTTCGTGTTTGGGATGGACAAAAATTTCACTCGGATGTCCTTCTTCAATAATATTCCCGTCTGCAAGCATAATGACTCGGTCCGCGACTTCTTTCGCGAAGCCCATTTCATGGGTCACAATGACCATTGTCATTCCTTCACGTGCGAGATCCTTCATTACCTGAAGTACTTCGCCCACGAGCTCTGGATCCAAGGCGGAAGTCGGCTCATCAAAGAGCATCACTTTTGGTTCCATAGCCAACGCTCTTGCAATCGCCACCCGCTGCTTTTGCCCCCCGGATAACTGGTCCGGATAGTAGTTAGCTTTATCCTCTAAACCAACCTTTTTTAAAAGAGCGATGGCTTTGCTACTTGCTGCTTCCTTGGTTTCCTTTCTGACGAACATCGGGGCTTCGATAATATTTTCTAGTACGGTTTTATGCGGGAAAAGATTAAAATGCTGAAACACCATTCCAACCTTTTCTCTTACTTTATTTAAATTCGTTTTTGCGAGGTCTACTTTTTCTGAATCGATGATAATCTCCCCGCGCTCTGCCACTTCTAAAAAGTTTAAGCAGCGAAGCAGGGTGCTTTTCCCGGAGCCACTGGCGCCGATAAGAACCACTACTTCTTTCTCGCTGACGTTTACGTCAATATTCTTTAATACTTCCAGCTTACCAAAGGACTTTGAGAGATGATGGACTTCAATCATGCCAAACGGACCTCCTTTGGTTTGCTGACATCCATCCTATTCTCAATACGGTTGGCAAACCAAGTGAAAATAAGGACGATAATCAAATAATAGATTCCTACAACGAAATAGGTTTCAAAAGGCATATAGTTTTCACCTTGGACACTTAGGGCCGTGTTATATAGGTCAGTCACAGCAATATAGGCAACAAGGGAAGAATCCTTTAATCCAATAATAAATTGATTGGCTAGAGACGGAATTGCTCTTTTGAAAGCCTGTGGGAAAATAATTCTCCTCATCGCAAGAGAATTGGGCATTCCGAGGGACCTGGCCGCTTCCATTTGTCCGCGATCAATGGATTGCACGGCTCCTCTAAAAATTTCAGCAATATAGGCACCCGTATGAACACCTAATGCCAGGGCACCCGCTGTGAAACTGTCCAGGTTCACTATATTGGCAAGTCCATAATATAAGAACATGATCTGAACAATGAGAGGCGTTCCACGAATAATACCTATGTAGATATCAGCGATACGATTTAATATTTTACTTGAGGATATCTTAAAGCTGGCAAAAATAACGCCAATCACCATTGCAAACAATAGCGAGATTGCTGTTATCGCAATCGTCATCCAAGCAGCTTTCAAAAAAGCAATTCCATGTTCACTAAAAATACTGATAATATTTTCAATAAAAACCACAATGTGTACCTCCTTCATTGAATAGTGCAAGCACCCTCATCAGGTGCTTACACTAAATATTTTTTTCTAGTCTTACTTTTTCATGATGTTTGTATTAAACCATTTCATACTAATCTTTTCATACGTACCATCGTCAATCATTGATTGGATGGCCTTGTTGATTTTATCAGCAAGCTCTTTGTTTCCTTCAGCAATCGCAACACTTACATGATCTTCATTCAGTAAATCGCCAATTTCCTTAATTTTTAAGCCTTTTTCATTTTTTGCACTAACACCAACAATTTTATCAGTGATGACGGCATCTAACCGGCCAAGCGCCAAATCTTGAAGTGCATTTACGTCAGTTGGATAGCCCTTCACTTGATCAGATAATTCTTCGGCCATGTCTTTCCAGGTACTAGCCTGAATTACTCCAATTTTTTTACCTTTTAAATCCTCTTTCGACTGAATATCTGAATTACTTTCAGCAACAAAGATTTGTGCACCAGATAGATAGTACGGATTGGTGAAATCAACTTGCTTATCACGATCAGGTGTTGCCGTCATACTTCCGATAATGGCATCATATTTTTTTGCCTTTAGCCCTTGGATAATCGTTTCCCATGGGTTTGTAACAGGGTTTGCTTCAAGCCCGATTCGCTTGGCAATTTCTGTTCCAATTTCAACATCAAATCCAGTCAATTTTCCGTCCTTCTTAAAGTTAAGCGGCGGATACTGCCCTGTCATCGAGAATGTTAACGAACCTTCTTTTACTAATTCAAGTTTAGAGCCACTAGCTTTTGTAGTCTTTTCTGCTCCATCACTCTTCTCTGTTCCACAAGCAGATAAAATCATCATCATCGCTGCTAATAAAAATACAAACTTTTTCATAAATATTCCCTCCCTTTTAATAAAAAAACACCGTCGATGTTAGTATGACGGTGTTCTAGACACCCCCATCGATTAGCATTGATGAAGATAGTTCTCCACAATTCCAATGGAACTGTGACAGTTCTGCCCCTATTCGAGTGCAGACCCAGCTTTCTGAAAGAAGTGATTTCAGAAGCTTCGGCGATTGATCCTTTTTCCTATTTTCATAGATTTCACTAAATCTCCCATAGGATACTAATAAAAATCGCGACCTCTACCCCATCTAATGCTGAAAGATGAGGATTTTATATTTAGTTTAACGAAACTTTCTTCAGTATAAATAAATATTCTAACAAATGCAATAATATTTTTTTAGGAATTTGTAACCAAGATGAAAAGCCTTGACTGGTTTTCTTTCTTGAGATACATTTTTTTAAAATACTAAAATTAAAATTACTAGAAAAAGGGGTCAAGCTTATGTTGCAATGTCGTGAGGATGTGCTGACTTTCACGAAACAGCTCGTAAACATTGAAAGTGTCGTTAATTCCAATGGTGAAAAAGTCATTGCTCAGTCTTTATTTAATATGATTTCCTCTTTACCTTATTTTTCACAGAACCCTAGCCAACTAGTGTTAGAACAAACGCTTAACGATGATCAAGAACGTTATAATGTTCTTGCTTTTGTTAAAGGAACAAAGGGAATTAGCAACCGCACAGTGATTTTGATGGGCCATATTGACACAGTTGGAATTGATGATTTTAATCAATTAAAAGACCAGGCATGCTTCCCGGAGAAACTAATGGAATCACTCAAAGGTGAACAACTGCCCGCTTCTGCTAAGGAACATTTAGATTCAGGGGATTGGTTATTTGGGCGCGGCGTCCTTGATATGAAAAGCGGGGTCGCCAGCAATTTATATCTCTTAAACTATTATTCTCTGCATCCTGAAGAATTAGACGGAAACATTGTCCTCTTATCAGAATGTGATGAGGAGGATAGTTCACATGGTGTTCTTTCAGCTTTGAAAACATTGATACGCTGGAAAAAAGAACATGGTTTTGACTATGTAGCAGCAATTAATGCGGATTTCGTTTCACCAAGATATGAAGGCGACGAAAATCGCTATATCTACAAGGGGACAGTCGGAAAGCTGCTGCCATCGTTCTTTATTACGGGAGCAGAAACCCATGTAGGCTCAGCCTTTGAGGGACTAGATCCTAACTTTATCGCCGCGGAACTGACCAGGCAAATTAATTATAATCCAGAGCTTTGTAACGAAGCTTTTGGTGAAACAACAGTTCCACCCGTGTCTTTAAAGCAAACCGATTTAAAACCGTCTTACACAGTTCAGACAGCATTATCTGCCTATGTGTACTACAATTTCTTTATTCATTCCTGGTCACCGAAGGACGTGCTTGAAAAGTTAAAGGAGCAAGCCTATATTGCCTTTAATAATGCCCTTACCTCATTTGAAGAAAGGTACAAGCGGTATAGTGCAATGAGCAGGGAGCCTTATATGCAGCATCCATGGAAACCGCGCGTCTTTACGTATGAAGAAATGGAGCAATTATTGCGAGAAGAGAATGGTGATATTTTCACCACTCATATGAATGAGTTTAAAGAAAAGCTTTCAACAAATACCTCTTTAGATACGCGTATGTTTGCGGCAAGAGTCGTAGAGGAAGCCTGGAAATGGATGAAGGATAAAAATCCAGCTATTATTCTGTTTTACTCATCCCTATATTCACCACGAATTGAGTTGACAGGGAAAACAACTGACGAGCTTGCTTTAATTACGGCATTGGATGAAGCAGTGGTAGAAATCCAACCACATTATCAATATCCAATTGTAACAAGAAACTTTTTCCCTTATATCTCTGATATGAGTTTTGTTGCTCTAAGTGATGATGAAGCTGGCATTAATGCCGAAACCAACAATAACCCGAGCTGGGGTACCAAACTTTTTGTAGACTATCAAGACATTCGCGATATTAATGTACCAGTAATCAATATCGGTCCTTATGGTTTAGATGCTCACAAAAAACTTGAAAGAATGGAAATGACTTACTCACTAGAAGTGGTCCCAAACTTAACAAATCTTGTGATTCAAAAGCTTTTGAATCACTAAACCAAAGGCTTGTAGACCCGGTCTACAGGCCTTTTTGCATTATCATCTTAGACAAAAAATATTATTGCTAGTTATTAACCTCTTGTGTAAAAATAAGTAAGAAAATGTTTAAATGTTTCACATGGTAATGATGACTTCAAATAAGTCCGAACTATCCATCTACATATCGACAATCAATTGCCAGGTTTTATAAATTGGAGGAAACAAATGATGAGAACGATTAAATTAGGGAGCAGTTCACTAGAGGTTCCAGTCGTTGCAATTGGCTGCATGCGGATTAACTCGCTAGAAAAGCCTGAGGCTGAGCGCTTTGTCCAAACTGCTTTAGAAATAGGAGCTAACTTCTTCGACCATGCGGACATATATGGCAGCGGAACGTGCGAGGAAATTTTCGCGGATGCGATCCATATGAACGCGGAAATTCGTGAAAAAATCATCCTGCAATCCAAATGCGGGATTCGTAAAGGAATGTTTGATTTTTCAAAAGAACATATTTTAGAATCGGTTGATGGTATCTTGAAGCGCCTAAACACTGAATATCTCGATGTCCTACTTCTGCACCGTCCCGATGCGCTGGTCGAACCTGAAGAAGTCGCAGAGGCCTTTGATATCCTTGAAGGCTCCGGAAAAGTACGGCATTTTGGCGTTTCTAATCAGAATCCGATGCAGATTCAATTGCTCAAGAAATTTGTGAAGCAGCCACTTGTCGCGAATCAGCTGCAATTAAGTATTACCAACGCCAATATGATTTCGAATGGAATCAATGTAAACATGGAAAATGATTCAGCAATCAACCGGGACGGAAGTGTTCTTGATTTTTGCAGACTGCATGACATTACGATCCAACCTTGGTCTCCATTCCAATATGGATTCTTTGAAGGTGTCTTCCTTGGAAACGAGAAATTTCCAGAATTGAATCAGCAGATTGATGAAATAGCAGCCAAATATGAAGTTAGCAACACGACAATTGCGACCGCGTGGCTGTTACGTCATCCCGCGAATATGCAGCCAGTGATTGGTACGATGAATATTGACCGGTTAACGGACTGTGTGAAAGCAAGCGAGATTCATTTAACACGTGAAGAATGGTATCAAATCTACCGTGCTGCAGGAAATATCCTCCCTTAAACGCGCAAAAACTATTGGTATTAATGGTAAACACCGGTAATATCAAAAAAGCTAATACGGACTTTGTAACATGATTGTAATAAATTAAGATTTAGCTCAGTAGGTATCACTACTGGGCTTTTTACATTAAAATGTATTGGAAAAGTCCTATTTTCAGATTATTAGATGAATATAGAAATACTATTGCAATATAATTGCCACAGCTGTAAAGGTTTTAACATACGCCTGTTATTTGTTAGTGAAAAATCCATGTTAGGATTAGGTTAAATTAGCTGACAAAGAACAGGGAGGGTAAAAGATTGCTAAAAAAAATTAAAACATTCATAGCAGTTGCTGTACTCTCAGGAACTGTGAGTGCTAATGTACAAGCTGCAACAATTACTAATAAACAAGAAGATACCCGTTGGGATCAATATAATCTAACCTTAGAAAAAATCCAAAAGAATGGGGATACGCTTGAAACAGATATTCCTGTAAATCCCGCAGCACCTGCTATTTCAGAACCATTTCCAGTTTCCGCCAAGCCGATTATTGCACATGCAAAAAAGAAGAGTACATCTCCAATCAAATTAACGAGCAGCAATAGGTCAAAAGAAACAAAAAAAGTAAAGGAAACAAAAGAAACAAAGGAAATTACGGTGAAAGCTACTGCCTATACAGCTTCATGCGAAGGATGTTCAGGAATAACCAAAACTGGTATTAATATTAAAGATAACCCCCAAAAAAAGGTCATCGCCGTTGACCCATCTGTTATTCCACTCGGAAGTAAAGTCTATGTAGAAGGCTTTGGTGAGGCAATCGCCGCAGATACCGGAGGCGCGATTAAGGGAAAGCGCATCGATATCTTTATCCCATCTGAACAAGATGCACTTGATTTTGGCGTAAAAAAATTAAAAGTCACCATTTTAAACTAATATGACAAACCAGCTGATTCGAATTATCTTCATTACCTAAAAACACTGCAACACCTTTATGTACAAAGGGGTTGCAGTGTTTTTTACATAAATATAAATGATACTATTTTCTGATTATTAATTTATTTTAGAAATATTATTGCAATATAAATGCCATGGTCGTAAACGATTTAACATCTCCCTGTTCTTTGTTTCAGAAAATTCTATGTTACGATGATAAAAACTTAGCAACCAAAGAACATGGAGGGTAAAAGAATGCTTAAGAAAATGATTATGATTATAGTAGTTGCTGTACTCTCAGGAACTGTAAGTGCTAATGTACAAGCTGCAACTGTTACTGTACAAAAAGGGGATACCCTTTGGGAATTATCACGCGAAAATAATACATCTTTAGAGAATATCCAAAAGATGAATCATCTTACTACCGACCTAATTCATCCCGGGGACGTGCTAACGATTGCACCTGAAAAACAGTATATCGTTAAAAAAGGTGACACTTTATGGGACATTGCCGAAGCGCATTCCGTAACTGTTTCGCAAATTAAAGAATGGAACAAGTTAGATTCCGATCTCATCCATCCAGGATTAAGTCTATTAATCTATGAGGGTTTACATAGTACTAATAAATTTGTATCAGAAAATCCAATGAAACCTGCCTTACAAACATCAATGAATAGTAAACCTGTGGCAAAAGCTGCAGCAGCTAGTAATACAGCAGATTCAAAAGAAATAACAGTGAAAGCTACAGCCTATACGGCTTCCTGTGAAGGATGTTCTGGCATAACCAAAACCGGAATTGACCTTAAAGCGAACCCAAATAAAAAGGTCATCGCCGTTGACCCATCTGTGATCCCGCTTGGCAGTAAAGTTCATGTAGAAGGCTTTGGTGAAGCAATCGCTGCAGATATAGGCGGAGCGATTAAAGGAAATCGGATCGATATCTTTATCCCTTCTGAACAAGATGCAATCGATTTTGGTGTAAAAAAATTAAAAGTCACCATTTTAGACTAAGATGACAAACCAACGATTTCGAATTATCTAAAGTACCTAAGAAGCACTGTAAAACCTTTATTGACAAAGGGATTGCAGTGTTTTTTATTGGACTCATTTAGCCCCACGGAAAGAAGTTGAATTCAAATATTACAACATAACAAAAGAAATTTCACCGATAGACAAAATGTGACATTGTTCACACTATTAAATCTAGTAGAATAGTATTAAAATTAAAGTATAATATAATACTATATACTTGACGTTTTGGATGTAAAACCATAATCTTTAAGTCGAAAGACAGCAAGAGCTGGGTTTTTAGGTATCGGAGGGAATTTTAATGGAAAATGCTGTAAACGGATCGGTCGAAGGAATTGATAAACAACGATCAAAATCGTACAAACGATCCTCAAAATGGAAGTTTATTACGATCGGTATCATCATCATTGTTGCAGTTATTATTGCGGCAATTAGTTATTATCAGGCAAACTACTTTAATGCTCATATCAAGATCAATGATACAAACGTCGGTGGACTAACTGCCGATCAGGCACTGAAAAAATTAAAAACAACCGTATTAAAAAACGAGGTCTATGTCGAAGACCAACAAATTTTAGATGGAAATGATACGAAGATGGGCTTTACGAATAGTGATCTGTCAGGTGTCAAAGGACTATTGAAAAGTCAGCGAACGTATTTTCCTTCTTCAAAGGCAAAAGAATTTTCATTAATGCCTAGCCAACCCGATCCGTATCGCAGCGAAGAGATGAAAAAACAAGTTGAAGAAAAACTCGTATCAATGAATAAGAGTTTAACAGCACCTATAGATGCGAAGGCCAGTTTGGAACAAGGTAAAGTTGTCGTCTCAAAAAGTAATAATGGGCAGCAGCTTGATATTGCCAGTCTATTAAAGGACTACGAAAAGCAAGGATATACGAGTGAAATCCGTTTGAACTCTGTATACATCCAGCCAATCAAAGAAGACAGTACGATTGTAAAAAATGAACAGAAAAAGCTAGAGGAGCTCCTTCTGCAAACCGTTGAGTATAAGGTCCAGGATAAAGTATATTCTTTAAAAGGCAGCGAATTAATCAAAAATGCCTCAGTGACAAAAGACTTAAAGGTTAAAATTGATCCAAGCGATATAAACGCAAAAATTGCTGATATTAATAGTTCTCAATCCACATTGGATAAAAACTTTAATTTTAAGACCCATTCAGGTTCAGTCGTCACAGTTAAAGGAAAAGGCTATGGCTGGGCATTAGATGTCGACAAAGAAACAAAACAAGTGAAGTCTGCATTTGAAAAAGGAAAGAACTCTATTTCAGCTTCTCATACAACCGGGCATGGCTGGAGTGGTGAAGGCTACGGCTTTGAAACGACATCAAACAATGGGATCGGCGGTACATATGCTGAAGTTTCGATTGCCGAGCAGCGTATTTGGATTTATAAAAATGGGAAATTGGTCGTCACAACGAATGTCGTGACCGGTAAACACAGCACTGGGAATGATACGTCAAAAGGAGTGTGGTATATCCTTTACAAACGATCCCCTTCTATACTAACGGGCAGAGAACTCGGAGGAAAACCTAGTTATCAAGTAAAAGTTGATTATTGGGCACCATTTACAAATGATGGACAAGGTTTTCACGATGCAAGCTTCCGTTCAAACTGGTCAAGCAATGCTTATCTTAATGCAGGATCACATGGTTGCGTTAATACACCGCCTAGTGTTATGGGAACTGTTTATAATACACTAAGCACCTACGACCCGGTCGTTATCTATTAAACAAACGATTTAAGTCAGGAAATCGACAAGGATTTCCTGACTTTTTTTATTTTTAATCGAAACTGAGGTAAGATAAGGATAGGTTCAAAATCCATAAATAAGTGAGGCAGAAAAAAGATGGAACTTAATAAAGATTGTATGTATTGCATGAAGGATGAACGTCGTGACAATCTGATGATTGAAATATGCCAGTTGGAGGTTTCAACTGTCTTTCTTTTCAAAGAACAGACTTATACTGGCCGATGTAATGTAGTTTATAAGGATCATGTAAAGGAACTATTCCAACTCAATCCTGAAGAATTAACGGCTTTTATGAACGATGTAAAAAAGGTAGCTGCTGCGGTCGATAAGGCTTTCCAACCAAATAAAATCAATTATGGTGCATATGGTGATACATTGCATCATCTCCATATGCACATAGTGCCTAAGTACGAAGGAAAAGAGAATTGGGGCTCCACTTTCGAGATGAACCCAGGAAAAACCTACTTAACAGACGAAGAATATCATAATATGATTGAGACAATAAAAAGAGCACTCTAACATCAAATTTTTATAGGAAAAAGAGCATTTCCGAGAAGGAGAATGCTCTTTTTACCTTTATTAGACAAGCAGCTTAATTAACTCATCATTTGCTTGAACTTTCCCAGCTTTAGCGGGGACCACATCTAAATATTGATTGGTATTCGTGATTATTACAGGAGTTTTTACGTCAAAGCCCTCAGCTTTGATTTTTTCAATATCAAATTGAATCAGTAAATCACCCTTCGCCACTGTATCCCATTGTTTTACTTGAGAGGTGAAAAATTCCCCTTTTAGATTAATAGTATCTACCCCAATACAAATTAAGATTTCAGCTCCATCCTCGGATGTAATGCCAATGGCATGTTCAGTTGGAAAAAGAGTGGTGACCGTTCCGTTTACGGGTGAAATCACCTCGCCCTTCGTGGGTTCAATTGCAATTCCTTTACCGACCATCTCTGTTGAAAATAGCGGATCACTAATTTCACTTAATGGAACAATTTCTCCGCTTAACGGACTTAGAATCGTTTCTCTCTTTACATTCGCTAGTCCAAATTCTTTCACGGTTTTGGCAAGCTCTATGTCACTTTTCCCTTCATATCCAACTAAAAGTGTCAGCACCAATGCGATAACTAAAGATGTTAACGTACCAATTAAATAGAATCCGATTGGTACAAATACAGGAATAGACAAGAAACTTGGGAGAGCAAATGCCGTCCCTTTCACCCCCAGTGCCCCATTAATTGCTCCACCGATTGCCCCGGCTAGTGCAACAATCACCATCGTTCGTTTGTACCGTACGAGGATACCGTAAGTGATGATTTCTGTTGTCCCTGCTAAGGCACCAGGAACAAGCCCCGACCCAGCAAGTGTTTTCAAGTCCTTATCTCTTGTTTTTAACAATACCCCAAGGCCCATACCGATTTGAGCAAAAGGCGCTGCGGCAATCATTGGGCTAAGTGGGTCACCACCCGTCGCAAGATTTGCGATAAATATTGGAATAATAGCCCAGTGGAGACCTAATATGGTCAGGAATGACCATGCCGCTCCCATCACTGCCCCTGTAAGCATCCCGCTTTTTGAACTTAAAAATTTGATCACCACTGCTAAAGCCCCTCCGACATATGTACCAAAAGGACCAAAAACAAGCACAGTCAAAGGGACGATAATAATTAATGAAATTAGTGGATTCACAAACATTTGTAAGTCTTTATGGATCACCTTTTTCAAAAACTTGTCTAAGACGGAATACATGGAAACAGCAATTAAGATGGGGAAAACGGTTGATGAATAATTCGCTAATATAACCGGAATTCCTAAAAAATCTACATTTTGAGCTTTTGATGCAACTAATTCCGTATAATGTGGTTCCAAAAGCGCAGCACCAATAGCGCCGCCAACAAAGCCGTTGGCTCCGAGCTTTGAGGCCAATGTGATTCCGAGAAAAACGGGGAAGAAGTAAAAAATTGCATGTCCGGCTGCAGATAGAATAGCATAGGTCCCGCTTTTATCAGATAACCATCCTAAGGTTACTAAAATGGCTAATAAAGCTGAAATTAATCCGGCTCCAGCAAGGACTCCCAAAATAGGTGCAAAACCGCCGCTAACCACTCCTAAGATCTTATTCATGACCGTATCCTTTTTTTCTTTAGTGACATCGTTTGAAATAGTAGTCGTTGTCATTCTCATGTTCTCCTTGTTAGCAAATTTCCACTAGACATATTGATTTTTTATAAGCAGGACTATTTAAACAAGACCTTTAACTTATGCTTTCCATTTTCTAATTACTATATTTAAAGAAATATCTTTCACTGTGGAAAGTGAAAAAAGAGCCTCTCTTTATACTTCCAAAGAGAGGCTCAAATTTTGAGAAATGACTTTCTCAACGGCCTGAAAACACCTATCTAAGAAGATAGGTGTTCTCCATACTTTCTAATTCTTCAGCGTTTTCGTTTTAGCTACCAAATATTTAATCACTAATTTTGTAATCAATTTTTATTTACATAAAAATTAAAGCCCTGCAGAGATTTCTCTCCACAGAGCCTTTTTAGGTAATATTTCACCCCATAATTACTGCACGCACGAAGGGAGCGAATGCACCTTTGAATTATGAGGTGTAAAAAATGGGAGATATCTCAATAACGTTTACCATTTTCTACACCCCATAATTTAACACAAAGGTTGCAATGCATTTTTTCGTTACATTTCAGGGGTGAATGAAGATAAAAGGGTAGGAAGTTTAGGATTAAACCCCCGTCCTTTACAGAAAGCCTCAAAGAGAATTTTCCTCTCCAACAGCCTAAGTTAAGTTGTAAACCTTACTATTACTTAGATACTGAACCGTCTTTAACTTGGTTCTTATTAACATCAAGTAAATTAGCAGATTTGAATTCAACTACAATGCTATCTGTTAGAGCAAAGTCTGCATTAGTTGTAACAGTAAGTTTACCACCAGATGCTACAGCAGCTTTAGGAGCTACAGTTACACCCGCAATTTTAACCGTTAAACCAGTAGCAGTAGCTTGATCAGCAATTGCTTCAGAGAAATCAACTGTAAATGTTTTACTATCAACTACAGTTACTTTAGAAGCTACTGGAGCAACACTTTCCTTAAGTACAACTGAAGTAGTAGCCTTACCGTCTTTAAGAGTGTTACCTTTAGTATCAACAACGTTCTTAGCTTCAAGAACATAGCTACCATTAGCTGTGATAGATCCAGCTGGTAATGTAACTCTTACTTTCTTAGTACCGTCAACAAACTGAAGTTGAGTTCCAGTTGGTAATGCTTTTCCACCAAGAGTGTAGTTAGCTGCTGTTGTAGCAGAAGATGTAACATCTGTAGCATACTCAACAGTGAATACATTGTTGTTAGTTGCATCTACAACAACTGGTGTAGTACCGAATACCAATGAAGGTGTTACAGTACCAGGTGCAGGTGTGAAAGTACCTGATGCAACATTAAATGTAATAGCAGCAGCATTCGTATTTCCAGAAAGATCTGCAACTGCTCCTGCAGCTAATTCAAATGAGTATGTTGAATTGCTATCGAAATCATAAGCAATTTTAACTGTGTTTTTCTCAGAACCTTCAATTTTTCCGTTACCGTCCACATCAACACCAGTACCTGCTGATTGATCAACTGCTGTTACATTGCTTGTTGTGTAAAGAATACCGTTTTTAGTTGTAAGTGTTAAGTTACCTTTAACTTTTACAGGCTCATTGAAAGTAAGGTATAAAGCATCTACGTCTGAAGTACCAGTTGCATCATCAGCTACTAACAATTTAGCTGAAGCAGATGCAAGTGTAGCAGGAGTGGAATCCTTAGTTAGAGTAGCATTGAATTCAAATGCATCTCCAGCGTTACCAGCTAGATCTTTTTGTCCTTCTACTTTAACTTTTGTATTAATAAACTTCGCTGTACCTAATACTGATACTGCATCAATAGTGAATTTAGTTTTATCAGTAGTATCTTTGATATCAGCATCAGTTAAATAGACAACAGTAGTTCCTACAGTTACTTTTGCATACTCTGCAACAGTAGTAGAACCATCAGCCGCATCAAGATTCTGCTTAGCCAATTCTTCTGAGAAATCGAAAGTGATTTCAGTACCGTTAACTGTTGTAGAAACAGTTGGCTTTGAACTATCAACAACTGGCTTAGCTACTGTAAAGTTAACAGCGATTGGGTTAGAGATATTGTTAGCGAAGTCAGTTGCTCCAACAACATCTACTTTATAAGACTTCTCAGCAGTTAATCCTGTAATCGTTAGCGTCTTTCCAGATAATGTATATTGAGCAGAAGATAGTTGAACACCATCTAAGCTTATTGTGCCTTCACTTTGTACAGGCTCGTCAAAAGTGATAACTGCTGTAGTTCCTTTTGCTTCAACAGATTTAACAGAAACAGGAGTTGTATCTGCAAATGTTAGCAATTTGTTGAACTCTGCAGTTAGAACAGTAGCATCTGCTTTTGTTTTGATTGGTAAAACAGTTACTTTAGCGTTTGAAACTTTTAACTCAGAAGCAGTTGTTAGAGTAACAGTCTTGCCGTCCTCTGATACTACTGCACTAGAGATAATTTCTCCTTCAACAGCATATTTCGCTGTAATTGCAGCATCTGTTGCATCAACAGCTTTGTTGAATTTAACTTCAAGTTCTTTAGCGTTAATCGCACTTACTGATTCAACCTTTGGAGTTGAACTATAGTTTACTGTTACTTTGTAGCTTGTATAGTAAGCACCAAATGAAATAGTATTTTCACCATCTTTAAGAGGTGTTTTTAAAGTTTTAGTAAGGGTTGCACCATTTTCAAATACGATTTTGATGTGAGTAGCATCAATTGCTTCTGCAGTTGTAGGACCTTGACCATTGTATACTACTGCAGAATAGCTGATTCCGTTAGCACCAAATGATACTTTATTTTCGCCAGCTTTAAGAGCGTATTTTTCTGAGATATTTTTAGTAATGGTTGTACCATTATCAAATGTTACTTTAAACTGATTGTTGCTTACAACAACGATCTTGCTAACTTTTGGAGTAGTAACTGTTACTTTATAGCTAGTATTGTAAGCACCAAATGATACAGTAACCGCACCTGGTTTAAAAACATCCTTAGTGAATGTTTTGGTAATGGTTTTACCATTATCAAATGTGATTTTAAGAGTCTTAGCGTTTACAACAGTTGTGCTTTGTACAGCAGGAGCTTTAACTGCTGCTGCCTCAGTAGTAAATGGTGCTACAGCTCCAAATGATGATGCCGCAATGACAGAAGCTGCTGCGATTTTAATAGCCTTTTTCTTCATTTCTTTTTTTCTCCCTTCGGTTATAAAAAAATTAGTTCATTAGAAATATGGAAACAATCCAATATTACCAACGCCTAATAAACTGATAAAAACTGATCCTATTTATTACGGTCTGATAAGACTATGTAAAAGGATACTTATGGGTTAATAGCCAATATCAACCTCTAAAACTATAATAATACAAATTGTAACTAAAATCTAGTTCATTTTACATATTTTGCACCAATAAATTATTGGTAACATTAACCATTATAAACCTAATTAAACCAATTCGTCCATTGTTTTCTAGAAAATTTACTAAAATATGAAAATACCCGGGACATATTCCTGAATCCCAGAATAATATACCTGACTTTTGAACCGACTTATTTCAATCTAATAGGCAAGTATTCACACAACAAAAGTAGTGCCCAACTGAAGTGTTCTTAACTAGAAAAATTTGTGCCTTGTATCTGAATATGATAGTCTATTTAGTGGAGAATAAAAAAAGAAATTGTTCCATTCTTTCAGCGTATTTTTTGGAGGTAAATGAATGAATAACGCTAACAACACCAACGATATTCTTAGCCAATTAGAAGCGAAACCACCTAAAATAATTGGGGGCTATAAGAAACCCGGTTGGGCTGTTAAGACATTAGATAAAATCAGCAATGATCCCACCGAAGTTGAAGATGACGGTTCGGTTACCGCGAAGGCTGTTTTGATGGCTGCGAATGAAACCTATTATCCCGCATTCTTGACTCTTGACATGAAAGAAGGCGGCAAAGTAATCGGGGCCTATTTAATCGCTGAAGACGAGGAGAACTATAATTTAATCCCGTTTGAAATGGCAAAAGGTTTCATGAAGAAACAGGATGAAGAACTCACCCCTTTTCGATACCGCACATTAGTGAAATTAGATGGTGACGTCTATCAACAAAAGTGGCCTGACTATTCGTAGTTATCAGAAGTCAGTATTTCAATTCAATCATACATATTATCAACAAAAAAAAGCCGTCGATTCTCATCAACGACTTTTTTTATTTCTCATATATCTTCCTTATTATATTCTTTCACAAAAATTCTCCATTTGCTTAAATCCGGATTGTGGTTCAAAACTAAGTTTGCCGGGTAAACAAAAGTCCATGGCTTGGCACTTTTTGGCTTGATCGTTAAAGGAGCCAGTTTAAATTGCCCTTGGCACACAACCTCCCCGGAAGCATCATCAACCGTTAAAGGTAATTGAGTTATGTTTACTTCTTGGGAGGTGCCATTCCGAATAAGCACGGTGGCCTCCAGAGATTGATTGTCTAGGAATTTTATTTCAACTCCACAAATATTCACTTCTTTCGGACCTAATTTAGGAAGCTTTTCTAATAGGCCCTCCAAATGAGCCTTTTTCTCCTCGGTTAACGAATCCTCCCAATCAGGTTCAAGGTCAAGAACTTCCTCTTTTGACTTCGTGTTCAATTCGAATAGGATTTTCCACTGGTCCGAAACTGCTGCATCCGACAGACGATCGTTTGCGGTAAAGAAGAATCTCCATGGTGTACAGGAGAAGGGCGGACGCTCGCCAAGCTGATCGAGTGAAAATCTCTTTTTCGCAACAGGTTGATCGTTTTCATCGAGTACGATTAAATTCACCTCTTGAATAGTTAAAGCCTGCGGGACGGTATTCCGTATAAATGCCTCCACCAGTAATTCTCCGTCAATATCAAGATACTTAATCCCCGAAATGGACAACTGCCCTTCTTGTAGCTTAGGGAGCTTTCTATGATGGTATTGATAGACATACCGGTCCTTTGATGACATATCCCATTGATCTGTAAAATGTAATTTCGTTTCAACCGTAGGATCCTGATGGAGTTTTTCTTCGGTATTTAATGTAGAAAGTTCCATTTATCCCACCTCCACTTCATCGAGCGTAGCATCTGTTAACTCCACTTCCTCAATTTCACTTTCATCCATTTTATTGTTTACTAATTCCAAGAGGTGTGAACTAATCTCCTTGTCAATCGTAAATAATAAGTATTTAAATTCCTCATATCCTTGTATTTCAAAATGGCGGTAAGGGTCTTCCTGACCGTATCCCCTTAATCCTATGCCATCTTTGATGTGTGACATAAATTCCAAATGTTTCACCCAATTTGTATCCAACTGATAGAGCATAAGATGTTTTAATTGCAGCCCTATCAACTCATCCTCTTTTAAAGGAGTGGCCATCACGACGAACTCAGCATACTCGTGATTAACTCTTGTTTCAATATCCGTTTTATCAAGATCTTCAAGTTCATTCCTATCCCACTCAAGCTCAGGAAAGACAATAGACAAACCATCAATTAATGCGCGCGAATCGCCTTTATGAAATTCCGTTGAGAAATGATGGTCGATCACTTGATGAATATAGTTGTGTACAGTCGACAGAGCCTCTTCAATGATTTCATCTGATTCCATTTCCATCAATCGATCTCTCATTGAATAAATGATTTTACTTTGGCGATCCATCACACTTTCTAATTTCAGTAAATGAATTCTACTGGAATAATGCATATTCTCAACCGTCTCTTGCACTTTTTTTGTAAGAATCTTTGGATCAGGGGAAAGAACCAGCCCGTTCTCATCCACCTTTACCTTTTTTATATACCGTTTCATTTCTTCTTCATCATAATGGGCGAATAAATCATCTTCCAGCGAAATAATGAACTGCGAAGAACCGGGATCTCCTTGTCTGCCCGCTCTTCCCCTTAGCTGCATGTCAATCCGATTACTATCATGCCGCTCCGTCCCAATGATATGCAGACCACCTAGCCCTTTAACTATTTCTTCTAGTGTGATGTCCGTTCCGCGGCCGGCCATATTGGTGGCAATCATGATATGTCCCTTTTTGCCTGCTTCAGCAATCAACTTCGCTTCGTCTTCCTCTGTCTTTGCATTTAGAATTTGATGTTTAATCTTTTCTTTTGTTAAATACTGCGATAGTTTCTCAGATTGTTCGATGGAGGAGGTTCCGATTAAAATTGGGCGCCCGATTTCGTGGATCTTTTTGACTTCGGCCACAATTTTCTTGACTTTGGAATCATAATTCACATATACAAGGTCTGGATAATCCTCACGTTGCACTGGTTTATTGGTTGGAATTTCTACCACTTTTAAATTATAGGTTTCTAAGAACTCTTGTTTAGAAGGCATGGCACTACCGGTCATCCCTGATAATTTGTTATACATAACAAAATAATTTTGAACGGTAATCGTCGCAAAGGTTTTATTTTCATCTGTTATTTCTACTCGTTCTTTCGCCTCAATTGCCTGATGAAGTCCATCACTAAATGACCTGCCGTCCATAATTCGACCCGTAAATTTATCGACGAGCACAATCTTGCCGTCTTTGATAATATAATCATCATCCCGTTTCATCGTGGCATGGGCTCGAAGTGCTTGGGTTACTGCATGGAGTAATTCTTGATGTTCAGCATCGTATAAATTATCAATTCCAAATGTATCTTCCATCTTGTCTGCGCCCAGATCAGTTAAATAGACTTCTTTGGTATCAGCATGAACTTTATAATCAAGTTCTTCCTGATATTCAGCCATGATCAAGGCAATGATTTGATAAAGTTCAGCCCCTTCACCGGATTTATTTGCAATAATTAACGGTGTTCTCGCTTCATCGATCAAAATACTATCAATTTCATCAACAATGGCATAATGCATTCCTCTTTGAACCTTTTCTTCTTTTTCATGGACCATATTATCGCGTAAATAATCAAAACCAAACTCCGTACCTGTTCCATAGGTGATATCCGCCAGGTAGGCCAGCCTTTTTTCCTCTACTTCCATTTGGGAAATATTCAAACCTACTTTTAATCCCAGGAATTCGTGGATTTGCCCCATCAATTCCTTATCTCTTCTGGCCAAGTATTCATTTGCTGTCACAATATGTACACCCTTACCCTCAAGGGCATATAAGTAGCTTGAAAGCGTTGAGACTAGTGTTTTTCCTTCTCCCGTATTCATTTGCGCAATGGAACCCTCAGAAAGAACAAATCCGCCAATTAATTGCACATCATAATGTCTAAGACCTAACACTCGTTTCGAAGCCTCCCTGATTACGGCAAATGCTTCTATTTTAAGATCATCCAGTTTCGCTCCATTTTGAAGCTTTTCTTTAAAAATAAACGTCATATTTTTCAATTGTTCATCGCTGTAACTTTCAAACTTTTCTTCTAATTGATTGACTAGATTTACAAGTTTAGTTAACTTTTTTATATCAAATACACTCTCATTAAAGAGCTGTTTCAAACTAGTAATCACGAACTCCAACTCCTGATCAAAATAAATACAATTCTAGCAGTATTATAACATATAATATTAGGAATAATTGCAATCGGATATATAACCAAAAAACCTATCCTATATGAAGAGAGGACAGGCGGGTTCACTCTATTGATTGTTACGGCTGGTGTCAGGCACCAGACTTTCTAGTCTAATTGATAATAGCTACATACAACTTGTCCAACCGCTTTAGCGGCTACTAGGAGTGCATGTTCATCGATATCAAATTTAGGATGATGATTGAAGTAAGGTTTTTCTACTCCTTTTGGTGTACAGGCAATGTAAAAGAAGCAGGCAGGGAATTTTTCAGCATAGTAGGCAAAGTCTTCGGATGGCGGTAATGCCGGGAATTCTTTCACTTCTTTTATATCTTTATCATTCATGCTTCGTAAACTTTCTGCAACCTGTGCAGTAACCTCGGGGTTGTTGTATAAAGGCGGATAATCCGGAGCATAGGTAAGCTCGCAGGTTACGCCAAATTCTTCTTCAATTCCTCTAACAATCCGTTTAACTTCCTTCTCAATCGTTTCTTTTGTTTCTACAGTCATATAGCGAATATCGCCTTCTAGTTCTACGCTGTCCTTGATTACGTTGAATGTCCCTTTTCCATCAAAGGATCCAATGGTGATAACACCCACATCGAATGGACTTAATCTGCGGCTGACTATGGTTTGCGCTGCTGTTACAAAATATGCCGCAGCAACAATGGCATCGTTAGCTAAATGTGGAGAGGAACCATGTCCACCTTTTCCTTGCACTTTCAATTTCATGTATGCTCGTCCATTGAAGGAATACCCAGCATGATAACCGACTGTTCCCGCAGGTCCCATCGGTAACAAATGAATCCCATAAATGGCATCTAAGTCGTCAATCAAGCCAGATTCGACAATACTTTTTGCTCCACCCGGTGGAACTTCTTCTGCATGTTGGTGAATGACTTTGATGGTACCCGGGATGGAGTCCTTTAATTGAATTAAGCAATCAGCTAAAACTAACATGTAAGCCGTATGTCCGTCATGTCCGCACGCATGCATGACACCTTCATTCTTTGACTTAAACGGCACATCCGCTTCTTCTACAATAGGAAGTGCATCAAAATCAGCGCGAAGTCCAATGGTTTTTCCAGGTTTTCCACCTTTAATCGTTACGATAATGCCATACCCATTCCCAACATTCGTTTGGATGTCCACATCTTTACCTTTATAAAAATCGATAATATACTGAGCTGTTTTCTCCTCTTTAAAGGAGACCTCAGGATTTTCATGTAAATAGCGGCGGATTTCGATTATTTCTTCTTTACGTGATTCTAACATGCTCATTAATTCGCTTTTCATCATTTTCGTCTCCTCTTTTGATGGCAAAAAATAGAATGAATATCCATTTTATTCTTTCAATTAGTGACTTTCTGACGGTGTTGGTGTTGGTGTGCGTCTTGATTTTGTCGATAGAGCCTCTGAAGGTTTTCCTGCACTATTAGGAACCATAACCATAATCGAAAGAATAGAAAGTATCCCAAAAATAACGTTTACGATGATCCCTACTGATGCAGCAGTCGCTACATTTCCATTGGCTGCAACTGAACTATAAACCGTTGCGGAAATGGCAACACCTAATGCACCGCCAAGTGAGCTTGCCATCTTATAAACCCCTGCAGCTTCGCCCACTTTGTTGGATGGTGCATTGGATACGGATGTATCTGTAGACGGTGTTGCATATACTCCAAGTCCAAGACCGAATAAGACAAACCCAATGAATACGACAACGGTATAAGCAAAATCAGGCAAGAAGGTTAATCCCATAACCGCCACACCAACTGTAGTGATGATAGCGCCCCAGACCATTGGTAATTTCGCACCTACTCTTTGCAGGATTTTCTCTCCGACACGAATCATGGCAAGCACCACCACTAAGTATCCAATCGATAGCATCCCTGACTGAAAGGCAGTGAATCCTCGGCCGACTTGAACATACGTATTTGCAACAACGAGCGTTCCGGCTACCGCATTTAACAAGAAGTTAGAGTATGTGGCACCAGCGTAAGGCTTATTTTTAAATAAAGAGAAATCAATTAGGGCGATTGTTTTCCTTTTTTCAACTTTGAAGAAGACAATAGCTCCAATAATGGTAACAATGGCAGAGATGATCGAAGTTGGACTTGTCCAGCCTAAGTCCGCACCAAATGTAATAAAAACGTTTAATGCGATCATGGTGACGATAAAGATCGCTAAACCACTATAATCAAATTTAAAAGCACCGGTTCCTTCCGCTTTGCTTTCAGGTGTATCTTTAATCAGCCACATGGCGAGAAGGGCAAATACAATAGAGAAGATAAAGATCCATCTCCATCCCATATACGTTGCAATGGCACCACCTGCAAACGAACATACTCCTGAACCGCCCCAAGATCCAATCGACCAGTAACTAAGGGCACGTTGTCTGTCTTTTCCCTCAAAGTAAGCTTTCATTAGGGCAATCGTTGATGGCATAATACAAGCTGCGGAAAGTCCTTGAATGATACGTCCGATAATTAACAATATCGATCCTTGCGCTAATACAAGGCAAAGGGAACCGACAACGCTTAATATTAACCCGAGATAGGTAATTTTTTTGCGGCCAATTTTATCGGCGATCCCTCCAGCCGCTACGATAAACATTCCCGAGAATAAAGCTGTTAAGCTGATGGCTATATTCAATGTTCCGGATGTAATCCCTAAATCCTTTTGAACGGCGGGGACCACATTGACCATTGCCTGTGCAAATAGCCAAAATGTGATAACCCCGAATACTATTCCAGTAATCATCTTATCTGTACCTTTATAACTTGTCTCCATGATTTGCCTCCTAAGTTGTAATAGGTTCCTGTTATATTTAGAATGCACCTTCGAAAATAACATTAGTCAAATGTAGTAGGCATAATAAAACTCAGGAACCTTTTGTTGTGTTTCTATACGTTAATTATAAAAATTAACCCATAGTTAAGAGAGTCAATTTTGATACAAATCAATAAGATAATATGTAAATTAATTAACCTTCTGTTTGTTGAGGTAAAAATTGAACGGTTGTTTTTAACCCTTACAACCAATAAAAGGTCAGACCCACCTTCTCCTAGCAGTCGGACCCTTTTGGTATTATCTATAGGTTTTACGTATATCAAAAAAGTGAATCGCATTACTGGTTAGATAGGAATAGAATGACCAATCCCCTTCAATCGATTCATCAAAAATCTCTAAAGAAGGCCTGCTGGAATTGATAATATAATCAATCACTTCCGCATCCATTCCATGCTTACTGTTCAAGCTCCACCATTTTGTATACAATGCTCCATGATTTTTATCAAACACGTGCTTGCGTATTTGATATTCCCCTTTCGGCATTCCAGAAATCGTTACGTGAATTTCCTTATTGAGTTTTTGAAGAAATGTCTCTTCAACGGAAAAATACGGATTGATGATCGTACTATTCATCAGAATCAATTGATATCCTCGCTCATTCTGAGTTATCACGTAATCCTTGCCATGGGCAACAATCTCGCCATGCAGGCGTTTTAAAAACATCAACGCAAAATAAGCAGGTCTTTTTCCATTTAAGTAATGGAATAATTCGACGCCATCCATCCGATAACGCTTATCTTTTCCTACTTCTTCATGCACGATGGTATTGATCCAGAGAGCAACTGTTTTCACGTCATTAGCAATATCTAAAACATTTTTCAAGACTAATGCTCCTCGAAAAAAGGTGCCGTTCGTATACCGAGTATTGCCAGATAACGTGTTCCATGAAACGAGATGAAGCGGTTTTTCTATATTGTTCCTTTTTAAATATCGCTTCATTTTATCGGTTTTTTCCTTAATATAATCCTTTGCTAAATCGAACTTGGTATCCGATATTTCTTTAAAGTCAATGACTTCATTTTGGTTAGCGTTATAACCAATAAAATCAATAGATGCTCCATGTTCTAGCTGCCAGGAATGATGATCGCTTGTCCTTTCTTTGCCGAACGAAAAAGGCATATATACTCCTACCTGAATCGAAGGTATCATCGTTTTCAATACTTTGTGCAGCTTTAAATAAACTCTCTGAAGTTCTTTTGCTTCGACTCCAGTGTAATAAGGCTCGTAAAACATCACATGCCATTGCTTCACAAACGATTCTCCGTACAACTGCAAGTAATGTTTGATGAACTGAGTGATTTTTGTAAAATATGGATCTTCATTTCTCGAAATATCCATATAATCGGCCCGTACAAACAAAGATAAATCATGCTGCTTCATAAACTCCAATGCACTATCAATAGTAAAATACGGAGATGTTGTCGGAATTTCTTCATCTGTATCCACTTCAGGAGGAATGGCTGTATTGCTAAAAAGATGACGAACTCCGATATATTTTAACTGTAAATCCTTTTTCACATCGAGTACTTGGGATCGAACATCTTCTTTTAATAATTCAATAATTTCTCCAATTTCAAGAATGTGATTGGGACAATTTAATTTCATTGACACAGGTTTGGATAGGTTTAACGGCAACTTTTCATAGCTTGTCTCTGTATGGGAATAAGATTTTTGATCATCTAAAATCATACTGCTTAGTTTTGCTACAATTTCTGGTGATCGGATAAAATTTGAAGCATCTTCTTTGCTATAGCTTTTAACTGAATCTTCATTTTGTATGTAATGGTTGTCTCGATATACATGTGGGGTTATTCCATACACTTCTTTAAAAAAAGTTGAAAAGGACTTTGCGTTTGGAAAGCCATTATTCATTGCAATTTGCGAAATCGAATCAGACGTGTAAAGCAAATCCTTCATACTATGCTTAAGCCTGATATTCATTAAAAAACGACTAAACCCCATGCCCATTTTCTGTTTAAAATAGCGAGATAGATACCCTGTTGAAAGAAAGAATTTCTTAGCAATCCCCTCTAATGTAATCATTTGGTCATAGTTTTTTTCTATATAGTCAATGATTTGTGATAAACGATGATTCCCTGTATCCATTGTCTCAACGACACTGCCTTCTTCTTTAAAACCACGAATCAGTATAAGTAACATTTGACAGATATAACTTTTTACCTCAATTCGATAGATTTCATCTTGTCTATAGTAACTAATCATCACATTTGCAAGCAGTTTACGAATTGAAAGAATCATATCCTCTCTTCCCAAATCAATTTCTCTTGAATAGCATTCAAATCGCCTATTTCGATAGTCTGTGTAATGATAATCCATAAAGGCATCCGAAATGGTTACGATCATTACCCGATTATTTTCACACCCCTGAACCTGGTAAAGCTGATTACGATTAATCACTAACAAATCTTTTTCTTTCAAATGATAAAAACGACTAGCTGTTTCTATTTTTAAATCACCACTTATGACAAGGATAAATTGAATCCCTTTATTTACCCTTGGAACAAGTAAATCAATATGTTGAAATGATATTTGAAAATCTGACAATGGATCGTTCATTTCACTCACTCCTCACTTCTTCTTAAAAAAAGAGCCCTAATTCCTCAAAATGAGGAATTAGAGCCAAAATCGCTATTAATTGTTTCTAACTTATTTGTTTTTGTTTCTGCTTTCCTAGTTGATGTACTTTTTCATATTTGCTATACATTAGCCATGCAACAACTGAGAAAATAACGGGTCCTGCCACGCTCCAAATGGTTGTTTGCACATCTCCTTCTAAGGCTGGCTGCATGATACTAAAGAAATTTGCAAGTCCAACAGTTAGAACGACGATTAATGACCAAAAATTGGCACTTCCTTGCGTTTTAAATATGATAAACGGCTTATTGATTTCCTCTTTTTTCTTAAAATAGGGGAAGGCAAGTGCAATAAATACATAGGGTATCGTCATAGCCACGTTAGTCATCGAAACTAATATGTTAAAAAATGCAGCCATTGTGCTTCCTCCGAAAGCAATGAGTGCGATCACACAAACAATCGCAGCTTGAATCCACATAGCATTAATAGGCATTCCATTCTTTGTTTCACCGACTTTTCCTGGCCACAATCCCTTAGGTGTTCCTTCAATTAGCTGCTTTAGCGGTGCAAACATTAAGGTAAAGAACGCACCGGACAGTGCTAGGAACATGGAAAGTCCGACAAATCTTGCAACCCCAAAGCCCAGAGCCGTAGCTGCAGCATGGCTAGCTCCAAAGGCTGTTCCAAGTGAATAGCCTAAATTGGCCATAACGATATAACTTGCGTTCCCCAGGTTAACATTTTCAAACCCCATAACATCTGCCCAGTTTGTGAATACACCAATTAACAGTATTCCTAATGAATAGCCTACAGAGATGATAGCTGCGGATAAAAGAATTCCTTTCGGAAACGTTTTTTCTGGATTTTCCGTTTGGTCCACTAACCCGCCTACTGCTTCAAGTCCACCATAAGCGAATAGAGCATAGACTACAAATGCTAATGAAGCGATAATATCTCCTGCATATATTGGATTTGGTGTTTGAGTAAATGAATGTATCCCTGAAATCGGCTGTGCCAATTGTCCTTGATTACCGATAAGAACTGCGATTGCACCAACCCAAAGAAATACATTCAATAACAAGACGGCAGAACCACCCAAATTAGTTACTTTCTTAATCTTATCCAGACCCTTGGTTGATGTATAGGTTACTGCAAGAATCCAAATAATTCCTAAAACGCCTAGAACCTGAGGCCCTCGGAGATTAAATAAAGTCCAGTTTTGCGTTGTATCTTCTCCAAAGATCGCATTTGACACCGGAACCCACATACCGGATGCCACATTAACCATCCAAGTTATATAAGAAAAATACCACATGAACGTTCCTATAAATGCAAATTTTGAGCCGATGGATTTTTCCATCCATGAATAGATGCCACCCCTTTCGTCTTTGAAGGCGGAACCAAATTCAGCTACCATTAATGCAAAAGGGACAAAGAAGGTTATCGCTGAAAATATGTACCAAGGAATAGCGGCATAACCCATCTTATAAAATGATCGTGGAATATTGTTGAATCCATAAACAGAAGTAAATATCATTAATACAAGGGATACTAAAGTCAAATTTTTGGTTATCTTTGTGTTTGACGCCATATATTTTCTCCCCTTAATTTGTTATCATCGTCCTTCCTTAGTATGACCTAAAATCTTTTCTGTATAAATATTTAGGCTGGACGAGATGGAGGAGACAAAAAAAAGAGAAGGGGTGTCCCTCTCTTCGTCAAAACTTCACTGGGTTTTTTAGTAAATTAAGCAGACAAGCCTCAAGCGTATTACCTTCTACCATCTTTGAAATATCTTCTCGTATGTTTTCAGACCAAGGTGTTCCAAAACAGGCTCTCCATTTACCTGTAAATTTCATTATAGTTAGGTGTCCATTATGACGAGTATTTGCATAATCTTGAGCAAGCTGAAATAAATCAATTTCTGTGTTCAACTTCATTCCGCTCCTTTTCTAGAATGTTTTTACCATTCCTATTTAATTCATCTATATTTGAAAGGAGGTATTATTAGAACACGCAGGTAGTTCCAGTGTTTATATTGAAAATAAAATAAGTGATGCATATAATTTAGACAAGTGATTTTGAAGGAGCAACAGCTATGTATGAATTAACACATAATCAGGCCCAAAACATTGTTAATAAAATGATGAAGGATATTCCTTTTAATATTAATATTATGGATAAAACAGGAATTATTATCGGGAGTGGAAATAAAGAAAGGATTGGTACACTGCACCATGGGGCAGTGGCTGCTATAAAACAAAAGAAAATAATAGAAATCAAAAAGGATGAAGAGTTCGTAAAAAAGGGCATTAACTTGCCAATCGAATTGAATGAAGCCATTATCGGAGTGGTAGGTATCAGCGGCGAGGTTAAGGAAACAAGACCATTCGGAAACCTTGTTAAGTCAGCAGTTATTTTATTAATCGAACAAAGCATTTCATTGAAAAAGGAGAATCTGGAAAAGAACTTAAAACAGGAGTTCTTTAACTTAATTACAGACCCAGATACAACATATACAAAAGAACTAATGGACCAGGCATTAGCCTATGGTATCACGATAAACAAACCTTCCCAAATCGTGTATGTGGAATTTCCTTATAAGATGGATAAGGAAATCCTTACTAATTTCCCTTCCTTTAAAACATCCAATCATTCGTATTGTATTGTAGTTCAGGAAGCGAATAAGATTGAATTTCTGCAAGAACAGCTACAAAACCAGTTTCCGGATGCTTTCATTTCCATTAGCAAAATGAATGATAAAATTTCTGCGGGATTCTTGCAGGCCAAATCAGCTATGCGAGTATTGAAGGGTGTTTTTTTTAATGAAAAAATCATTTCCTATTCGAGATGTGAATTCATCGCTGATATGGCCGAACTGCAAAGGAAAAATTCAAAAGCAGAAATGCAGGTCCATTTACTTGATAAAAATGATGAATTGATAAAAACTTTGCAGGTTTATCTCAGCTGTAACCTGAACGCCAATGAAACTGCCACTCGGCTTATTATCCACAGAAATACATTGAACTACAGATTACACAGGATTTTTAAAATTACCGGCAAAGATCCCAAAAATATATTGGATCTCGTGAATCTAATCTTTATACTGATTAATCGGGTGAAATGAAAAATAACACACCAGTATCTGATGTGTTGTTTTTCATTTTTATTTTAATAAACGAGCAATGCTTTCAGATGTGCGGCTTACATTTTCCTTACCTTTTACCAGCAAGGTATCAATATCTGCTGCTCCCGGAACGATGCCAAAAATGGCGTCAAAACCTTCATCGTATAAAGCTTCAACATCCTGCCCAACATAACCTGCCAGTGCGATTACTTTCATGTCGCTGTTAACACTTTTGGCTGCCTGAGCAACTCCGTACGGGGCCTTCCCAAATTTTGTTTGGAAATCGATGCCGCCTTCTCCTGTAAAACAGTAATCCACATTTTGCAGCTTTTCTTTTAAATTTGTATACTCGATAATAATTTCAATTCCTTTTTTCATTGTGGCATTAGTAAACGCAAGCAATCCTCCACCAAGACCTCCGGCAGCACCGGCTCCAGGTATATCGATCATGTCGATTCCAATCTGCTCTTTTACAACTTTACTGTAGTGCCTCAAATTTTTATCCAAAATTTGAACCATTTCAGGAGTCGCTCCCTTTTGCGGACCAAAAACAGCTGAGGCCCCGTGCTCACCGCACAATGGATTTGTTACATCTGATGCTACCAAAATGTTTATTTTCTTTAATTGTGGATTAACATCAGACGTATTGATTGTATCGAGTTCACCTAAATATCCACCGCCAAGTGGCAACTCATTTCCTTCTTTATTCAGGAATTTATATCCCAGTGCTGCTGCCATACCGGTACCGCCATCATTCGTAGCGCTCCCGCCAATACCCAAAATGATGTCTGTTATTCCTCGTTCTAAACAATCCCTAATTAATTCCCCTGTTCCAAAAGTAGTTGTAATTAAAGGATTTTTTGTTTCTTTCGTAACATAATGAATTCCACTGGCTGATGCCATTTCAATAACACCTGTCTTGCCATCTCCAATAATTCCATATTGTGCCATAACCAGTGTGCCAAGTGGTCCGGTAACTTCTTTCTTTATCAATGTACCCCCTGTTGCATCTACCAGCGACTGGACAGTCCCTTCACCGCCATCTGCCATTGGTACATGAATGCATTCAGCATCGGGAATCGCTCTTTTTATGCCGATTTCCATCGCTTCGCAAACTTCTTTTGCCGTCATGCTTTCTTTAAACGAATCAGGTGCCAATAAAAATGTTTTCCCCATCCTAAACACTCCATCCTATTTTAAAATAAATCCGAACATGACTACTGCTACGATCGTCATCGTTAAACCGACAATACTTTCAAATCCAACAACCTTCATCCTATCTTTCATGCTCATATTCATTGCATTACGTGTAACATGGAAGTAAGTTCCGTGTGGCAGATGGTCGATCACCGTGGCACCGGCATGCGTCATAACTGCAGCTGCCAGTGGTGCTACACCTGTATTCAAAATAGCATCTGAGAATGAACCAGTAGCCAAAATGACACCTGTTGAAGTCGATGCTGTTGCTGCTGCCATTAATATACCTGCAATTGGAGCAAGGAAAGTACCGGAAATGCCTGAGGACTCTACTAGAGCAACCACTTGTTCAGGCAGGTCTGAGGCTGTAATTAATCCGCCAATGGCACCTGCACCAATAATGATCAAAATTGTTGGAGTCATTCTATTTAAACCGGATGTACAATAATCCAATATTTGTTTTCTTTTTCCTAGCGCCAGAGAACCGATTACACCTGCAAACGGCAAGATAAACAAGGAATCAATTTTCAGTTTCGCAAGGGCATCAATACCTATCATCGAACCAATAGGGCTAATCATCAATAGTACAATGGCGATGACTGGAGTTACTAAGGCTTTTGACAAAACAGGTAGATTAGTTGTGTTGGCCTTTTCCAATTCAGCCGCTTCCGCATCGGTTACTTTTGTGCCTTTATACTTGATTAATGATGCGAGAATAACCGTTACAACTACGCCGAAAATAGCAGGGACAAGTCCACCGATCATTACCTGATTTACATCGAGTTTGAATCCTCCCGCTGCTGCGATGGTATTCGGGTTTGGAGAAATAATGTTACCAGCTTTACCGCCGCCTGACAAAGCAACTAGCATTGCTACTTTGGAATAACCCATTTTGTTGCCAACAGACAATGCGATTGGTGCAACTATTAGTACGGCAACAGGAATAAATACACCTACTGCTGTGATAATCATGGTCGCCAATGCCAGTGACAGCATGGCTTTTGTTCCACCGAGTTTATCAACAATAACTTTTGCAATGGTTTCCGCAGATCCGGATTCCATCATAACACCCGCGAAAACGCCTGCAGCGATAATGCGAATGATCGTACCCTGAACACTTTGTGTTCCTGTAACAAGGATTGAAACTGCATCAGCAAAGTTTGCTCCGCCAATGAAGGCCCCGGCAATTGCTCCCAAAATTAATGAATAAGTTGGTGCTAATCTAAACAAGATCAAAATGATTGCCAATGCAAGGCCGCTTAACGCGCCAATCCAGCTAATATCTATTGGTGTTGTCATATTAAAACCTCCTAATGGTTATATGAATCTTTTTACTATGAAAGGTGCTTTTAACTATCTTGAATTTGAAATTTATTCATTTGTAAATCTAATTGGTCTATTAAAAGTTTGCACAATAATTCTTTTCAGGTTTTTGCAGACTCTTCGTTATTTATCTACTGTTGACCCCCTTCTAAACGCTTACATAAAAGCCCTTTCATTAACTACAACTTCATTTTAGTTTCATAATGGTTCTCTAACAATTGATAATCCAACAAATTATATTGTGCATATGCACTAAACCACGAGTTTTCAATTGGAGTTCAAAATATGAAAAACAGTAATATCAAGTGCTGGACGAAAAAATGACCCAATTCAATTACATACAATTGGGTTAGTTTTAAATATGTATATTTTGTTACGAGCACAGAATAGAAAAACTAATTATTATTTATAGGATTTTAAGAATCCATAAAATGCATAATAAATATATTACTTTTTTTAAACAATTCATCCGGTGACCTGTTAATCATCTAATTGAACGACTAGCAATAAATTGTAGTAATTGGAGGAGTGGAGGAACATGAAGGTAGCTCTTTTTGCAACATGTTTAGTAGACATGTTTCAAAGCAACGTTGGAAAAGCAACAGTAGAATTGTTGGAACACCTTGGGTGTGAAATTGATTTCCCCGAAAATCAAATCTGTTGCGGTCAGCCATCCTATAATAGTGGTTATGTACAAGATACAAAAGAGGCAATGAAACGGATAATCGATACTTTTATGGATGCTGAATATGTCGTATGTCCTTCAGGGTCCTGTGCTTTTATGCTTACAGAATACCCCCATGTATTTGCAGGCGATCCGGCTTGGGAACCAAAAGCAAAAAAATTAGCAGATAAAGTATATGAATTAACGCAATTTATTGTTGAAGTTCTAAAAGTAGAAGATGTTGGCGCAAAGTTTAATGCAAAAGTGACCTATCATACGTCATGCCACATGACGAGATTACTCGGGGTCAAAGAACCACCCATGAGATTGCTCAAAAACGTTAAAGGTCTTGAATTTACGGAGTTACCAGGGAAAGAACAGTGCTGCGGTTTTGGCGGAACTTTCTCCGTTAAAATGGGGCAAATTTCAGAGCAGATGGTGGATGAAAAGGTTCAGCATGTTGAAGAAACCGGAGCAGATTATCTAATCGGTGCAGATGCTGCCTGTTTAATGAATATTGGCGGTCGTATGGAAAGACTCGGAAAGAAAATGAAAGTATTACATATAGCAGAAGTATTAAATAGTCGTTGATGAAAACAAAAGGATATCATCTTTGAACGGGAGGGACTACATATGGCAATAAAAATCAGCTCCGAAAACTTGAAAGAGAGACTAGATCACGAGCTTCAAAATGATTTTATGCGTGGTGCAGTTGCAAGTGCACAAGATGGAATGGATGTAAAAAGAAGAAGACAAGTTGATGCCCTTGGAAATTGGGAGGAGTGGCGAAAACACGGGGAAGAAATCCGTCAGCATGTTTTGGAGAACTTGGATTACTATTTGGAACAATTAAGTGACAATGTCTCAAAACGCGGCGGTCATGTGTTTTTTGCAAAAACAGCTGAAGAAGCAAGAGACTATATCGCAGGTGTTGTTAAAAAGAAAAATGCAAAAAAAATTGTAAAAGCAAAATCCATGGTCACAGAAGAAATTAGCTTAAATAAGGCTTTGGAGCAAGAAGGCTGTGATGTTGTGGAAACAGACCTTGGAGAGTACATTCTGCAAATTGATGACCATGATCCGCCATCACATATTGTCGTTCCAGCACTACATAAAAACAAAGAACAAATTCGCGATGTTTTTTCCAGAAAATTAGGCTATACGGGTACATCAAAACCGGAAGAATTGGCAGCATGTGCACGTGAAGTGTTGCGGCAAGAATATTTATCAGCCGAAGTGGGTATCACCGGCTGTAACTTTGCTGTTGCTGAAACCGGTTCATTTAGCCTTGTAACCAACGAAGGAAATGCAGACCTTGTTACTTCTCTGCCTAAAACTCAAATTACGGTAATGGGAATGGAACGGATTGTTCCTACATTCGAAGAAATGGAAGTTCTTGTGAGCATGTTGACAAGAAGTGCAGTAGGACAAAAACTTACGAGCTATATTACCGTTTTGACTGGACCAAGAGAGGAACTTGATGTCGATGGACCGGAAGAGTTTCACCTTGTCATTGTGGACAATGGAAGGTCTGATATTTTAGGCGGCGACTTCCAATCTATATTGCAGTGTATACGCTGTGGAGCTTGTATTAATGTTTGCCCGGTTTATCGTCATGTTGGCGGTCATTCATACAATTCCATTTATCCGGGACCTATCGGAGCAGTTCTCACTCCGCTGCTTGGAGGGTATGATGAATTCAAGGAACTTCCGTATATGTCCTCACTATGTGGTGCATGTACAGAGGCTTGTCCGGTAAAAATCCCATTGCATGAACTTCTTCTTAAACATCGCCAAGTCATCGTTGAACAAGAAGGAAAGGCGCCAATTTCTGAAAAGCTACTCATGAAAGCATTTGGTTTAGGGGCAGCTTCTCCAGCGATGTATAAGATTGCATCCAAAATGGCACCAATGGCTATGAGCCCATTCACGACTGGAGATAAAATCTCTAAGGGACCTGGACCAATGAAAGCTTGGACCCAAATTCGTGAGTTCCCAGCTCCGAACAAAGAAAGATTTAGGGATTGGTTTAAAAACCGTGAAAAAGGAGGTAAATAATGTTGGAAGGAACCATCCAAAATCGTGATCAGTTTTTAAATACCATTGCTAAAAGATTAGGACGAGCTCGTCTTACAACCGTTGAACCTCCTAAGTGGAAATACCAACCTCAATATGAGGCGTTTAAAGATGCAACACAAGACGAATTAGTCGAATTTTTAGAGGATATGTGTGATGTGATTCATACAAAATTCTATAAAACAGACAAAAAAGGGTTACCTGACATTCTAAATCAAGTTGTTACAAATTATGGCGGTGGTCCAATCCTGACTTGGAAGGATAAGCGCTATGAATATTGGGGGCTTAGTGATTTATTTCATAAAGAGTGGCCAAGCAAAAAGATGGATGTCTATGAGTGGGATTACAAAAAGGGTGAAGAAAATATTCGAATTGCTGAAAAGGCAAATGTGGGTATTACCATCAGTGAAATTACACTTGCTGAATCCGGTACAGTCGTTATTTATAGCAATGAAAATAGAGGCAGATCCATTAACTTCCTGCCTGCTACCTATATTGCCCTCATTCCAAAGAGCACCATTGTTCCTCGGATGACTCAGGCTGCAAAGAAAATGAGAGAAATTGAACTAAAAGGCGGTAAGGTACCTTCTTGTATTAACTTTATTACAGGACCAAGTAACTCTGCTGACATCGAACTAAATCTAGTTGTTGGTGTTCATGGACCGATTAAAGCATCCTATATATTACTTACTGATTTATAAAAATAGTAACTTAAAAAGGGACGCTGATGCGCCCCTCTATACTTCATTCTTATGCTGCTTTTCTTAGTGCAGTTACCTGTTTTTTTCTTGTTTCCGTGTGGAGTCATCCCTTTTAACTCATGGGGAGTCATTTGCTTCCAGAGTCTTTTAACAACTTATGACGAACATAGTCAAGATGTAAAAACATTTGGTGAAAAGCCTCAAAAGGATCTCGTTTTAAAGTTTTATATAAACCTTTCCAAAAAGTTAATTTAATTTTTTTGTGATTAAAGTATATTTGTACTTTTTTTAACCAAACTATATGTAGAGATGTTCAATAATGGAAAAAGATCGTTCGAATGAAAGAAAAAATGACGATCCGAAAAACTCAAATATATACGAAGAAGTGAAAAGAAACAATTTAATGGACTGGGGCGTAATCGAACTAGGAGAAAGCGTCCAACATAATGAAACTCGGGAAAAATAATCCGAGTTTTTTGTCGGTTTCTGAATTAGTGGTTGGTCCTTAACTGATAGGGATTGTATTGCCCTTCATCCTTGGCGCTTCAGAACTACTTACAATTTATACAGAAAAACTGCCTCTATTTATGGTAAAGTTCCCAGGATGTATCAAAATGGGGCCTTATTATCTCAAAGAAATCCCATTTAAATAAGAAGTCTTCTCCTAAATTAAGTAACCAGCAGAAGTAAAATAAGCGGAGATTTTCCGGTTAGATACAGAATGAAGCTCGTTTTGGGGTATTTAAGGGGAGGTTTTCCGATTATGCAAAGCAAAGTTCTAGCCTCCCCAATCTTAAGGGGAGGCATTTGGCTAATATCCTCATTTACTTATGATAAGGTTCCCCTCACCTAATTAACTGGCAGTTTTTTTCAAAGATTCACAGAGGTGAACAGTTTTGTCACTGTTCGCCCTTTTTACAAACAGTGATAAGGCAATAAGCATACACCTACTTTTCTTTCCCCTTCAAATACTGCATATGCAAAATGTAAAAGCTATATTTACTTTTTTAAATAAAGCTTACTCCTATGGTAAATACTAACCATTGGTATTCGTAAGATTCACTCGGGAAAAGGAGTAGTGAATCATCACGCACTTCAAGTTAATAGGGAGCATCCCTATTTGGTTGGTTTTATCTTTATGAATAAAAAAGTAGATAATGGTAATATTTTCACTTACAACATCTTGCGAGGGGGAGCTTGTAATTTTAAACAACGAACAACTGGCAACCAAAGCACATGAGTTTGCCCTAATTCACGAAATAACGGCTGCCAACGAAGTTGCAAAAAGATATTGGTATGCCTTTCGGTCAGATTTGTCCAGTCTGCATAGTTTTGCCAGACATTTACGAAATAACAAAGTGGAATGTAAGCAACCAGCTGAAGATTGGCTGCTTGACCACATCAATTTTGTTGAAGTACAGGCACAGGTTGTTTTTAAGGAATTGCCCCGCACAACGTTAAAAAGGCTTCCCAAATTGCGGTCTGATGGGATGCCGAGAATCTACGCCCTTTGTAACGACTATCTTAATCATGTGGACGGTCGCTACGATGTCGTATCATTCGAAAGATACCTGATGTCCTTCCAGGAGGTTTCGATTCTCAAGGATATAGAATGCTGGACATTACTGAGTGCGATGCGTGTCATAATTATTCATCGGTTATCCGAATTGATGCAGGAGGTACGGAAACGACACGAGTCCTGCCATTCTATTATGTCGTTAATCGAGCAAATTGGCTCCAAAAATACGAACGATTCAAGAATCAAAGCCTTATTGGAAGAAAAAACTCGCAAAGGAAGCTTAGATCCAGTTCAAATTGTCCACTTGGTCCAGCATTTGAGTGAATTGGAACCCAATATCCAAATTGTTCACAACTGGATTGCAGGCTATGTGGAAAACAGCGAATCCAGTCTCGAACAAATGGTATCGCTAGAACATCAGTTACAGGCAGAGCTGCAAGTGACTTGCGGCAACCTGGTCCAAAGTTTACACTTTATCGAGCGTCTACCGTGGCGGACAACCTTTTCAAAAATATCTTACCTTGAACAAATTCTTCTTTCCGATCCATACAGTGATTACGGACGGCTCGATCTTGAAAGCCGTGACTTCCTTCGTGGAAAGGTTGTAAAAGTGGCCGATCAGTTGAATGTATCGGAAACCCTAGTCGCGCAAACCGCCCTTCGGCTTACAGCGTACTGTGAAGAGGAAATGGATCAAGCCGAAAGCCTTGCGCGCGGTGCCTGCCTACCCTACTATTTGCTGGATCCAAAAGGAATTTCCATCCTGCGCAAGGAGCTCTGTAAGGTGGCTAGGCCTCGGGTGCTACCACACCTCGTAATAAGAAGACAGCCGTCGGTTGCCTATTTTCTGAGCTTCTTCCTTTTATTTACTGGGTTGATGATCATCACCGGGAAATGGGTATTAGCAGGGTTGGGAGTACAGCCGCTGGCTTGGCTCGCAGTCGTCATCGCACTCATTTTGCCTGTAAGTGATTGGGCATTATCGATTATTCATCTAATAATAGGAAAATGCTGCCTCCCGACTCCTATCCTCCGTTATGATTTTTCGGAAGAGCTGCCGGAAGATGCAAAAACGATGGTGGTCATCCCCGTCATCTGGTCGAGTCTGGAAGAAGTGGATGATGTAGTGAACAACCTATTGATTCACTATTTGGGAAACAGGCAGCCGAACATACATTTTGGTATATTGGCAGACTTTTGTGATGCCTCTGCCGAAACTACGACAATGGACGATGCATTAGTCTCACATGCCGTGAAACGATTGGATGAGCTGAAGAACGAATACGGGACTGAGAAGTTTTTTCTATTTCATAGATCCCGTCTTTTTAATCCAGTTGATCAAACCTATATGGGCTGGGAGCGGAAACGCGGCAAGCTAGTTGAATTTGTAGAGCTTCTTTCAGGTAGTGACAAAACCAGCTACTCCACCATCCATGGACAAGCAGAAATTTTGAAGAATATCCGGTATGTGTTTACAACCGATTTTGATACACTTCTGCCAATCGGTGTAGTTAGCCGGCTCGCGGGTTCCATCCACTACCCTTACAACCGTCCGCGGTTAAATAAAGAAGGAACACGGGTCGTTGAAGGATTTGGGTTGTTGCAGCCCCGTATTGGCGTGAGTTTTGAGTCTACCCAAAATTCGCGATTTGCCGCTTTATGGTCCGGAGACCCAGGGATTGACCCATATTCTTTTGCGATATCTAATGTTTATCAAGACTTGTTTGGTCATGCCATCTTTGTCGGCAAAGGAATCTTTGACGTGGAGGCATTTCGAAAAACACTGGTTGACCGAATTTCCGAGCATTCGGTCCTAAGTCATGATCTGCTCGAAGGTGGATTTTTGCGGGCAGGTTTAACCTCTGATATCGAAATTGTCGAGTCGCACCCAGGTACTTTTTACGCTAACGAGCGTCGGGTGCATAGATGGATTCGCGGGGACTGGCAGCTCATCAGATGGGTGGGCAAAAGCTGCAAAGATCGGCATGGGGAAAGAAGGCCCGTTTCTTTAGGCAGCATCACTCGTTGGCAGATTGTTGATAATCTGCGCCGAAGTCTCCGTGCACCGATCTACCTGCTCACTGCACTGCTTAGTTTTTTCGTGCTCCCTGGCAGGCCTTGGATTTGGGTGTCCATCGTTTTTGGAACCATATTTCTTCCATTTTTGGTTGCATTAGTGTCAGCTCTTTTTGGAAGAAGGCTCAATAGGACCATTTGGGTTACGTTTACCCAATGCGCAGTACAACTAATTACTTTGCCGTTTACTGCTGTGCTTTCTTTAGATGCTATTTTGCGCACACTCTACCGCTTGTTCATTAGTGGGAAGAATTTACTGGAGTGGGTCCCATCTGCCAAGACAGATCGAGAAGACACGAAGAAGCGTGTTTTCCTGTTTGAAGTATCTGGTTATATCGTTATCTTCCTGTTTGCTTTACTCGCTTTCCTTTCTGGCGGGGTGGTTGAACGGATATTCGGTGGAACAGTTCTTTTGATTTGGCTTCTTGCACGGCCTGTCATCCTGTTTTTAAATCAGCCACAAACGACAGAGAAAAAGACATGGCTTCATGATGCAAAGACTGACCTAACAGAATTAGCCTCGCAAATCTGGGCCTTTTATGATAAATATGTCACGGAAGCAGATTCCTGGCTGCCGCCTGATAACGTGCAGTACCTACCAAAAGAAATCATTGCCCATCGGACGTCGCCAACCAATATTGGCTTATATCTGGCATGTGTGGTGGCCGCCCGGGATCTGGACTTCATTGATACGCCAGCCATGCTGGACCGGATCGAATTATCCATAGAAACGATTCAGCGAATGGAGAAATGGAATGGGCATTTGATGAACTGGTATGATACGTGTACCGCAACACCGCTTTACCCTAAATACGTTTCGACAGTCGATTCTGGAAACTTCATAGCCTATTTGATGGCAGTGGAGCAAAGCCTGATTGAATGGAGCAAACGGGAGGAACATTACCAAGACCGTTTCCAGAACAGCATTCATAACCTTGATCAACTAATAGAACAGACCAATTTTGCCGCACTGTATAATTCGGATGAACGGCTGTTCTCGCTGGGGTACCATGTCGATTCTGGCCAGAAAGATTCCATTCTTTATGACTTGTTGGCTTCTGAAGCAAGGCAGACAAGCTTTGTTGCCATCGCTTTGGGACAAATACCAGTTTCACACTGGTTCTCGTTGGGACGGACGATGACAAAAGCCGGACGGTACAAAACATTATTATCCTGGTCAGGAACCATGTTTGAGTATTTAATGCCCAGGCTGATTATGCGTACCTACAAAAATACAATCTGGGATTCGACTTATCGAGGCGTCGTTCATCAACAGCGAAAGTATGCAGACCAGTACCAGCTGCCTTTTGGAATCTCGGAAAGTGGTTATTATGCCTTTGATTATCAATTGAACTATCAATATCGTGCTTTTGGTGTTCCAGGGCTTGGACTTGATCGCGGTCTTGAGCAAAATCTGGTTCTTGCCCCCTATGCCACCATTATGGCGCTTCCTTATGCTGGTGAAGCAGGTCTAGCCGCCTTAAGCAGGTTTAGAGACCTGGGTGCAAAAGGCGAGTTTGGTTATTTTGAGGCCGTTGATTTTACAGCCCCGAGACTTGCTAATGGCGAGCAATACCAGATTGTGCAAAGTTACATGGCGCACCATCAGGGCATGAGCATGCTGACCCTGAGCAATTTGTTGTCGGATGATCAAATGATTAACCGTTTCCATTCCGATGCCCGCGTTTGTACGGCTGATTTGCTTTTACAGGAGCGCATTCCTGAAAAAGCGGCTCTACTGAAAGAGCCTATTGGACTGCATAAGAAGTTCACCTCTTTTGATGAACATTTTGACAATCTGGAACGGTCATTTACGAAACCAACCATTGTTCCCGAAGTAAACGTCCTGTCAAACAGCCGTATGTCAAGTATGAGCACAAGCAGCGGGACGGGCATGCTGTCATGGAATGGGCTTTCCATCACCCGATGGCAGGAAGATCCCGTTGTTGATCATTCTGGCATGATGATATACCTTCACGAAAAGACTTCAGAAGAAACATGGAGTATTACGAACTTTCCCTGTTATTCCATACAAGAGCCAAGTTCCGTTTTTCGCTTGGACAAAATAACCTATGAAGGATCCTATCGTGAGATCTCATCTAAACTTGAAATAACAGTGGCCCCTGATGTGGATGCAGAGATTCGGCGTCTGCAGCTGGTAAACAATAGCGACCAAGACAGGTTATTAGAGGTGACCACGTTTTTAGAATTGGCACTCGCAAATCCTTCAGCCGTGAGTGCACATCCAGCCTTTAGTAAATTATTTATCGACACAAGCCACGATGCAGAAACTCAATGTTTATTAGCCAAAAAACGCACCCGTGAGGATGAAGAACAGGAGATATGGGCCGTGCATTCCGTTTATGTGGATGACCCTAGAGCACAAGGATACGAATTTGAGACAGATCGTGCCCAATTTATCGGCAGGGGGCATTCCTTGAAGGAACCAAAAGCCATGGTTTCAACCCTAAACGGACTAATTGGCTCAGTTGTGGACCCGGCGTTTGTTATGAGACGGCGTATTCATTTGGCGCCTGGAGAAGCAGCTGTTGTTTACATTGTGACAGGTGTGGCAGAAAGTCGCAGGCAGGCACTCGACATTGTTCAGCAGGTACGGGAACCAAAGCAGGCTGACCGGATGTTTCATCTGGCATTGGTCCGCTCGCAAATTGATCTTCGGCACCTGCACCTAACGCCAAAGCAAGCTTCGGACGCCCAAAAGCTGGCAGGACGCCTTCTCTATACCCCAGCCTTCACACCTTTGCGCAGGAAGGCTATTGCACAGAATAGTTTAGGCCAGTCTGCCTTGTGGTCCCATGGCATTAGCGGAGATGCCCCGATTGCGGTTGTTTCAATTAAGCATTCGGCAGATTTGCCATTCGTAGTATTGACGGCACAACAACACCAGTACCTGTGCAGGCTAGGATTAGAAGTCGACCTGGTGGTGCTTGATGAGACCGAGGGCGGGTACCAGGATCAACTCATGAATCGTTTAAGGGATCAAATGGCGGCCAGGGGGGTGGGACAACCGAGGCATATGATCGGGTTGAAGGCTTCACAACTTGACGAAAAGGTACATACCCTCCTAAAAGCAACGGCCCGTGTCTGGCTGCGGGCAGGAGGTCCGGGCCTGGGTGCACAGCTGCTTGCTTACGATGCTCCTTTACGTCCAGAACAGCATCAGCCTATAGCCGAACGAAAAATCAAAAAAAGCGGCCCATCATCCCATTACTCTGCTGAAGGCGAATTCTTCAATGGCTGGGGAGGTTTCACCGAGGGTGGCCAGGCCTATCAAATTTACGTGCAAAACGGCTCGTATTTGCCGAGACCGTGGAGCAATATCCTAGCCAACCCACAATTTGGTACCTTAATCACGGACTTTGGCACCGGATACAGCTGGTGGAGAAACTCTAGGGAATGTAAACTCACTCCCTGGACCAATGATCCTGTTCTTGACGAGCCTGGAGAGTGCCTCTACTTACAGGATCTCGATACAAATCAAGTCTGGTCGGCAACCCCAAAACCAGCAGGGGCTCATTTGAACTACAAAGTCACACATGGCAAGGGATTCAGCCGTTTTGAACAACTGGATGGAGATTTAACACATACAATGGAAATCATTGTTCCATTGAAGGATACGGTTAAATTGCTCCAGCTGCGGCTACGCAATAGAAGCCAGTCTAAAAAACGAGTTTCCCTTACCTATTTCGCAGAATGGGTTCTCGGCGTCACACGTGAAGCACAGGCGCCCTTTATAATTACTGAATGGGACGCGGAACATAAAGTGCTTCTTGCCCGCAATTCCTTCCAGGAAACATTTCGGGATGCCGTCAGCTTCATGCATATCGCAATGCCCCAGTCGCCAGGACAATCAGACAATTTGTATTCCTGGACAGGCGATCGGGAGGAATTTATCGGTTATGGCGGGGCACTAGATTTTCCCGCAGGGCTTTTGCAAAAAGGACTCTCTAAACGGACAGGGGCGTTTGCCAATACGTGCGGGGCCCTCCAAACCGTCGTTGAGATTCCCGAGGATGCTGAAATAACGGTAACCATTTTGTTTGGTTGTGATTCATCCAAAGAAAAGGTTTTTTCGCTTATTAGACAGTATAGCCACCCATCTGCTTTCGAGGAGACACGTTCCAGCGTTGCAGATTATTGGCGGAAGATTCTAGGACAAGTACAAATACGGACACCAGACAGGGCCATGGATATCATGATGAACGGCTGGCTATTGTATCAATCGCTTGCTTGCCGCCTATGGGCACGGACTGCATTTTATCAAGCTGGAGGGGCGTTTGGTTTCCGGGACCAGCTGCAGGACTCGCTTGCATTTTTGCATACCGACCCTTCCATTACACGAAGGCAAATACTGATTAATGCTGCTCATCAATACCAAGAAGGAGATGTCCAGCACTGGTGGCATCAAGAAACATTTAAAGGGATCCGGACTAAATTTTCAGACGACCTTCTCTGGCTTCCGTATACCGTTTCCCGCTATATTAACCAAACTGGGGATTACGATATTCTGAAGGAGATGGTTCCATACCTTCGGAGTGATGTTCTGCGTGAAAAAGAACTTGAGCGATACGAAGATACAGTTGTGTCTGATAAGGCAGGTTCACTTTTGGACCACTGTCTTCGGGCCATTAACCATTCATTGAAATTTGGGGAGCATGGGCTCCCGCTCATGGGGATTGGCGACTGGAATGATGGCATGAGCCGTATCGGTGCAAAGGGACGCGGGGAGAGCATCTGGCTCGGATGGTTCCTTCTTGATATCCTGAATAGATTTTCACAACTTGAAGACTGCGTACTCCCACCTGATGTGGAGGAATATTTCAGGACCTCCACCCAGCAATTGAAGAAAAGTCTCAACCTTCATGCCTGGGATGGCAGCTGGTTCCGCCGGGCGTTTACGGATACAGGAACATGGATTGGATCTGAGGTTAACACGGAATGCAGGATTGACGCCATCGCCCAATCATGGTCCGTCATCTCTCAGGGCACCACAACTGAGCGTCAGACTCAGGCCATGGCTTCCTTTGACCATGAGCTGGTCGATCGCGATTTAAATCTTGTAAAGCTATTGACAGAACCATTTGATGTAACTAAACCAAGTCCAGGTTACATTCAAGGGTACCCGCCTGGGATTCGTGAAAATGGCGGACAATATACCCACGGTGTCATTTGGGGTATTGTCGCCTGGGCAATGTTAGATCGTCAGGACAAAGCCTTTGAGCTATTTTCCATCCTTAATCCAATCAACCATACGCTCACCAAGAGGGATATCCAGACATATGGAAATGAACCATATGTGATGTCTGCTGATGTATACACAGCGAATCCTCATCAGGGACGCGGCGGCTGGTCCTGGTACACCGGAGCATCCAGCTGGATGTATCAAGCAGGCCTGGAATATGTATTGGGAATCAAGCTTCAGAAAAATCAACTTTCTATCAAGCCTTGCGTACCGAATGAATGGGAATCCTTCCATATCGACTATGTATACGGAAAGACAACCTATTCGCTCGAGGTTTACAATTCCCGTGATTCTTCTGGTCCAGTCAAATGGGTGGTTGACGGTGAGGATGCCGGAGATCTGACATATCTGAAACTGGTGGATGACGGCCTGGTTCATCACGTGAAAGTATTTTTACATTATCAACAAGCTACCATTTAATAATAAAATGCAAAGGTAACAGAAAAACAAGGGGCGTTAAACCTTTAATTGGTTTAAACGCCCCTTGCTCTTCTAAGGAAGTGTTACGGTAAATCAAGTGCCCACAGCTTCTTTCCTTCAAAACTGACCATTCCTTTACAAGTTTTGATAATCCTTTTTACTACCGCCATTCCCAGCCTAAATCCAAAAAACTGCCTCTATTTATGGTAAGGTTCACCGTAACAACTTAAGTGGCGGTTTTTAATACTATTTCCTCTTGTAATGACATAAATGTCCGGTATTGATCATCTAGGATTTCCTCTATCAACTATCAAACATCCTTTTACGACTATTTTTTCTCTACATTTTCCTTCTACTCTTATGTTATGCTCCGCTTGTTTGATAGTCAGAGTTACTAGATCCCCCACATAAACAGGGGCGATAAAGGTAAATTCATACTGACTCAAAAACTCATGAGGTGTGAGAATTTCATTTGAAAGCACACTTAACACTCTGGCCACAGTTAACATCCCATGGGCAATTTTATTCATGAATCCTTGTTGTTTCGCCGCTTCTTTATCTAAATGAATGGGATTGCTATCACCTGAGATAACCGCATATTGTTCAACGTCCTTTTCCGTAATTTGATAGGTAATCGCATTCATGACAAACCACCCAAGGTCAAATCAGATATTCCTTCAAAGCAGAGTTTTCCATCCCTATTAAATAAAAATAAAGTTTGTTTCATAAAAGTAAGGTTGTGACGTTGGTATTGATCTGTAACTTCTACTACCGCTTTGTAGATCTCTTCAATATACATTCTTTGATGCTGTATACATTTCTGTTTTCGATGAATAATAGGATGTTTGAGTTCCCAAGGGGTTTCAAGCCATTTATAAGCGATCATAGGCATTGTTGGAGGAAGAGGAATCGTTTCGAAACTGTAGTCTTTTGCCCTCTCCGAACTCTGATAGATAGGATTTCGATCACCTATCAATTGAACAAATTGTTGCACATCATCTTTATTAAAAATAATCTCATGTTCCTTCGTTTTCATGTTACCACCTCGAATAGGACCGCTACTCCAATTCCTCCACCACTTCCAATGGCAGCCAATACATATTTGATACCCTTTCGTCTTTGTACTTCATAGAAAAGCCTCGTGATTATGATACTTCCTGAAGCTCCATAAGGATGTCCTATCGTTAAAGCTCCACCGCAAACGTTCAACTTGTCATAAGCAATGGAAAGTTCTTTTATACAGGCGACAATCTTGGAAGAGAAAGCTTCGTTTATTTCAATTAGATTTATGTCCGCAATGGTTAATTCGTTTCTTTTTAATAAATCTTGAATCGCTGGAATAGGGGCAGCCCCTGGATAATTAGGATGTACACCTGTGACTTCACTATCCAAAAATCGTAATATGGGTTGGAATCCATTATTTAATGCCATGTTTTCTTCCATGACAAGTACAGCCGATGCCCCGTCATGTATCCCACAACTGTTGGCTGCGGTAACGGTACCGATCTTTTTAAATATAGGCTTCGCCCTATTTAAAAGTACTTCCATCTTTCTTTTCCTAAAAAGTTCTTCATCTTGGTGAAAATCACCAAGTTGAATGATCTCTTGATCAAAATATCCTTTATCATAAGCTTCCCAGCTACGTTTATAACTTAATAGAGCATATTCATCCTGCATTTCCTTTGAAATGGCGAATTTTTCTGCCACATATTCTGCTGCAACGCCCATATCTGGGTCGCCAATTTTTTCAGGAGAAAATCTCGCTCTAGATGGAAACGGAGAGGTACTCGTGCTTTCTACACCACCAGCAATGTAACAACGGCCAGCACCGCCTTGGACAAAGTAACATGCCATCCGAATTGCTTCTAACCCTGCACTACATTGACGGTCAATGGTGATTCCCGTTAATGAAAGAGGAAGTCCTGCTTCTAACGCAGCAACTCGAGCTACGTTTCCACCTGGTCCAACTACATTTCCCAAAATGATGTCATCTATCCTATCTTCCAATCCTTTCGCTAAATGTTGGAGGAGAGGAGCTGCAAGCTTATGCGGCTGAATGTCTCGTAACATTCCACCCATTTTTCCAATAGGTGTTCGTTTCCCTTTGACAATTACTGCCCTTTTAATCACTGCTCACCTTGCTTTCCATTCGTTTTATAAGCTCAGCACGAGCTATCTTGCCACTCGTTGTATATGGCATTTCAGATAGAAAAAGCCACTTACGAGGAATTTTAAAGGAAGATAAATGCAGCTTACAAACTCTTTTTAAATCTGACGGGCTAGCCTTTCCTTTTACAACTGCAGCCACAATTTGACCCCAATATGAATCTGATAGGCCTATTACTGCAACTTCCTCGACATCAGGATGCAAGGAAATCACTTTTTCAATTTCTTCAGGAAAAATATTAATTCCCCCATATAAAATCATATTTTGTTCACGGCCGATAATATATAAAAAGCCATCTTCGTCAACATAGCCTATATCATGGACCGTGGCCCATCCCTCTTCATCATGAATGGAATGAATGGTACTTCCCTCATAATCAAAGTACCCATTTATCACAAATTTGCTTCTTACATATATTTTTCCGGTCTCATTTAGCTTTGCTAATTTCTGATCTGGACGCCGTATTTGTACCTCGACTCCATAACAAGGCTTTCCGACAGATGTTGCTTTCTGAATACCTTCTCTATCAGAAAGTACAGTAATGAAGCTCAATTCACTAGCTCCATAAAACTCGTACATAGTCATATTAGGAAACATATGACTATGTACGAGTTTTGATCTTTCAGACCATTTTGCACCAGATGAAAGAATTTTTATAGTCTTATCGATTTGGATTCCTTTTTTCAGGAATGCTTCAACCATAGTCGGAACTACATAAATGGTTGTAATGGGTAAGGACTGTATCCATGTAAGTGCTTCAATAGGAGAAAACTTTTCTAAAAGAAATACAGTTCCACCTAAATACAAGGTGCTAATAGCTCCATACAGAAAATGAGAATGAATTAGGGCACCAGGAATAAGAACTTGATCGGATTCATCTAATCCGAAATCAAAACGATTGCAATCAAAGCTAGCCACCCATGAATCTTGAGAGCGAACAAAAGCTTTTGGGTTACCGGTCGTACCAGAAGTAAATCCAATGTAAAAAGGCAGATTTTCTTCCGTTTTTCTTACAGTTGCAGGATCAAATTGAGAGATTTCCTGTAAACAATCATCCAAAATCGTTATATTAGGAATGCTTTGTTTGATTTTAGAGTAAATTTCTCTAGTTGTGACAATGATAGAAGGGCGGGAAAGGATGACCCTCTTTTCCAATTCGGATATATTCCATTTCAAATCATATGGAACAGCAATCCAACCAGCCTTAGATGCTCCTGCAAAGAATTGTAGGAAAGGGATACCGTTTGGCAAAAGGATTCCTATTGTTTTAGTTTCTGAATGAAGAGAATGAAGCCAGTTCGCTGTTTGATTGATTAATTCATACCATTCTTGATAACTGATTTGTTGATGATTCGTATGGATCGCGATTTTGTTTGGGGATAATTTTGCGAAAGTCTTATATGAATCTGTAATATTTCTCATGATATATCACCTTTAAAAAAAAGACACATCAAGGTGTCTCTTAAGATTTAGATATTTTTAGTTAAGTTATTGGAATAACTTGTTGCTAATGAGCGTGAAAAAAACGGGTGCTTTCTTAGTCTGTAAACTAAAATAGAGGCTAAAATAGCTTTTAACACATCCCCTGGTATATAAATTAAACTTAATTTTGCAGCTTCTAAAACAGGAATGTCCATCATAAATGCTTGAGCAGGAATTCCAATTAAATAGATTAATAGAATTCCAACTGTCAAATTAATCATTAATACATATTTTAATTTTAAATTTTGAAAACGTGATAGTAAATACCCAATACAAAAAGCCGTAATAGGCCATGAAATTAAATATCCAACACTTGGTCCGACAAATACACTTAGTCCACCTCGTCCTCCAGATAGAAGAGGCATTCCAGCAGCGACAAGTAATAAAAAGATGGTTTGGCTCATCGCCCCTAATCTTGCTCCTAATATTCCTCCTGTAAGAAGCACACCTAAAGTTTGTAATGTAATAGGAATAGGAGTAAAAGAAAGCATAATAGGCGGAACTACGCCTAGCGCGCCCATGACGGCAGCAAACACCGCAACGAAGGTCATTTCTTTAAGTTTCATTTTTAATTCTCCTAAATGATGAATTTGTAATATTTACAACCATCATAATAATGAATCTCATATTAAATGTCAACTATATTTTTAATATGGTTAACAATTGAATTTCATTATTCAAAGTATTCGAATGTACAGCTTCCTTTAAGCAAGAATATAAAAAAGGCTCGGAAACATTCCAAGCCATATGTCGATTAGATGATTAATCTCGTACTCTTATCAAATTTCACCATAAATAAAGTTAATATATATAAAACCATCACTATTCATGGTACGGTTCTCCGTAACGATCTAAATAATTAAGAGGTTCGCCACTTTTTTGAAATCTCTTCAATATGATGAGGTGCTGTTCTGCAGCATCCTCCTATTAGTCGTGCCCCCGCAAGGTACCATTCTTCAGATTTAAAGTCGAGGCCATTACATAATTCTTGACCATGCCATGTTTTAGTTTCTGGATTATAGGTTTCACCAGAGTTCGGATAAACAATAATCGGTTTTTTGGTGTTTGTTCGCAACTCGTTGATAGCTTCCGTCACGATTGTCACTGGTGCACAATTGAGACCAATGGCAACAATTTGTTCGTTGTCACCAAACACTCTCGCACACTCTGCCAGCGGCGTACTGTCACTTATCGCTTTCTCATTTTTCAAAGAAAAGGATAGCCAGGCATATGTATCTGGAAATTCCTTCAACAATGAAGCTAATACCTTCGCTTCCTGCAGGGAAGGAATCGTTTCAAATGCTAATAGATCAGCACCTGCTTCAATCAACACTGACATTCTTGTGCGATGAAAGTCTATTAATGTTTCATCTGTAACACCATAGTTTCCCACATACTCTGAACCATCGGCTAGGTAAGCCCCATAAGGACCAACGGATGCGGCAACCAATGGCTTAGGTCTATTGGTTTGTGAATTTTCCTGCCAAAAATCATCTCTTGCTTTTCTCGCAAGTAATACCGTTTTCTTAATTAGTTCTAAAGCTTCTTTCTCTTGGATACCACGCTTGGAAAAACCGTCAATGGTTGCTTGATAGCTTGACGTTATGGCACAGTCCGCTCCAGCACGAAAATAGTCAGAATGAACCTGATAAATCAATTCTGGATTTTCTAGTAATACACGTGCAGACCAGAGGGGATCGTCCAAATTACACCCATGCGACTCAAGCTCTGTGGCTAACGCACCGTCCAGTAGCATAATGGAATGTTTGGATAAAATAGCCTTAATAGGGTTGATTTTGTTGGACATAGTCTGCTCCTCTTTTCTTTAAACTCTGGGTTACATAATAACTTGCATAGCAAAACAAGATAAATGGAATGCCACAATATAAGGCAATTCGTTGGGTAGGGTCAAATGCGATTCCAATACAAGAAGCAAGACAAAGGATAAAGGAAGCGATTGGTACCAAAGGATAGAATGGTGTACGATAAACCAAGTCCTTTACGGAATTTCCTTCTTTAATATATTGTCTGCGAAAGAAAAACTGTGAAGCACTAATACTCATCCAAACTACCACCACAGCTAGGCCCGAAATGGATACAAGTACGATATACACTGTATCTGGTGCAATAATACTTGAGAACAAAGCTAAACCACCGCCAAACATGCTAAAAATGACTGCATATATTGGAACACCTTGTTTTGTTAATTTTGCAAAAATGGGTGATATCGTATTCTTATCTGCTAGTGACCAAAGCATTCTTGAAGAGGCATAAAGACCTGAGTTTGCCGCAGATAGAATGGCTGTTAATATGACAAAGTTCATAATATCCGCTGCATATGGTACGCCAATTTGTTCAAGAACGGCAACAAAGGGGCTCTCTAATACTCCTGCATCTGAAGTAGGCAATAATGCAGATAATATAACAATCGTTCCTACAAAAAAGATAATCAATCTCCACAATGTAGTACGAATGGCCTTTGGTATCGTTTTTTCCGGATTTGCTGTTTCCCCCGCTGCAATTCCTATTAATTCCGTTCCTGAAAAGGCAAAGTTAACCGCAAGCATTGTCATGACAATCGCAAAAGCACCATTAGGAAATAAACCTGCACTTGTAAAATTAGAGAAGAACGGTGCCGATTGGGAATGAGTCATCGGAAGAAAACCTACCATTGCCGCTGCTCCTACAACAATAAACAGAACAATCGCTATTACCTTTATAGACGCAAACCAGAATTCAGATTCAGCGAAAAACTTAACCGTCAGTATATTTAAGACAAAAACCAAAATAGCAAACAGCAAACTCCAAACCCAGACATTAATGGATGGAAACCATCGCTGCATTAATAATCCTGCAGCCGTAAATTCAGAACCTAAAGCAACAGTCCAAGTTAGCCAGTACAACCAAGCAACTGTATACCCAGTCCCTGGTCCAATATATTTAGTCGCATAACTGTGAAAGGCACCAGTTTCAGGCATATGTACGGAAAGCTCTCCTAAACATAGCATGACGAGATAAACCACTAGTGCACCAATCAGATAGGACAGAATAGTCCCAAACGGGCCAGCTTGTTGAATCGTGTAACCCGAACTTAAGAATAATCCTGTTCCAATCACTCCGCCGAGCGATAGCATAACTAAATGCCGTGTCTGCATTTTTCTTTGAAATTTTTGCTTGCTTTTCTTCTCCATCATAGTCCCCTTTTTCCTACATCCAGAAAAAACAAAAAACGCACTCAGATAAATGAGTGCGTTACTGACAAATAATAACGTAGCTCTTATCTATCTAGGCTTCACACCCGATGGAATTAGCACAGTGTCTTATTAGACCTGCTGCTGAGGTTTCATAGGGCCAGTCCCTCCACCTCTCTGGATAAGAAATATTTTTTTAAACTTTATCAATCTATTAAATAATTGTCAATATATTTCTGAGTTTTTTTAAAATTTTAAAACCTTATAAGCAAAAAATATTATAATTATGATTATCTAATATAAATTCAAGTAAAAATTTCGCCGTTACTTATGGTAAGGTTCTCCGTAGTGTATCTAAATGAGCACAATTTGCAATAAAATTTTCACTCTAGCAAACGGAAAATTTTTACTATACAATTTATTTAAGGAAAAGTAAAAAGTGTGGTGAATCAATTGTTTAAATTATTGCTAATTGAAGATGATGAAACATTATTTAATGAAATCAAAGATAGGTTGGCTGGGTGGTCTTACGATGTTTATGGTATTGATGATTTTAGTAAAGTAATTCAAGAATTTACAATTATAAAACCTGATTTAGTCATTATTGATATTCAATTGCCAAAATTTGATGGGTTTCATTGGTGTCGAATGATTCGATCCAGTTCGAACGTTCCCATTCTATTTTTATCTTCACGCGATCATCCTACCGATATGGTTATGTCTATGCAGCTTGGAGCTGATGACTTTATTCAAAAGCCATTTCATTTTGATGTTCTCATTGCGAAGATACAGGCATTTCTTCGGCGAGTATATAATTACAATAATGAACCAATTTCACTTAAAACATGGTGCGGTGCAACAGTAGATTTTGAGAAAAATACTGTCATAAACGGTTCAGGATCGATTGAGCTAACAAAGAATGAAATTTATATCTTAAAACTACTAATTGAACAGAAGAATAAAATAGTTAGTCGAGAGGAATTAATAAAAAGCTTATGGGATGATGAGCGCTTTGTGAGTGATAATACCTTAACTGTCAATGTAAACCGATTACGAAAAAAACTGGAGGAGCTTGGCTTAGGACAGTTTATCGAAACAAAAGTTGGTCAAGGTTATATCGCTAAAGAAGAGGAAAATTTTAGATGATCAAAAAATATTTAATTGAAAGGCTTAGCTGGATTATTCTCATTTTATTTTTACAATTTTTTATCATCCTAGTCTCTTATTTTGATACAACAATCCCATTAGTACCTATCGTCTATATTGTCTTTTTATCAACGATTATTTTCATCATATTTTTAATGATTCGCTACAATAAGGAAACAAAATTTTATAAAAGTATAGAAGCGTGGGAAAACAATCTCGATTTAACGAGTATATCTCATCCAGAGAGTCCTTTTGAAAAAATGATTGAGAATAGTGTTACAAACCAGACTAAATTACTGAAACAGATTGCTTCACAAAATCTGATTTCCCTAGAGCAGGAGAAAGATGAAATATTATCTTGGATTCATGAAGTGAAAACACCATTAACAGCTATACGATTAATGATTGATCGAATTGACAATGAAACAATGAAATCGCAATTAATCCATGAATGGTTACGCATACACCTACTACTTGATCAGCAGCTTCATCAAAAACGTATACCATTTATAGAAAATGATTTATATATTGAGATTACAGATTTAAAAGTCTTAATTACTAAGGAAATTAAAGATTTACAGTCATGGTGTATTCAAAAAGGAATGGGCTTTGATTTACAAATAGAGGTTAAAGAAGTCCTTAGCGATGCCAAATGGCTGGCCTTTATCATCAGACAGCTGTTAACAAACGCAATAAAATATAGCGATGCTTCCGATATCATCATCAAAAGCTATCAACAAAATGAACAGACCATTCTCGAGGTGGAGGACTTTGGACGTGGTATTGATCCAAAGGATCTATCGCGCATATTTGATAAAGGCTTTACATCAACGGCAAAACATCAAGATAATGCTGCAACAGGCATGGGGTTGTATTTAGCAAAAAAAGTAGCAAAGCCATTACTACTAAATATAGATGTCCATTCTAAACTAGGAATTGGTACAACCTTCACGTTAATCTTTCCAAAAAGAAATCAATTCCTTCATATCACAGGCATGTGACAAAATTGTCACATGCTTTTATTATTTGTATGGTCAATCGAAGGAAGTGAACAAAAAAGCCTTCTATAATAAAACTATCAAAATAAGGGATGTGTGGATATGAATATTTTAGAAGCGACAAAAATTCATAAAAGCTATGGCAATAAATATAACAAACAAGAAGTACTGAAGAGCCTGGATTTGACCATTAAAAAAGGAGAATTTGTTAGTATTATGGGAGCATCGGGTTCAGGGAAGACGACTTTGCTCAATGTTCTTTCCTCTATTGATAAAGTTAGTAACGGGACAATTAATATCGAAGGAAAAGAAATGACAGGGATGAAAGAAAAGCAATTAGCAGAGTTCCGAAAGAATCATTTAGGTTTTATTTTTCAAGAATACAACTTATTAGATACACTGACAGTTAAAGAAAATATTCTTTTACCTTTATCGATTACAAAAGCATCAAAAAAAGAAGCAGATCAAAAATTCAACACTTTGGCTAAAGAACTTGGCATTTTTGAACTAAAAGATAAGTATCCAAATGAAATTTCCGGTGGCCAAAAACAACGTACCTCTGCAGCTCGAGCCTTTATTCATGAACCAAGTATCATTTTTGCTGACGAACCAACCGGGGCACTGGATTCAAAATCCGCTTCAGATTTGTTAAATAAACTTAGCGATCTAAATCAAAAACGAAATGCAACAATTCTAATGGTCACTCACGATCCTGTTGCTGCAAGCTATTGCAACCGGGTTATTTTTATCAAAGACGGACAAATTTATACTCAATTAACAAAGGGTGAAGAATCGAGACAGAACTTCTTTCATGACATCATGAAAACACAAGGGGTATTAGGCGGGGTGCAAAATGAGCATTAATCAACTCATCGTTCAAAACCTGAAAAAGAATGTAAAAAATTATTATCTCTATGTGTTTGCCTTAATCTTTACAGTCGCCCTGTATTTTTCCTTTGTCACGCTTCAATATGATCCTGCGATGGACGAAACAAAAGGTTCGATTAAAGGTGCAGCGGCAATCCAGGCCTCATCCGTTTTACTCGTTGCAATTGTCTCGATTTTTCTTTTATACGCAAATAACATTTTTATTAAGAGACGCAGTAAAGAAATCGGTTTACTTCAGTTAATAGGAATGACAAAGGGCAGAATTTTTCGTATTCTTACACTTGAAAATTTAATCCTATATTTCAGTTCCTTAATCATTGGAATCTTTATCGGATTTTCTATTTCAAAATTAATCATGATGATCTTATTTAAGATTACCGGTGTTGAGGCCGTCGCCACATTAAGATTTTCAACAGAAGCATTGGCTCAAACTGTTATTGTGTTTACTGTTATCTATCTCTTTATCATGTTAACGAATAATATATTTATTAAAAGACAAAGTATCTTATCCTTATTTAGAGTTCTTTCATCGACAGAAGAAAAAGTAAAAAAAGTGTCCATTTCTGAAATGTTATACGGAATGATAGGTATCTCAATGATCCTTTTAGGCTATTATATTTCATCCAAATTATTTGGTGGGGACTTTACAACAATGACTGAACTATTCTTAGCCATGATTTTCATTTTAGCATCAGTTATTGTCGGGACTTATCTTTTTTACAAAGGATCTGTTCGATTTATCTTTTATGTGATTCGAAAAAAGAAAGGTGGTTATTTAAATATTAATGAAGTATTGTCTCTTTCATCTATTATGTTTCGGATGAAATCAAATGCTTTATTATTAACCATTATTACGACCGTTTCCGCACTTGCCATCGGCTTGTTATCCTTAAGCTATATTTCGCACTACTCAGCAGAAAGATTAGCCCAAAATAATGTGGTTGCTGATTTTTCAATGACAAATAAACAAGATGCTGAAAACTTTAAAGAATCATTAGAAGGAAATGGAATTAAGTATAACGAAAAAATGATTGATGTCATTCAGGTAGATGCTAACTTAGAAAAAATAACGGAAATAAATTTAGAGGAGCTAAATTCTGATCCAAGGAACATGACCCTTCCTGTCATCAGTGACAAGGCCGCAAATCGTATCGATTTATCTTCAGAGGAAACCCTTTTTACCGGTTATAATGATTTAATACAAAACTTTATGCCACTAAAAAATTCAGGTCAAATTGAATTAATGGGAAAAAATGAAGTGATACCGCAAAAATATTTAGGCTTAAGGAAGGAATATATCGTATCCTACTATTTTACAAGCGGTGGATTCCCCGTCGCAATTGTGGACGAAATAACTTTTGAGCGATTAAAAAAAGATCTTAACCCAGAAATTCAAAAAGAATCAACCCTTTTTATTGGAATTAGTTTGCAGGATGAAGCAAATTTAGAGGAAGCGAATGAACTTTTTCAAAATATGACTTTTAATGGTAAAAATGATTCACTTCTAGAAATGAGCAATATACAGAAAAGAAACATGGGTCTTATCATGTTTATCGTTGGATTTTTAGGATTAACCTTTTTAGTTACATCTGGCTGTATTTTATACTTTAAACAAATGGATGAGAGCGAAGAAGAAAAGCCGAATTATACCATATTAAGAAAGCTTGGATTTACACAAGGAGACTTATTAAGAGGCATCCAAGCTAAGCAAATCTTTAATTTTGGTATCCCATTAGTCATTGGCTTAGCCCATAGTTATTTTGCAGTAAAATCGGGTTGGTTCATGTTTGGTACTGAATTGTGGACACCAATGATTATTGTTATGTTGTTATATACCGCACTATACTCGATCTTTGGTTTACTATCAGTTCTCTATTACAAAAAGGTGATTAAAGAAGCACTATAATAATAGAAAATGATAAAGCTCCAGTCCAATATGGCTGGAGCCCAGTATGTTTAATTATCTTATAATTTTTAAGCTTATACAGTCAGTTGTTGTTAAGAACCTCATTTACTTATGATAAGGTTCATTCCGATTAATCCGAAATGCTCGGTAAATCTGCTCTACAAGTATCAATCTCATCAACTGGTGGGGGAAGGTCATTCGAGAAAACGAAAGCTGCTCATTCGATCGTTTGATGACTTCCTCACTTAAGCCCAATGACCCGCCAATTACAAAGGCAATTTTACTTTTTCCATAGGTAGCCAGTTTATCTAATGAATCAGCCAGTTCTTCGGACGATCCTAATTTTCCTTGAATCGCTAAGGCAATGACATATGTATCCTGGCTGATCTTTGCTAATATCCGTTCGCCTTCTTTTTGCTTAACCTGGACCATTTCCAACCCACTTAATTCTTCGGGTGCTTTTTCATCAGCCACTTCAATCATTTCAACTTTTGCATACGCAGTTAGTCGCTTTAAATATTCCTCAATACCCTGTTTTAAATATTTCTCTTTCAATTTACCAACCGTAATAATAGAGATATTCACAATCCACAACCCTTTTCAACTTGATTACAAACAGCTTACAAACAAGTTATCCACAGAAGTTATCCACATATTCACAATTTTTATCCACATCTTGTATGGAATCACTTGTTCGCCACCATATATGTTGCTGGATTTTGACAATATTCACAGCTTGTTGATAAGTTATCCCCATCTACTTTTGATAATACCGGAAATGTCATAAATTCATCCACAATGTCATCTAAGGCAATATCCACATGCTCTTCACAGCTATAAATCATATTTCAGTTCAACCTTTCTATACATATTCGTTAATGTTATTGTTTGCTTTAAAGCATCCTGTCATACGAGCAGATACTGTAACTTATTCATAATACCACAGAAAAAAACAGGAAAGTGAAATCTTCACCTTCCTGCTAATTATGGAGCATTATTGAGTTGTATCTCCTGTTAATGTTAATCTGGTTTGTTTCAATTTACCATCACGGTAATATTTAATCTTCATTTGCTCGCCAATTTTCTTTTTCTGATACAAGTGTTTTCGGAGATCGATTACGTCGTTAATTTTTTCTCCGTCCATCTCTACAATAACATCTAACTCTTTCATTCCAGCCTGAGCTGCGGGTGAATTCGGAACGACTTGTCGTAAAGCAACCCCATAATTAATATTTCGAGGCAGTTTCAATGCCTCTTCTTGATAGTAGGCCGGAATTTCAGAGACTGATTTCAAATCGACTCCCATGTATGGGCGTTTAACTGTACCAAACTTTTCAAGGTCGTCAATGATTGGGCGTGCGGAGTTGATTGGAATTGATAAACCGATTCCTTCAACCGCATTTTGGGCAATTTTCATTGAGTTAATTCCAATTAGCTGGCCGGCAATATTAATTAAGGCACCGCCGCTGTTTCCAGGATTGATCGCTGCATCGGTTTGTAGTACTTCTGCATTCCAGTCGATTAATCCATCCTGATTAATATCAACGGGAATGGTCCGCTTCAGTCCAGAGATAATTCCTTGTGTGACCGACCCCGAAAAGGTGGCACCAAGCGGGTTCCCGATCGCGATTACAGGTTCACCCATTTTTAAGCTATCAGAATCACCGAATTCAGCTACCTTTTTAATCTTATCCGCATCGACTTCAAGCACGGCCAAATCGGTCCAAACATCACTGCCGAGCAGTTTTGCTGGGATCTTTGTGCCGTCACTAAAGCTTACTTCCAGCTTTGTCGCCCCTTCCACGACATGATGGTTGGTAACAACAAAGGCCTTACCTCCAGCCTTCTTATAGACAACACCTGACCCCGTACCAGCAGCCTCTTCCCCTGATGAACCTGCTTCTTCGTCTGACCAAAAACTCGAGGACTGAATGTTGTTGATTCCGACAACCGCATCTGCAGCTTTTTCAACTGCTTTTGTTGTATTCGTGTTCACATCATAGGCAATCTGCTTTTGGATAACATTCTTATTATCATTGGTAGTTGATTCAACTGCAGTATTTTCGTTTGTTTCAATTTGGTAGGGAAGAATACCACGATTGGATAAGGCCGGAATAGCTATGATAACTAAAATTGCACCAAGTATCGCACCAACGACGCTTGCGAAAAAAATTCCACCTCTGTTTCCTTTCTGTTCCCTGAAGCGGTTTTGTGAATGATCATCATAATAACCCACTTTGCACCATTCCTCACTTTCCGAAAAGATTGCTACCGTTTATTTTGGCTTATACTTACAATTATACTCATTCAACTTTAAATTACTAAATAATTACCTTGCGTTAATCAAAACTTACGACTTTGTTCATACTTTTTTCATATTTAATAAAAAGGCTGTGTTAAACTTGTCTGTTGATTTCCGCTCCAGGGGCTTCGCTCCAATCAACAATGAGCTTTAATAAATAAAAAAAAGAATGAAGTGCCTGTAAAATAGGCTCTTCATTCTTTTAAAATACTCTACACGGCCGTTAATACTGTTGGGATTTTCGGGTCGGTGTCATAAAGCCCGAATTGTTCGCCTACAATTAGCCCTCGCTCCTGGAGCGTCTGGGTTACGGCCATTTTGGCTAAGTCCTTCATGTTATTGTCCATGCTTAAATGGGCAAGGTAAATCCGCTTTGTCTGGTCGCCTACTACATCGCTCATTGCGAAGGCTGCGTCCTCATTAGAAACATGGCCAACGTCACTTAAAATCCTTCGTTTAATGTTCCATGGATATCTGCCCATCCGCAGCATTTGAACATCATGGTTGGATTCAAAAATATACACGTCGGCATTGGAGATGGTCCCTTTCATCCTGTCACTTACATAACCTGTATCAGTAATTAAGACAAGTTTCTTCCCTCCATGATGGAAAACGTAAAACATCGGTTCCGCTGCATCATGTGATACCCCGAAGGATTCAATATCAACGGCACCAAAGCTCTTCACGGTTTCCATATTGAAAACAAACTTTTGCTCTGTTGGAATGGCGCCGACATTGTGTTCCATCGCCCGCCAAGTTTTTTCATTCGCATAGACTGGCAAGTGATACTTACGAGCGAGGATCCCAATTCCTTTAATATGGTCACTGTGTTCATGGGTAACAAATATCCCGGAAAGCTTGCTAATATCACGATCAATTTGACTGAACAGCGCCTCCATTTGCTTCCCGCTAAACCCGGCATCCACTAGAAACGAATGTTCATCCGACTCCACATAAAGGGCGTTCCCTGTACTCCCGCTTGCAAGAATGCTATAACTTAAAGACATACTATTTCACTCCACTTTACTATTTTCGTCGCTGTTAAATTGGATAATCTGCCCTTCAAATGCGTTCACAAACAGGCTCTCCTTGCCATCGACCTCAAAACGCCACGTTGGCGCCAAAACTTGGGAGGCAGCCAACTGAATAAGCGTGGAGTAGCCCAGTTCTATCCTCGTAATGTTGCTCTTCGACTTCAACATCCCTTTCTGGTGCAAAGTTTCAATCGCCTTTAACGGCTGAAGGATTTCTTCCTTGGCTGTTAACTTTTCCATTTCCTCCAGAAGGGTCTGTTCATATGACACAATTTGATTCTTTTCATCTAATTTAAAGGTAATCATCCCATTAATATTTTTATATAAAGGGTAATTCTCTGATTGTTGATAGTAAGTGATCGTTTGATCCTTATCACTTTTCTCACCAAATTGGTAATCCTCACCATTAAGAACATTTTCATTTAAAAAAGCAGACAGCTCGGCTGGTTCAAACTTAGCCGTTAACTGCAAGGGCTTTTCTAAAATGGCATGAAGAGTGGTTGTCCCTGCTCCTCTAATCACCACAGGCTGGCCCTTCAGCTTATCAATATCCACCTTAGTAAACACCTTCGGCTTGGCACTAAGATACTGAGCTTGAATGGGATCCTTGGGAAGATCCTTATACGTGATCTCATCAGCCTTCAGTTTTTCTTCAAACGAGGCCTCCGTAATGACCTCATATTTATTGGCATCACGGATTTTCATAAATTGAAATAAGAGATAAACATCTAAAATTAAAAACGTGATGATAAAAATCGTTTTTATCTTACTCCAATCCATGCTGCAAACCTCCTAAGTCTTCCATCGTAATCTGTCCCCAGGTTTTGCCATAGCGAAAGAACCAGGCAGGTTCTAAAACGATTAGCTTATTCTCGTCTGTATCCCTTTCCAGAGAATAGCCCAGGACCATTTCCTCAAGAAGGCTCGGCTTAAAGTTCTTTTTGTTCTGGATAAATTTCAGTGCATCATGTCCTGATGGGCGAGTTACCTTTTTCATTTCAGTTGTTAGCGGAAGCTCTAATGCAATGTTTGGCCGAATATATTTATTGATTTCATCTCGACCCCACACCTCATTAATTTCAGAAATTCCATTACCGTTAAAGACGGGATAGCCCTCCGAGTTGTATAAACGAAAGGTAACGGAGTGCGTAAATTCATTTTTATAAACATAACGATATGGGTCTGTCCAGCCGCCATGTTCATTCACAAAGTCAATGCTTCGTTTTACTAAATCATAAGAACTGTTGACAAAATTCTCCTCAACCGTAGGATTGACATAGCGAAGGACATTGCTTTCAGAGTTGACCGTCATTTTACTAGAATCGCTCGTATACTCCTCAACTGGAGGCACCGAGCTTTTTTGTACAAAACTAGGGTCGCTGAACAGGGCATCTTTGAATTCCTCTGAATCAAGAGTAACGGGCAAATACTTATAGGTCGTCATTTCAGTTTCAGTTTCCGGCAGGAAAATCGTCCGCCATTCTGAAGCTTCATAGGCAAAATAGCGTGGGTAATGCGCTGCCTTCTTATAATAATCACGTATAAATTCAGTTAAATTCGCTGAGGAAATGTGGCTAATATACACTTGCTGGTCTTCAGTGGACACAAAATAAACAATCCCGTTTTCCTTGTCTGAATTCTCCACATTAATAATGATTCGATTAAAGTTGAAGGAAGGTATTTTTTTCGCTTCAATATTTAAGACACTGCGGTATAATTCAATCGGTACTTCTCCCGGGAAAATAATTTCAGTATTGCCGCTCCCATGGGTTAAATCCTTGATATTTTTCACTTCACTTGTATACCTTTTTACATCAAAAAAGGCCCAACTGCTTAATTCCTTACTTATCTTTTCGATTTCATCAGTGTTGTTCGTACCGTAATGCAGACCTTTTACATGATAAAATACCTGATCAGGTCGAACAATTTTTTGGACCTCTTGTTTTTCACTGACTGTGACTTCTTTTACATAGCTGCCATTTTCCATCGTTTTATAATTGGGCTGGTAGGTCCAAAGACTCCATGTTAAAAGAATACTAACTAGAACTAAAAATGTTAAAATCCCTGATTTAATATTTTCGTATCTCATGACCATTCATCCTCTTCAGAACGTTCATAGGGGAGTGAAAAGGAAATCTTTGTACCTTTTCCTTCCTCACTTGTTGCCCAGATTGCTCCGCCATGAGCATTAACCATTTCCTTTGCAATGGCCAGACCTAGTCCCGTACCGCCTAATTTCCTTGCTCTCGCTTTATCAACCCGATAAAAACGGTCAAAGATTTTCCCAATATTCTCTTTCGGAATTCCCACGCCTTGGTCACTTACGCTGACAATAATTTTATCGTCCTTTTCTTTAATCGAAAAAGTAACCTGTCCGCCTTCCGGTGAATACTTTAAGGCATTGGAAATAATATTGTATAGGACCTGCGTCATCTTATCTTCATCTACTTCTACAAATATTGCATGGTTTGGAAGCTTTCGTTTGAAGGTAACGTTTTGTTCCTTCGACATTTCCAACCGATCAATGATGCGATTATAGAAATCCACAAAGTTTACCCACTCGATCGTTAACCTGTAATCCGTACTATCCATTTTTGAAAGCTGGAGCAGGTCATTGACAAGACGGATCATTCTTTCAGTTTCGGTCCGTGTCACTTCTAAGAAGTTCGGGGCAATCTCCTCATCGCGCCATGCTCCATCAGCTAAAGCTTCTAAGTAACTTCTCATCGTCGTTAGCGGTGTCCTCAGTTCATGGGATACATTGGCGACGAACTCTCTGCGTTCAGCCTCGATTTTTTCCTGATCCGTGATATCATGCAACACGGCAATTAGCCCATTAACAAAGCCCGTCTCTTTTTGAATCACAGAGAAGTTAGCACGCAGGAAAAAGCGCTCTGTTTTGGTACTGTAATCTAAAATGATCGAATCCTTTTCCTCTAGTAAATCTTCAAAGGAATTGGTATCATCCAAATCTAATAAGGATACGATGGGCTGAGTCAGCACTGTTTCACGTGAAACATTCAGCATTTCTGCCGCAGGTTCATTGATCAAAATAACTCGGCCTTTTCGGTCGGTGGCAATGACTCCATCCGTCATATAAGACAAAACAGAGGACAGCTTTCTGCGTTCCCCTTCGGTCATCGCTTGTGCTTCCTGGAGCTTTTTCGTTAAATTATTAAATGTAACGGCCAGTGTCCCAAGTTCATCATTGCCGTACACTTTTACTTTTCTTGAAAAATTACCTTTGGTCATCGCAATGGCCTGCTTCTTCATATCGGCAATCGGCCTTGTGATGGTCTGTGCCAATAATATCCCTAATATGGCTGTAATCGATAAGGCAATCGCTGTACCTGTTGCAAAAATTCCATTGATGGTTTTCATTTGTTCAAAAACATTCTCAATTTTCGCCACCAAATAAATAGCACCAATGACCTTCTTACCCGATTTAATTGGGGTAGAGAGGACCCAAATCCGATGTCCTGTTTGTTCATCAATATTAATAGAACTTTGGTCCTCTTCTAAGACCATGGATTGCTTCACCTGGAGTTTGGTTGTCCGTTGCCCGACCACCCCTTGATTGCTGGGATGAGAAGTACCAAGTATTTTAAGAGATCTATTTTCAATCACCTGAACCTCAGAAATATCACCTGCATCAAAGTCTCTAAGGATTCCTTTAATATCTTCTTCGAGTGTTGGATCTTCAGGCGTTCTCTCCTTCTCCATTTCCTCAACAATATTATAGGCAAGCAAATCAACCCGTTGTTTTAACGACGTTTGGAAGTTTGTCCGCAGTGTTTCTTCAAGCTGTTCGACAAAATAAACGCCGATAATTTGCATGGCAACTAGAATTAGGAGGACATAGATGATAACGAATTTTACGTGTAAAGAGCGAAAGAAACCAACCTTTCTCATTCATCTTACTCCTGTTCAGGATTCCGCAAATAGTATCCAACCCCGCGGCGTGTGACAATCCACGTTGGATGACTTGGGCTATCCTCAATTTTTTCCCGCAATCTTCTCACGGTTACATCAACCGTCCTTACATCCCCGTAGTAATCATAACCCCATACGGTTTGCAGGAGGTGTTCCCTCGTCATTACCTGTCCAATATGCTTTGCTAAATAGAAAAGCAGTTCAAATTCACGGTGCGTAAGCTCAATCGTCTCCCCGCGTTTTGAAACGACATATGCATCCGGATGGATGGTCAGTGAACCAATTTCAATTTCATTGGTTTCATTCTCTGCATCCGGTTGCGATAGAATCTGCTGGTGGCGCCGTAAATTCGCTTTTACGCGTGCAATTAATTCTCTTGTGCTAAACGGTTTCGTTACATAATCATCGGCACCGAGTTCAAGTCCAAGGACCTTGTCAATTTCAGAATCCTTCGCTGTCAGCATAATAATCGGCATTTCATACTTTTTACGGACTTCTCGGCATACTTCCATTCCGTCACGTAAAGGAAGCATAATATCTAGGAGGATTAAGTCGGGTTGTATTTCATCTACCAACTGAATGGCCTCATTTCCATCATAAGCACAATAGACAATATATCCTTCTTTTTTTAAGTTGAACTGAAGAATATCTGCAATTGGCTTTTCATCATCCACAACAAGAATTTTCTTTTCCATACCATCTCTCCTTATCATTAAATCGATCTCATCTATTTAATCAAATACTACTAGAAGTCATAACTATACTAGTTTACTGTATCACGTTATTCGCATAAATTCACCTAAAAGCAGCAATTGGCAGTATTGGAATTACATTTTTTTCCTATTTTTATAAATAAGAAAAGTCTCTAGTATCATCTAGAGACTTGCCTTTTATCTTAAATATGAAAGTGGGTTTACCAGGCTGCCGTTTTTGTATACTTCAAAATGCAAGTGTACACCCGTAGCATCTCCTGTAGCACCCATGATTCCAATTGCAGAACCTTTGGAAACCGTCTGGCCAACCTTTACCTTCAGTGAGGACATGTGCCCATATAGTGTTCGGTACCCATTGCGATGGTCAATGACAATTTTATTACCATAACCGCCGCCCCAGCCAGCGGATACCACCACGCCATTATCAGCAGCTTTGATAGTTCTATTGCTTGGTCTGGCAATATCAATTCCTTTGTGCATTCTACCCCATCTAGGACCCTGCTTGCTAGAAATATATCCGCCAACAGTTGGCCAAGCAAAGCTTCCTTCACCGCGGGATGGTATTACTTTTGTTCCTTTAATGACAATTTGATCAACAGGCTGTTCAAGGGTCGTTACATTTGACTCCACTTTCTGCACTGTGACACCATTTTGCTCAGAAATTTTATAAGTTACAGCACGTGAACCAGTTTTCCCCTCTTGCTTTACCTCTGTCTTGCCTTTTAGGAGGGAGGAGTCCTCAACAATTTTATTTTGATAAGGAATCTCTTCCTTTTTATTCACTTCTTTATCAACAATTACTTCGATAAACGGTTTTGGAACGGTAATATTAATTTTTCGGCCAATCTTTAAGAGCGCATCCTCGGTTAAGCTCGGATTGATCGCTAAGATTTCCGCTATCTTTAAGTTGTGATTTTGGGCAATTGTTTCTAGGACATCACCGTTTTGAATCACATAGTCCTTTTCTTCTATTGTACCTTTTTGTAAAAAGGTTACAGCTTCTTCAGCTGTCAAAATCTTTTCTGGAACAATCGTTTCAACAGAAAATGAAACATCTTTTGATAATCGAACATCTAATAAACGAGACTCATTTTCCTTTAATGCTGGCAGTGATGAGTTAGATGAATCTTTTCTGGCCTTAAGTTCTGCTAATTGTTCCTCAGGTACAAATTGATGGATCAACCTCTTCATTACTTCTTCAGCTGTTTTTTGATTATCAACGTAAACAATGGGCTTACCATCGATGATGATCGCCGCTGCCTCTGTTTGAAGTTGAAATATACTCTTCATTGTTTGGACTGTTTCTTGGTCGTTTGCAGCAGATGGAAATACTTGATATGGAATGTATTGCACTTGTTGACTGATATTATTCGTGTTATCGACCTTTTCAGCAATTATTTTATTGACTACAGCCTTATCTATAACATTTCCTATATATGTACCGTCAAGATATACTTCATAATCCTTGGTTGATTTGGATGTGTCAGCAAATGCAACCGGACCATTACTAAAGGCGATAAGCGATGAAGCCATTGTCGTTGCAATCGTTGTTTTGAGTAATAACTTTTTCGTTTGTGATATCTTATTTAAGAATAACATTTTTCCTCCCTAAACCACGGTAAAACCCTCTTAATCTAGTGTATAAACTACTAAAGATTTCCCAGTATTTTAGACCATCTATACTTTACCATAATTTTTTGTAAATAGATTAGTAGTCTTCATAATGTAACAGAATTGTATAATTACTGACATCACCCTACATATCCCTGAAATATTCTAAGAAAATTTTCCATAAAAAAAGAAGCCTGCAGATATGCAAACTTCTCTTTTTATGGCTCAGGACGGAATCGAACCGCCGACACAAGGATTTTCAGTCCTTTGCTCTACCGACTGAGCTACTGAGCCATTTAGTGGCGGTCTGGACGGGACTCGAACCCGCGACCTCCTGCGTGACAGGCAGGCATTCTAACCAACTGAACTACCAGACCAATATTAAATTTAAATTGATTGTCAGCAAGGAAACCGTCCTTGCCAGCCTCTTCCTGACAATCAAAAGCCATGACCCCTACGGGACTCGAACCCGTGTTACCTCCGTGAAAGGGAGGTGTCTTAACCGCTTGACCAAGGGGCCATATATTGAAAGTTATTTTGCTAAGGCAAAAAACTATGGTGAGCCATGAAGGACTCGAACCTTCGACCCTCTGATTAAAAGTCAGATGCTCTACCAACTGAGCTAATGGCTCGTACAAAAAGTGATTCACGAGCTAATGGCTCGTACTTTTTTCGTGTCGTATTGTGACGACGCTTTTTATAATAGCATGGAAGAACTATTAAACGCAATACTTTTTTAAAAAAACTTTCTAAAAAGTTCAAAGCCCTCAAAATTGAGGGCTTCTTTAACTAAATTAAAAATTATATTTGTCTCCACGGGCTGCGAACAACATTGGTTTGATTACGATCCGGACCAACAGAGAACGTTGTTAACGGGATCCCCGTCAGTTGTGTGACACGTTCCACATAATGGCGTGCATTTTCTGGTAATTCATCTAATGTTTTTACACCCGTAATATCCTCGGTCCAGCCTGGAAGTTCCTCATAAACAGGTTCACATTGTGCCAAAACCTTCAAACTGGCAGGATATTCAGTAATAAGTTCACCTTTATAACTATAAGCGGTACAGATCTTTAAGGTTTCAATCCCCGATAATACATCAATTGAATTAAGGGAAAGATCTGTCAAGCCGCTCACACGACGTGCATGGCGTACAACAACACTGTCAAACCAGCCAATCCGACGAGGTCGGCCTGTTGTCGTACCATACTCCCGTCCAACTTCCCGAATCTGACTGCCGATTTCATCATGCAACTCGGTAGGGAAAGGGCCATCACCAACACGAGAGGTGTAGGCTTTGCAAACTCCAACCACATGGGTAATTTTAGATGGTCCGACTCCTGAACCAATCGTTACTCCACCAGCAACAGGATTAGAAGATGTAACAAATGGATACGTACCTTGGTCAATATCTAACATAACTCCTTGAGCGCCTTCAAATAAAACCCGCTTACCTTCATCCAATGCATCATTAAGTACAACGGAAGTATCACAAACATATTGCTTAAATTGCTGGCCATACTCATAATACTCGTCAAGGATTTCTTCCTTCGTAAAGCCGGTTGTTTCATAAATACGTTCAAACAAGCGGTTTTTCTCTTCCAAATTACGAACAAGCTTTTCTTCAAAGACATCGCGCTCCAGCAGGTCAGCGATTCGAATCCCGACACGTGCAGCCTTATCCATATAGGCAGGGCCAATTCCTTTTTTTGTCGTGCCAATTTTATTAGCGCCTTTACTATCTTCTTCCACTGCATCTAGTTTTAGGTGATACGGAAGGATGACATGGGCACGGTTACTAATGCGTAAATTGTCGGTTGTAACGCCCTTTTCATGTAAATAAGCAAGTTCTGCTACAAGCGCTTTTGGATCAACAACCATTCCGTTTCCAATGACACAAACTTTTTCTTTATAAAAAATTCCTGATGGAATTAGGTGCAATTTGTACGTTTCTCCGTTGAATTTTATGGTGTGGCCTGCATTATTTCCTCCCTGATAACGGGCAATTGCCTCGGCATTTTCTGAAAGGAAATCCGTTATTTTACCTTTTCCTTCATCTCCCCATTGCGTCCCAACAACTACTACTGATGACATATAAGGCACCTCCAAATTAAATACGCTTTACTGTTTTCCATAGACCAGTTTACCAATTTTTATAGCAAATAGCAAACAAAACACGAACATTTGTATAAAAATATATTATTATGTTCGTAAAATATTATTATAGAAGTCTATCAAAATCCCAACTTGTAAATATGGTAGTTTTTCCATAAAATAGAATTATAGTTTTTTAAAATAATGAATAGGATGTGGAATATGATTATTAAAACTCGGCAAGAGCGATTGGAAATAACAATCTTAAGATTCTTAAATGCGCGAATGAGTTTATCAGATAAGGATGCTACTAACTTCTTAATTCTAAAAAAGGGATTTGAAGGAGAGCAAAAGAGTGATATATGGTTAGAGGGGCTTTCCGATGATTGGCTTATTATCCATGATTTATTACTTGAATATAACTATTCCAAATTCCAAATTGATACGTTACTTATTTCCTCGGATAAGATTTATCCTTTGGACGTAAAGAATTTTGAAGGCGACTATTATGTTGAAGGTGAGAAATGGTATACGAGTGTTAAAAAGGAAACCAAGAATCCACTTCACCAATTGAGTCGTTGTGAAATTAGCTTTCGACCCTTACTTCGCGACCTTGGTTATCGTTATCCACTGGAATCATACCTTATTTTCATTAACCCCGAATTTCATTTATATCTAACTACTGTAAATACCTCCATTATATTTCCAACACAACTAAACCGTTTTTTGAAAAAGTTAAATGCTAATGCTAAACCTGGGAAACTGAATAAGAGCCATCTGAAATTAGCCGAACAACTTGTTTCGCTGCATCTTGTAGAGTCGCCTTACCCGCGCTTACCTGCCTACGGCTATGGTCAATTGGTAAAAGGGATTCTTTGTCCACAGTGCTACAACTTTTATATTGAAGTTATAGGCGGGCTACTGGTATGTAATAGTTGTGGCTGTAAAGAGGAGGTAGAATCGGCAGTTTTACGAAGTGTCACTGAATTGCAGCTGCTATTTCCTGATCAAAAAATTACTACAAAGATCGTTCATGAATGGTGTACGATTATTAAGTCGGAGAAGACTATTAGGAGGATACTTACTAAGAATTATAAACGAATCGGGTGTAGTATATCTTCAAATTATGTCCCTCGGAATGATTAGGTTAGAAACAAAATTACCCTTTTAAGTCATCGGTTATGCATGTTGAATCAGTTTTCTACTTGAAAGGCATTAGTACTTTGACTAGTTACCGTTAATCCTTTTTTTCTGCTGCCACGGGCACTAGTCGCCTTCACTAGTTACCGTTGTACCCTTTTTTCTGCTGCCACGGGCACTAGTCGCCTTCACTAGTTACCGTTGTACCCTTTTTTCTGCTGCCACAGGCATTAGTCGCTTCCACTAGTTACCGTTAATCCTTTTTTTCTGCTGCCATGGGCACTAGTCGCCTTCACTAGTTACCGTTGTACCCTTTTTTCTGCTGCCACGGGCATTAGCAGCTTCCACTAGTTACCGTTGATTCCTTTTTTCTGCTGCCACGGGTACTAGTCTCTCACACTGGTTACTACTCCCCCCTTTCTCCCACCAAGCACCAGCACTAATCCTTCTCCACCAACAACAACGAAAAAGGCTAGCCTCAAAAACAGGCTAGCCTTAATTTATGCACCTGGAGAATCGTTATACCGTGTCTCGAGGTTGACGAACTTGTTATATTCCTTCACAAACGCTAATGAGACCGTTCCTGTTGGGCCGTTACGCTGCTTGGCTATAATGATCTCAATAATATTCTTATTCTCGGATTCTTTATCATAGTAATCATCACGATACAAGAAGGCTACGATATCGGCATCCTGCTCAATCGAACCGGATTCACGGATATCGGACATCATCGGGCGTTTATCCTGACGTTGTTCCACACCACGCGAAAGCTGCGAAAGAGCAATAACAGGGATCTTTAATTCACGCGCTAATTGCTTTAAAGAACGCGAAATCTCGGAAACTTCCTGTTGACGGTTCTCACCGGAGCGGCCGTTTCCTAAGATTAGCTGCAAATAATCAATCAAAATCATCCCTAAACCATGCTCCTGCTGCAGACGGCGGCATTTAGAACGGATATCACTGATTCGAACTCCTGGAGTATCATCGATAAAAATCCCCGAATTCGACAGGCTCCCCATTGCCATCGTTAGCTTGCCCCAGTCGTCATCCGTAAGGGAACCCGTACGAAGCCGTTGCGCATCAATATTTCCTTCCGAACAAAGCATACGCATGACCAGCTGTTCAGCACCCATCTCGAGACTGAAAATCGCGACATTTTCACTTGTTTTCGTCGCAACATTTGCTGCGATATTCAAAGCAAAAGCGGTTTTACCCACGGAAGGACGGGCACCCACAATGATTAAATCATTTCGCTGGAATCCAGCCGTCATTCGGTCCAACTCCGCAAATCCTGTCGAAATACCAGTAATATCACCGACGCGGTTATGCATTTCTTCAATGTTATCATACGTACGAACAAGCACGTCTTTGATATTATGGAAAGCACCGGCATTCTTTCGCTGTGCCACGGCCATGATATTTTTCTCGGCTTCACTTAACAACGCCTCAACTTCATCTTCACGAGAATACCCGTCGGATGCAATGCTCGTTGCGGTACGAATTAATCTTCTAAGTAATGATTTTTCTTCTACTATTCTCGCATAATACTCAATATTTGCAGCTGTCGGAACTGAAGCGGCTAGTTCCCCTAAATAACTGACTCCGCCTGTATCTTCGATCAGTTTGGCAGCGGACAGCTCCTCCGTTACCGTTACAAGGTCAACTGCTTTCCCTTGATCATTTAGTGAAAGCATCACATTAAATATCTTTTGGTGGGAAGCACGATAAAAATCCTCAGGAATTAATATTTCTGAAGCTAAAATTAAAGAGGAGGGTTCTAGAAAAATTGCCCCTAAAACAGCCTGTTCGGCCTCTATATTTTGTGGCGGCATTCGATCCGCGTATAAGTCATTCATCTATCAAAAACCTCCTATCATGAAGAGGATGATTTATATAAAAAAGTCAAATTCATAAACTATCATATCCGGAAAAGAAAAAAGTGACCAGCTAATACCGATCACATGTCGTTGATTACATTTTATATTCTATCATGTTCCACAGCGATTTCGCACTGGGAAAATTTTTATTTTACTTCGGTAACGGAAACAGTTAATGTTGCGACAACTTCATGATGAAGCTTAACTGGAACCTTTGTGTGGCCAAGCGTACGAATTGCATCCGCTAATTCCATTTTACGCTTATCAATTTTAATGCCATGTTTCTTTTGTAATTCTTCAGCAATCTGCTTGGTTGTAATCGATCCGAATATGCGGCCGCCTTCACCGGCTTTAGCAGTTAACTCAACCGTAATTTGATCTAAGACTTCTTTTAGTTTTTTTGCTTCGGCTAATTCTTCAGCAGCAACCTTTTCTTCCTTCTTCTTAAGTGCATCCAGCGTACTGATATTTGCGTTATTAGCTTCCTTCGCTAAGCCTTGTTTAAGTAAAAAGTTATGGGCATATCCATCAGCCACATTCTTTACTTCACCCTTTTTACCTTTACCTTTAACATCTTTTAAGAAAATTACTTTCATTCTTTTTTCACTCCTTCAAAATATTCATCAATGGCTAGCTTTAATTTACTTTCCGTTTCTGCGACCGATAAACCAGATAGCTGTGTAGCGGCGTTCGTCAGGTGCCCTCCGCCTTTTAAGGCTTCCATTATGATTTGGACATTGATGTTTCCAAGCGACCTTGCACTGATGCCAATGACCCCTTCGCTGCGCGCTGAGATGACAAAGGAAGCAAGGACCCCGTCCATCGTTAACAAGGTATCTGCCGCTTGGGCAATAATTACTTGATCATTAAACTCATTTTCCGATCCTTTGGCAATGGCAATCCCATCGCGGTAGAAATTTACAGACTCAATTAACTTTGACCTTCTGATATATGTATCGACATCTTCTTTTAAAAACTTTTGGACTAGGATGGTATCTGCTCCATGTGCTCTTAAATAGGAGGCTGCATCAAACGTCCTTGATCCTGTTCGTAACGTAAAACTTTTGGTATCGACGATGATTCCCGCTAACAAGGCAGTTGCTTCAATCATTTCAATCTTCCCGCGTTTCGGCTGATATTCGAGGAACTCGGTGACTAGCTCCGAGGTCGACGAAGCATAAGGTTCCATGTAAACAAGTAATGGATTAGCAATAAAATCCTCACCCCGGCGATGATGGTCAATGACAACTTTTTGGTCAATTATATTAAGGAGTCGTTCTTCAATGACCATGGATGGTTTATGAGTATCAACGACCACAAGTAAGGTTTTATCCGTCGCGATTTCAAGTGCCTCTTCTGATCCAATAAAGTGGGAGAATAGCTGCTCTTGCTGGCGAATTTCCGTCATTAACCGCTTGACCCCATTGTCGATTTCCTGCATATTGACAACGATGTAGGCATCTTTCTGATTCATTTGCGCCACTTTATAAATGCCAATTCCAGCACCAATCGAATCCATGTCCGGATTTTTATGGCCCATGATGATCACTTTATCGCTTGCCATAATTAAATCTCGTAAGGCATGTGAAATTACCCGTGCTCTTACTCTTGTGCGCTTTTCAATCGGATTGGTTTTACCGCCATAGAACTTCACTTTGCCATTTGAAAGTTTAATCGCCACTTGATCGCCGCCTCTGCCTAAGGCTAAATCCAGGCTCGATTGTGCTAAAACCCCTAATTCCGGCAGGGAAGAGACGCCAGTTCCGACGCCAATGCTTAAGGTAAACGACACATTTTGCTGGGAGGTCATTTCTCTGACCTCATCAAGAATGGTAAATTTACCTTTTTCCAGCTTCTGTAGAATTTCTTCACTAAATACAGCCATAAATCGTTCCGATGAAATTCTTTTTAGAAAAATGCCATTATCCTGGGCCCATTTATTCAGGATAGACGTCACCAAATTATTGATGCTGCCACGCATCTGGTCATCCATTCCCTGGGTAAGATCATCATAATTATCTAAAAAGATGATCGAAATGACAGTCCGGTCATTTTGGTACATTTTCTCGATTTCCTTTTGTTCGGTCACGTCGAAAAAGTACAAAAGCCGTTCCTCTCGTTTATGAATGACACGAAATTTCCGTTCATGAAGCGTGATAATTTCTGTTTCCACCTCTTGTTTAATTAACGGAATCAGTGTATCCGCAACATCATACAGGGACCTTCCAACCAAGGTATCCTCATCAAAACAAGAGGCAAGAAACGGATTGGTCCATTCGATGTAATACTCATCATTAATGAGCATAATCCCGATTGGCATCTCCATCAAAGCTTCTTCGCCAACTCTTTTCACTCGGTAAGAAAGGGTCGCGATGTACTCTTCCATTTCTTTTCTCTGGCGACGGTCCACCACAAACATGTAGTATGTCGGGAAGAGCATGATAAACAGCCCGGCTGCACTTATGGTCCAATTATAGAAGGACAGGGCAATGAGCACTACCACTGTTACGCCTATCAACCCATAAAAAGGGTAACGAATCGACCGTTTTTCTAAAAATGCAGGCAAAGTTTTCAGCTCCTAATCGTGATTCTTACTCATTCTTTTCAAATTGCTTTCGAAAATCAAAGCCTAAATCAGTAATGCCTAATAACATTATTATATAACGGACTATCGGAATCATGAAAGTAAGAATTACAACTAACACACCAAGTCCCTTTGCAACTGACTTTTTGTAGAAAATAAAAAATAAAAGCGCCAGACCCTGAAGCAGGATAAATGTCTCTAATATGTACCGGGCGTTAATTAAAGCAGAATATAAGTAAGTTCCCTCTTGCGGGTGGAATAACAGCATCATCCCTAATGCAATTAAATAATACCATAAAAGGCTTTTTGGCAGGGCAAGATTGCGAAAACTGCCCCATGGCTGAACATTTACACCAAACCTTTTGGCGATCGGGAAACAAATCCACTGGGTGATAAAAGAAGACATAATCGAAGCAAAGATTAACGCACTAGGTGCAAGTGTTACCATTTGCTTAAGTATTAAGGCATTTCTCTCTTTTACAATTTTCAATTGGTCTTCTCTGCCCATTGCTTTAAGCATTTCCTCCGAGTTTTTAACCGATTCATTTAACGCTACAGTCAGTTCGTGGATAATATCCATTTTCATAAAAGAAACCATGATAACATATGAAATCACGATCCCAGCCATAAAGGTAAGCGAGCTGGCTATTAATATAAACGTCCGGCTCTTGCCCTTTTGAAGCAGATAGCCAATAACTACACCTGCTGACCCGTAAATAAACGTTAAGCCAACTCCCATTAAAGAGCCTGCTATAAACGAAATAATAATGGCAGCTACAAAGAAGGCTGAGATCATTTTCAGATCATTTTTTGTAGAAAACATCAGAAACGGCAGCGGCAATACCAAGTTTGTAATCACCCCGAGGGGAGGAACAAAAATGGTTACTAGTAATAGTGCTGCAAGGGCTGCCAAAAGAATTGCACCCTCTGTAAGCTTGCGTACATCTTTCACTACTTCACCCCTATATATTAAAGCTACTCTTTATTTTAGCGAGATAAGCGGTTCGATACAACCTAGAGTATAACAAAAAGGCAGCAGGGAAGACCCTAACTGCCTTTTTATACCTATTTTTTTATTCACCTGCAACAAATGGAAGTAATGCCATTTGACGTGAACGTTTGATTGCAACTGTTAATTTACGTTGGTATTTAGCGCTAGTACCAGTTACACGACGTGGTAAAATCTTTCCACGTTCAGAGATAAATTTCTTAAGTAAATCTACATCTTTATAGTCGATGCGAGTGATACCGTTAGCTGTGAAATAACAAACTTTACGGCGTTTTGCGCGACCGCCTTTACGTCCTCCTGCCATGAAAATTCCCTCCTTTATGTGTTTTTATTTACCGATCAGTAAGGATAGGTTTAAAATGGCAGATCGTCATCAGAGATGTCGATTTGACCATTTCCTGCAAATGGATCTTCATCCACTCGCGTGTAACCACCTTGCTTATTATTGTTTTGGTTCGATCGTTGATTCTGATTACCGCCGCCATAAGAGGAACCCTGTGGTTCCCGTGGAGGAGTACCGAATTGGTCGTTATCGCTTCTTCCGCCGCCACCGGATGCATTTCTAGGTTCTAAGAACTGAACACTTTCTGCCTGTACCTCAGTAACATAGACACGTTTGCCATCTTGTCCTTCATAGTGGCGGGTTTGAATCCGGCCATCAACGCCTGCGAGGCTTCCTTTTTTCAGGAAGTTAGCCACATTTTCAGCGGGCTTACGCCAAACAACACAATTAATAAAGTCTGCTTCACGCTCACCTGATTGACTAGAAAATGGACGGTTAACTGCTAATGTAAAGGTAGCAACAGGAACCCCATTTGGTGTATAACGTAAATCAGGATCTTTTGTTAAGCGGCCAACAAGCACGACACGATTCATCATCAGAATCAACTCCTTTTAATTTGGTAAAATGTTCCACGTGAAACTTTTTACCAAGAAATTTATAATTTATTATTAAGCTTCTTCTCTAATTACTAAATGGCGAATGATATCTTCGCTGATTTTTGCAAGACGAGAAAATTCTTGTACTGCATCAGCTGAAGATGTTGTTTTAGTGATTTCGTAGTATCCGTCGCGGAAATCGTTGATTTCATACGCTAAACGACGCTTACCCCAATCCTTTGTTTCAGCAGTTTCCGCACCGTTATCAAGAAGAATTGTGTTAAAACGCTCTACTAAAGCTTTTTTAGCTTCATCTTCAATATTTGGGCGGATGATGTACATGATTTCGTACTTATTCATCACAGTCACCTCCTTTTGGTCTAAACGGCCCAATTGGGCAAGGAGCAATTATTCATTACTCACAAGTTGAAATTATAGCATAGTTATTTAACAAAAGCAATCTCATTCACAGGAATGAGATTTTTGAATAGCACTTTTAATTAGAATGTTGATTTCCATTCCAGGCACTCGCTTTCCGCGGGCAATTTATACGTTAAAACGGAAATGGATGACGTCGCCGTCTTTTACTTCGTATTCTTTACCTTCTAATCGGACTTTTCCAGCTTCTTTTGCTGCGGTATGACTGCCAGCTGCTAATAAATCTGCATATGAAACGGTTTCTGCACGAATGAAGCCACGTTCAAAGTCAGAGTGAATGACTCCGGCACATTGCGGTGCTTTCATTCCTTTTCTGAAGGTCCAGGCCCGAACTTCTTGCACACCTGCTGTAAAATAAGTCGCTAAGCCAAGTAAGTGGTAAGCCGCACGGATTAATTGGTCAAGGCCGGATTCTTCAATTCCTAACTCTGACAAGAACATTTGCTTTTCTTCACCTTCAAGTTCAGCAATTTCCTCTTCAATCTTTGCACAGATTACGATGACTTCTGCATTATCAGCAGCAGCAAATTCGCGCACCTTTTGCACATATTCATTATCAGTAGGATCGGCAATATCATCCTCACTAACGTTAGCTACATATAGGACAGGCTTGATCGTTAACAAATGCAGCCCTTTTACCAATTTCATCTGTTCTTCTGTAAAATCAACTGTCCGCGCCGGTTTCTCTGCTTCAAACGCATCACGGAGCATTGAAAGGACCTCGAATTCAGCGGCTGCTTCCTTATCTTTTTGCTTTGCCAATTTTTCGACACGGTTGATCCGCTTTTCAACAGATTCCATGTCAGCCAAAATCAACTCCAGATTGATGACTTCGATATCATCGATTGGATCAACTTTACCGGATACATGGGTAATGTTATCATCGGCAAAACAGCGGACGACTTGGCAAATTGCATCAACTTGACGGATGTGGGAAAGAAACTTATTTCCGAGCCCTTCACCTTTACTTGCGCCTTTAACAATCCCGGCAATATCGGTGAATTCAAAAGCGGTCGGAACCGTCTTTTTCGGTTGAACAAGTTCCGTTAATTTTTGCAGGCGGGCGTCAGGAACTTCGACGATTCCCACGTTCGGGTCAATCGTACAGAAAGGGTAATTGGCCGATTCTGCTCCTGCCTGGGTAATTGCGTTAAATAAAGTAGACTTACCAACGTTCGGTAAACCTACGATACCAGCTGTTAATGCCATTTAGTTCACTCCTCAAAAAAATAAAATCTATTTTAAATTAACATTAGTTCTGAATATTAAAAGACAAGTCTTTCACAATTATAGGCATTCTTATAGAAAAAGACAACTGCCGCTTATTGGCGGCAGTTAGTTTATTTTTTCAAGATTGACGAGACAATCATACAATGTACTGCCTAAACCGTTATCTGATGAACTGCTTGTGGTCAGGTTATTAACCGACCCGCCAAATTGCTTCCAGATGCCCTCATCGATATTAATCGTGTCCGGATGGGCAGAGGCTGCTATCGCAATATAGCCCTTTACTTCGCCGCGGTCATTCCATACCCTAACCAAATCATCCTTTTGCAAACCGAGACGATCCGCAATATTTCGGGCAACCTCCACCTTCAATTTTGGTGCCGTTGCGAATAGATGATAGTTCTGTGAGTGATTGGAGCGCAGGGGATGAATGGTCAGCAGACTATATGGATATTTTTCAGCAAGCTGTGGATTTGCCCATTTCGACTCCTCGGGTACAGCTAAGGTTAACGGTCTTTGACCAAACCCTGCTGTAAATTCAAACTTACCAGTTGGGGTTTTAAACTTGCGGTCTTGCCATGGGATCGTTTTTACCGGCAATTCTAATGTATGCTTTTCCATTAAGGTTTCAAGGGATAGACCCTTTGTTTCCAATGCTTGAAAGGCCATTTTAAGAAATTGCTTTCTTGTAAAATCAAAATCTGCACCAAAGCCAAGTCTTTTTGCCAGTTCGGTCCAGATCCATAAATCAGGTTTCGCTTCACCTTGCGCCGGGACAAGTTGAGGACCATAATTTACATAATGGTGGTACATCGAGGAATAATAGATATCCTCTTCCTCAAAAGCAGTGGTTGTCGGTAACACATAATCGGCAAGCTTTGCCGTGTCGGTCATAAATTGTTCGATTACCACCAGTGATGCTACTTTTGAAAAGGCCTCTTCAACGACCTTGGTGTCAGGCACCTGAGTCAATGGATTACCGCAGGTCACAACAATCATTTGAATTTCCGGATTGATTGCATTTAATACTTCTTCTGCTTGCTTCATGATTGAGAATTGCCGAGAATTCTTCCTGCGATTAGGAAGGGTTAACTCCTCAAATACAAAACTTTGCCCCACTTGAAGGTTGGCATAATTGGCGCCGCCGCCCGCCATACCAATATTTCCGCTCACAGCAACAAGTGCATCAATGAAGCGTATCGTATTGCCGCCGTTTTTATAGCGCTGCAGACCAAGCCCCATAAAGGTAGAAGTTGGTTTATCTGCATAAATACGTGCTAACTTAGTCATTACTTCACAAGGTACTTCAGTCATTTCACTTAGTTTTTCAATCGTAATGCTGTCCAGAAGCTGGACTACGTCTTCAAAGCCAACCGTATATTGTTCAATAAAAGCATGGTCTTCTAATCCTAAGCGGAGCATTTCCTTGATGATCCCCGCCGCTAATAGCCCGTCCATACCAGGTTTAATGGAGATATAGTCATCAGCAATTTTTGCGGTTGCATTAAAGATCGGGTCAATGACAATGAGTTTAGCTCCACGCTTTTTCGCTTCTAATAGCTTTTCATAAAAGTGCATATTTGTTCGGGCGACATTTCGTCCCCAAACAATAATATTTTTACTATTGTTTAAATCATTAGGTTCATGGCTGTATGCATCACCAAAGTCCCACCTTTGTGCTTCAATTCCTGCTCCCCAGCAAAGAGAACCGTAGAGCTCGGTGACACCGCCATAGCAATTAAAAAATCGCTGATCAAGGCTTTTCAATAAACCATTATTTGCATAGTCATGACTGTGCAAAACAGCAGTAGACCCGTATGTTTCTTTAATTTCAATTAACTTAGCAGCAATCTCATCAAGTGCCTGCTCCCAGGAGATTTGTTCAAATGTACCGTTTATCTTTTTTAGAGGATGCAATAAACGTTCGGAGGAGTTTGTCCTGGCTTCAAGCATCCGACCCCGCCCACAAATTTTCCCCCGGGTAATCGGATGGGAGGGATCTCCTTCAACCTGAGTTACCCTATTATTTTCGACAGTTACATTGAAACCGCAGCTATCCCAGCAATTTAACGGACATGCGGCTTGACGAATTTCTACCAAATTCTCCACCCCCTATGCACAAAACTCTATTTCTACTTTTCTAATAAGAATAATATAGATTTTCAAAAAAAAGAAGCATAAGACTACTCTTCATGCTTCACCAAAATTTTCTTCATTTTCCTTGAAAATTCTCTTCTTGGAATGAGGACACTATGACCGCACCCCTCACATTTAATCCGAACATCCATCCCCATGCGGATCACCTTCCAACGATTTGTTCCACATGGATGCTGTTTCTTCATCTCGACAACATCATTTAAGGCAAATTCCTTTTCCTCCATCGCAAAATCTCCCCTTATTTAGGTTGTTCAGACCCATACATGACCACTCTTGGATTTGGAGCCTTGATTCCATTCTCGTCTAACTGAAGTTTTATATCCCTACGAATATTCCGTGAAACGGCGGCTTGCTTCATCGGCTGTGTTTCTGCTACCACCCGTAGCACAACCTCAGTTGAGCCCATTGTTTGAATCCCTAATAGCTCAGGGGCCGTAACCAACTCCTCATATTGAGCCGGCATAAACTTGATGGTTTCCTCAATTACATTTTCCGCCTTAGCAATGTCTTCACCATAGGCGATGGCAATATCAACAACGGCGATACTATTATTAATGGAGAAGTTGGTTACTTCGATGATACTGCCATTGGGTAAAATATGCAGTTCACCGGTCCAGCTTTTAATTTTTGTGGTTCTTAATCCTATAGTTTCGACATTTCCTTCATATTGTCCTATGCGAACATGATCACCTACAGAAAATTGATCCTCAAAAATAATAAAAAAGCCAGAGATAACATCCTTCACTAAGCTTTGTGCCCCAAAACCAACGGCTAAACCAACAACCCCAGCCCCGGCAATCAGTGCTTTTACATCAATTCCTAACACAGAAAGAATCATCATAAAGGCAATAAAATAAACCACGTAGGAAAGGACGCTATCAAGTAACTTTGAAAGTGTTTCTTCCCGCCTGTCTGATGTATTGAGCGGAGACAGGTTTCTAATTTTAAAAATATTATGGATCATTAATTTTCCAATGCGAATTAAGATATTTGTAATCACCAAAATTGCAATAATTTTTAAAAGGTTTTCACCAAGATTAAGCCACGTATCTTCATCTTGAAATTTAGCAAGTAATTTTTGCATTCCCTTTTGAGTGAGACTCATTCGGACACCATCCTCAATAACTTCATAATCAATCTCTATTTTAGCAATTATTTTGCACAGTTAATAGCATAATGAATTTTCCTTTTTCTCCCCGCTGTATGTATAGAAATACAGAAAATTCCGTATAATAGTAAGACTTATTACGGTTAGGGAGTGACTTAATGAATCTAAAGACCAGTTTTTTTGACAGGAGGGCTAAAACACGCATCAGCCACGATGATTTACATGCGTCTGAAAACCTTGCTGAGGAATTACTTGTGAATATTCCAAGCATGACAAGCCGCCCAATCGTCTTTGTTTGTATTGGTACGGACCGCTCCACAGGAGATTCATTAGGACCACTGGTTGGGACATTACTAGAAGAAAAGGTCTTGAGGACCTTTTATGTATACGGGACCTTAGATGATCCGATTCATGCCGTTAATCTTTCTGAAAAACTGAAGGAAATACAATCCATACATGACAACCCTTATATGATTGGCATTGATGCCTGTTTGGGCCGAATTAAAAATGTTGGCGTCATTCAATTAGGAAATGGACCTGTTAAACCAGGGGCAGGGGTGAACAAGGAACTTCCAGCGGTCGGAGAGATTCATATCACTGGCATCGTCAATGTTAGTGGATTTATGGAATTTTTTGTGTTACAAAACACTCGTTTAAATCTTGTGATGAGAATGGCAAAAACAATTGCCAATGGCATCTATCAAGCAAGCTTGCTTTATCCTAAGCAGGCACAAAACTGGACGGAGTTAAACTTAAATTGGCTCGAAGAAGAGAAAACGAATTAAAAGAGCAAACGGTACCCCGATTGCTCTTTTTTCTTACTTTTATTATAAATACTGCTGATAGCTATAAAGAACTGTGACGATCAGTCCGGTTACGACGATACCAGGCAGCAGGTTGGCTACTCTGATTTTCACCATCCCGGTTAAATTTAAACCAATTGCAAAAATCATAATTCCACCCGTTGCGGTCATTTCAACAATAAACTGGTCCATTAATGCTTGGGGGACAAACCGGTCAATTTGGGTAGCAAACAATGCAATTAATCCTTCATAAAGGACAACTGGAATCGCTGAAAAAATAACACCAATTCCCAAAGTTGTGGTTAAGATTAACGCTGTAAAACCATCAATCAACGATTTAGTGTACAAGACTGCATGGTCACCGCGAATGCCGCTATCCAGTGCTCCAATAATCGCCATTGCCCCAATCACAAAGATGAGCGTAGCTGTAACAAACCCTTCTGAAATGCTCCCTTTCCCATTGTTGGAGCCTACTTTCTGCTCAAGCCATAATCCTAAGTCATTTAATTTATCCTCTAATTTTAGCGCCTCACCGGCAACCGCACCGACAACTAAACTAATAATCACTATGAGGAAATTTTCACTTTTCAAGCCCATTTGTAAACCCAGCACCATGACGGACAGGCCGATCGCATACATGACCGTAATCTTCATTCCTTCAGGGATGCGGTTTAATAGTTTTCCCAAAAGTGTTCCAATAACAATTAAAAGTCCATTTACAAGCGTCCCTAATAAAAACATCTTACATCCACCTTTTTTCGACCTTCGAAATATATTTCTTTTAAACTATCATATATGTAAAAAAAAATAAACCATCTTGTGATGGTTTATAAGGATGAATCTTCATGATGAAGCATTTCTAAAATCCGTTCCAAATCCTCTTGGGAAAAGAACTCTATTTCAATTTTCCCTTTATTCTTGTTCTGCTTAATATTTACACTCGTACCAAACCGTTCCCGAAGGACATGTTCGCGTTCTTGGATAAACACATCTTTTTTTCTCTCCGGCTTTTTTGTTTCACGTGGAACATTTTCATTTAAGTGCTGAATCAATTTTTCTAACTGACGAACACTTAGTGCTTCCTTGATTACCTTTTCAACTACGGCTGGTATTTTTGCTTTTTCCCGGAGTCCTAACAAGGCACGGCCATGCCCCATTGAGATTTTCCCGGTGGAAATGAACTCTTGAATTTTTGGAGGGAGCGTAAGCAAACGAACATGATTGGCTATATGCGGCCTGCTTTTACCCAGTCGCTTCGCCACCTCTTCTTGTGTCAGCTTAAGTTTTTCCATTAACATTTGATAAGCTAATCCCTCTTCAATCGGATTTAAATCTTCCCTTTGCAGGTTTTCAAGGACAGCTAATTCCATCATTTGCTGTTCAGAAAGCTCGCGGACGACAGCTGGGACGGTTTCAAGTTTTGCCTCTTTCGCTGCGCGGAAACGGCGCTCACCAACCACAATTTCAAAGCCGCGAATGCTTTTTCTAACCACAAGTGGCTGCAGGATTCCATGTTCGATAATAGACTCTTTTAATTCATCGATCGTCTCTTGTTGGAAGGTTTTCCGAGGCTGGTAAGGATTGGGACGCAGTTCAGTCAGTTTAATTTCTTGAACAGACTCCTCATTACCCTCATCCGAAAAGAATGCATTTAGGCCCTTCCCTAAACCTTTAGCCATTTGAGACCACTTCCTTTGCTAAATCTAAATACACCTCTGCACCACGGGATTTTGAATCATACGTAATGATTGGTTCCCCATGGCTTGGTGCTTCACTTAGACGCACATTTCTTGGAATAATGGTTTTATATACTTTATCCTGAAAATATTTCTTCACTTCTTCAATCACTTGGATACCTAAATTCGTTCGTGCATCAAGCATCGTTAATAAAACGCCTTCAATTTTCAAATCCTGGTTCAAGTGCTTTTGCACAAGTCTTACCGTACTTAACAATTGACTTAAGCCTTCCAATGCATAATATTCACATTGAACGGGAATTAAGACTGAATCAGAAGCCGTTAAGGCATTAAGGGTTAATAAGCCTAACGATGGCGGACAATCAATAATAATATAATCAAATTGATCTCGCACTTCTTCAAGTGCCCGTTTCAAACGCACTTCTCTTGAGATAGTCGGTACCAATTCAATTTCTGCCCCTGCCAGTTGAATAGTCGCTGGGATTGCGTATAAATTTTCCACCGATGTCTGTTTAATTACATCCTTTGCTTCTACATCATCTACTAGTACATCATATATGCATTGGTCAACTTCTGCCTTTTCAATACCAATCCCACTTGTTGCATTTCCCTGTGGGTCCGTGTCGACAAGCAGGACACGTTTTCCAATATATGCTAAGCAGGCACCTAGGTTGACAGAGGTAGTCGTTTTACCGACTCCGCCTTTTTGATTCGCGATTGCAAGAATTTTGCCCACGATGTCACCTACCCTTTTATTCTCTCAAAGTTTTATTCTTGTATTCTATTGAATTTTGTTAAGATACTGTCGATTTGGCGAATCTAACCTGTATGACTAAAAGGAAAAATTCCATTCCTTTATTTTAGCATGAAACAGATAGCTTGTAGGATTTTTTCTAAAAATATTCAAATGTTCAATAAATTTATAGTTGTGATTTAGCGGGGGAATGGACACTATTTATCCATATATTACCATTTGTATTCAAAAAAAGAACCAAACATGTGATTTCGTCTGGTTCTAGCTTCTATTTGTCTATTTATCTTCTATTTTTTCTTTGGTATACGGATGGTAAATTGGTAGAATTCATCAAATTCTTCTTCTTGAGCATCAAGGTTAATCCCGCTGTCTGTTACCATAGTTAAGGATTGGCGAATTGTATTGACGGCGATTCTCATATCTTTACTAAAAGCCTTTCGTTTCGGCTTTGGCTTTTCATCTTTTTGTTGTAACAGTTTGACAACACGTTCCTCTGTCTGCTTGACATTAAAATTCTTATCTATAATTTCAGCTAACAGCACCACTTGTTTTTCCGGGTCCTTAAGAGGAATGAGTGCGCGTGCATGGCGCTCTGTAATAATTTTATTTAACAAGGCCTCTTGAATGGGCTGCGGTAATTTAAGAAGACGGAGCTTGTTGGCAACGGTTGACTGCCCTTTTCCAAGGCGTTGTGCTAACGCTTCTTGTGTTAGGTTATGCAATTCCAGCAGTTTCCCATACGCCATCGCTTCTTCAATCGGCGACAGCTCTTCCCGTTGTAAATTCTCAATTAAAGCGACAGAAGCCGTTTCGGTATCCGATAAATTTTTAATAATGGCTGGTGCTTCGGACCAGCCGAGCTTTTTCATCGCACGAAAACGGCGTTCCCCAGCAATAATTTCAAATTGGTCAATGGCAAATTCTCTAACAACAATCGGCTGAATAATACCATGTATGTGAATCGTCCGTGCTAATTCTTCGATTTTCTCTTCATCAAAAACCGTTCGAGGCTGAAATCGGTTTGCAACAATATGATCAATAGGTATCTTTTTTATTTCCTCGTTTTTTTCTACAATTAGCTCTTTTTCAAGCACAACCTCTTGTTCTCCCTTATCGCCGAGGCCAAAAAAGCGGGTAAACGATTGCTTCATCCCCAACACCACCTTTACGAAACTCCCTATTACTTATTCTTTACACACAGACATTCTTCCTGCTAAGAATATCATGTTTGTTGAAAAATTGTTAGGTCTTCTAATTAGCTTTTATTATTCAATTGGTGTCTTTCCCGGTGTTCCAGGCTTGCGTGGATATTTCTTTGGCGTTTTCTTTTCCTTTTTTATGATTAAGATATTCCGCTCGCTTTCTTCCATTGGCAGCGTAAAGGTATGCATAGCTTCCAACCTTCCGCCAAGGGTCGTAATCGCCCTTTGCCCCACTTCTAATTCATCATTCGCATGGGCAGCCTTCATGGCAATAAAGTGCCCGCCTGCTTTAACCAATGGTAAACAAAGCTCAGAGAGTACAGACATTCTTGCTACGGCCCTTGCAGTTACCACATCAAAGCTTTCCCGATAGAGCGGATTTACCCCAAAGGTTTCAGCGCGGTCATGAATAAAGTGGACATTTTCTAACTTCAATACCTTCGCAAGATGATTTAAAAATGAGATCCGCTTGTTTAAAGAATCAACAATTGTCACCTCGATATGAGGGAAGACAATTTTTAAGGGAATACTAGGGAACCCGGCCCCCGCCCCGACATCACATAGATGAAAGGACTTAGTAAAATCAAAATAGAACGAGGCTGTAATTGAATCATAAAAATGCTTAAGATAGACTTCAGCTTTATCCGTAATCGCGGTTAAATTCATTTTTTCATTCCACTCAACCAAGGTCTGGAAATACAGCTCAAACTGGTCTACTTGATCACGCGTTAGGGAAATCCCTTTTTCCCTTAGGGTTGCTTCAAATTGTTCGATGATCATTCAGTAATCTTCCTCACATAATTATTCATTTGAAACTCTTGCAATTTTGCCTTGTTCTAAATAAACAAGCAAAATCGACACATCGGCAGGATTGACCCCAGATATCCGCGATGCCTGGGCAATCGATAGCGGTTTGACTAATTTAAGTTTTTGTCTGGCTTCGGTCGCAAGTCCTGAAACAGAATCATAATCAATATTCTCAGGGATCTTCTTATCTTCCATTTTCTTTAATCGTTCAACCTGTTGCAGGGACTTGCTAATATAGCCCTCATACTTTAATTGGATTTCCACCTGTTCCTTCACATCTTCATCAAGTGACATTTCACTTGGGAAAATTGTATCCAGCTGATGATAAGACATTTCTGGTCTTTTTAATAAATCAGCGGCACGGATTCCATCCTTTAATTCACTTCCGCCAATGCTCCGAATCATTTCTTGAACCTCAGCTGTCGGCTTCAGAAACGTTGACGTTAAACGCAGTTTTTCCGCTTCAATTGCTTCTTTTTTCTCCAAAAACTTTTCATACCGGTCGTCACGAATCAATCCAATTTGATGGCCGATGTCTGTTAATCGTAAATCAGCATTATCATGGCGTAATAGCAGGCGATATTCCGCTCTTGACGTTAGCAAGCGATAGGGCTCATTTGTTCCTTTGGTGATTAAATCATCAATTAACACGCCAATATACGCATCCGAACGGCTTAACACTAACTGCTCACGGCTAAGTGCATTTAATCCTGCATTGATACCAGCCATGATTCCCTGGCCGGCTGCTTCCTCATAGCCGGACGTCCCATTAATTTGACCCGCTGTATAGAGACCTTTGACCACTTTGGTTTCTAGCGTTGGCCATAATTGGGTTGGTACAATCGCATCATATTCAATCGCATATCCCGCTCTCATCATTTGCGCATTTTCGAGACCTGGAACTGTTTTGAGAATTTCCTGCTGTACATCCTCCGGTAAGCTGGTTGATAGACCCTGGACATAGACTTCCTTTGTGTGCCTTCCTTCAGGCTCAAGGAAAATTTGATGACGAGGTTTATCATTAAAGCGGACCACCTTATCCTCAATCGATGGACAATACCGTGGGCCGGTTCCTTTAATCATTCCAGAAAACATCGGCGAACGATGAAGATTGGCGTCAATTAACCGATGGGTACGATCATTTGTATAAGTCAACCAGCATGGCAACTGGTCGGTAATATATTTCGTTGTTTCATATGAAAAGGACCTTGGAACTTCGTCACCGGGTTGGATTTCTGTTTTACTATAATCAATCGTATTACTATTTACACGTGGCGGTGTTCCTGTCTTAAAACGGACAAGTTCAAATCCAAGCTCCTCTAAATGCTCCGATAGCTTAATCGATGGCTGTTGATTATTGGGGCCACTTGAATATTTCAGTTCCCCAAGGATAATTTCACCGCGTAAGTAGGTGCCAGTAGTAATCACGACTGTTTTTGAGCGGTAGACCGCACCTGTCTTTGTAATAACCCCTTTAGAAACTCCATCCTCGACAATCAGTTCCTCGACCATCCCTTGGAGTAAGGTTAGATTCGATTCCTCTTCGAGTGTTTTTTTCATTTCATGCTGGTAAGCAAATTTGTCAGCTTGTGCTCTTAACGCACGAACAGCCGGTCCTTTCCCTGTGTTCAGCATTCTCATTTGGATATAAGTTTTATCAATATTTTTACCCATTTCCCCGCCCAGGGCATCAATTTCACGAACGACGATCCCCTTAGCTGGTCCGCCAACGGATGGGTTACATGGCATAAAGGCCACCATATCAAGATTGATGGTAATCATTAATGTTTTTGCGCCAAGTCGAGCAGCAGCAAGGCCTGCTTCACAGCCGGCATGGCCTGCACCAACGACAATGACGTCAAAATTTCCTGCTTCGTATTGCATGTTGTCACTCCTCTTCCGTAAATACGGAGTTTAATGCTTTTTACTTTGATAACTGTCTAGCTCCAGCACCCAGCGGCTAGTGGACTTCGCTCTTCTCCCTGCGATAAGTCAACATCGAATCGCTTACGCTCTCCGTGTTTCCTTTATCTCAGTCAAAGCGCTCCAGTCCATACGCCGCTAAACGGGTGCTTCCGCTTTTCTATTTCCCTAAACAGAACTGTGAAAATAACTGGTCGATTAGGCTTTCGTGGACACTTTCGCCAATGATTTCGCCAAGTAATTCCCACGTCCTCGTTAAATCGATTTGAACGATATCAATCGGAGTCCCCATTTCTACTCCATCGATCGCTTCTACAATGGTAGTTAAGCTTTGGTGCAATAGTGCAATATGACGACTGTTTGATACATAGGTCATATCGCCGGCATCAATTGTCCCAGCAAAGAATAACGAGGCAATTGCTTCCTCTAATTCATCAACGCCACGGTCCTCAAGTAAGGAGGTTGTGACAATCTTGTGCTCTTTTGCTAACTCTCTCACTTTATCGAGGTCAATTTGCTGCTCCAAATCCGTTTTATTGATAATAACGATAACATCCATTCCTTTGACCACTTCAAACAACTGCTCATCTTCCAGGCTTAACTTGTCAGCATAATTTAAAACAAGCAAAATTAAATCGGCATCCTGTAAAACTTGGCGGGAGCGCTCGACACCAATTCGTTCGACAATATCCTCTGTTTCTCGAATTCCGGCCGTGTCCAAAAGTCTTAGCGGCACACCGCGGACATTTACATATTCCTCAATAACATCCCGTGTAGTTCCGGGAATATCTGTCACAATAGCTTTATTTTCATGTACTAAACTATTTAAGAGCGAGGATTTCCCTACATTTGGGCGTCCCACAATTGCAGTGGACAGTCCTTCTCGTAAAATTTTTCCCTGTTCCGACGTCTGGAGAAGTTTTTTGATTTCTTCCCTAACAAAATGAGCCTTTTCAGCTAACATCTTATGGGTCATTTCCTCGACATCGTCATATTCTGGATAATCAATATTCACTTCGACATGAGCAAGAATCTCTAAAATCTCCTGCCGTAGTCTTCGAATTAATTTCGACAGGCGCCCTTCCATTTGTCCCAAGGCAACATTCATGGCACGGTCCGTTTTTGCGCGGATTAAATCCATTACTGCTTCTGCTTGCGATAAATCAATCCGTCCATTCAGAAATGCTCTTTTTGTAAACTCACCTGGTTCTGCAAGTCTTGCTCCATTTGTTAGCACCTGCTTGAGAACTCGATTTACAGACACAATCCCGCCATGGCAGTTGATTTCAACAACATCCTCTTTGGTAAAAGTCTTCGGCCCTCTCATGACCGATACCATTACCTCTTCGACGACTTGCCCGGACTTCGGATCTAGCAAGTGTCCATAGTGAATCGTGTGAGTTGCTGCTTCAGACAGCTTCTTTCCACCAATACTTCTAAATAGCTTGTCTGCTATCAGGATTGCTTCATCTCCGCTCAACCGAACAATCGCAATCGCACCCTCCCCCATCGGAGTCGATATTGCCGCAATCGTATCAACTTCCATTTCCTTCACCTCTCATTTAAAAATCAGTCCATCTATATAAAAAGTAATTTTTTCTCCAAAACAATAGAATACCACATTCATACCTGTGGAAAAAGTAAACAATCTTCACAATAATTAATCCACAATTCACTTCTATCCCATTATTATTCTAACTTATCCACATGTGAATAACAATAAAACGCAAAATGATAAATAATTGCTGTTATCAACAGGTTTATTTTTTTTAGAGACCACAAAAAAAGACACCCTATCTTAAATAGGATGCCTTTGTGATTTAGTAGTACATTTTAAAGATTTACCTTCTGGGTGCAGGAGAGATCACAATAAATCGATGTGGTTCCGATCCATCAGAAAATGTTTTGACACGTCTGTTATCAGATAAAGCAGCATGAATCACTTTTCGCTCATAGGAAGGCATGGGTTCTAAGGTTACATCTTTTCCCGACTTAACAGCCTTTTGGGCAAGACGATGCGCTAATTGAATCAGCGTTTCATTTCTTCTTTTTCGATAATCTTCAGCATCCAGAATCACGGTTAAATACTGATTCGAAAAACGGTTAAGCACTAATTGCGTCAAATATTGAAGCGAATTTAAGGTTTGACCCCTTTTTCCAATCAATAACGCAATCTTTTCGCCAGTCATAATTAAATGAACATGTTTACCGTCTCGTTTGATTTCTATTTCTGCCGGCGCGCCCATTTGTTCACTTACCTGAGTCAGAAATTTCTTTGCCTCTTCAATCGGGTCAATAATGACGGTCACTTTGACAACAGCCGGCCGCGTTCCAAAAATACCGAAAATCCCTTTTTTACCTTCATCAATAATATCTATATCTGTGCGGTCTTTGCTGATTTGTAATTGAGCTAAAGCTGATTTTACTGCTTCTTCGACAGTTTGTCCTGTAGCAGTTACCTGTTTCACTTTTTTGCTCCTCCCGCATTACCGGATGCTTTTGCCGCTTTTAAATCCGGTCCTTTAATAAAATAGGTTTGCACAATCATAAAAATATTTCCGACTACCCAGTACAACGAAAGTGCAGCTGGGAAACTAAAGGCAAATACCACAATCATGATGGGCATCAACCAAAGCATCATCGCCATTTGCGGATTCTGATCTTGTCCGGCCATCATAATTTTTTGTTGAATAAATGTGGTAATCCCCGCTACAATCGGCAAAATATAGTAAGGATCTTTATCGCCCAGGTCAAACCAGAGGAAATTATCTGAGGCAATTTCCCTTGTTCGTGAGATGGCATGGTAAAAACCAATTAAAATGGGCATTTGTACAATTAAAGGAAAACAGCCAGCCATTGGATTTACTCCATGCTTTGAAAACAGTGCCATCGTTTCCTGTTGTAGTTTCTGCTGTGTTTTTTGATCCTTAGAACTATATTTCTTTTTCAACTCGGCCATTTCCGGCTGCAATGCCTGCATCGCCTTAGAACTTCTTGTCTGCTTGATCATTAGTGGCAAAATAACAAGGCGAATCAGGATCGTTACGACAATAATCGATAACCCAAAGCTGCCTCCGAGAATGTGCGCCCCTTCTTTAATCACCCATGATAAAGGATAGACAATGTACTCATTCCAAAACCCTGAACTCTCCGATGTAATTGGCTTCTTAATTTCACTGCATCCTGTCAGGAACATAAATACAGAAAGTAAACCAATTCCTAGTAATATTCTTTTTTTCAACCAAGTTTTCCTCCTTACATAAAGATAACGAGCAAATTTTCACCTAACTTATGTACTATTTATTTTGGAAGATTTCAAAGGTATTTTATCATTTAAGCAAAGGAATTGTCTTTAATAGAAGCAAATTTCAGGCAAATTCCTTTGCAATTTATGTCTTAGAGTTACTTTTTCAAAACCTTCCCCACCTTAAGCACATGGGTTAAACTTTTCTTTACCTCGAAGAAATCCATTTCAGCAGCAGGTTTCCTCGCTATAATCACGTAATCATTCCCTGATGCTAACTGTTCGTTCAGTTCAAAAATGGATTGTCTTACATACCTTTTGATTCTGTTCCTTGTCACCGCATTTCCTATCTTCTTACTGACTGATAGGCCGATACGAAAGTAGTCTTGTCCCTCTTTTGGTAAGGAGTAGATGACAAATTGCCTATTCGCAAATGATTGGCCCTTTTGAAATGCTGTTTGGAATTCTTTATTTTTTTTAATACGCAGCTCTTTTTTCATAAAAAACACCTTCAGTCGGATTAGAAAAAAGACCACTGACTGTGCAGTGGTCTATGCTGATAATACTTTTCTTCCCTTAAGACGACGACGAGCTAGAACCTTGCGGCCATTAGCAGAGCTCATACGACTACGGAAGCCATGAACTTTACTGTGTTTACGGCTATTTGGTTGATATGTTCTTTTCATTATATGACACCTCCCTGAGGAATAGCTATCAAAGTTTAAATGACAGTCTTACTTATTATAAAGACGTCACCATAAAATTGTCAACTACTCTTCGCTATTGTTTCCATTTCCAAATTTTATTGAACATGAAATTGCTTATTTCCAGAAATTATAAAGCTAAGATGAAATGATCCTAACCATAGTTGAGGAATTGTAAATTTTGATTCTAAAAAATCAATCCGCACTTCCCCAGAGCATATTCAAATTACTTGTGGATAAATTTTCGACATTTTTTTCACTCTTTACACAAGATATTGACAGGTTTTGCACAATTCATCTACTTGTGGACAATTACTGTGCACATATTGTTACAGTTGTGGATAAACTACGAAAAGGCATTGCGCATCAAGCAATTATTTGATATTATATTTGTGTTTTCACTCTTAATAACTTTATCCACAAGAATACGTTATCCACAAATTGTGGATATCATGTGGATAGTTTATTCAAGGGTACTGTAGAAGGTTGTCCACAAGAGGTGGATATTGTCGAAACTCCATTTTACTTCCTTATTATATATTATCCACATTCACTATTTCGTATATTTATAAATTAATAGGTTGTACTGCTGGTATAATTGCGAAAAGCGTATTATTTTATAAAAAAATCAAAACAAAGGAGGGATGTTTTTTGGAAAATATTGCGGATCTTTGGCATGCTGCCTTAGCCAATATAGAAAAAAAGATTAGCAAACCAAGCTTTGACACCTGGCTTAAGTCGACAAAGGCCCATTCCCTTCAAGGTGATTTGCTTATCATAACTGCTCCCAATGAGTTTGCTCGGGATTGGCTGGAAGAGCGTTATTCACAGCTAATCTCCGGGATTCTCTATGAAATCACCGGAGAAGAGCTTTCTGTTAAGTTTATCATTCCGCAAAATCAAAGTGAGTCAGAGAATGATGTGCAATTACCTCCCAAAAAGGTTAAAAAGGACGACGACCATGGGGAATTTCCTCAAGGTATCTTAAATCAGAAATACACGTTTGATACATTTGTTATTGGCTCAGGCAACCGTTTTGCCCACGCTGCATCACTCGCAGTAGCCGAAGCCCCGGCCAAGGCATACAATCCCCTCTTTATCTATGGAGGAGTTGGCTTAGGAAAAACACACTTAATGCATGCGATTGGCCATTATGTCTTAGACCATAACCCTGCTGCAAAAGTCGTTTATTTATCATCTGAAAAATTTACAAATGAATTTATTAACTCAATTCGTGACAATAAAGCGGAGAGTTTCCGCAATAAATATCGAAATGTCGATATTTTACTTATAGATGATATTCAATTTTTAGCCGGAAAAGAATCAACGCAAGAAGAATTTTTTCATACATTTAATGCGCTCCATGAGGAAAGTAAACAAATTATTATCTCCAGCGACAGGCCGCCTCGTGAAATTCCTACGCTGGAGGATCGGCTCAGGTCCCGTTTTGAATGGGGATTGATTACAGATATTACACCACCTGATTTGGAAACAAGAATAGCAATTCTTCGTAAAAAGGCGAGAGCAGAAGGCTTAGATATACCAAACGAGGTCATGCTTTATATTGCCAATCAAATCGATACAAATATTAGGGAGCTAGAAGGCGCACTCATCAGGGTTGTTGCCTATTCATCCTTAATCAATAAAGATATTAATGCCAATTTAGCAGCAGAGGCATTAAAAGATATTATTCCGAGTTCCAAGCCTAAAGTGATTACGATTCTGGATATTCAAAAGACGGTTGGGGAACTCTTTAGTATAAAACTTGAGGATTTTAAGGCAAAAAAGCGGACCAAATCGCTTGCCTTCCCTAGACAAATTGCGATGTATTTATCACGGGAATTAACCGATTATTCCTTGCCGAAAATCGGCGAAGAATTTGGCGGCCGTGATCATACGACTGTCATCCATGCACATGAAAAAATCTCTAAACTTCTTCAAACAGATGCCCAGCTGCAACGGCAAATGAAAGAATTGCATGAACTATTGAAGGTTTAATAAAATATCAGTCCAATTTCTTTAACAAATATGTGAATAACTTCTCTGTATTTACACACAGTCTGTCCACAGGTGGATAGGCTGTGTTTCCGTTGAAATAATCACTTATCCACATATCTACAGGCCCTACTAGTACTTCTACTATTTTTTTAAAAAAATATATTATTATTTGCTATTAAAAATATGCTTAAAACGGAGGCTTACAGGCGATGAAATTTATCATCCAAAGAGATCGGTTAGTCCAGAGTGTTCAAGATGTTATGAAAGCTGTTACGTCAAGAACAACAATCCCGATATTAACCGGGATCAAAATTACAGCTACAACTGAAGGTGTTACCTTAACCGGAAGTGATTCTGATATTTCAATTGAGTCCTTTATTCCAAAAGAGGAAACCGGTGATGAAATTATTGAAGTGAGACAAGCAGGAGCCATTGTTCTCCAGGCAAAGGTCTTTAGTGAAATTGTCAAAAAGCTGCCGACAGATACGGTTGAAATTGAAGTATTAGGTTCGCTTCAAACGGTCATACGTTCTGGTAAATCTGAATTTAACTTGATTGGTCTGGATGCAGAAGAATATCCGCACCTTCCTCAAATAGAAGAAAATAATAAATTTCAGATTGCCACAGATCTTTTAAAGGCGATGATTAGACAAACCCATTTCGCAGTGTCCACCTCAGAAACACGCCCCATCTTGACAGGTGTAAACTGGAAGGTGGAAAACGGAGAATTAAACTGTATTGCAACAGATAGCCATCGACTCGCCCTTCGAAAGTCAAAGGTCGAAATAGCGAACAATGAGGGTTATAATGTCGTCATTCCAGGGAAAAGCTTAAATGAGTTGAGTAAAATTATTGATGACAGTCATGACTTAATTGATATTGTAATTACAGAAAATCAAATTTTATTTAAAGCGAAGCACTTATTATTTTTCTCAAGATTGTTAGAAGGTAATTATCCGGATACTTCTCGTTTAATTCCGAATGAGAGTAAAACGGATGTTACCGTAAATACAAAGGAATTTTTACACGCAATTGATCGGGCCTCTTTATTAGCAAGAGAAGGAAGAAATAATGTTGTCAAACTTTCGACAATTGAAGGTGGTATCATTGAAATTTCTTCGAATACTCCTGAGGTTGGTAAGGTAGTTGAAGAAATTCAAAGCGAAGCCATCGATGGGGAAGATTTAAAGATTTCCTTTAGCGCTAAATATATGATGGATGCTTTAAAAGCCCTTGAAGGGACAGATATCAGGGTGAGTTTTACAGGAGCCATGCGTCCTTTCGTTATCCGTCCGCTTCATGATGAAACGATTTTGCAATTAATTTTACCGGTACGAACATACTAAAATTATGAAGCATAATTCACTTGCCACCAAAAAGGTGGCTTTCTTTTAGTTTTCTTTGTATCTCGGTGATTTTTTTAGTAAAATAAAGTATTGAGACCATTTTAGAAATGAGGGTGACGATTTGCCTGAAAAAATTAACATAGACACCGAATTTATTACACTGGGTCAATTTCTTAAATTGGCTGAAGTAATTCAATCAGGAGGCATGGCAAAATGGTTTTTGAGTGAACATGACATATTTATCAATGGCGAACAGGATCAAAGAAGAGGAAGAAAGCTTCGCTCAGGTGATAAAATCCAAATTGCCGGTTTTGGGGAGTTTGTGATTACCGAGTAATTCCATGTGATTATCGAGCAGCAAGCAAAAGGATGTCGTTTGCATGTATATTGAAAAATTAGCACTATCAAATTATCGGAATTACGAAGAGTTGTTCGTAGAATTTGAAAATAAAGTAAATGTCATCCTGGGCGAAAATGCCCAAGGTAAAACAAACGTGATGGAATCGATTTATGTTTTAGCTATGGCGAAGTCTCACCGGACCTCCAATGATAAAGAACTTATTCGCTGGGACCAAGAGTATGCTAAAATAGAGGGTAGGGTTCAAAAACAACATAGTTCATTACCGCTGCAATTATTTATTTCTAAAAAAGGGAAAAAGGCAAAATGCAATCATATTGAGCAGCAAAGGTTGAGTCAATATGTCGGTAATATGAATGTGGTTATGTTTGCCCCCGAGGACCTTAATTTAGTAAAAGGAAGTCCGCAAGTCCGCAGACGATTTATTGATATGGAAATTGGGCAGGTATCGCCCATTTATTTACATGATATGAGTCAATATCAAAAAATACTTCAGCAGCGGAATCATTTTTTGAAAATGCTGCAGATAAAAAAACAGACAGATCAAACCATGCTGGAGATCTTGACGGAACAATTCATCGGGATGGCTGTGAAAATTGTGACGAAAAGGTTCGAATTCCTGCGATTACTTCAGAATTGGGCAAAACCAATTCACCAAGGGATTTCCAGAGGACTGGAATCGCTCGAAATTACCTATAAACCGTCGGTAGAGGTATTAGAAGAGCTAGATTTGTCGAAGATGATAGCATGCTTTGAAGAAAAATTCAGTAAGGTTAGAACAAGGGAAATCGAGCGAGGCACTACATTGTTCGGCCCCCATCGTGATGATCTCACTTTTTTTGTAAATGGAAGAGATGTTCAAACATTTGGATCGCAAGGTCAGCAGCGAACGACTGCATTATCAGTTAAACTTGCAGAAATTGAATTAATTCATGCGGAAATTGGTGAATACCCTATTTTACTGCTTGATGATGTTTTATCTGAATTAGATGATTACCGGCAGTCTCACTTACTTAATACCATCCAAGGGAAAGTACAAACCTTTGTGACAACCACAAGTGTGGAAGGAATTGACCACCAGACATTAAAGGAAGCCTCAACTTTTGTTGTTGAAGCAGGGAGAATCAAGAAAGTTAATTGAGGTGAACCATGTATATTCATATCGGGGAAGATATTAATATTCGAGCAAGAGATATTATTTCTATCTTGGATAAAGAGAGTGCAAACAACTCACCGCTAGTTGAGGAATTCATCAGTCATCGTAAGGATAAAGTAGTTAATCTATCCAAAAACCCCTTTAAATCAATCATTATTACTTTTGATAATGTTTACTTATCCCCGATTTCTTCCGGAACTTTAAAGAAACGTTCAAATCAGATGAATATACATGAATTTTGATGTTAGTAAATGTTTTATACCAATTATAGATATATTTTTGTCAGAAGGTGCAGGTGAACAAGCATGACTTTGGAACAAAAGGCAGTGGAAGAAGCATATGGTGCGGATCAGATACAGGTTCTTGAAGGACTTGAAGCTGTTCGAAAAAGACCCGGTATGTATATTGGTTCAACAAGCGGTAAAGGACTTCATCATCTTGTTTGGGAAATTGTTGATAATAGTATTGATGAGGCGCTGGCAGGTTACTGTGATGAAATCAATGTCATAATCGAAGAAGATAACAGCATCACGGTTAAGGATAATGGTCGTGGAATCCCGGTCGGAATTCAAGAGAAAATGGGTCGGCCGGCAGTAGAAGTCATTATGACTGTTCTTCATGCTGGCGGTAAATTCGGCGGCGGAGGCTACAAAGTATCTGGAGGACTGCATGGTGTTGGTGCATCGGTCGTTAATGCCCTTTCCACCGAACTTGAGGTATATGTCCACAGAGATGGTCAGATCTACTCGATCAAATTTGAACGAGGTGCGGTGGTTCAGGAATTAGAAGTGATTGGAACTACTGATATCACAGGGACAGTTACCCATTTTAAACCAGATAGCGAGATTTTTACGGAAACATTGGTCTATGAATATGACATTCTTGCTACTCGCCTTCGTGAACTTGCCTTCTTAAACAGAGGAATAAAAATTACGATTGATGATAAGCGTGTTGAAAATAAACACAATGAATACTACTATGAGGGCGGAATTAAATCGTATGTTGAACATTTAAACCGTACCAAAGAAGTGATTCATGAAGAACCAATTTTCATGGAGGGAGAACGTGACGGCATTAGTGTTGAAGTCGCACTCCAATATAACGAAGGTTATACAGAAAATATTTACTCTTTTGCAAATAATATTCATACCTATGAAGGTGGTACCCATGAATCTGGCTTCAAATCAGCCTTAACAAGGGTTATCAATGATTACGCTCGGAAAAATGGACTAATTAAAGAAAATGAAACGAATCTTTCCGGTGAAGATGTTCGTGAAGGGATCACGGCGATTGTCTCAATTAAACACCCAGATCCACAATTTGAAGGACAAACAAAGACCAAGCTAGGGAATTCTGAAGTAAGAACAATCACTGATACCGTTTTTGCCAGTACATTTGATAAGTTCTTAATGGAAAATCCATCAGTTGCCAGGAAAATTGTCGATAAAGGCTTAATGGCTGCTCGTGCAAGGCTTGCTGCAAAGAAGGCGAGGGAATTAACCCGCCGGAAAAGTGCATTAGAAATTTCTGCTTTACCTGGGAAATTAGCTGACTGTTCTTCCAAGGATCCGGCTGAAAGTGAAATGTATATTGTTGAGGGTGATTCTGCCGGTGGATCGGCGAAGCAAGGACGCGATCGCCATTTCCAAGCGATTCTGCCGCTTCGGGGAAAAATCCTCAATGTAGAAAAAGCCCGTTTGGATAGGATCCTTTCCAACAATGAAGTTAGATCGATGATTACAGCGATTGGAACAGGAATCGGTGAAGATTTTGATATTTCAAAAGCACGTTATCATAAAATTGTCATTATGACCGATGCTGATGTTGATGGTGCCCATATTCGGACACTCCTCTTAACGTTTTTCTATCGGTTTATGAGAAAGATTTTAGAAGCCGGTTATATTTATATTGCTCAGCCGCCTCTTTATAAAGTCCAGCAAGGTAAACGTATTGAGTACGCCTATAATGAGAAAGAGCTTGAACGGATATTTGCGATGCTGCCAGCTGCACCAAAGCCTAATATCCAACGCTATAAAGGTTTAGGTGAGATGAATCCTGAACAACTATGGGATACAACAATGGATCCTGCGAAAAGAAGTATGCTGCAGGTTAGTCTTGAAGATGCGATTGAAGCGGACGAAACCTTTGATATGTTAATGGGTGAGAAGGTAGAACCACGTCGTAACTTCATCGAAGCAAATGCACAATACGTTAAGAATTTAGATATATAAGTGGCGGAGGGAGGTATTTAATATGGCTGAAACACCTAATTCTCAAGTAACAGAGATTAATATAAGTCAGGAAATGAAATCTTCATTTCTGGACTATGCGATGAGTGTTATCGTTTCTCGTGCCCTTCCAGATGTTCGGGATGGGTTGAAACCAGTTCATCGCCGTATTTTATATGCTATGCATGATCTTGGAATGCATTCAGATAAACCATATAAAAAATCAGCTCGTATCGTTGGGGATGTAATCGGTAAGTATCACCCGCATGGTGACTCTGCTGTATATGAAACGATGGTTCGGATGGCACAGGATTTCAACTATCGCTATATGCTTGTAGATGGCCATGGGAATTTTGGCTCTGTCGATGGAGACGCGGCTGCAGCAATGCGTTATACAGAGTCGAGAATGTCGAAAATCTCGATGGAATTATTAAGGGATATTAACAAAGACACAATTGATTATCAAGACAACTATGATGGGGAAGAAAGAGAGCCGGTTGTATTACCAGCAAGATTCCCTAACCTTTTAGTTAACGGGACAAGTGGGATTGCAGTTGGTATGGCGACCAATATCCCTCCGCACCAGCTTGGCGAAGTCATCGATGCGGTTTTAGCGGTTAGTCATGACCCTGAAATTACGATACCGGAGCTGATGGAAATTATCCCTGGCCCTGATTTCCCAACCGGTGGGATTATTTTGGGCCGGAGCGGTATTCGCAAGGCTTATGAAACCGGCAGAGGATCCATTACCATTCGTGCAAAGGTAGTCATTGAACAAAAAGCCAATGGTAAAGAAGTTATCATTGTTAATGAGTTACCCTACCAAGTAAATAAAGCGCGCTTAGTCGAGAAAATTGCTGAATTAGCTCGCGATAAAAAAATTGAAGGTATTACAGACCTGAGAGATGAATCCGACCGTAAAGGAATGCGGGTTGTTATTGAGGTTCGTAAAGATGCAAATGCCAGCGTCATTTTAAATAATTTATATAAACATACAGCTCTTCAAACCAGCTTTGGAATTAACACATTAGCCCTAGTTAATGGACATCCAAAGGTGTTAACTCTTAAGCAATGCTTAGTACATTACTTAGATCATCAAGTGGTCGTCATCCGCAGAAGAACAGCGTTTGAACTACGTAAAGCGGAAGCGCGTGCCCATATCTTAGAAGGTTTAAGAATCGCATTAGACAATTTAGATGCAGTTATTACCCTTATTCGAAACTCACAAACAACGGATATTGCCCGCGCAGGTTTAATGACTGAGTTTAACTTGTCTGAAAAACAAGCTCAGGCAATCCTTGATATGCGTTTGCAGCGTTTAACTGGGTTAGAACGAGAAAAGATTGAAGAAGAATTTCAAGGCCTTATGGCGCTAATTGCTGAATTAAAAGCAATTTTAGCTGATGAGGAAAAGGTATTTGAAATTATCCGTGAAGAATTGACTGAAATTAAAGATCGTTTCAATGATAAGCGCCGGACAGAAATTGTAACCGGTGGCATTGAAAATATTGAGGATGAAGATTTAATCCCTCGTGAGAATATTGTTATTTCCTTGACTCATAATGGGTATGTTAAACGCCTCCCAGTGTCCACCTATCGTGCTCAACGACGAGGCGGCCGTGGAATACAAGGAATGGGTACAAACGAGGATGACTTTGTTGAACACTTAATCACCACGTCAACGCATGATACGATCCTTTTCTTTACTAACAAAGGAAAGGTATATCGTTCAAAAGGCTATGAAATACCGGAATTCAGCCGTACAGCTAAAGGAATTCCTATTATTAATCTTCTTAATGTAGATAAAGGTGAATGGGTCAATGCAATTATTCCTGTAGAGGAATTTGTAGATGATTGGTCATTATTCTTTACCACAAAAGAAGGAATATCCAAACGATCTCCATTAACATCATTTGCGCATATTCGTAATAACGGCTTAATTGCCTTGAGTTTGCGTGAAGGTGATGAACTTATCTCTGTTCGCTTAACTGATGGTACAAAGCATATGATTATCGGTACGAAGAAAGGGATGCTGATTCGTTTCCATGAAACGGATGTTCGATCAATGGGGCGTACAGCTACAGGTGTGAAAGGTATTACGCTGGATAGTGGCGATGAAGTGGTTGGAATGGAAGTATTAGAGGAATCCAATGATGTTCTTATTGTCACGAAAAATGGATACGGTAAACGAACAACCGCAGAAGAATACCGGATCCAAGGCCGGGGCGGTAAGGGAATAAAGACCTGCCATGTTACTGAAAAAAATGGTGAACTTGTTTCGATGCGGGCAGTAACAGGTGAAGAGGATCTGATGCTAATCACCACAGGTGGTGTCCTCATCCGTATGGATGTTGGCAGTATTTCAAAAATGGGACGGAATACTCAAGGTGTGAAGTTGATTAGTATGAAGGAAAGTGAAGATGAGTTTGTCGCCACTGTGGCAAAGGTTGAGAAAGAAGAAGAAGAAGTAGTAGATGAAGCAGCAGAAGTACTTGAAAACGGTCAAAACGAAGCTGAAGAGGTTTCTCCTAAAGAGGTCTCTCCTGAAGAGGTTGAAACCAATGAGGAGATAGAATAAGTAATGAGGAGGGAGCACATGATCAATGTGTTCCTTTTCTTATGTTGATGAACATTAAAAAAGGAAGGAAATAATTAGAAAGAGTTATTACAATGTTTGTAGTAAAAAAGATAGAAAAACAGTTGACTTTAAATATCACAGGTGGTATATTAATTAAGTCGCTTACGGGCGATAAAGAAATTGTCCTTTGAAAACTAAACAAACAAAATCGTGCAAACAAACAAAAATTATTAGTTTCAGAAATGAAGCTAAGCCAACGTAACAAATGAGCTAATCAACTTTCTTGGAGAGTTTGATCCTGGCTCAGGACGAACGCTGGCGGCGTGCCTAATACATGCAAGTCGAGCGAATCACTTCGGTGGTTAGCGGCGGACGGGTGAGTAACACGTGGGCAACCTGCCTGTAAGACTGGGATAACACCGGGAAACCGGTGCTAATACCGGATAATCCTTTTCCTCTCATGAGGAAAAGCTGAAAGACGGTTTCGGCTGTCACTTACAGATGGGCCCGCGGCGCATTAGCTAGTTGGTGAGGTAACGGCTCACCAAGGCGACGATGCGTAGCCGACCTGAGAGGGTGATCGGCCACACTGGGACTGAGACACGGCCCAGACTCCTAC
>JAANMP010000029.1 GCA_011250595.1 Bacillus sp. MM2020_1 | reverse complement strand
GAATAGTTCCGAAGTCGGCGGAATCCATCCCGAGTTAGGCGGAATAACTTCGAAAGTTCGCGGAATCCCGGGCCAAATCGGCGGAATCCACCGCTCCGAGCGCCCGCTACAATACGAGTAGAAGCAAGTTACCGATTTATAAAAAAGTTAATTTAAAGGGGTTTTTGCGGAATCATCCAGGGATTCGGCGGAATAGTTCCGAAGTCGGCGGAATTTCATCCCGAGTTTGGCGGAATAACTTCGAAGGTTCGCGGGATCCCGGGCCAAATCGGCGGAATCACCGTCCAAGCCAGCGAAACTCCTAGGCCAAATCCGTGGAAACTCCTCCCAATTCAAAACAGAATCCCCCTAGCTATAATAATCCAGACAACAAACCGACACAAATCCAGAAAAAAATAAGGAAACTTCGACAAATAAGCAGGGATTTATACAAACTTTGTTGAAATTCCCCAAAAAAGAACTAGGAGTGATGAATTAAGTGATTATGAAAGAATTAACTGTTCCCCAAAGACTATTCTTAACCCAAATCTTAAAAGTAAGACTAATCATCGGCCACAGCAAGTATCAAGAAATTGAAAGAGACTTAGCCAAACGGTGGGCAGGTTACTGGGGCGAAATTGCACTAGCTAATTTTGTTAAAGATCTTCCTCAAGAGAAATACCTCATCTTCCACGATCTTCAACTTCAAATCAACGCAATACACTTTCAAATCGACACCCTTCTCCTCTCGCAAAATTACATCCTAATCATCGAAGCCAAAAACATCGCAGGTACACTGACCTTTGATAATACCTTCAAGCAGCTTATCCGAAACCATGACGACGGAACAGAAGAATCCTTTGAGGACCCGCGCGTTCAATGCCAACGTCTTCAATCCCTCTTGCGTAACTGGCTGATCAAAAACCACTGCAATGTGCTCCCGGTTGATACCCTTATTTTTTTCAAAAATACCAGTACCATCTTGAAGGCCAATTCTGGAGACAAAACAGATTTCACCAAAATATGTAAGGGGAGAGACATCTTTAATAAAATTGACTCAATGGAACAACGCTATCATCAAGAAAAAATAAACAGCGAGACAATGACCAAAATCGGTAACCTACTTCTAAGTCAACACAGCCCGAAACCAATCGATATCTTAAGAGAATACAATCTTACCGAAAAAGATATTCGGAGCGGTGTTTGCTGCCCAAATGAAAAATGTAACTATATCCCGATGAATTACAAAAGAGGGTATTGGAACTGCCCCGCCTGCTTAACAATCTCAAAAGACGCCATCCTAATAACTCTCAGTCACTATTTCTACCTTTACAAACCAACGATTACCAATCAAGAATTGAGGAATTTTTTACTTCTCCCTACCCCTGATACCACTCAAAAAATTGTTCGCAGTTTAAACCTGCAAACAACAGGAAAAACAAGAGATCGTTTCTATTATCTGAATCCAGAGAGGGTGCCCTCATGCGTTTTGTCATTAAAAACAACGTCTTAATTCCCGGCAACAACACTGACGAAAACTCTCTTCCAATCTCAGACATTCCAAGTATCCCGCAGCCGCCAAAAAACCCCAATTTCCCATACAATCCCGACCTTCAGCAACTTCTCACAGGCAAACAACTCCTCCTAGAAGATATCCCATTTCCAGTAGAAGAAGTGCAAACCCATTACGAAAATGGATATGTCACCTACCGCAAAGGGATCTACTACGAAGGAAAAAAGCCCGTTTGCTCCCGGTGTGGAAATATGGATCCCCAGCATTTTGCATCCTACCCATGCTCCCGCTGCGGCGAAATCTGTCTCTACTGCCGTCAGTGCATCATGATGGGAAGGATCAGTGAATGTACGCCGCTCATCAGTTGGAATGGCCCGGTGCCTGACACCATTCTTCCTTCAAAAATCAAACAATGGCAGGGAACGCTCTCAAATGGGCAGCAGGTGGCATCGGACCACGTGACAACAGCCATTCAACAGAATCAAGAGCACTTGGTTTGGGCTGTTTGCGGAGCAGGGAAGACAGAGGTTCTATTCGCTGGTATTGAAGTCGCACTCGCTGCAAAAAAAAGGATATGTATCGCAACCCCAAGAACTGATGTTGTCTTAGAACTCACCCCTAGACTAAAAGCAGCATTCCCGGAAATAAAAGTCGCTTCTCTTTACGGTGGAAGCGAGGACCGCCATCTATATGCACCGCTCACGATTGCAACCACCCATCAGCTGCTTCGCTTCTACCATGCCTTTGATGCGATTATTTTAGATGAGGTTGATGCATTTCCCTATACAGTCGAGGAATCCCTCCAGTATGCCGCCGTCCAGGCGCGAAAGCCGCACTCCGCCATGATTTACCTGACGGCGACACCTAATCAAAAGTGGCAAAGGGAATGCCGGACAGGGAAACGAGCGTTTACAACCATCCCGGCTCGTTTCCATCGCCATCCGCTCCCAGTTCCCAAATTTGAATGGTGTGGAAACTGGCAAAAACAGCTGCAAAAAAATAAACTCCCGCCAAATGTCCTCCGTTGGATAACGGCGCGGATCCAATCGAACAAACAAGCCTTAGTGTTTTTTCCACATATCTCCTTAATGGAAAATGCACTCCCTATCCTGCGCCAGTTTGCGTCAACTATCGAAGCGGTCCATGCAGAAGACCCTAACCGCAAAGAAAAGGTGCAAAAAATGCGTTCCAAAGAAACGCCGCTGCTGTTAACGACGACTATTCTCGAACGAGGAGTAACTTTTCCAAATATCGATGTGGCTGTGGTTGGGGCTGAGGATGCTATTTTTACAGAAAGTGCCCTCGTCCAAATTGCGGGAAGAGCAGGGAGGAGTAAGGATCATCCCGACGGCGTGGTGACCTATTTTCATTATGGAAAAACCGAAGAGATGTTAAAGGCAAGAAAGAAAATTGTCTCGATGAACCGGGAAGGGATCAAAAGGGACTTGCTGGATTAATAAAAATAGAGAGGAGCTTTAATAATGGATTTCTTCATGCAAAATCGCTGTTTAAACTGCCATGAGCTCATCCTTGCTAACATTGGTTGGCGAGCTATATTCTCTGTAGAAAAAGAACAGATTATTTGCCAGACATGCGAAGGAAAGCTAGAAAAGATCGAAGGTGAGCAATGTCGTATATGCAGTCGGCCGTTTCAAAACATAGACGAAAAATTTCGCAGAGGTGATTGGTGCCATGATTGTTTTCGCTGGGAGGAAGACCCCGAATGGCAGGGATACCTTGAGAGAAACCATTCCCTGTTCCTCTACAATGACTTTTTAAAAGAAATGATTGCTAAGTTTAAATTTCGCGGCGATTATGTACTAGCGAAGATATTTTCTGAATTTCTTAAAAAGAAACTGACCGAAATCGGGCCCGACCTATTTGTACCCATTCCGTTAAGTGAAGAACGGCTTTATGAACGAGGCTTTAATCAAGCTTCTGCAATCCTATTAGAAGCAGGCTATCAACCCAATCATCTCCTCAGCCGAATTCATTCAGAAAAGCAATCGAAGAAATCAAGGTCAGAACGGATTCACCTCCCGCAAGTATTTCAGCTTCTTCCTGATATTCAGCTGGCAGGAAAAAAGGTCGTTCTGATTGATGATATTTACACAACCGGCTCAACACTACGGCATGCAGCAAAACTATTAAATGAGGAGGGGGCAGCCAGTGTTCAATCACTGACACTTGCACGATAGCTCTTCTAGGATTTAACCTATTCTGAGAGCTTTTTAATGGAAAGTTGTCCCACTAAAGATTACAATGAAATTGAATAAACATTCATTTTAGTAAAAATTACCTTATCGTGTCAAAGGTAGGGAAAACATTGTCACTATTTCCCTATTGTTTTTGTCAATAAATCGACAAAATTTTTGTTCTGATTTAGCAGGATATTCATAGGGTAAAATAGAAATGTTATTACATAGCCTTAACTAAAGGAGGAGTCCACAAATGAAATATAACGTTCGTGGTGAAAACATCGAGGTTACTCCAGCAATTAGAGAGTATGTAGAGAAGAAAATCGCAAAATTGGAACGCTATTTTACAGAAGCACCTGATGCAAAGGTAAATGTGAATCTAAGATTCAATCAAGATAAAACTTCTAAAGTAGAAGTGACTATCCCACTTCCGCAACTTGTCCTTCGTGCCGAAGAAACAAATGTTGATATGTATGCTGGGATCGACTTGATTACTGATAAACTAGAGCGCCAAATTCGCAAACACAAAACAAAGGTTAACCGTAAATTCCGTGAAAAAGGCGATTTTCCTGTTACATTTGCCACCACTGAAAACACAGACGTCCATGAATTAGACGAAGATGAATTAGAATTAGTTCGTACCAAGCGTTTTGACTTAAAACCAATGGACAGTGAAGAAGCGATCCTGCAGATGAATATGCTGGGCCACAGCTTCTATGTATTTACGAATGCTGACACACACCGTACCAATGTTGTTTATAAGCGCAGAGACGGCCGCTACGGTTTAATCGAAGCACAATAAGGAAAAATAAGAAAAGCGAACGCTGCTCCTTACTGGGGCAGCGTTTTTGAGCTAAGCTAACTTTTAGAAGAAAGTGAAAATATTAGCTCACTAGTTTTTAAAATGTTCTATTGATGGTAAACTGTGGATATTAATGGAGGTGCAAAAAATGAGTATCAACCAACCTCAATCTAAGAAAGTATCGTATGCTGATTATTTAACATGGCCTGATGAGCCCCGATATGAAATTATTGGCGGTATTCCCTATTTACTAGCGGCACCGTCAAGACAGCATCAAGATATCGTAATGAATTTCGCTGGAGAAATGTATTCTTTTTTTAAAGGCAGTACATGCCGAGTGTACACAGCCCCATTTGATGTTAGGTTATCTGCAACAGATGATGAAGAAGAATATCAGGTAGTCCAGCCCGATATTAGTGTGGTATGCGAGGCAGGGAAGTTGGATGAGAAAGGATGCAAGGGTGCCCCGGATCTCATCGTAGAAGTCCTTTCCCCATCAACTTGGCAGCGGGACCGTATAGAAAAAATGAACCAATATCAAAAACACGATGTAAAAGAGTACGTGATCATCTATCCGAATGAGAAAATTTTAGAGCAATATGTACTTGATGAACATGGAAAATATCAGATCCCCCATATTTATAAAGAAGGAGATGTTTTTAACTCACATATGTTTCCTGAATTCACACTTAAAACAAGTGATTTATTCTCCTAAGAACGAGTATCTCCCTACTAGGTAATGCCTTTCTTTTAAATTATAAACAGTCAGATTTGCGTTTTGCAGTTATCCCCATGTGGATAACTAAAATCCCATTACCTATACCCACAAGTCCGCCCGTGATATCCACAATATACACAGACTAACCGTTAGTAAATCAAAAAAAGGGATGTCCTAATTATGGGACATCCATTTAGCTTAATATTTTTATAGGATTAGGCATGTTCACCTTTGAACTCGCCGTTATGGCAGAAATCACAGTAGACATCGGAAGGTGCAGTTCTTGTTTTCACGTCTGGCTTTCCATTATCATGACAGACAAAACATTTTTTTCTCTGTTCGGGTGTTGCTGAATTAAGCCTGTGCCTATCGGTTAACCACGTGTAACGCTCTTTGTGGTTTGCTGGGCTATGCGCATGACAGATGCTGCAGAAATAATTGCTGCGAGATTCTGTAGAAACCGTCAACAAGTCTTGTTTATAGGTCACTTTCTTTTCGGTGTCCGTTAGTAACTTCCGTATATCTTGTTTTTCGAGATCTTTGATCCATAAGGAATCCTTATGACAGTTAAAACAGGTACCTAGATCTTTTACAGCAAAATCACCATGTCGCTCTATCCAGGTGTTAACATCATGATTTTTAGGTGTTTTGATACTTTGATGACAGGTAAAGCATTGCATCGATAGCTTCACATCGGTTTTCTGTTGGCTAACTGCTTGGAGGATCGTCTTTTGTTTGTTTTCAGGGAGCTCCCTTTCCAGAATACCTGCCTGTGCTTCTGGTGTCTCCTGAAGGTCGACGCTATCTTCGGTTACAACTGGTTTTTTTTCATTTTTAGGAAGGAGATAGTCTTTATCCTTCCACGGCTTTTTTCCTTGGTTGACTTGTTCGTGACAGTCAATACATGTTCCCATGTTTGGATTCTCATACTTTTCACCCATCAGCTTCTTAGCGTTGTCTTTGGTCCAGGCAGCATAAGTGGATGAATCGTTAATCCCTCGCTCGGCCACCTTCGCATGAACCACACCCCGATGACAGGTGATACAAGGGATGCCTTCTTTAATATGACCCTTATGGTTGACTTTTAAATCGCCATTCGCGGTAATTAAGCGATTTCTTGAGTGACACTGCTCGCAGTTCTCGTTTGAGACGGCAACTGTTGGGACAATCGGATCTGGCGCCCCAACCACATGGTAATAGACCTCTTTTAGTGATTCAACTTTATGTATGACTAAATTCTTCGCACCAGGTTTAATATGACATTGGGTGCACTTGATTTGATTGTGGGCACTAGCCTGATAGGTCACATGCTCCGGTGCCATTTCATGACAAGTAGAACAAAAAGATGGTGTAGAAGTATAACTAATCGCTCCATATGTAAAACCAAGTATCGCTATAAATGTTGTTAAAGCGACGACAAGCAGCCTCCAACGTTTCATTGGATTTTTACCTTTTCTTACATTTCTACCGGCAGACTCTGGATTGTCCCCATCAGTTACTCCGTCTAAATCGGTATCTTGTTTCTTTTTCCAAAAAGCCACGGCAATCCCCCTCTTACAGTAGTATCTTACCAGAAATCACTTTATCAGTAGATATTTCGTGAAAAATGTCACAAAAATGTAGGTCAAATGTCATATTTAATCGCCCGTTAATCACTTTCAAAACAACAAAAAGAGCCAGCGAATCAAATCGCTAGCCCTTATTAATTATCAACATCGAAGTTGATATCAAATATCAAAAATTTATTTCCCTGCCCCACAGCAGTTCTTATATTTCTTGCCGCTGCCGCAGATACATGGATCGTTACGGCCGACATCAATTTGTTTTACTTTCGGTTTTTTCTTAACGGGTTCGCCTTCCTCTTTTGGATTCACGGCTTGGCCTTTGGCTACTTCTTGACGCTCAAGGTTATTGCGGATTTCCGCTTTCATGATATACATGGCTGCTTCGTCCTCGATTGAATGGATCATCGCCTCAAACATCGCAAAGCCTTCATGTTGGTATTCACGAAGCGGATCGATTTGTCCATAGGCGCGTAAATGGATTCCTTGACGAAGCTGGTCCATCGCATCGATGTGATCAATCCACTTGGAGTCAACTGCACGGAGTGTAACAACCTTTTCAAATTCGCGCATTTGCTCAGGGAAAAGAAGTTGTTCTTTCTCCTCGTAACGTTCTTTCACTTTTGCAAAAATGGCTTCAACAATTTCACCTGGATCCTTGTCCTTCAAATCTTCCGCTGTCATGTCACCCTCATGTAAAAGAGTGGCATGCACATAATCAACAATCGCTTGTAGATTCCATTCTTCCTCATCTTCATGGCGCGATGCATGGGCATTCACGTTGCGCTCGATGGAGTTCATGATCATCTTCTGAACGATGTCGCGAAGGTTATCCGATTCTAATACTTCATCTCGCTGGGTGTAGATGATCTCACGCTGTTGGCGCAGAACATCATCATATTGCAAGAGCTGTTTCCGGGCATCAAAGTTATTACCTTCAACGCGTTTTTGCGCCGATTCAACCGCTCTAGAGACCATTTTACTCTGAATAGGCTGATTATCATCCATACCAAGGCGTTCCATCATTGATTTCATATTATCTGAACCGAAGCGGCGCATCAGTTCATCTTCCATTGATAAGTAGAACTGAGTAATACCTGGGTCCCCTTGACGTCCAGAACGTCCACGAAGCTGGTTATCAATCCGGCGGCTTTCATGACGCTCGGTACCAATAACAGCAAGTCCGCCCAGTTCAATGACACCTTCGCCAAGCTTAATGTCGGTACCACGGCCGGCCATGTTCGTCGCAATCGTGACCGAACCCTGATGACCTGCTTCGGCAATAATCTCAGCTTCACGCTCATGGTTTTTCGCGTTCAAGACATTGTGGCGAATACCTTTTTTCAATAAATACTTAGAAATGAGCTCAGACGTTTCAATCGCAACCGTACCAACAAGAACGGGCTGTCCTTTTTGGTTACGCTCAGCGATATCCTCGACCACTGCACGGAACTTGCCGTCCATTGAGGAGTAGATTAAATCAGCACGGTCATCACGGACGATCGGGCGATTCGTAGGAATCACGATAACATTCATATTATATATGTTGCGGAATTCTTCCTCTTCCGTTTTCGCCGTACCGGTCATACCGGCTAATTTTTCATACATCCGGAAATAGTTTTGGAACGTAATCGTTGCCATCGTCATACTTTCGTTTTGAACCTCGAGACCTTCTTTCGCCTCAATCGCTTGGTGCAAGCCTTCACTGTAGCGGCGCCCCTTCATTAAACGACCGGTGAACTGGTCAACGATAACAATTTCACCATCTTGAACGACATAGTCGACATCAAGGTGCATGCTGACATTGGCTTTTAATGCCTGGTTAATATGATGGTTTAAGGTAACATGCGACATGTCAAAAAGGTTATCAATCCCGAAAGCTTTTTCCGCTTTGCTGATCCCTTCTTCTGTCAGCATCACACCCTTTGTTTTTTCATCGTAGGTATAATCTGTATCTTTTGAAAGCATACGAACGAAACCATTCGCTTGAATATAAAGGACAGCCGACTTTGCCGCTGAACCTGAAATAATTAAAGGTGTACGTGCTTCGTCAATTAAAATCGAGTCAACCTCATCAATCACACCGAAGAAAAGTGGGCGCTGAACTTTTTGTTCCTTATAGAGGACCATGTTATCCCGCAAATAATCGAAACCAAATTCGTTATTCGTTCCATAGGTAATATCAGCAGCATAGGCTGCCTGCTTTTCTTCTTTATCCATGCTATTTAAATTCAAGCCGACTGTTAAGCCTAGGAACTGATACAACTGACCCATTTCCTCGGCGTCACGGCTTGCTAAGTATTCGTTGACCGTAACAACATGGACACCTTTTCCAGAAAGAGCATTCAAATAAACGGGCATGGTCGCAGTTAACGTTTTACCTTCACCCGTTTTCATTTCCGAGATGTTCCCTTCGTGGAGAGAAATCCCCCCCATTAACTGAACATGATACGGATACAAACCAAGCACACGGCGAGCGCCTTCACGGACCACGGCAAACGCTTCAACGAGTAAATCATCCAGTGTTTCCCCGTTTTGATAGCGGGCCTTGAACTCTTCCGTTTTCTCACGCAGTTGATCATCGGTCAGTCTTTCTGTTTTCGACGCCAATGCGTCAATTTTTGTGGCCAGCTTATCTAACCGCTTCAACTCACGCTTGTTCAGATCAAACACTTTATTTAAAATCCCCATCATTTGATGAACGCTCCTTTATATAGAGACAAATGCACTCTTTTTTAAAAAATCATAGTCAAAAATTTCGTTAAATACCCTTCTTATCTTACCATTTCCTCCATACAGTGACAACAATGTAGCGGAGAGCAGGATTTGTACAATCTACTATTATATATCTGACCAAGTTAAATGCCGCAACTTGCTCAAAAAGATGTTCGATTTTTTGTCAAATATGGCAGACCTATGACGTTGCCTTGATAATGAATCCCAACTAGAAAAACTTCCATTCGAATTCCAATATTTTTGTATAAAGATAGATTGATATTGTATATAAATTCAATCTTATACAGATTAAACAACATATCAATAGTGTTAAATGACGCTTGAGATAACAACGTTTTTAAGTTATTTTAATGGGAAATATCATACTTAATTCCTATGAAAAAATATTCACAAATTGTACATTGGATTATACTCTCACAATGTTAGATACTACCTTTAGAGAGGTTAATATGGAAAATATATAGAGAAACAATCCAAAATGGGAAGGGTGAGTTAAGTGGCCATTTGGGGGAAAAAAAATAAAGATAAAGATCCCGAAAGTAGAGAAGATAGAAAAAAAGTTGGCCTGATTCGCGGATTATGGCGAAAGTTTCGAGCGATTGACTGGAAGAACCCAGTGAATAGGTGGAAATTGTTATTCGTTTCACTTGTTGGCTGTATCGTTGTATTTGGTGGAGGTTATGGGGTTCTTACCGCAACTAACTCACCGACATTCTGTGCCAGCTGTCACGAAATGGCACCGGAGTATTCATCATACACTGCAAGTGCTCATAATCAGATTTCATGTGTTCAGTGTCACATCAAGCCTGGTTTCACCAACATGATTACCCACAAAATGAAATCGGTTAAAGAAGTGTACTACCACGTAACTGGGGTTCCTGAACAAATCGTTCAAACCGAAGAAGAAGCCGTTTCAAACGAAAACTGTTTGCAATGTCACTCGAAAAACCGACTCGTAACTGCATCCGGGGACTTAAAAGTAAATCATAAAGGACATATCGAACAAGATATTCCTTGTATCACCTGCCATGCTGGGGTTGTGCATGCAAAGATGGCATCTCGCGGCATCAATGTCGAAGAAGTTCGCGGCAAGTGGACGGCAGAGAGTGCTGAGAAATTAATGGAAAAGAAATACCTACGACCAAACATGGGAACATGTATTGATTGCCATGATCAAGTAAACAACGGCGTAAAACCTTGGAAGGAAGCTTCTTACAACGTTCCGTCAAATCCAGAAGAACTTGCGAAAAAAATGGAAGAAAGTAAGAAAGAAGGCACTTCCACAGCAACTACAGAAATTGCAGCTGAAGCAACAACTGAGGCAACACATGAAGGTGAAAAGACAGAAGCGGAAGCATTAGCGGAACATGATCAAAAAACACAAGATATCATCTTACAAGCAATTGGAAAACAACAAAAAGACGTCAAACTTTCCATGGCTTGTGAAACATGTCATAAAAAAGTTAAAGTTCCTAAGAGTCATAAGGTCGAAGGCTGGAACGGTAATCATGGCGGCACAGCTGTTCAAGAGTTAGATAAGTGCGTAAACTGCCATCAGGATTCGAAATGGTTCAGAGCAATACCGAAAGAAGATATAATTTCAATTCTTAAGATGAAAGAAACCAAAACAAAATATGTACCGAACATTACAATCGTAAAAGATCAATCACGAATCAATAAATTCTGTAGCGCCTGTCACAGCAACCGTCCTTCTGGACACGTCGACAGCGATAAATGGTTAACAGCTCACGCGTCAAAAGCGAAGACAAATGATCAAAAATCAGAATGCTTCGTCTGTCACGACCGTACAAAGCCAATACCAGGATCGACACAAGTAAAAGCACCAACAGATGTTTATTGTCAATACTGTCACAGAACAGGATTTAAATCTGACAAGAAGAAATAATAAAACCCTGAACAGGAGGGTCGCTTTTATGGACGAGGAGCACAATCAAGAGGTGCCGACCCCTCCCCGTTTTCGCTTTATAGGAAACGAGTTTCGCTATAAGTTATTCAAATATCTAACGCTAACTGTGTTGTTTCTAGCTATCTTCTTCGGCCTAAGCTTCGTGGGGCTAGAAACAACATCCAGCTCAGAATTTTGCGCATCCTGCCATGAGATGAAACCCCAGTACTATACTTGGAAAGCTTCCTCTCATAGTGAGGTAGCCTGTGAAAGCTGTCATATTGGATCGGGGGCGGAGAATCACGTAAAAGCGAAAGGTAACGGAATTAAAGAAGTATACAAAAAGCAAACAGATACCTATCTGGCACCAATTAAGATGCCGAACCTAATACCTGATTCTGCTTGCGAATCCTGTCACAACATGAAAAACCGAGAAGTTACACCTTCAGGGGATATTATCATACCTCATGACAAACATAAGACGGAAGGGATTAAATGTGTACAGTGTCATAGCGGTACTGCACACGGGGAAATATCCGACCGAAAAGTAACTTATAAGAGTGATTATGGAAAATGGGATGAAAAACTAGGCACCGTGCTAATGAGTGACACCAAGTTTACTAGTCCGCAAATGGATACTTGCATGGAATGTCATGAAGCAAGGAAAGCAACATTAAAATGTAGCGCCTGTCATGAAACAACAATGGTACCTAAAACTCATAAAACAGCAACTTTCAAAGAAGGTGGACATGGAAAAATACAACCATCTGAATTGAAAAAATGTGAACAATGCCATTCCTATATGTCCAAAGAAAAGTATGACTTATTTAAAGAAGACCCAAGCTATACTAAATTTTTAAAAAATGAAACTTCCAATTCCAACAATAGTGTTTCTGTTTCACAATATGCTAAAACAAACACTTTCTGTAAAGAATGTCATGGAAAGAAACCAGAAAGCCATAAAATTGCTTCTTTTGATACAAAACATGGCAGTATAGCAAAGGATACAAAAAAATGCTTTGTTTGCCACTCTAATCGGATTACAAGTGATTCACCTGTAACAACGGTTCAATGTGCTTCCTGTCATCCGAGCTCACATGGGGATACATTTAAGGAAAAACACCCATTCAAATTAGCAGCTAATCAAAAATACGAAAAATCATGTTTAAAATGTCACGTTGAAGAAAAGTGTTCGAAATGCCATAAGTCAAATATAGACCATAAAGAAAAAGAATAGATTCCGAGAGGGGATTTAACATGGAAGCAGAAAAAGCACCTCAGGAAGTAGAGGGAAGGACAGCCAAGAAGCAGCCCAAGACGTTCAAAAAGAAAACCGGTATTCTGTTATTATTACTCACTTTAATCATCACAGTCGGTGCAGGATATGCTCTCGGTCACTTTTATTTTTGGAATAGCGTTGATATGAAAAGGGTAAATGAGCAGTTAGAATACTATAAACAAGAGGTAAAAAAAGATCCTGCCAATCTAGAAAACCGAATTGTTCTTGGTTATACCTATTATTTAAAGGGTGACCATGACGAAGCGATTAAACAGTTTGATTATGTCCTTGAGCAAGACAAAAATTATTATGATGCGCGTTACAACATGGGTTTAGTCTATATATCTGAAGAACGCTATAATGAAGCGCTAATTGAATTTGAAAAAGCTGTAAAAATCGCTCCTCGGGACTTTAAGGGCCATGTTCAAATGGGAATCGCTTATCGCGGGTTAAAAGAATATGATAAGGCGACCAAGTCACTTGAACAAGCCAACAAGCTAGCTCCAACCAATGCTGATATCATATACCAGATTGGGATGGTAGCAGAAGCAGAGGGAAAATATGAAGATGCGATAACGATTTATAAGGATGCGCTCCAATATGATCCATTGTTTAAAGATGCAATCGATGCATTAGATAGATTGAAAGATAAAGACACAAAGGCTGAAGGTGAATAACGATGAAAAGACGTAATGTGTATATCGGTATGGCACTTATTGCTATAGCTACGGCAGCAGTTTTTACCTTCCTTTTTCTAAATAATACAAAAGCAGTTGATACAGGATTGTTAAAAGTTATTAATCCAGATGGAGCACCAAACTACAGCCAAGCGCTAACAGGTGACTTTAATAAGCCAATGTTAAAGCCCATGGATGTAACCACAAATAGTGCATTTACTTATGTATCGGATACGAATAATAAACGTGTTATGGTATTTGATGTCGGTGGCAATCTATTATTCTCGTTTGGTGAGGATGGTACAGGAAAGGGCCAATTTAAATTTCCTTATGGAATCGCAACTGACGATCAGGGAAGAGTATTTGTTGCCGATTTATATAATGGAAATATTTCAATATTCAATGAAAAAGGGAAATTTATTGATTACTTTGCAAAAAAAGTTATGACCGATAAAAAGATAGCAGCACCAGCCGCATTGAGAATTATTGATAAAAAAGTGTACATGACTGATATTAAAACAAATAAAGCTTATGTATTTGACTTAAACGGCAAATTGCTTCTTGAAGTTGGCAAGCCAGGCACAAAAGATGGTGAACTTAACGCTCCTAATGGCATCACCGCAGACGATGAAGGCAATATCTATATCGTTGATACTGCCAACCAGCGTGTAGAGATTTTCGATAAAGCAGGCAAATTTAAAAAGATTATCAATGGTTCAAATAACGGCAAGGGCGAATCAATCTTTGTCAACCCAAGGGGAATTGGCATCGATAGCCGTGGCATCATGTATGTTGTCAGTAACTTGACCCACCTTGTTTATGGCTTTGACAAGGATGGTAAGAAAGTATTTGAATTTGGTGGTATGGGGGAAAACAATGGACAATTCTCTCTGCCTAACGGCTTATTCATAGATAAAAATGACAATGTTTATATTACAGATACATTAAACATTAGGGTTCAAATCTTTAAATAACAGTTCCAACTCTTCCAGAACAGTAATGAAATAATTTAATAACCTATTCCTTCACATTAAAGGGGGTGGTATAGAAAAGAGAAGCGGTATCTGGTTACTCTTAGAATATAAAAACAAAAAAAGAGAAAAAAAGAGAGATTAATTTGGGAGGTTTCAAGAATGAGAAAGTTTAGCTTAAGCTTACTTTTTGCGATCATGCTGTTCGGCATGTTTGCAGCTGCTGCATCTGCGGCAACAATGACTCCAGGTCAAAAAGGACCATCTATTACCAATTCAAACGAAACTGGTAAAAATGTTGACCTACCTGGCGATCATAATAGTGATGTAGTTAAGACTTTAACTGGTCAAAAAACTCACACTTCTTATCAAAACAACACAAACTCTTGTGCAAGCTGTCACCAAACACACACTGCAAAAGGCGATTCGTTATTATTTGCGGATGACGTTTATAACACTTGTACTGCTTGTCATGATGGTACTTTAGGATTTAAAAACGTATTCGCTAGCGGTGAAACTGCATCAATGACTGGTGCCGGTACTTTCGGCGGTACTCACGGTGCATCTCAGCACACAGCTAACGATTCTTTGAAAATCAAAGCAGCTCCTGGTGGAAATCCAGATGTAGAAGGCGATGACAAAACTAATGGTACTGCATGGGGCGAAAACTTCAACTGTGCTAGCTGTCACGCACCACACGGATCTTACTCTGACCGTTTATTGCAATACAATCCAAACGGAATTGCTTCAATGCCAGCTTCTCAAGGTGGTATGCAATTAGAAAACGTTCCTGTAGTTGATACTTTACCAGCTATGACTACTCCAGCAGAAATAGCTGCTGCTCCTGCTGTTGTATTATATCGTACTACAGATGGTACTTCTGGGGTTGTAACTGTTGCTCAATATAACAAAGGTGCTTCTGCTTATACAAAATCTGAAGCTCCATGGTTATACGGATATGACAACCGTACTGATGGAAAAACTTACTGGTCACGTTTCATGAAAGATGCTACTACTGTTGCTGCTTACGGTTCAACAGCTGGTGTATACTTCGATTACGAACATGCTCAAGCATATTCTACTGCTGATGCAGGTAAAACAGCACTAAATAATGCTGCTACAGGTTTCTTAGCTCGTCCTGTAGTTGTTAAAATGGCAAAAGAGGCAGATGATACCGTAATTCAGAGTGCATACTATAGCGGTGCTCCACTTGCTAAATTCTCAAATGTCACTGAACAAAAATTGAAAGACCTTGGATATACAGTAGGAACTGATGCAGATAAAACAGTTAAAAACGTTGGGGTTCAAATGTCCAAATTCTGTGCGGCTTGTCACACAGATTACCTAACTGCTTCTGGAACTAAAGCATCCCATTTTGGCGATGCAAATTCTGCAACTGCTGCATACCGTCACAGCACAAACAGTGACTCTTATACTTGCGTACGCTGTCACTATGGTCACGGTACTGATGCATATATCATGAAAGATTCTCTTGGACGTACAATTGCTGATTTACAAGATGCTACTATTATGGCGAAAACTGGTGAAGCAGTTAAGACTGTTGCTGAAGCTGAAGCTTACATGACAGACAACAACGCTTCTTCTGCTCTTAAGAAGTTCACTAACATGTCAGTATGTTGGGCATGTCATAACAGCTCTCACGCTGAATCAATTAAGAATACTGAGCGTCGTGCTGATCACCCAGTAGGAATGCCTACAGGCTATTAATAAAATAAGCTAACAATTAGCAGCAACTAATTATTAGCTCAAAATGAAATGTTCGGATAATAGGGTGTTATGCTTCGGCATAGCACCTTATTTAATTACGATTATTTTACTGTTTTAGTCACTGAATTGTCAATTATCACACTTTACAAATATACTTTCAAAAGATAAAAAATCCTCGAAAATACCTATGTTATTAATCTGTATTTTTACAATCAATATATGAATATTTATTGAATAATATCCCCTTTCACTAGTACCTTCATATAATTAGGAATAAAATAAATATAGAACAACATTTTGCCACTGCATAAATAGTAGAATCGAGGGGTGCTATATGAGAAAAAGTGGACTCCTGCATAAAACAAGGTTGCTAGTACTAGTCTTACTTGTTTTATGTATTCAAATATTTGGATCCTATCAAATATCGGAAATATCCGTTGTAAAAGCTGAAGGGACTGGAACTGAACCGAAGGTAACGATAGCATCACCTGCATCTGATGAATATTTAAATACAGGTAGTGTAACCATTTCGGGTACAGTTGAAAATTATACTCTAGGTATGAAAGTCAACCTGTTTAATGGATCTGAACCAATAGGAACGGCTTATGAAGTAACCGGAAATAGCTGGAGTATTCCGGATGTTATTTTACCAGAAGGTACACATAATATTGAAGCTAAGCTTGTTGATGATCAAGGAATAACTGTTGCCTCCGCGACAATAAATAGTCTTACAATTGATCTTACACCGCCCGACATTACATTTGTGAATTTAGTTGAGGGTGCTTTTTCCAAATCTCGTTCGATTGAGTTAGCTACTGAATCAGATTCAACTGTGCAAATTTGTATGGGTAGCTGCGACGCCACTACTGGAACATGGGTAACCGTCCCCCAAGATAGTAATGGGAAATGGATTTATACTAATTCGCAGATGCCAGAAGGCACTCAAACCGTTTCTGCAAGAGCGATAGATAGTGCAGGAAATGAGGGAACACCACAACGTATTACTTTTACATTAGATACATTACGTCCGAATATATTAATGAACAGCATTGTTCCTACTTACACAGAGGATATGACACATGTTTCAATAAGTACGGAAATAAAATTTAAGGTTTCCGATGCCAATGCTTTAAAGGAATCAGAAATTGACAAGAGTATTAGAGTTACCAGTAACGGTAAAAATGTTTCAGGTGATATCCAATATGACAAGGACACAAATGAAATTTCATTTATACCAACCGTAAGACCCTTATCATTGAGTACAAAATATAATGTTTTTATTAGCCCGTTGGGAGTTATTGATTCTGCCGGTAACAGCGCATTTCCTCGGTTTTGGTCATTTACGACGGAAAGTGCTCCACCAATTAAAGATGTAGAGAGTGGACAGGAACTCTATGGAATATCCTATAATGGACAAAATATTCACCGGGAAAGTCCTCATGCCGTTTATGCAAATAATGTGAATGTATGTGCCAATTGCCATAGTGCACATGAGGCAAGTAATCCAAACCTATTGGATCAGAAAAAAAACAGTGGAAGTGCTAATGCTGAACTATCTGTCGATAATTATTGCATGGCCTGTCATGATGGAACAGTTGCACCTCTGCCCGAAAATAGCCAAGCCACGCACAAGCATTCTGCGGCCATCGATATTTCTGGGAAACCGAGCGGCAGTTCCTGTTCAAGCTGCCACAATCCACATACAGAGCGGACAGATGATAATCCAAATTTAACACAGGATCATATTGTTTATACGCATGCTCCTGATATTCAAAAGGACAACAAGCCCGTCGGAAAGGTAAGCAGCAAAGAACAACTATGTGAGTCCTGCCATGAATCGGGTCTTAGTGCACTAGTAGCCAAACCTGACGTAGACGTAGAGTATCGTGTTTTCCAATATAAAAAAAATATAAGTGCAATCGGAATCTATGAGGATTATGATCTCTGTCTGCGATGCCATAATTTGAATACCAAAAATAAAAATAATGGAATTGCTGATATCGCAAGCTTTTACAATAATTTGACGGAAGAAACCAAGAAGGAATACGAAACAAGTAATTCTGGATTATCCTACTCTAATAGGGAGATATCTTTAGAAGAGAAGCAATTCTCCGGTCATATTATTAAGGCACAAGATGGAAGCCCTCTTGCCGGGCACATTCCATGTGCGGAGTGTCATGATACACATGGATCTGCTAATATAAAAAACCTTAAAGAATCTCTAGGGCACGAGGATGTTAAGACCTTTAATGCTGGAGATACAGATCGTAAATCTGTGAAAGTCCAAATTGGTTCAAATGAGCGCAATTTTACTATATTAACTGATTCCAAGGAACGAGAATTCTGTCTAGCTTGTCATAATGGGACAACAGCTATTTATGGGGTTACGGGACAGAAATACGATGACACTCGTACAGAACATACGGATTATCCTGGAAAGGCCTGCTCTTACTGTCATGGAAGAGGAGATACAGAAGTTGAAAAAGCTTTAAGTGCCTCACATGCCCCTAAAAAAGGGATAGTACCAACACAATAATAATTAAAATCGAGAGGAGTTTTTCTCTCGATTTTTTTGTACATCAAGTTCACATTTTGTTAAATAAATCGTCGTTTTCTGTTTTATAAACTAATTTTCAATATGAGAATAATATTAATTAGGATAACTTTTTTCATTAATTAGAAGAAATATTCCGACGTACAGCTAACCTATTCTCCTATTAAACTATGACAATAATAAATGAGAAAACAAATGAGACGAATTTTTATTACATATATCATTATTCAGCTACTAGCCTTATTAAAAGCAAAAACGAGAGGGGATGTGCCCTCTCGTTTTTGCTTTTATTTTTCACCCATTATTTTTCTAATGGAATCAATCTGCTTCAACTTTTCCTCTTCATTATTGAGAAGCACACTGCCGTATTTCGGCATCATTTCAAAATAACCCTTGTTCGTTTTAGTGAGGTAGAAAAGGTACATTTTATCCTTTTTAAGCAAAGGGGTCTTTTCATACGAGAGGAGATATAATTTACCGTTCTCCTTATAATATCCTCCGTTTTGATTAACCGTAATATCGCCGAGTAGGGTACCTTTTATATTCTGTGTAATCCGTACTAAAAATTGGGTGTTAGGATTTCCTGCATTTTTTTCATCCCCAACTTCCCGAATGACCTCGCCAATAAAAATATGATCAACCGCCTGAACTAATTTTTGTTTATCCTGAAAATCCTCCTTAAATGAATAGTGTTTATTGATAATTATCGCTGAATCCTTTGAATCTAATAGTGTTGTGTAATACTTTATGGAGAAAATACCTACCCCGACTAGAATTAAGACAAAGATAATAGCCCATTTTTTCATTAAACAGTCATCCCTTCAAATAGAATACCTGTTTCCAATTATATCTTGAGGACAATTAGTAATTTCTTAGGTCTTGTGAATCTTTAAGGAACAATATGCCTTGAGGAACTGCTTTCGTTCCCATTAAAAAAAGCCAACGGTAACTCAAAAGCAGTTACCGTTGGCACCAGATTTATTTACCTTTCAACCACTCGTTTAGTCCATCAATCCTCGTCCATAAATGCAAATGCATATCTGCATAGACAATTGCTTCGTTTTCATCACCAAAGCCGTAGTAGTCTGGTGGATAGGCGGGCAGGCGTTTTTTGCCTGTTAAGTAGGTAATCACATACTTATTTACCTTTTTTGCTTCCTTTAGAAGTTTGGATGCCTGTGCCGTGAAGCCTCTTTCAAGGATCTCGAGCAACAACTGATTATATATTGCTTGTGCTGACTCCTCTTCATATTGTTGGAGCAAGTCTTCAGCTTTCTTGTAGTTCCCTGCATCGATGTAGGCCACAAACAGCGAGTAACGCACGCCTTGGTTATCCATTGGATTTAGTTCTAGCAACTCTTCAAATTGGCGGATGGCTTCCGTTTTTTTCCCAATCAGTGACAAGGCCTCGGCGTAATGAAGTTTCGCCCGCATGAACGGTCTAGTTTCAGTTAATCCCCAGAAGTAGCCTTTGTTTTCCTCGAAAAAGGCTTTGCCAAGTTCACGTTTCCCCGCCTGGATGCCTTTCTCATAGAGCAGGATGGCTTCCTCAAGGCTTTTTGTTTTTTCAGCAAGGATGACATAAGCATCCGAACAATTAGGATTCAGCTTTACGGCTTCTTCTGCTAGCTTATATCGCTGCTGACCGTCCGATTGATAGGCATCATAGATCAAATTTCTAGCACGCTCTTCATCCCGTCTTGATACTTTCCGAACAGGGCTTTTTGCTTTTTTAGTGGGCGTTTCAACAACTGTAAGTGTTTGAACGTTCGAATCCTGCATGCCCTCAGGTTTACCGGTTTCTACAACTGAGAGATCACCTTTTCTAGGAAACTCAATAACAGGGGCCATTTCAGTAGGCGGCGAGACCGGTGCTTCATCAAACCCATAAACCATTCCAATCAACTCAGCAATTTCCTGATGTAATACCGTTTCCAACTCCGTAAATATCGAGGAAACGGAACCTGTTGAAACTCCGTACTGCTTGGCGAGCTCCTTTTGCGTATACGTTTTTTCTAACGGTGCAATTGTTGACACTAAATAGTGGAGGGCGGCCACATAAAGTTTTGGATTTTGGATTCGCTTTTGCTTTTTCTGGCAAAAACTCAGCCAGAGAATTACACCTGTGTCGACGATGGGAGCTGGAACATCAATTGATTCCATTGATTCCTTAAAGGTATTGGCCACTTCTTTATAGATGGGGGCTGGCCAATCCATTTCATCGATTTCCAACAAATTGCCGACCATCGGAAGTTCACTCAACACCTCCAAGAAGAAGTCAGTCAAATATTCCTGCGCTGAGTCGTAATCTGCCTCTAAACTGCTAGCCTCAATATAGGTAAAGGCATCTTCGGGTTTTAGGTCAGGTAAGTCAAATGGAGAGGGAAAGAAGACATAATTTTGCTCATATGGAACCAAGATTCCCACGAAGAAGGAACCTGCTTCTACTGTAATAGGGACATTTGCAATAATTGCTTCCAATTCTTCAGAGGTAAACCCGTCCGCGACGGTAACTTTATTGTTATCAACGGCAAGGACTTTTCCCGCAATTGTTCGTGCTTCCGTCCATGTTTGTAAAACTTTTCTCAGTTTAGGTCGTTTAATTTTCCCTGTTTCCGCAGCAATAAACTTTTCGATAATCGTTTCTCCATCATCTAAACCTTCAAAAAGAATAAACCAAATCGCATGAATAAATTCATAAAATTCCCGTTCTTGATCCGTATCGACTTGAATGATTTCTTCCAGGTCTTCGAAATCCTCTTGTATTTCTTGCCCAAAGTGATAGAAAGCGAAATGAAGGATATGCTTTTGCAGGCCGTCGATTTCACTATCAATTAGATTGGTGATGGATACAGCCTCATTTGCCCCGCAGCACTTTTTATACTTTTTCCCACTTCCGCATGGACAAGGACCATTCCGGTTTATTTTCTCCAACTCGCTCATCCCCTTTTAAGATCCAATCTTTTATATTCAAAATACTATTCGTTCTTAGACGTATGTATAAAGTAACTGTTTAAAAAGTTGTTTCATCCACCTTACTCTTAGTTAATAGTACCATTTTTGACAGCTAGAAATGTAAAAATACTCATGAACTTTGCTTGAACTATCTTTTGGGTAAAATTATTAGAAATTGTCAATTATTTGCTTTGTGAACCAGGTTTGTGCACTTTTAGGTCAATCTTTGAATTTTATAGGGTAATCAAGCTATAATGGTTAAGGAACTGACAAGTGATTTCGGAATAAATTACATTACAGGACATATTTTCAATTTTTATAGAGGTGAAGGAAATGGAATTAGCAGAAATACGACATGAACTTGAAAATTCAGCTAAGAAATTAGCGGACTTTAGGGGGTCTCTTTGACCTTGAAAATAAGGAAGCGAGAATTGCTCAACTAGATGATGAGATGCTTCATCCTGATTTTTGGAATGATCAGCAAGCCGCTCAGACCGTCATTAGTGAAGCAAATGGCCTGAAGGATCAGGTCAATGAATTTTATGAACTGAACGAGAGCTTTGAAAATCTGGAATTAACCTATGAACTGGTGAAAGAAGAGAATGACGACGAATTGCGTGCGGAGCTGGAAGAAGAGCTCGGGCAGTTAACAGGGCGCTTGAGCCAATATGAGCTGCAGCTTCTCTTGAGTGAAGAGTATGATAAAAATAATGCAATTTTGGAGCTTCACCCAGGTGCCGGCGGAACGGAATCACAGGACTGGGGCTCGATGCTTTTGCGGATGTATACTCGCTGGGCTGAGAAAAAGGGCTTTAAGGTCGAAACGCTCGATTATCTGCCTGGTGATGAAGCAGGGATTAAGAGTGTGACGCTTGCAATCAAAGGTCATAATGCCTATGGTTACTTGAAAGCTGAAAAAGGGGTGCACCGCTTGGTCAGGATTTCTCCCTTTGATTCCTCAGGCCGCCGCCATACGTCATTTGTTTCCTGTGAAGTCATACCTGAACTCAATGACGACATTCAAATAGAAGTTCGGACCGAGGATTTAAAAATTGATACCTACCGTGCGACCGGAGCGGGCGGGCAGCATATTAACACCACCGATTCAGCCATCCGGATTACCCACCTTCCAACTGGCGTGGTGGTCACATGCCAAGCGGAACGTTCGCAAATTAAAAACCGCGAGGCAGCGCTGAAAATGCTAAAATCCAAGCTGTATCAACTAGAAATTGAACGCAAAGAACAAGAGTTGCTGGAAATTCGCGGCGAACAGAAGGAAATTGGCTGGGGCAGTCAAATTCGTTCGTACGTCTTCCATCCCTATTCGATGGTAAAAGACCACCGGACTAGTGCAGAAAGCGGCAATGTTCAAGCGGTAATGGACGGGGATTTGGACCAGTTTATTGATGCCTATCTAAGGTCAAGGATTTCGTAACCAGGACATTTTGAATAAAATGAAATAGATGTTTAAAAGCCTTTGTCGACCTTTTCGGCAAAGGCTTTTCTATTGGGATGTATTAATGAAAACACCGTGAAAGACAAATGCTAATAAAAATAAAAATTCAACCCTTTAACACGTCAATTTACTGCCATTTACACCAAAATTTGCCCATGCTATACTCTTTCGGTTAGAAGAAAGAATTTTGAGGAGAATAGCATTTATGAATATATTAAGTAATCTTACACAATCCAATCCTAAAATGAGAATCGCGATAGATTATCTACTTGTACTGATTGGTGCGGCGATTATTGGTCTGACGTTTAATGTGTTTTTACTGCCAAATCAAGTGGCTTCAGGAGGAGTCAGCGGTATCAGTACGATTACTAAAACGGTGTTGGGCTGGGAACCAGCTTATGTGCAGTGGGCCTTTAATATCCCCTTGTTTATTGCTGGTGTGCTGTTTTTAGGAAAGCAATTTGGCGTCAAAACACTTGCGGGCACTATTTTTTTACCATTCATTGTTTTTTTAACAAAAGATTTAGAGCCTTGGACAAATGATGCGCTGCTCGGAGCTTTGTTCGGGGGAATTGGTGTAGGGCTTGGTCTGGGCATTGTATTTAGGGGGAGGGCATCAACGGGCGGAACCGACCTTGCGGCACAGATTATTAATAAATATACAGGCTTTACTCTCGGTCGATGCGTTGTCATGATCGATGGCTTAATCGTGCTCGCTGCTGCAATCGTGTTTGATATTGAAAAGGGTTTGTATGCATTGATTGCCCTATATGTAACAAGCAAAACGATTGATCTGATACAGGTTGGCTTCGGCCGGTCAAAGATGGCGATGATAATTACGGATAAACAAGCAGAAGTTCGTGCAGGAATTTTGAATAAAATTGACCGTGGTGTGACAAAACTATCAGCATATGGTGGTTTTACTGACCATGAACGGCCAGTTCTAATGTGCGTTGTTGATCAGTCGGAGTTCACAAAATTGAAACAATTGGTTAAATCCCTTGACCCATCTGCCTTTGTCGTCGTTATGGATGCTGCCGAAGTGTTAGGGGAGGGTTTCAAACGAGCGTAGAATTGGTATAATAATGCATTGATGGTATTAATTTCTGAAGGGGGTAATCAAGTGAAAAAGAAGTGGCTTACATTGTTGATGGGGACTGCGTTAGTTATGGGACTAGCTGCCTGCGGAGGCGGAAATAAGGACACAACTAAGAACACAGGAACGGAAACAGCTAGCAGTGATGCAGCTGCTAAGATTTTCGATCAAAAATGCTCTGGCTGTCATGGCGGCGATCTAACAGGTGGGATGGGACCAAACCTTACAAAGGTTGGCTCAAAGTACTCTAAGGACGACATTTTGGGTATTCTTAAAAATGGTAAAGGTCAAATGCCTGCAAACGTAGTGACCGGCGATGACGCTAACACAATCGCTGAATGGCTAGCAGCTAAAAAATAAGAGCTTAGTTTTAAAAACGTTCTGTTTGATAAAAACAGAGCGTTTTTTTTTATTTACCTATTTTAGCTGCCCAGCGGAGGAATCTCAGACAAGTTTGGCGGAATAAATCGGGAAGTTTGGCAGAATCTTGGACAGGTTTGGCGGAATAAATTCGAAACTTGGCGGAATCCCGGAGAGGTTTGGCGGAATAAACTGGGAAGTTGGCGGAATCCCAATTCAGTTTGGCGGAATAAACCAAAAAGTTGGCGGAAGCCGACCCCAACAGACCCCAACAGACCCCAACCCAACCCCCAAACACCCCAACTCAACCCTCAAACTATTCCCAAAAAGCCAAAAATAAGAGTAATAATGTCGAACTGTGTCATAAAATGTAATTCTTTGAAAAGAAACTGTAATATTTTTACCGCTTTTTTTAGCCTTTTATGATGTTATAATAGGTTTATGCGAAATTATTCACATATTTTTTGTTATCCTAGTCCATTTTGCAAATAAATAAAGATTATTGTCGAATTCACAGTTCGTTAAGTCTTTAAATAAAAGGTGATAAAAATGATAGAACTACAAGATGTATATAAAAAGTACCCGAATGGGGTTTCCGCTATTAATGGGATAGACGTCCGGATTAACCAGGGCGAATTTGTTTATGTCGTCGGACCAAGTGGTGCCGGAAAATCGACGTTTATTAAAATGATTTATCGTGAAGAAGTTCCAACCTCAGGAACCATCACCATGAATGGTGTAAACCTCGCAAAGTTAAAGATGAAAAAAGTACCGATTTTTCGACGGAATCTTGGCGTTGTCTTTCAAGACTTTAAGCTGCTTCCGAGACTAACTGTCTATGAAAATGTGGCCTTTGCCTTAGAAGTGATTGAAGCACAGCCGAAGGTCATAAAGAAACGGGTAATGGAAGTTCTTGATCTGGTTAATTTAAAGCATAAGATAAAAATGCTACCAACTGAGCTTTCCGGCGGGGAGCAACAGCGTGTTTCGATTGCGCGCTCAATCGTTAATTCACCGAAAGTGGTTATTGCGGATGAGCCAACAGGAAACCTTGATCCGGAAACATCATGGGAAATCATGAAAATTTTTGAAGAAATTAATGCAAGAGGAACCACCATTGTTATGGCAACCCATAACCGGGAGATTGTTAATACTTTGAAACATCGTGTTATTGCCATTGAAGGTGGAAAAATAGTCCGTGATGATGAAAGAGGTGAATACGGTTATGAAAATTAGAACCATTGGCCGTCACGCTCGAGATAGTTTTAAAAATATCAGCAGAAATGGCTGGATGACGTTTGCATCCGTAAGTGCCGTAACTGTTACCTTGATTTTGGTTGGTGTCTTTTTCGTTATAATGATGAATCTTAATAGAGTCGCACAAACAATTGAAGATGATGTGCAAATTCGCGTTCACATCGATGTGGCAGCTACACCACAAGATCAGCAAACCTTAAAAAGTGAGATTGAACGAATTCCTGAAGTGAGAAATGTGACCTTCTCCTCTAAAAAAGACGAGCTAGATAATTTAGTTAGTAGCCTTGGTGAGGAAGGGAAATCTTTTAAACTCTTTGAACAAGATAATCCCTTAAACGATGTATTTATCGTTAAAACAAAAAATCCAACAGATACGATGAAAGTCGCGAAACAAATTGAAAAATCTACTTATGTTGCCAAGGTAAAGTACGGCCAAGGCAAGGTTGAAAAATTATTTAAGTTTATTAAAGCAAGCCGTAACGTTGGAATTGTTCTAATCATTGGCTTATTCTTTACAGCGATTTTCCTAATTTCAAATACTATAAAAATTACGATTATTGCACGTCGAAGAGAAATTAAGATTATGAGATTAGTAGGTGCAACGAATACGTTTATTCGCTGGCCATTCTTTTTGGAAGGGTTATGGCTTGGTTTCCTAGGGTCCATTCTGCCCATTATTCTGATTTCGATTGCCTACTACCGTGCCTATGATTATGTTACCCCGTATCTAGAAGGTACGTTTATCAAAATCCTGCCGTTTGATCCCTTTGTCTATCAGGTTTCTGGCATTTTGATTTTAATGGGCGCATTAATCGGTGTTTGGGGCAGCTTGATGTCCGTAAGAAAATTCTTAAAGGTGTAATCCAAAAGCGAAAGCACCCGTTTAGTGTCAGGAAGGGCTGTTGTCATGTCCTTCCTGTTTTATTTTGAACGATCAAGTTCCTAGAATAGATCATAAGTTTCGTACACAACAACATTCGTTCACATAAAGATAACGAACGATTTTACCTGTACATAGAGAGAATGGGAGGAGAAATCGGAAATGAAGAAAACAGTAATAACAGTTGCGGTTGCACTGATGGTCGGGCTGGGAACAACTTTTGGCGGAGTCACAATAAAAACAGAGGCTGAGTCGATTTCCAGTTTGAAAGGTGAACAAAGTAAAATCCACGACAAACGTTCCAATTTAAAAGAGGATATTAATCAAGCAAACGGTCAGATAAATTCATTAAAAAATCAGCAGGAGGGCGTACAGAGCGAAATGAAACGCCTTGACTTTGCGATTGAAGATACAACCATGAAAATAGATGATAAAACGGAAAAGGTAAAAGATACAAAAGCAGAGGTTACAAAACTCCAAGCAGAAACCAAGGTCATCCAAGAGCGTATTAAAAAACGTAATGTACTTTTAATGGACCGGGCCCGCAGTTATCAGGAAAATGGCGGCATGGTCAATTATTTAGATGTGCTAATAGGATCAACTAGCTTTAGTGATTTCATTGACAGAGCCAATGCGGTTGCAACCATCGTGCAGGCGGACCAAGATATTATTAAGCAGCATGAGGCCGATAAAGCGGAACTTGCGATGAAACAAGCAAAAGTAGAAAAAGATCTTTCTAATCTCCAGAAAATGCTAGAAGACTTAAAAAATATGAATCAGCAATTAAATGCACAAAAGAAGGAAAAGGATAAACTTTTAGCAAGCTTAAAAGATAAAGAAGAAGAAGTCCATGAGGGTATGATGGACATGCAAGAGGAGGAGCAGATTCTTGCTGGTCAAGAAGCGGCGATTCAAAAGGCCATTCAAATGGAGAAAGAGGCACAAGCTAGAGCGGCTGAAGAGGCGAATAGGAATACGTCGTCAAGCAGTAGTAATAGCGGTTCTAACAATAATTCTGCTCCTCGTTCGGATGCAACACCAAACGTTTCAAGTGGATATTGGACCCAGCCTACAACTGGATATCGTAGTTCTGGTTTTGGGGGCCGTGGGGATGGAAATCATTACGGAGTCGACATTGCCAACGGGACCAAGATGCCAATTGTTGCTGCGGCGGATGGGGTCGTCATTAGATCCTATTATTCTAGCAGTTATGGAAACTGTATTTTTGTTTCTCACTCGATTAATGGGAAAGTGTACACAACCATCTATGCCCATATGACCGCACGTTATGTCGGCAGTGGAGCTACTGTGAAAAAAGGTCAAAAGATTGGTCTTATGGGGAATACTGGAGCCTCAAGAGGGCAACACCTGCATTTTGAACTTCATAAGGGTCCATGGACACCGGATAAGCGTTATGCTATTAATCCAGTCGGGATCGTACCACTACCATAAAAATGGAAGAAGCCTTTGCTTCTTCCATTTTTTTATCCTCTTCAATCAATCATAACTCGTCCACTTCTAACATATATGTTAATAGTCAGGCAGGTATTTGAAGCCTTTTTATGTAAATAGATAGGACAGGCATTTTTTTACACGAGGAGGATTGGGATGAATCGTAGATGGATTGCCCTGTTGATGACGGGTTCGCTTTTGACAGGAGCGGGGGGCACCTATGTAGGAATGCAGTTAATGGATAAAAAGGATGGAAACAAGAAACTTGAACTCATGCAATCTCCGAAAGATCATCAAATAAATACTGAAGAAAATACAGCTGATCTTGAAAAAGTAGAGGAGGCCTATGATCTTATTTTAAGCAGGTATGTAGAAAAAGTGGATGATAAGAAGTTGGTAGAAGGCGCAATACAGGGAATGCTTTCCGTCTTAAAGGATCCCTATTCGGTCTATATGGATAAGGAAACCGCTCAACAATTTACCCAGACCTTGCAATCGTCGTTTGAAGGGATTGGTGCCGAAGTAGGAATGGTTGATGGGAAAATTGTTATCGTTTCACCATTCAAAAATTCCCCAGCTGAAAAAGCAGGCATCAAGCCGAATGATCAAATTTTAAAGGTAAATGGAAAAAGCATTGAGGGGCTAGACTTGAATAAAGCAACGCTAAAAATTCGCGGCAAAAAAGGGACAAAGGTGGAGTTATTAATTGCAAGAAAAGGGTTAAGAGACCCATTAGCGATTGATGTTACACGGGATGAAATTCCACTGGAGACAGTCCATGCTCAGGTGAAGAAGCAGGATGGCAAAAATATTGGTTATATTGAACTAACCTCGTTCTCAGAAGATACGGCAGCTGATTTTGAAAAAGAATTAACTGCGTTAGAAAACGATGATATTAAAGGATTAATTATTGATGTCCGTGGAAACCCTGGTGGCCTTTTAGATAGTGTTGGTGAAATACTAAAAGAATTTGTTCCAAAGGATAAACCATACGTCCAAATTGAGCAGCGGGATGGTAAGAAAAAACGTTACTTCTCGTCGTTGTCAGAGAAAAAGGATTATCCTGTGCTTGTCCTTGTCAACAAAGGCAGTGCCTCCGCATCTGAAATTCTTGCCGGCTCACTGCAAGAGGCGGTTGGTTACCAGCTCATTGGAGAAACCACGTTTGGAAAGGGCACGGTTCAGCAAGCTGTACCAATGGGGGATGGCAGTAATATCAAGCTAACTTTATTTAAATGGCTCACTCCAGATGGAAATTGGATCCACAAAAAAGGAATCCAGCCAGATGTGGCCGTCAAACAACCAGCCATCTTTGCTACCCATCCTATTCAAGTCGAAAAGCCTCTGGAAGAGGATATGAACAATGAGCAGGTTAAGAATGCGCAAGAAGTACTAGCAGGTTTAGGATTTGCCCCAGGGCGGACGGACGGTTACTTCAGCAAGGAAACAACGATGGCCGTAAAGGGCTTCCAACTCCATGTGAACATGGAACCATCAGGAAAAATCGGTCCCAAAACAGCGGCTAAACTAGAAGAAGCAGCGATTGCCGAAATGAAAAAAGAAAAAAATGACCTTCAGCTGCAAACGGCATTGAGATTAATTACGAAATGATAAGTTAAGTTAAAAAGCATTGTTGATTTTGTAGCCATGATGATTGTAGCGGAAATCAACAGCCAATTTTAACGTAGCCACACAATAAAGCAGGGGCTTTTTGCCTCTGCTTTTCTTTGGCTTCTTGAAATGTTTCAACATTTTATCCACTTTCTAAAAACTAGCAATATGTTTTATGGTTCCAATTTGGTAAAATACTCTTTAGGAGACTTTTCCATAATAGATTACTAGAAATTTTGATAGAGGCAGGTGGCAGGAATTGGTGCAAATATGGCTTGTAGAGCTTCTAAAAGGAACAGGCAAGTTATTTCTTCATCCTGTTTTATACTATCTTGTTTTCCTAACAGCGATTTTGGGCGTTACAAGGGTGAAACGCGAGCGAAAGAACTTTCATATTCGAGCACATGATGCTTACTTTGAACTTCGCCAGTTATTTCCGCAAGGAATACTAATCGGTCTGATCCTTTCTATTCTTATTGTTGCTGCAGGAATCGCAGTTCCGTTTGCAACTATTCTACTTATTGCTCTATTTACGGTTTTGTGGTCATTGACAACAAATGTACGATGGATCTCACCCGCATATACGATTGGGGCTGCTTTTTTCACGATGATCCTGATTGCTGAAAATAATCTGTCGATCCCACTTTTTTCAAAATCGTTTCAGTCATTAGGTGATAAAATTTATCCTTCTGTGGTGGTTGTGCTTGGATTTATGTTAATAGCAGAAGGAACGCTAATTTTTAAAAATGGCAGCAAAGAAACCTCACCTAAACTTGCTAAAAGCAAACGTGGTCAAAACATTGGTTTGCATGAAGGAAGGCGCCTTTGGATGGTTCCTTTGTTCTTACTGATTCCAGGAAATGCGCTACAGCTACCCTTTGCCTGGTGGCCTGTCTTTCATTTGGGCTCAGAAGAGTACTCACTGATTCTTGTGCCATTTGCGATTGGATTTCATCAGCAAATCAAAGGAATGCTGCCCAAAGTCGCCATTCAGCTTCATGGGCGCAAGGTCATCACCCTTGGCGTATTCGTGTCACTTCTTGCTGTTGCAGGCTATTGGTTCCCGCTTAGTTCGGTTGTGGTAGTTGCACTGGCGATTCTCGGTCGTGAATTGATAACATTAATGGCAACGATAAGAGACGATAATCTTCCATTTTATTTTTCAAAAAAGAATAAAGGTCTGATGATTATTGGAGTGATTCCCGAATCACCGGCAAGTAAAATGGGTTTGAAGGTCGGCGAAATTGTTTCAAAAGCGAATGGATTGTTGGTTCGTGATGAAAAGGTGTTTTATGAAGCACTTCAAAAAAACCGGGCTCACTGCAAGCTCGAGGTTCTCGATACCAATGGAGAAATTCGCTTCGTCCAACGTGCTCTTTACGAAGGAGACCACCACGAACTGGGCATCCTCTTTGTTCAGGATGACCGTAAGTATGATGAGAAAATAGGATAGCTTTTGTGATTTTTTATAATTAGTTTGAAAAGCTAGTGTTGTGTTTTTTATTATAGTCAAAATAGAATTGCACAATAGAACGGACTGATTGAGCCTTTAGGCTCTTTTTTATTTTTTTTAGGAGGCATTTAGTAAAATTATTAATACATATGACGCTTGATTTCTTCTTCTGGTGTTATCAACTTCTTCTTTCTTCCCCGTTTCGTTTATCTATTAAGCTGCTTCTCAAGTATTTACTCCTAATTAAATTCAGCATGTATTGAATAAGAAGGTATTACAGACTAACTAAATGGAGAATATATCCTCTTATGGATTATATCTTTTTAATAAATAGTTTTGACAAAAACTAAATTACCAACTATATTGTAGACATATATAATCGTCGATTCCTTTTATCCGCAATTAATCTCGGAAATTAATGAAGGTGTCTTGAGTGCAGAGGTTTGTTATATAAAATTTAATTTGGAGGAATAAAATGGACAAGCCAAAATTATGGACAAAAAATTTCATTAGTAGTTCAATCGCTAATTTCCTTACCTTTACAACATTTTACTATCTATTAGTTACTTTACCGATTTATGCTTTACAAGAATTAAATAGTAACGCGTCCGAAGTTGGACTTATTGTTACAATTTTTTTAATTACAGCTATCGTTACTCGCCCATTTGCTGGCAAATGGATCGAAAAGATTGGAAAGTATCCTGTTTTTTTGACAGCCTTTCTTATTGTTTTTGCTTCATCGTTTCTTTATTTTATAGCGCAATCATTAACGACACTACTTATTATTCGCAGTCTCCATGGAATAGGATTTGGAATGGCAACTACAGCTACAGGAGCTATCGTAGCAGATCTTATCCCTGAATCTCGCAAAGGGGAAGGAATGGGGTACTATGGTTTAACACTAAATCTCGGTATGGTAGCTGGACCTTTTTTAGGATTAACCATTATGCATCTTGGAGGAACAAATGTATTGTTTTTCATTAATGCTTTATTAGATTTATTTGCTTTGATTTTTGTATTTTTTGTTCGAATTCCTAAAAAGATCGTTCCCAAAGAAGTCAGACATTTAGAATCAAATAAAGGAATTAAGTCCTTAGTTGAGGTTTCTGCTATTCCAATTTCATTAATTTCTGGATTTTTCGCCCTGGCTTATTCTGGGATAATATCCTTTGTTTCCGTTTATGCCAAGGGGATTGGTCTAGTTGAAGCAGCGAGTTATTTTTTTGTAGTATATGCTTCTGTCCTTTTAATTTCTAGACCATTTACCGGAAAATGGTACGATCAGTATGGAGCGAATAAAATTATCTATCCATCCATTTTACTTTTTGCAGCTGGGACATATTTTCTAAGCCTATCACCATCATTACCGTTGTTTCTTCTTTCAGGTGCCCTTATTGGTTTAGGATGGGGAACCATCTTTCCAAGTCTTCAAACCATTGCCATTGAAATTGCACCAGCTGATAAGAGGGCCTTGGCTACAGCAACCTACCTATCCACTTTTGATTTTGGATTTGGAATTGGATCCTTTTTATTCGGTCTCGCGACAGTAAAAGTAGGATATAGTGCATTATACTTTTATAGCACTTTCTTCGTTCTTGCCGGGATTGGAGTTTACTATTTGTTGCATGGGAAATTTGAAGGTTCAGTAAAAGGATTAGTTAATATAAGGAGAAGGTAAGGTCTAATGGTCTAGACATGCTTGTTGTAGAGATTAGAATGACCAAGACCTGTGACCAAAGTTGTTATCAAAATAGCAAAAAATAAACCTCTCTAAATTCCTTCATTAAGGAATTTCATGAGAGGTTTATTTTATAGGCTGCTATTCGAAAAATATTTCCGAGTATTTTCACGAGCTGGTTTAGGTAAGACATTCTCAAGCTCTTTATTTAACCAAGAAAGTGTTTTATTACGCAAGAAATCACGCATTTTTTCTTCCGCAGAGAGCATAACTAAATTGATCGTGCAAGAGGAACTTGGAGAGCAAATTTTCTCTCTATATAAATACCCATTATCTTTAATATTTTTACATTGAAAGATGGGCTTAGGACCTTCAACTGCTTCAATTACATCCCAAAAGGAAATTTCTTCTGGAGATTTGGCAAGTTTATAACCACCCTTAACACCAGGAACTGAACTTACAATACCAACCTTAGATAATTTACTAAAAATCTTTGAGAGATATGTTTCTGAAATCCCTTGAAAATCGGAAAGTTCTTTTATTCCAATGGGAGAATCCTCCGGAGTATCAATTAAATATACGAGGCAGTGAAGTGCATACTCAACTCCAATACTATACTGCATGAAAACACCTTCTTTGAAATGTGATTATGTAAATCAATCTTAGAAATGTTTTAATACTTTGTCAAATTTACCTTTGGTATCAATTACCTTTGGTAGAGGTTTGACATTATAAACTGAACGTTGTAATATAGACAGTGTTAATCGGCGATTAGTATTATCGTTAATTTGTTTATTTCTAAGACCTAATATTAAGGAGGAAATGAAATTGGAACCAAGAATTGATTATTCTAATGTAGCACCACAAGGACTTAACATAATGATGGAAATGGAGAAGTATACGAAAACTACGGGTATTGATCGTAAACTTCGAGAACTTATAAAAATTCGGGCTTCTCAACTAAATGGTTGTGCATATTGTCTTAACATGCATACTGCTGATGCTAGAAAAATGGGAGAAACGGAACAACGTATATATTGTATTAGTGCTTGGGAAGAGTGCACATTTTACACAGAGGCAGAAAAAGTGGCTTTAGAGTTGACAGAGCATGTAACTTTAATCCCAACAAAACGAGTACCAGATGAGCTTTACCAACGAGTACGTGCACATTTTGACGAGAAACAATATGTTGATCTTGTTCTAATCATCAATCAAATTAACAACTGGAATAGAATTTCTATTTCAATGGGTAATTTAGCAACTGAAAAATAACACTCTCGACGAACTGAGTGTGATAATTTAAGGAGGCGAGTACAATGAAAGTAAATTACCCACTTAAGAGCACTGTTGAATTAAAAGAAATAAAGGAAGCACTTAAACCTTATGGTGGACGGTGTGCTAAAATCGTTGAGGGTACACTTGAGTTTCAGATTAAAGAAGAATATCAAAGCAATGCCTATGAGTTTTTGAAGGATAAAGGGTTTATTGATTAAAAGCTAGACAAGAAAACCACTTAGCAAAAAGTTTTGCTAAGTGGTTTTTTATTTACTCTTTTGGGGAATCTATTTATGTAAAAATAAAAGGATTATTTCGTTGACAAAACTGAATTAATATTATAAGATTACTTTGAATTAGAGATATATTAATTTATTATATTTTAATTCGAGAGTAATCTGTAATATTGTTTGGAAAGTGTTTTGTTTATTCATGAACACTACGTAACTTTTTAGATAAAAACATTTCTTATAGGTGGTGTTGAAGTTGGGTTTTTTAGGTAGACTATTTGGTGATTCAACAACAAAGGAGGAAAAAACAATGACAAAATTAAACATTGGTATTATTTTAGGAAGCACACGTCAAGGACGTGTAAGCCCACAAGTAGGAGAATGGGTGAAAGGGATTGCCGACAAACGTGGCGATGCAAATTATGAAATCGTTGATATTGCAGACTTCAATTTACCATTCTTAGGAACAACTGATGGCTCAGAGCCAGGAATTGCAGAATGGAATAGCAAACTTGCCAGCTTAGATGGTTTCGTATTCATTGTTCAAGAATACAACCACAGCATCACTGGTGCATTAAAAAATGCTCTTGATTTTGCGCGTGAAGCTTGGAATGACAAAGCAGCAGGTATCGTAAGCTATGGTTCAACAGGCGGTGCTCGTGCAGCTGAACATTTACGCGGCATCATGGGTGAATTAAAAATTGCTGACGTTCGCGTACATCCAACATTGTCATTATTCACAGACTTTGTAAACGGCAGTGAGTTCAAGCCAGCTGAATTACACCTTACAAATGTAAATGCAATGCTTGACGAAGTGAATGCTTGGAGCGGCGCTTTAAAAACAATCCGCTAAAAATGAAATAGGGAGCGAAGATTAATCAATCTTCGCTCCCTATTTATTTTTGGTTGAACTAAATTATAACTTTCGGTATTTTTTCAATGAGAAGATATTCAAAACAATGAAAAGGGCAGCGAAGATTACTAAGGCGAGAAGGTCTCCACTGATATCACTCAAACTAAACCCTTTATACATCACACCTTTTAAGGCATCTCCTGCATAGTACATAGGCATCACCTTCGCGACTGCTTGTAACCAATCGGCCATCCCTTCTAGCGGGAAAATTCCTGCAAAAAAGATTTGCGGTATGACGGCAATCGGGATAAATTGAATCATTTGGAACTCAGAAGCTGCAAAGGTCGATAACAGGATTCCTAGCGAGAGTGCCACCAAAGCTAATAATAAATTTGTCAGGAGCACATTCCATATCGACCCGACAAGGACGATATCTAATACATTAATAGCATAGAAAACAACAATTATCGTTTGAATCACCGCGAATAGTCCATACCCCACCAAGTAGGCGGTAACGATTTCCCATCTCCGAATCGGAGTTGACATCAATCGCTCCAAGGTGCCTGTAGTCCGCTCACGTAATAAACCAATTCCTGAAATAATAAACACGAAAAAGAATACAAAGAAACCAACTAATATCGGACTTAATACATCAAAAAAGACGGTGTCTGAATCACCATAAACGTAGTGAATATCGATATTTTTCGGCGTCATAGCTAGTGCTTTTCCCGCGCTTTGCATCATCATCTGTGCTTGGAACTGTGCCGAAGTTACCTGGTTTACCTTCATTTGCAGTGCTTTTGCTTTTGTAGGATCGTCATTCCGAAGTGTAAGCTTTATTTTGCCATTCTCCTGCTGCAGGAGCCCGTCAAGATCATCATCTAGAATGGTATGATTTGTTACTGACTTGTATTCTTTCACCTGAATGTCTGCCTTTTTGAAAGCCGCTGTTAAATCACTATCTACACCTGTAACCCCTAATTTTGGATCAACGGTATTGCCGTTGAATAAAAAGTACATCAGGGTAAGAATCAGTAGTGGAGCAACAAATAACAAGGCTAAGGTGCGTTTGTCCCGAAACATCTGTTGACAAATTCGTTTAATTAGCGCAATCACTCTCATGATTGTTTCACCCCTGCCTTCAAAAATACCTCATCAAAATCGTCTGTTTTGTAGAGCGCCTTTAATTCGGTTGGCGTCCCACTCGTTAAAATGCGGCCATCACGGACCATGGCTACATAATCACATTTCACCGCTTCATCCATGACATGGGTCGTGACGATGATGGTTTTTTCCTCTTCATTTTTCAAGCGTAAAAATTCTTTCCAAATGGATAACTTTAATTCGGGATCGATGCCGACAGTGGGTTCATCTAAGATTAGTATTTTAGGATCTTGAATTAGTGCAATCGCCAAGGATAAGCGTCGTTTCATTCCGCCGGAATAAGCTGCGACCCGTTTCTTTAAGTCATCTGTCAGGTTTACTAAGTTGGCCACATAAGTAAGCCGCTGTTTCTGTGCTTCTTTAGTTAACCCGAAGAGAGAAGCGAAAAATTTCAGATTCTCTTCGCCTGTTAACTCGCCATACAAGGCATCGGCTTGGGCCATATAGCCAATTTCTTGAAGTAAGGCAAGGTTCGGCATTTTCTCCTTTAAGACATGAATGGTACCTGTATCAGCCTTTTCCATCCCGACAATCATTTTGACAAGGGTGGTTTTCCCGGCCCCTGAAGGACCAATTAGTCCAAATAATTGCCCTTTCTCAATCGTTAAATTGACATTATTTAAAACGATCTTTTTTCCAAAGCTTTTGCTTACTTGTTCCACTTTAATGGTTGAGTCCATCAATCATTCCCCCTAGGATTGTTGACGCGGTTATAATTTTATTTTACAACTCAGCGTGAGATTAGCAATATACAAAAAACAACAATGTGTTGATTATCGTCGACTGGTTCGAAAAGCGTTTATTTATTTTTGAAAAAAAAGTTAGTCTAATTCCTTTTTCGCCCCGATCACATGCCTAGGTCCGTGGGCCCGAAACCTGAGGAAAGGTGCGATTAATTAGTGCTCAAAATGGGGTTGGCGGAATCAATAGAGGAATCGGCGGAATCCTTCTGAAGTTTGGCGGAATCCCGGCCCGATTTGGCGGAATAACTCCGATAGTTGGCGGAATCCTGGCCCAAATTGGCGGAATCCATAATCCTAGCGCCAGCTGCTAAACAAGAAGTGAACGGGCTTGTGCCCCTATTAAAAAAGGTAATTAAAAGGGGTTTGGCGGAATCATTAGGGAATTCGGCGGAATCCTTCTGAAGTTTGGCGGAATCCCGGCCCAGTTTGGCGGAATAACTTCGAAAGTAGGCGGAATCCCGGCCCAAATTGGCGGAATCCATAATCCGAGCGCCAGCTGCTAAACAAAAAGTGAACGGGCTCGTGCCCCTATTAAAAAAGGTAAATAAATGGGGTTGGCGGAATCAATAGAGGAATCGGCGTAATCATTCTGAAGTTTGGCGGAATCCCGGTCCGATTTGGCGGAATAACTCCGATAGTTGGCGGAATCCTAGCCCAAATTGGCGGAATCCATCCCGGCCGCCGCCAAATTCAGCCGAATCACAAATAGGAATTTTTTTGTATATTTGGCAGCCCTGCTGTTAAACCTAAAGTGGGAAATTCTTATCCATGAAAGGTGGTTTAGCCATGATCATTAACTTGCTGAATGGTATTGAGTTTCAAAATCCGAATATTTTCAATCTTGAAGGAGCAGCAGCGATTATTTTCTATTTCACCATATATTCGTTGATAGGCTGGCTGCTGGAAAACAGTTATAACTTCGTCACAAAGCGGGAGTTTTTTAAGCCGAATTTTTTATTCGGACCATTTAAACCGATGTACGGCTTTACTCCTGTCCTCCTGGTCTATCTAATTTCACCAGAGACGAATTGGGCAGTGGTGATTCTCCTTTGCTCCTTGATCCCAACCATGGTGGAATATCTGACGGGGGCATTATTACAGAAGCTATTTAACCGGCAATGGTGGGATTATTCCAATTCACCTCTGCAGCTTCATGGACATATTTGTTTGCCTTTTTCTGTCTGCTGGAGTATTCTCTCGCTACTTTGCATAAAATGGATTCACCCTGCAATTGTCTTGATGTACGGAGACATTGAACCTTATTGGGCATGGATTTGGTCAGCGGTAGGACTATACCTCCTTGCCGACCTCGTCTTAGCCATCCGGAAACATTCCTTACAGGATCTTATTACCGATGAACCAACGAATCAAATCCAATAGGTGCCTGACACCGAAAGAATGACACTATATAAAAATGAAGAAGAACCTGTGTGGTTCTTTTTTTTGCACTTATCTTGAGCTAAGGGTGAATAGGAAAGATTAGATTAAAATTCAATGAAAAAAAGAAAACTAAGCAGAAATCATGCTAAATTGTAGTAGATAAATATCTAGATAAATAAGTTTAGTCTAATATATAAGGTAGATTTACAACATAGGTTTCTGCAATAAAAGGAGGGCTGACGATGACACAGCGGATTTTGGTGGTAGAGGATGAAAAACAAATTGCCAAGATATTAAAGCTCGAACTAGAGTATGAGGGATACGAAGTAATGGTTGCTTATGATGGGAAATCGGGATTACAGGCAGCTTTAGATGAAAAGTTGGATTTGATTTTATTGGATGTTATGTTACCTGAGATGAATGGCATAGAGGTTTTAAGAAGAATACGAAAAGAGAATGACCTTCTGCCCGTTATTTTACTAACAGCCCGAAATATGACAATCGACAAGGTGGCAGGACTCGATCAGGGAGCGAATGATTACATCACCAAGCCATTTGAAATTGAGGAACTATTAGCAAGAATCCGCTCTTGTCTTCGGCAAATTACCAATGCCGTCAAGACTTCACAAGAAGATGACTCCTTTTTAGAAATCAAGGATTTAACCGTTAATCTTGATACAAGAGAAGTCACAAGGGGGGAGACTGCAATCACGTTAACTCCTAGGGAATTTGATTTACTCGTTTATTTACTATCCAATAAAAATAAAATTGTCACGCGAGAAAGTATCCTCCTGCATGTGTGGGGTTATGAATATGAAGGAGAAACGAATGTCATCGATGTGTTTATCAGACATTTACGAAAGAAAATAGAAGAAGGTTTTTCTGAGCCAACGATTATTCAGACGGTGAGGGGAATCGGTTATACCGTAAGGGAGAATTAAACCAATGAAGATTACCACAAAAATAAATTTGATTACAACGGCATGGATACTTTGTGTTTTACTCGCTGTGAATGCGGTTGTCTTTTTTTCATTTATGAAGATTACAGTCAATATGGAAGATGGTGAACTATTTCAGAAGGCTAATTATTTGATAAATGAAATCAACAAGGAAGATTCTCCTACTGTTATTAAAGAGAAATTAACTCCCTATTTAACAAACCATTCATTTATTAGGATTGTTCAGCCGGATTCCAAAATTGTCAGTCAAGTAACCAATGATCAGCACTTGGCTGCTAGAATAAAACCGCAATTCGCTTCTGAAAAGGGGACTCAAAGGCGTACCATTAGACAAAAGAATGGCGAAGAACAAATTGCCATTGTCAGGGTGCCAATTCAATCAAAAGGACAGGTTGTCGGAACATTAGAGTTTGGGGAGAAATTAGTAGGATTGGAAACAGGAAAGGACTTATTACTTTCCATTCTTGCCTTTTGTACCATCCTAGGTGCGGTATTATCACTGCTCGGGGGCAGATGGTTATCCAACCTGATTATGAAACCGATCTCCAATATGATTAACACCATGGAGGATATTGAACAAAGTGGAATCCCGAAAAAGATTATCATCCAACATGAGACAAAGGACGAGCTGCAAAAATTGGCTGTGACGTTTAATCGGATGATTGACAAATTAGAGGCAAATCTTGAAAAACAGAGGCAATTTATTTCTGATGCCTCGCATGAATTAAAGACCCCGCTCACGGTGATTAAAAGCTATGCAGACCTACTGCTAAGACGGGGGTTGAAAAATGAAGTGGTCGCCCATGATGCGATTGAATCCATCCACTCAGAAGCAACAAGAATTCAAAAAATGACAGAAAGATTTCTAGATTTAGCTGATACAGAATCTGGAAATCGTTTGGAAACGAAATTTATCCATTTGGTATCCTTGTGTGAGAATTTATTCAAGCAAATAAAAAGTGCCTATAAGCGAGAAATTAACCTTCATTACGAAGATCCTGCCATTTCGGTATTCGCGGATGAAGGAAAGCTAAAACAGGCGATTATTATCCTAATCGATAACGCCATCAAATACAGTACAGATACGATCGATGTGTATTTAAAGGATAAGGAACAATTGACAAGCATCACAGTAAAAGATTACGGGATCGGCATACCGGCACGTGAAATTGAAAATGTCTTTGAGCGTTTTTACCGAGTGGACAAGGCGAGAAGCAGAGAGACAGGCGGGACAGGGCTAGGCTTGTCGATTGCAAAAAATATCATGAAGCAGCATCAAGGGGAAATTATCGTAAAAAGTACGGAAGGAGTGGGAACAGAGGTGGTGCTGTTCTTACCCAAACAGAAAGGAAAGGTTTTTGAGTGATTAAAATAGTGAGCGAGAGTGTTATACTTTTATTCATTTTTTTTCTGATCTATGCCATATTACCAACACTAATCATACGGATGAGCGGTCGGGGCATTATCAAAAGAATCAATACCCCGGCGATCGCATTAACGTTTGATGATGGTCCCAATCCTGAATACACCCCGCAATTGCTTGATCTTTTGCAAAAGTACGGTGTAAAGGCATCTTTTTTTGTGGTGGGCAGTAAAGTGAAGGCCTATCCTGCTATTATTAAACGGATGAGTCAGGAGGGACATACGATTGGCATTCATCATTATGACCATATTTCGAGCTGGATTCTCTCACCCTTTCGGTTAAAGAAGCAGCTGAAAATGACAGAACAGGCAATCAGCGAGATCACCCATGAAAAAGTGACCTTTTACCGGCCGCCATGGGGAAGCTTTAATATCGCCAGCCTATTTTTGAGTAAACAATTTAAAGTGATCATATGGTCGGACATTTTTGGTGATTGGAAGGTAGCAAAAGGTAAAAACGGCCTGCTGGAACAATTGCTCCAAGCGACAGAAGCAGGCTCCGTGCTGCTGCTTCATGATTGTGGGGAAACATGGGGTGCCGATCGGCTAGCGCCACGTTATATGCTGCAGAGTTTAGAAGTTTATTTACAGGAAAACATAAATAAGGGTACAAAATTTATCACTTTAAATGAAGTGAACTTTTAGAGGGAACTATGAATGTAGAAACGATCATAAATTATATTAATATATACGGATACTTCGTTATTTTTCTCTTCTTATTCTTTGGTATTATTGGCATTCCAGCTCCTGAAGAATCGCTACTCTTTTTAATTGGCGTGCTCAGTTTTCACCACCAGCTCTCCTTGGGGCTAACCATGCTGTGTTCCAGTCTCGGAGCATTTATTGGGATGCAGACCGCTTATTCAGTCGGGAAATATGTAGGGTCCCCATTTATAAAAAAATATGGTAAGTATATCGGGATTACGGATGACCGTTTGGAAAAGGTAAGTCGTATCTATGCGAAAAACGTACGTAAAACAATCGTTTTCGGTTTTTATCTACCAGGTATTCGGCAGATCAGTCCCTACTTTGCTGGGATTAATAACATTCCTTTTCGAATGTTTTTCCTGTTTTCCTTGCTAGGCACAGTACTATGGACCATTCCTTTTATTGTAGGCGGTTATTATGCAGGAAAGGTACTCCATATTAATCCAGACTATATTCCATATGCAGGACTGTTATTTTTCATTCTTTTTTTACTCTATCTCCTCGTTATGTCTATAAAAAAGAGAAAAAAAGAATCAACGGAATTGGATAAAAACAAAACCTGAAAAGGCATCTTTTCGGGTTTGTTTTTTTATATCAAGCTAAAAAAAGGCTGAAGGTAAGATTAAAAATCGATTAAAAACCAAGTTTTTCAAGAAATGAGTGATACATTGATAGAGTAATTTAGAAATCATTTTTCAGGAGTCGATTTCTATTCGAATAGGAGATGGAATAAGTGAAGAAAATTTTGTTTTTACCACTCTTACAAATGCAGTCGGGACATCACCAAGTTGCTGAGGCATTAATGGATCTTTTAAAAAATCATACAGACGATTTTACTTTTAAAAAAATAGACTTGTTAAGCTATACAAATAAATCGTTAGAAAAAGTGATTACAAATGGCTATCTCAATTGGATTCGCTTTGCGCCGGAAACCTATAATCTTGCCTATAAGAGCTTTTTCTACGTACCGCCAACTAAAAAACATTCCTTTAAATGGTATGAACCACTCTTTTTGAAGAAACTGGAGCAATTAATAGCGGAGGAAAAACCAGATTTACTTGTTTGTACCCATGGATTCCCTTCTTATCTTCTTAGCAAGTTAAAAATGAAGGGGAAATGCGACCTGCCGATTATTAACGTATACACGGATTTCTTTATTAATAGTGTTTGGGGAAGAGAGGGAATTGATCTCCATTTACTACCTAGTCAAGAGGTCAAAGCAAGGCTCAGCAGAAAACTACCGAATCAACAGTTGATTGTGACAGGAATTCCCGTCCATCAAGAAATGACGAAAACCGTCACTCGAAAAAAACACACCAATCGGCTCAAAATCTTATTATCTGGTGGAAACAGCGGATTGGGCGGGATTTTGAAACTAGCGGAAGAGTTAAAGCTGTCTACTAACTTAGAGTTCCTAATATTGTGTGGTAACAACAAGAAACTTTATGATGAAATCCATTCATGGGGTTTAGATCATATCAAACCACTAACTTATCTTTCATCTAGATCAGAAATGAATCAGCTTTATGAAGAAGTGGATGCCATTATCTCAAAACCAGGCGGGGTTACAATTAGTGAAGCGATACAGAAAAGACTGCCAATCTTTGTTCATTCCGCCCTTCCAGGACAGGAAAAAATAAATCTTCGCTACTTAAAGAGTCAAAAACTAGTATTTGAACTTAATCTGACAACTCCTTTGGAAAGTCAGTTGCTCAGTGTATTAACGGATCAGAAAAAAATGAATGGCTGGGAGCATGCAATCGATTCATATCAAGAGGGAATGGAGCTGGAGCAGCCAGAAAAAATCGTGGATTTGATCGAATCAATTCTTGACCAAAAAACGAGCAGCAGGCAGTCAAGATTGGTTAGATATTCGTCTCCTTTGAGAATTTAAGATTGTTGAACGACATGAATCTGGGGGTTGTGAAAATGTCTCACATCGACTATAGTATTTTTCAAATCATCAATCACCTTGCCATAAGTGAGCGGTTTTTAAACCCTTTGATGATATTATTAGCAGAAAAAGCAGAGTATCTATTTTTTGCAGGAATTATTTTTTATTGGTTTTTTCATAAATCACAACACCGAAAAATGGTCGTTGAGGCCATTCTAGCAGCTTGTGTGGCGTTAAGTATAAATGGAGAAATAGGTCACTTTTTTTACCGGAATCGTCCGTTTGTCGCCCATCATGTGAACTGGCTAATCCCTCATGTGAAAAATGCCTCATTTCCAAGTGATCACGCGACTGCGGCGTTCGTAATTGCAACAGCCATTTGGATTTGGAAAAAACGTGACGGCTGGATGTGGTTGGTTTTGGCTGCAGGCATTGCTCTATCCCGTGTTTGGACAGGGGTACATTATCCATTAGATGTAATCTCAGGGATGCTTATTGGGACAAGTGTGGCATTTGCTATCCATTTCTTAGTTCTTCGATTCGTGCAAGTAAATAAAGTAATCATTTGGTTCATTGAGTACTATGAGAAAATTGAAAGTAATCTGCTTAAAAAGACCAATCTGTACAGAAAAGGATAAGGAAGAGCCACATTGGTTCTTCCTTTTTGTCATAAATCGGCTAAACTGTCATAAAATTTAAAGTTAGTTTTTTGTGTTGCAAGGGTAATTTTTGAAGTCTAAGTGTCCTGAGTGGAAGGAGGATTTCATGTTATATGCTATGTTGCTTGAAGGACAATCGTTGTGGAATGTACCATTATTAGCTTTCCTCATTTGTATAGCGTTCTTTTATATAGTCTTAGTACTTTCTTTTACAAAAATAAAGCTTAACCAAAAACAACCCCTGTTATTTTTCCTCAGTTTAGGCATCATGTATTTAGCCTTTGGCAGTCCATTTGAAACGATCAGTCACCTGTCGTTTAGTTTGCATATGCTGCAATTGAGCATTTTATATTTTATTATCCCACCTCTCTTTTTATTAGGAATTCCAGATTCGTTTCTCCGGCACATTCATAATCTCGCCCTATTTGTTCGAGTGAGCAAGTTTTTCTTACCGCCGATTGCTGCACTTTATGCGTTCGGGGTGCTGTTCTTGATGTACCATTTCCCAGTTGTTTTAACGACTATTTCGCAAAACACGTTGGTCCATAATGGATACTTATTTGTGCTGTTACTCCTGTCTGTTCGAATGTGGGGGCCAATCGCATCGCCTGATTTGAACAAGGATGGTTCAAAAAGGCAGAATAAACGGTATCTATTTTTGAGCGGACTTGTCTTAATGCCTGCCTGTTTGCTTTTTATCCTCACGGCATTAATTGGTGGAATGAATAATCCTCTTCTTTCCGAATTAACGGCAAACCTTTGTATCTCACCCTCCCAATTAGATTCCCTCAATCTCCTGCCTACACCATTTAATACTAGACTTGATCAAATGTTTGCGGGAATCCTAATGCTCGTTATGCATAAATTTGGATTAATCCTGACGGTGCGTCTTGGAAAAGAAGTTAACAGTAGGACTGTGGTGGGAATGGTTGATTAATCACCGTTCCCACTATTTTTCTGTGGAGAGGTACAGATACTTTCCTATGCGGTTAAATATATTCCGTGATAATTTTGGGAATGGTATCTAAAGAGTACCTGAGTTATCTAAGGGGGATTTTTTATTTACAAAAAACAAGAACGGAAACTCGTTTGGCTGACCTTCATTGTAGCTTCAATCATGGGACTGTCGATTATTGGACGGCTTTTTTCTGGATAAGAAAGGGGGGAGTTTAATGGGTAATGAAGAAGCAGTATTTTTTAGTCGTGTCCTAACCGAATTGACTTTGTCCTTTCATATTATTTATGCAACCATTGGGGTGGGGATTCCACTGATGATTATGATTGCCCAATGGGTCGGAATCAAGAAACAGGATGAACACTATATTTTACTAGCGCGAAGATGGACAAGGGGATATGTGATTACCGTGGCTGTCGGTGTTGTGACCGGGACCGCGATCGGGTTACAGCTTTCTCTCCTCTGGCCCAACTTTATGCAGTTGGCGGGAAATGTGATTGCCCTTCCATTATTTATGGAGACCTTTGCCTTTTTCTTTGAAGCGATTTTTTTAGGCATATACATATATACTTGGGATCGATTTGAAAATCAGAAAAAACATTTGCTCCTGCTGATACCAGTTGCATTGGGAGCCTCATTTTCGGCCGTCTTTATTACGATTGTTAATGCATTTATGAATGCTCCGCAGGGCTTTGATGTGGTCAATGGTCAACTCGTAGATGTCAGTCCAATCTTGGCGATGTTTAATCCGGCCATGCCGACTAAAGTGACCCATGTCGTTGTCACCGCTTATATGACATCGGCGTTTGTCCTCGCTGCGATTGGTGCCTTCCGGTTACTTAAAGGTTCAAACCATATCTATCATAAAAAGGCGTTGTTTTTAACAATGAAGCTTGGATTGGTCTTTTCCGTCGCAACCGCTCTTTTAGGCGATTTCTCCGGCAAGTACTTGGCTGAATATCAGCCAGAAAAATTAGCCGCAGCTGAGTGGCACTTTGAAACAGGGAAAGGTGTTCCACTTATTCTTTATGGTGTCCTTGACAATGGAAAAGTCAAATACGCACTGAAAATTCCATTTGCACTCAGTATTCTTGCTCATGAGGTCCCTAATGCAGAAGTGATTGGACTTGATCAATTTCCAAAGGATGAAGTGCCGCCGCTATATATCCACTATTTGTTTGATACGATGGTGACGATTGGGATGTGGATGACCGTTTTGTCTTTGGTGTACGTAATCGGTATCTGGCGCCAATGGCGTTTCGTTTTTTCGCAATGGTTCCGCTGGCTGCTAGTGCTCGGCGGTCCTCTCTCTATCCTTGCGATCGAGGCTGGGTGGTGGCTGGACGAGGTCGGCCGTCAGCCCTGGGTCCTGCGTGGAATTTTGCGAACAAAGGATGCGGCGACGACAAGCGGTCAAGTAGATCTTATGTTGGTTTTATTTGCCGGGCTTTATCTTGTCCTTGGGATTGGCAGTGTGGTTGTCCTCTGGCGAATGTTCCGGAAGAACACGGTGGAACAGGAACTGGCCGACAGAGCCCAGGAGAAAGCGGGTGATGCGTTATGACACTGGAAATTGTCGGTATTTCAGCTCTGGGGCTGTTTCTGTTTGGATATATTATTATTGCATCCATTGATTTTGGGGCAGGATTCTTTAATGCATACAGTACAATATCGGGCAAACAGCATATTTTAACAAAGATTATTCACCGCTATCTATCGCCGGTTTGGGAAGTCACCAATGTTTTTTTAGTGTTTTTCTTTGTCGGCATGGTTGGTTTTTTTCCAAAAACGGCCTATTACTATGGGACGACCTTACTTGTGCCGGCGAGTATTGCGATTATTTTGCTGGCGATTCGAGGGGCATATTATGCCTTTACGACCTACGGGGGACTTAAGCATATACGTTACACTATCTTGTATGGCTTGACGGGACTGTTTATTCCAGCATCCTTATCGAGTGTCCTGACAATTTCAGAGGGCGGCTATGTGACAATGGAAAATTCCGCCCCTGTACTCGATTATTGGGCATTGTTTACCAGTCCATTATCGTGGAGTATTGTTGTCCTAAGTCTAACAGCCGTATTATATATTTCAGCAGTATTTTTGACATGGTACGCCGATCATGCCGGGGACGCGGCCGCCACGAACCTATTGCGAAAATATGCGCTTAGCTGGGCAGGACCAGCCATAATTACCGCTGCGGGGATTATATTTGAAATGAGGACGCACAACCCAGAACATTATCAGCGCTTACTCGACCTCTGGTGGTTGTTCGGATTGTCTGTTTTGTTTTTTATAGGAACAGTCTATTTAATTTGGATGCGACGTGCCTATGGGCTGGCATTTGGACTATTGGTAGGGCAATTCGCGCTTGCCTTTTTGGCCTATGGTGCTTCCCATTATCCTTATTTACTGTATCCCTATCTAACTCTTTATGATAGTTTTACCAATAAATCGATGGCAATTGCACTAGTTGTTGCTTTCATTGCAGGGCTGGGCCTGCTCCTCCCGTCACTGTATCTATTGTTAAAATTGTTCTTGTTTAATAAGGAATATGTCCAAGGGAATCGAAATGATGAACATGCTTAAGGGGGATGAATGTTTTGGATGATTTCTTACTTTTCTATGCACCATTTCTTGTGATGCTAGTGTCGATTGCCGTTGCATTCGGGATTGCATCGAAAGATGATTCTGTGGAAAAATAAACTAGAGAAGTGCATTTAAAAACGGCTGAGAAATCAGCCGTTTTATTCGTTCGATATTATTTTAAACTACGTTTCAAGAAAGCCTTCGTTCGTTCATTCTTAGGATTTGTAAACAACTCGGCGGGTGAACCGGATTCAACAATTTCCCCATTGTCCATAAAAATAACCCTGTTTGCTACTTCCTTGGCGAATCCCATTTCATGTGTCACTACAATCATTGTCATGTGTTCTTCCGCCAGGTCCTTCATAACATTTAATACTTCGCCGGTTAATTCCGGGTCTAAAGCAGAGGTAGGCTCATCGAACAATAGAATTTCTGGGTTTAACATCAGTGCCCTGGCAATGGCAACTCGCTGTTTTTGTCCGCCTGAGAGATTGGCCGGATAGGCAGTTGCTCGGTCGGTAAGCCCGATTTTCTTGAGAAGTTCACTGCTTCTTTGTTGAATTTGAGCGGGTGATTCTTTCTTCAGCATTTTTGGAGCAAGTTCCAAATTTTCTTTCACCGTGAGATGCGGGAAGAGGTTAAAATGCTGAAAGACCATGCCCATTTTTGCGTCGATCTCTTTAATCTCCTGCGGTTTGGCATAGGCCCCGTCCTTAACCAGATGATTGCCTGCGACACAAATCGTGCCATCGTCAATTTTTTCAAGATACACCAAACTGCGGAGCATCGTACTTTTCCCGGAACCGGAGGGACCAATCACGGCAACCACATCATTTTTATTTACATCAAAGGTAATCTGTTTTAAGACATCCAAATTCCCATACGATTTCTTCAAGTTTGCTATTTCAATGATAGGCATAGATACCACTCCTTTCTATTCAAATTTGAACCGTTTTTCAAGCCACTTAAAGATCATCGTTAAAAGGAGCGTCATGATTAAATAAATGATACCGGCGACAAAGAATGGGACGATGGTAAAATCACGATTTACAGCTGTCTGCGCAAAATGCAATAATTCCGGTACGGCAACCGCATATAGCAGGGCAGTATCCTTAACCAGTGTCACCGATTCGTTCGCGACAGATGGAAGGGCGATTCGGAACATTTGCGGCAGGATCACCTTTGTCAACGTCTGCCATTTATTTAGGCCGAGCACTTGCGATGCTTCATATTGACCTTTATCAATCGCAAGAAGCCCGCCCCGAAAGATTTCCGCAAAATAGGCGGCATAGTTCAAAATAAACCCTAAACAAGCTGCGACAAAGCGGTCCAAAACTAAGTATTCTCCTACTACCGGAATCATTGGCAGACCGAAGCAAATAAATAACAGCTGAAGTAAGAGCGGTGTACCGCGCATCACATAAATATAGCCTTGGGCGATTAGTGACAGCGGCTTAAAACGACTGCCGACTGACAGGGTTAAAATAAACCCGAGTGGAATCGAAACCACAATCGCAATTATAAATAAGAGAACGGTCATCTGTGCCCCTTCGAGCATTGGTTTAAGTATGGAAATTAGATAGTCAAAAGACATAGAAGGTTCCTCCAAAAGCAAAACAGGGTTCCCCGTGGAAATCCTGTTTGCCTTATATTCGGTATTAGTTTAATACTTTATTTTCGCCAAACCATTTTTTCGAAATAGCTGCAGCGGAGCCATCTTCATTCATATCATCGAGTGCTTTTTGCAGCTTTTCAAGTAATGCATCATTCCCTTTTTTCACGCCAATTCCGTATTCTTCGGGAGCAAGCGATTCATCGAGAATTTTAAAGGCTTCTTTTTCTTTTTTCATATAATAATCGATAACCACTTCATCAATAACTACCGCATCCAAACGGCCGCTTTTTAAATCAGTCAGAGCTTGGACATTATCAGAAAACTCGGTAACTGTCTTAATTTTTTTCTTGATAGGTGCTGCATTCAAAGCATCAGCTGCAGATGATAATGTTTGCAGACCAACAACCTTACCCGTTAAATCATCAAGTTTTGTAAGTTTTGAATCAGCTAATGTAACAACCACTTGTGCATTTTTTAAATAGGGCTTAGTGAAAAGAACTTTCTGTTTACGTTCATCGGTAATAGTGTATCCGTTCCAAATGAGGTCAATCCTGCCGCTGCTAAGTTCAGCTTCTTTCGTGCTCCAATCGATTGGTTGGAATTTAACCTTTTTCCCCATCTTATCCGCTGCAGCCTTTGCGTAATCGATATCAAACCCAACAATCTTATTATTCTCATCGCGGAAACCCATCGGAGCAAACTTATCATCGATCCCAATAACGAGCGTTTTGTCCTTTTCTCCATCCGATTTAGACGAGCATCCTGTAAGAATCGAGAATAGTGCTGCTATTACTAGAATCATAGGTATTAAACGTTTCATCTTAGACCAGCCACCTTATCTATTTTTTTAATTCGCTTTAGTACGTTACCGTATTATTAGACTACCATATTATAACGCTATAATAATACAGAATACAATAGCTTTATCAATAGTTGGAAAATTTAAAATATTTAAAGGCAAATCAGATCATTCTTGTCACATTAACATGACCATTTGAATGTTTTATTTAAAAGGCAATCATTCACTGATTCTTAGAAAAACAATACAAAAATCATTGACATTCAAATCACTGTTTGAATATCATAAAATCAAACGAACATTTGAATGAAGAGGATGACCAATTTGAAAGAGCGTGATGTTTGAAGAGATTGTAAGAGAACTGTAAAATAATATTTTGCAATATTTGATTTATGTAAAGGGGAAATAAAGCATGAATGAGGTAGTCATAAGAGAAGCAATTAATAGTGATATAATATCAATACAAACTATATACAATCAGGGAATTGAGGATAGAATTGCTACCTTAGAAACAGAAATAAAAGATGGCTCTTACATGATGGATTGGTTTGAAAAACATAAGGGTCGTTATAAAGTAATTGTTGCTGAAGATGAAGACCAAATTGTTGGTTGGGCTGCTTTAAATCAATACAATAACCGCTGTGCCTATGACGGTGTAGCGGATATTTCCGTTTATATTTCAAGAGATTACAGAGGAAAGGGCATTGGGAAAAAGCTCTTAGCTGACCTTGAATCCCATGCCGAAGAAAATGGGTTTCATAAAATGGTACTGTTTACATTCCCTTTTAATCAATTAGGGAAAGGGCTGTATAAAAAAATGGGTTTTCGGGAAGTGGGTATATTTAAAAACCAGGGGATTATAGATGGTGAATTTGTGGATGTAATGGCAATGGAAAAGTTATTACACCCTCAAAACTATTAGATTGATAGCCACAGTTATCAATCTTTTTTGTTTACATTAACTTTACATTTATCTTCTTGAAATTTATCCATAAGTGATTTATTATATAAGCGATTGGTTATATGTAAATGCAAATGTTGGATATGGTAAGAATTACCGATCCATGTATAAAGTTTCTGATTTAACAGGAAACTAAAAAATTAGATTCGGTACGAAAATCTAATAAGTATATAATTATTTATTTATTTATTAAAATATCAGGAGGTGTATGTCATGTCAGAATCAACCATTGATTTAGAAAACGTAGCTAGCATTTTAAAATTGTTAGGCGATAAAACCCGTTTAACTATGATCAAAATCCTTGATACTCACGATGCTTGCGTATGCGAATTCGTTGAAATATTTAAAACTAGTCAGCCTGCGATCAGCCAACACATTCGTAAGTTAAAAGATGCTGGGCTAGTGAAGGAAACAAGAAGAGGGCAATGGATCATTTACTCTTTGAGTAAAGACAGTCCTTATTATCCATTGGTTCAAGATTTACTTCTACATCTTCCAAATCAAGATTTTAGATTAAAGCAACTCGAAGAACAAGGTCTCAGAATTTCATGTGAATAATTGGAGGTTTCAACATTGGTATCAACCATACTTGCATCATTGATTTTTTTAATTACACTTATTCTGGTTATATGGCAGCCTAAAAATTTATCGATTGGCTGGTCTGCTTGTGGTGGTGCAATTCTCGCACTGATCGTTGGAGTTGTTGACTTCCAGGATGTAATAGAAGTAACCAAAATTGTTTGGAACGCAACTTTTTCTTTCATTGCTATCATTATTATTTCGTTAATATTAGATGAAATTGGTTTCTTTGAATGGGCTGCGTTACACATGGCACGAGCTGCAAAAGGGAACGGTATTAAAATGTTTGTATATGTAAGCATTCTAGGTGCCCTCGTCGCAGCATTTTTCGCCAATGATGGGGCAGCACTTATCCTTACACCAATCGTATTAGCGATGGTTCGGAATTTAAAATTGGAAGACAAAATGATTTTCCCATTCATCATTGCTAGTGGATTTATTGCAGATACAACTTCCCTGCCACTTGTGGTAAGTAATCTTGTAAATATCGTTTCTGCTGACTTTTTTGGAATCGGATTTGTTCATTTTGCCTCAAGAATGATTGTTCCGAATTTATTTTCTCTAGTCGCAAGTATCTTGGTGCTATTTCTGTACTTCAGAAGAAGCATTCCAAAACAATATGATTTATCAAAATTAAAAAAACCAGTTGATGCGATTCGTGACGAAAAAATGTTTCGTTTGTCTTGGGTTGTATTAGCTGTTTTATTAGCTGGTTACTTTATTAGTCAAACACTTCACGTTCCTGTTTCGATCATTGCAGGTGTGGTTGCAATCTTCTTCTTATTTATGGGAAGAAGAAGCCATGCAATCGAAACCAAAAAGGTCATAAAAGGAGCACCCTGGGCGATCGTATTTTTCTCGATTGGAATGTATGTGGTGGTTTATGGCTTACGAAATGTGGGATTAACCAATATCTTATCTGACCTAATCCAAGTGACAGCTGATCAAGGATTATTTGTAGCCACAATAGGTATGGGTTTTATCGCTGCTATTCTATCTTCAATTATGAATAATATGCCAACTGTTATGATAGATGCTCTAGCGATTGCAGAAACGGATACAAGTGGTGTGTTAAGAGAAGCACTAATCTACGCTAATGTGATTGGTTCTGATTTAGGTCCTAAAATCACTCCAATTGGTTCACTTGCAACCTTATTATGGCTGCATGTATTGAAGACAAAGGGAGTAAAAATTTCGTGGGGAACCTATTTTAAAACAGGAATTGTCATAACCATTCCAGTATTGTTTATCACACTATTAGGTTTATACCTATGGTTGTTAATAGTCTAAAAAACAAATTAAACCAAAAGATAAAGGAGAAAAACTACTATGTCTAAAAAAACAATCTATTTTCTTTGTACAGGTAACTCTTGCCGAAGCCAAATGGCGGAAGGTTGGGCTAAAAAACATTTAGGTGATGAGTGGGAAGTGAAAAGTGCAGGAATTGAAGCACATGGACTCAATCCAAATGCGGTAAAGGCTATGAATGAAACAGGAATTGATATTTCCAACCAAACATCTGATATTATCGACCCTGAAATTTTAAACAATGCTGATTTAGTTGTCACATTATGTGGTGATGCAGCTGATAAATGTCCAATTACTCCACCTAAAGTAAAACGAGTTCATTGGGGATTTGATGACCCAGCTAAAGCTCAAGGAACGGATGAAGAAAAATGGGCATTCTTCCAACGCGTTCGTGATGAAATCGGAGATCGGATTAAGCGTTTTGGAGAAACCGGCGAGTAAGCCTAAAAAGCCAAGAGGTTCTTGACTCTTGGCTTTCCTTATACTGTTAACATAAGCAATTACTTATATCTGATTTTTTTAGGAGGGTGTTTTTATGAGTAAAGTAGAAATTTTTGACCCGGCGCTATGTTGTTCTACGGGGGTTTGTGGTCCAAGTGTAGATCCTGAACTAACAAGAGTAGCCACTGCAATTTTTTTAATAGAGAAAAAAGGATTTGACATCAAACGATATAATCTTGGATTTGAACCAGGTATTTTTGTTGATAACAAAGAGGTAAATAAAGTTCTTCACGAAAAGGGTCCAGATTCACTCCCAGTAACCTTAGTTGAAGGGAGAATTGCTAAAATTGGAGCCTATCCAACCAACGAAGAACTGGCTGAATGGTTTGGAGTAAAAGCTGAGGAGCTTTCCGAAAAACCCAAACCACGTTTTACAATTGATTTAAAACCACTGAAATAAGAAAGAAGTGAAAATCATGTTTCAATCTTTCAATCCGCAAATGATCGTGAACACCAAGTTTTTATTTTTCACAGGAAAAGGTGGAGTAGGGAAGACATCAACTGCTTGTGCAACGGCTGTAGCATTAGCTGATGAAGGGAAAAAGGTCTTGCTTGTAAGTACGGACCCTGCCTCAAACTTACAGGATGTATTGGAAGTGGAGCTAACAAATACTCCAATGGCAATCCCAAGTGTATCAAACCTCTACGCATGTAATCTTGACCCGGAAGAAGCCGCAAGAGCCTACCGAGACAGAATAATTGGGCCATATCGCGGCAAACTCCCTGATGCAGTAGTGGCTACGATGGAGGAACAATTATCAGGTGCCTGTACAGTAGAAATTGCCGCATTTGATGAATTTACAAATTTGCTGGCAGATCCTTTTATTGTGGATTCATACGAGCATATCATCTTTGATACGGCTCCAACGGGTCATACACTTCGTCTTCTCAAATTGCCAACTGCGTGGAGTGGCTTTTTAGAAGAGAACACACATGGTGCTTCTTGTCTGGGCCCCTTATCCGGGTTGTCTGAAAAGAAACAAATCTATTCCATTACAATGGATGCACTATCTGACTCATCAAAAACAACTCTCATTCTTGTTGCCAGACCGGATGAGTCATCATTACTTGAGGCAAATCGTGCATCTAAAGAGTTAAAAGAAATAGGTATTTCAAATCAAGCTCTAATTATGAACGGATTAATGCAATCCTATCTGCCGGACGATAAAGTATCATTTTCATTTTATAAACGACAACGTAATGCCATAAAGCAAATGCCAAACGATTTAAAACAAGTTGTCACGTTTTCGCTGCCATTTGTTTCATATTCCTTAACAGGTGTAAAAAACCTACGATATTTATTTAAACAATATACAATGCCGGCAACAAAATCAGAAGCTGAAAAACAAACAATATCTCTACCTGATTTAAATAAAGTCATTGATGACTTCTCATATAGCAATACAAGAGTGATTTTTACAATGGGTAAGGGTGGGGTTGGAAAGACCACAATGGCATCTGCAATCGCCGTTGGGTTAGTAGAAAAGGGACATAAAGTGCATCTTACCACTACCGACCCGGCAGCCCATTTAGAATTTGTTTTTCAAAATAGTGTGCTGAATGATCAATTAACAATTAGCCGTATAAATCCGACAGAAGTAGTTGAAGCGTACAAAGCAGAAGTGTTATCGAAAGTAAGCAATGACCTTGAGGAAGAAGCACTGGCCTATATTGAAGAAGATCTAAACTCTCCTTGCACAGAGGAGATTGCGGTTTTTCGTGCGTTTGCAGAGGTTGTCGCTCGATCAGAGGATGATATCGTTGTGATTGATACGGCCCCAACCGGGCACACACTACTCCTTTTAGACGCAGCTCAGTCTTATCATAAAGAACTGGTACGTTCAACTGGGGAAATACCTGAGAGTGTGAAAACATTGCTGCCTCGTTTAAGGAATCCGAAAGAAACCGGCGTGGTCATTGTAACGATGGCAGAAGCTACGCCAGTTCTAGAAGCCACTCGATTACAGAATGATTTAAAACGGGCAGGTATAACTCCTAAATGGTGGGTAATTAATCAGAGCCTTTACGCCACTGAAACGAAAGATCCTATTTTAAAAGGGAGAGCACAGGCCGAAGAAGGATGGATTAATAAGGTTACTACTGAATTGGCAGAAAAAAGTGCAATTGTTCCTCTAATGAGTGAAGAGAATAAAGGATACGAACAGTTAAAAATTTTTTTAAATGCTACTAAGTAAACATTAAAGGAGGAGTAAAAACATGGCTACAAAAAACTATAACGAATTAATTAAAGATCGTATTTATTTCGGCGGAGCAAATGATGTGAAGGACATGATGGAAAATGAAAAAGCCGATGTTATTTACGATTTGCGGGCGGAGTCGCATGAGAACAAGTCAGGGTACGATCGTATCCATAGTCCAATCGTTGATGATGCTGAGCATCAAGACGAATCAATTAAGAAGTCGATCGAACATGTTGTAAATGCTTATAACAAAGGGGAAAAAGTTTATTTCCATTGTGGTGGCGGAAGCACCCGTGCGGGAACTGTTGCAGTTGGAACCTTATTGTCATTAGGTAAAGCGAAGACAATTGATGAGGCAGAAAAAATAGCTAAAGCAGCTCGTCCAAAAGTAAATGTAAAACCTCAAATGAAAGAAGCATTACAACGCATTTTTCCTAATGCATAATCAGAATACAAGCATTCATTAGATAAGACTTTCTGATTTCCTAAGAAACAAGTAAGATAAGTAAGTGAATTTTTTGAAAGGTGATAGGCAAATGAATATTACAGATCAAGCTCGTGATGTGTTGACTCAATTGTTCCAAGAACACGATGCAAAAAACATCCGTGTCTATTTTGCAGGCTTCGGCTGAGGACAGCCACAAGTGGGACTGGCTCTGGATGAGCCGGATGAAAAGGATAAAGTAGTAACTATTAATAAAGTATTGGTGGCTATAGATCCCGATATTGAGCCATATACAGATAACCTTACTCTTGATTTCAGTCAAGAGGCTAAAGGTCTCGTGTTATTAGGAAATGAAAGCAATTGTTGTTAGTCAACTAGTAAATCAGCAATGATGTATAATGTAGGTACCGGAAAGCAAATCGAAAGTATTATGCCTATTGAATAGTTAAGTAAAGGACTAAATCAAATGATTTAGTCCTGCCTATTGTTGTCTTAAAGAATCAATATTAATAGGATGTTGTCTGGATCTGCTTATTTGCCAAATGGTTGAGGGCGTCTAAAAAGCGTTCGTATGTTTGTTTACCATATTGCTCATTGTTGTTGTGAAAGAAGAGTTCTAGGGTTATTTCCTTAGCCTCTTCCAGTGAACAATTTCGAGAAATCATTATCAAATTAATATAAGAAAGAAAATAATCTATTTTTAATGTACTGGCATGATTTACAGTCACGTAGACATTCCCCTTTCTAAATAAAACTATGGTCAAAGCAAGTTTGTTATCCTGTGGACATGAATTTATACAAAGTAAAAGATGAAGCCTGAAATAGTGGACATAAGGAACACTGATAAAACGAAGGTAATAACTAACTGTTTTTTAAAGATTGATTTTAAAAGGATGACTTCAGGCAAACTAGCACCGGCAGAACTAATAATCATTGCCATAACCGGGCCCAGTGCCATTCCTTTTGCAATGAGAATTTGTGAGATGGGTATCATGCTGGAAAGTCGAATGTACAATGGGATTCCAATAATCGCGGCAATAGGGATTAACCACCAATGGTCTCGGCCAAAAACACTTGAAATCCATTCTGTTGGAACTAAACCGTGAATAACAGCACCAATTGCTGCACCGATAATTAAATAAGGATATACACTCTTCATCAAATCTAGAGTTTCCTTTAAGGCCAATTTAACATTAAATTTTTGTCTTTGTTCTTCATAACCAGTCATAACCACATTTTTTACTAACTTTTGGAAGCCGAATTTCTCAAGAGTAAAGCCGATGATGATTGAGAATATTGTGGTTAAAATTGTATAGATAGCTGTCACTTTCCATCCAAGAACTACACCCATCAGGGTTAGAATCGTAGGATCCAGAACAGGGGAAGCGAAAAGAAAGATCATGACAATACCGAAAGGCATTTTCTTCTTCAACATATTTACAACTACGGGAATAGTTGAACAGGAACAAAAAGGTGTAATAAAGGCAAACACTATTGCTGCAAATGCAGCAATCAGTTTATTTTTTCCTGCTATCTTTTTTTCGATTTTCTCGTAGGGGATATACCCCTGCAATAAACTAATTAAAAAGGAAATGACAATAAACAGAATCGTTAACTCCAGTGCAATTGATAAAAAACTTTTAAAAGTATCTAACCACATTTTATATAAACCCCCTATAGTCTGATTGATTCAAATTTTATTAATCAAATAAATTTGATATTTCGCTCGAACTGATAACTTTTTCACTAGGCACAAGCACAATGGCAGCATGGGTTTAAGGACGGGGGAGATTGCAACTTTAAATTTTTCAAGTATTTTTCCTCCACTTGTTGGACGTAATGCTTCCAAGCTTCTTTAGCATTCCTCTCTGTTTCTTCCTCACGTAATTTCATCATCTGAAATACTGAATATTCATTAAACAAAATGATTTCCTCCTTTTAATCAAATTATATTAATTAATCAAAAAAATTTGATGATTACTTTAAAAAAATTTAGCAACAGGTTGGCTTGAATATGCAACAAAGTTCAGGGGATAACAAATGATTAAGTTCTTCTTGATTCAGCTCGTAATAACTCCATGTGCCCCGTGTTTCTTTTGTAATAATGTTCGCATCTAATAAGATCTTCAGATGATAAGACAGCTTTGATTGAGCCATATCCATCATCGGAGCAAGATCACAAACACACATCGCACCTTTTTGGGTTAGAATATTCATGATTTGAAGTCTCTTTTTATCTGCAAGGGCTTTAAATTTTAACTCATATTTTTCAAATTCTGTACCTAAGGATATATCTTGTAATTGAATTTCTTCGTTCATTCTTTTCACCTACTTTATAAATCAAATAATCTTGATGTAATCATGATATATCCAATATTTTCATATGTCAATCACTTTGATCAAAAAAAATTGATTTAATTTGTGACTACATTA
>JAANMP010000028.1 GCA_011250595.1 Bacillus sp. MM2020_1 | reverse complement strand
CAATCATAAGTATATTCCGGACAGATTATCTCGTCAATTATTATCAAAATAAAAAACACAGGAAGTCCTGTGTTAAAAAAATTATCTATTAAATTCTTTATTTACAATTGTACTTTTTAGTTTCCAATGACCTCTTTCAAACGTCCAAGTAGATTTAACAGATGCAATGACGTCTGCGTTTGCGATTCCAGTAACCCTTTGTTCCCCCTGTAACTCCACTTTATTGCCCTTTAATGCGATCGGTTGGAGCTGGTTAAATGGGTTTACGGTTAGTTCAGTAGGCTCATTTAGTTTTCCTTTATAATAAAGTCCGAGCCTTTTATAATATATTTTTCGGTCCTTTAAATCAAACCGATAGGCTTTTCCCGTTGTGGCAAGTTTGATTTCTGCTTTATATCCTTTTAAAAAATGGCTATCCATTTCTAGCGGCTCCGGCAATGGGATATTGGTTTGAACAAAATCTTTTAGAGAATAGGCGTAGTTTTGGACAATTCCCTCACTTTCCCCTGTCAACACACTTGCAAATAAATCCTGTAAGCCATCACCGTTTAAGTCCACTAACTGAAATGAAGCTCTAGCACCACTTTCCAATGGGAAGGAATATTTCTTACCGTTCGAGGCGTTAATTTCAAGATAAATTTTCTCCAAAAATGTATCTTCTTTCTGATAAGGAACCCCCTTTAAAAGGATCTCCTCCACTTTACCATCACCGGTAATGTCTGCTTTCTCATTTGAAATAGTGACTATTTTTGTCGTTTCTTCGATGGCATAAACCCCGGTAATCGCAGTAAGTGACATGAGAAAAAACGAAGCAATAACCAGAAGCATCTCTTTTTTCATTCATGAACCCTCCCAACTCTGTTAATAGTTAGTATGTCCAGTTTTGGAAAAATGATGAAAAAGGACCCTCTAGATTTCTAGAGAGTCCTACTAAAATTTATAGACCTGGTTTTTCTGATGATGGAACTTTCCAAGCAGTGGTTACTTTTCCTTTGTCATCCTCATCAAGAATAAATGACCCGTTCGAATAACGGTCACTGAAGTGAATATCACCTGTATTCAATGTTTCAATATGACCTTTTTCCGTCTGGATATAAATAACATCCTGTTCATTTACGATGACAAATCCAGTGATTCGGTGTGGATTGGACTTAAGCTCTCTTAAAATGACAACTCCGCGCTTGGCTCGTGTTGCTTTTTCAAACTCTTTCAGTTTCATCCGCTTCACAGCTCCGCGCTGCGTCGAAATAACAATGGTTTCGTTACTGTCTGAATGAATAATTCTACCACCAATGACAAAATCGTCATCTTTTAGATTAATCCCTTTAACTCCGGCAGCACGCGCACCGACAATACTGATTTCTTCTTCATGAAACCATAAAGAGTAACCTAAGTGGGTGATTAAGAATAATTCCTTCGTTCCGTCTGTTAGATGAACATCCGTAACTTGATCATCATCCTTCAAGTTAATGCCAACAAGCGGTTTGGAATAACGTTGTGCTTTATAGTGTTTAAGCTCTGTTTTCTTGACCATGCCGTTTTTGGTGACAAAGACTAGAAATAAATTTGCCTCAAAGTCCTTCACCGGAATGGCTTGGATAATCTCTTCATCACGCTCAATTGGAATAATATTCGCGACATGCTGTCCAAGGTCTTTCCAGCGGATATCCGGCAGCTCGTGGACTGGGCAGAATAAGTAATTTCCTTTATTCGTGAACAGGAGCAAAACATCTTTTGTATTCATTTCAAGCTGCGCTAACAAACGATCTGAATCCTTCATGGCAAGGTCCTGACCACTGGAGGCCGCAAAAGAACGCGGGCTTGTTCGTTTCACATAACCCTCTTTTGTAACCGTAACAATTACGTCTTCACTTGGGACGGTGACTTCAAGATTGATTTTTAATTCTTCGATTTCTGCTTCGATCTTAGAACGACGCTCATCTGCAAACCGTTTTTTGACATCTTTTAATTCTTTTTTAATCACAGAGAATAGCGTTTTATCGCTTGCTAAAATACTAGTAAGCTCGTCAATTCTTTTTGCTAATTCTTCAGCTTCCTGTCTCAGTGCAGTGATATCGGTGTTCGTTAAGCGATATAGTTGTAAAGAAACGATTGCTTCTGACTGAAGCTCGGTAAACGCAAACTTTGCCATTAAATTGTCCTTCGCATTGCGTTTATCCTTGGAAGCACGGATGGTGGCGATTACTTCATCGAGGATCGATAAAGCCTTCATTAATCCTTCGACGATATGCTGCCGCTCTTTGGCTTTATTTAGATCAAATTGCGATCTTCTTGTCACAACTTCCTTTTGGTGCTCGATGTATGCATCCAACATCTCTCTAAGTCCCATTAATTTTGGACGTTTTTTATGAATGGCAACCATATTAAAATTGTAGGTTATTTGAAGGTCACTATTTTTGTATAAATAGTTTAAGACACCTTCCGCATCAGCATCTTTCTTTAAATCAATGACAATTCTAAGGCCTGTCCGGTCCGTTTCATCACGGATTTCAGAGATGCCTTCCACTTTTCGATCAAGACGGAATTCATCCATTTTTTTGACGAGATTGGCCTTATTGATCTCATAAGGAATTTCGGTGATAACAATTTGCTGCTTACCACCACGTACCTCTTCTATTTCTGCTTTACTACGGACGATAATTTTTCCTTTACCAGTTTCATAGGCCTTTTTAATCCCAGCTACCCCTTGAATGATACCGCCTGTAGGAAAATCAGGACCTTTGACGATTGTCATTAAATCATCCACTGAACAATCGGGTTGGTCCATTCTCTTGATGACCCCATCAATGATTTCGCCAAGATGATGCGGCGGGATATCTGTTGCATAGCCCGCTGAAATTCCTGTTGATCCATTGACAAGAAGATTTGGGAACATGGCTGGCAAAACAGTTGGCTCTTTCGAAGTATCATCAAAGTTTGAAATATATTCCACAGTGTTTTTTTCAATATCACGCATTAATTCTGATGCAATCGCTGAAAGTCTTGCTTCGGTATAACGCATGGCTGCCGGTGGATCACCGTCGACGCTGCCGTTGTTTCCATGCATTTGGACCAAAACATTTCTTACCTTCCAATCCTGACTCATTCGTACCATTGCCTCATACACAGATGAATCTCCATGTGGATGGTAGTTACCAATAACGTTACCGACCGTTTTAGCTGATTTACGAAAACCTTTATCATGCGTATTTCCTTCAAAATGCATCGCATAAAGAATTCTCCGCTGCACTGGTTTTAAGCCGTCACGTGCATCGGGAAGGGCTCGTTCTTGAATAATATATTTACTATATCGACCAAAACGATCACCAATTACATCTTCTAGAGGCAAGTCACGGAATTTTTCATTTGTACTCATCCTTCAGAATCCTCCTCAGAGACCGTAATATTTTCATTTTCTAATATGGTGTCATCCTCTTCTAAACCAAAGGCCACATTGCTTTCAATCCATTTGCGACGCGGTTCCACTTTATCACCCATCAGTGTGGTCACCCTGCGTTCCGCTCTTGCGGCATCATCTATTTTCACACGAATCAACGTCCGTGTTTCCGGGTCCATCGTTGTATCCCAAAGTTGGTCGGCGTTCATTTCTCCAAGTCCTTTATAGCGTTGAAGAATATAGCCTCTGCCAACTTTTTTTATTGCATCCTGGAGGTCATCATCACTCCAAGCATATTCAATGATTTCTTTTTTGCCTGTCCCTCTACTTACTTTATACAACGGCGGAAGGGCGATAAACACTTTGCCCGCTTCTAGCAAGGGCTTCATATAACGATAAAAGAAAGTAAGTAGTAACACTTGAATATGTGCACCATCTGTATCGGCATCGGTCATTATGACAATTTTATCGTAATTGATATCTTCTACACTAAAATCGGTCCCTACTCCACCGCCAATGGCATGAATAATCGTATTGATTTCTTCATTCTTAAAAATGTCAGCAAGCTTGGCTTTTTCGGTATTTATTACCTTACCCCTCAGTGGAAGAACAGCTTGGAAGCGTCGGTCACGACCTTGTTTTGCGGAACCACCTGCGGAATCACCCTCGACCAGGTAAAGTTCATTTCTTTGCGGATTACGTGATTGGGCTGGTGTTAGTTTACCAGATAAAACCGCATCTGAACGCTTGCGTTTTTTTCCGCTCCTTGCATCTTCACGCGCTTTTCTTGCAGCCTCTCTTGCTTGATAGGCTTTTATTGATTTCTTGATCAGAAGGGAGCTAATATCAGGGTTCTCTTCTAGAAAATAGGAGAGGTGTTCAGAAACAACCGCATCGACAGCGGACCTAGCTTCACTTGTTCCTAATTTCCCCTTCGTTTGACCTTCGAACTGGAGCAGTTCTTCCGGGATTCGAACGGAGATGATCGCTGACAAACCTTCGCGGATATCTGCACCATCAAGGTTTTTATCTTTGTCTTTTAAGAAAGAAACCTTTCGTGCATAATCATTAAATACTCTTGTCATTGCTGTTTTAGCCCCGGCTTCATGCGTACCGCCGTCTCTTGTGCGGACATTATTAACGAACGAGAGGACATTTTCTGAATAGCCATCATTAAATTGAAACGCAAAATCAACTTCAATTCCATGATTAGCGCCTTCGAGGCTAATAACTGGGTGTAGAACATCCTTTTCTTCGTTTAAATAGGCAACAAACGCTTCAATTCCATTTTCATAATGAAAAACTTCGTGGAAATCATTCCGTTCATCGATAATTTCTATTTTTAATCCTTTAAGTAAGAATGCGGACTCTCTTAACCTCTCACATAAAGTCTCAAAGTTATAAGTGGTCGTCGAAAAAATGGTCGGATCCGGCTTAAAATGAATTGTTGTTCCTGTTTGATTGGTTTTGCCGATTTTTTCAAGGGTTGTTAGCGGCTTGCCGCCATTTTCAAAGCGCTGTTCATATACGAAACCGTCTCTTTTAATTGTGACGGTTAACCATTCAGATAACGCATTAACTACTGATGCACCAACACCGTGCAAACCGCCGCTTGTTTTATAACCGCCTTGACCAAACTTACCGCCGGCATGAAGTACAGTTAAGATAACCTCTGGTGTCGGTTTCCCCATTTTGTGCATTCCCGTAGGCATTCCACGTCCTCGGTCATTTACACTTATTGAATTATCTTTGTGTATTTTTACAATGATTTGATCACCAAATCCTCCAAGCGCTTCATCGACAGAATTGTCAACAATCTCGTAAACAAGATGATGGAGTCCTCGTGCATCGGTGCTGCCAATGTACATTCCCGGGCGTTTTCTAACAGCCTCAAGACCTTCAAGTACCTGTATGGCATCATCATTATAATCAAAAACTTGCTGATTCCTTGCCACTAAAATACCCCTTTCATTCCCTACAAAAAGAAGTATCCTTCTAATTGCTTCATGAACTAATTGATTAGACGTTCATTTAATTATCTTTTTAAATATAAAATAGAACCAATGTTTGCCGCTTCTTATTTTATCATATAACTCGCGGCGTCTATGCTTAATTGTAGCGATTTATTTTATTTTGGCAAATAGGTATTTTTAAACTACATATTTTTGTAATAATATTAGCAGGCGTAATTGGGCGAAATAAAAGAAAAAAACTGCTAATCTTTAGCAGTTTTTTGGTAAAAAATTATACCCTTGTCAACGCATGTTCAACTTTAATACAGCGGTTCATAATGACAGTATAGCCCTTATTTTTTAAAAACTCATAGGCTTCTTCATTTTCAAGACCAAGCTGGGCCCAATATACATCTGCATCGATTAAATCAAATTCTTTTGCAACATCGAACAATTGTTCTGACCTGCGAAAAACGTTAACGATGTCCACATGACCTTCAATATCCTTCAGTGAAGCAACGGCTTTTACACCAAGCACCTGATCGATTGTTGGATTCACTGGAATAATGTCATAACCAGCTTTTTGCATAGCAGCGGAAACTTGATAGGATGTTCGTTCAGGATTATCACTCAACCCAACAACAGCGATTGTTTTTGCCTTTTTTAAAATTGTTCCAATTTCATTGCGACTTGGATTTTCAATCGTCAAAAGTCTCACTCCCTTTCCCTCTTTATTTTACCTATATTTTCAAAAAAAACATAATAAAAGGTTTTCAAATAGAAAAAGCCCCTGGTAAAAGGGGCAAATAGTATTAACTTGAAACGGAAATAAGTTCTGGTTTAACCGCGGCTGCTGCCTTCGGGACGATGAGGCAAAATCGGGCTCCATCCCCGGTATTTTCTGCCTGGACACTTCCGTCCATATTTTCCAATATCTTCTTTGCCAGATAAAGTCCTAAACCCGTGCCGTGTTGTCTCGTCGTAAAATAAGGATCGAAGATTTTCTCAAGTAATTCTAGTTCGATTCCGCCGGCATTATCGATAAATTCTGCTGTGATCTCTCTGTCCGTTTCACCAATGGTGATGAATATTTTTCGATTTTTTGTATCGTTTTGAACAAAAGCATCCCTTGTATTTGTTAATAGATTAAGGACAACTTGGCTATATTCATTGGGAAAACCAATAGCCGTATACTGTCCTCTATATTCAAACTCCACCTGAATGGCGTGTTTTTTTAAACTTGTTGAAAAGATGGATAGGGCATCTTCAATCGAATCTCCTACATAGAATGGGGTTTTTTCCTTGTTCGGCTTATAAAATCTGCGAAAATCATTAATTGTTTGTGACATTTCCTTAATTTGGAACATACTTTCTTTAGTAAACCGGTCCATATATTGATCGTCAATTTCCCCGAACTCTAGTGCTTCTCTTACGTCCTGGATTAATAGTGATAAGCTATTTAACGGCTGCTGCCATTGATGACCCATACTAGCAATCAATTCTCCCATCGCTGCAAGTCTTGATTGCTGGATAAGGACAAAATCCTTCTCGCGATTTTTGGCTACTTCATCTTGAATTCTAATTTCTAAATCTTGTTTCAAAATTTTCGCAGCTTCATATTTTTTTGCCAAATCCCGGTAGCTGTGTTCACTTTCTTCCAACTTTTTCATTAGCTCACGGCTTTTATGAATTGATTGGAAAATAACATAAATGAATAATCCAATTACCAAGAATATAAAAATATACCACAAAAGCAATCTGACCACCTTCTTACCTTTCTTGGATGTAATTGGTTACACAGTTTCGGCCTTTATTTTTGGATTGAATGAGCGCCTTATCTGCCTCTAATATTAAGTCTTTTTTCTTTTTACCTCGAGTAAACTCAGTAATCCCAAAACTACAAGTAATCTGATCAATATTTTTAAATTGAAAGTCTTCGATGATGGAACGGATAGATTCTGCTAACTCCGTTGCTCCATTTCCATCGGTTCCAGGAGTGAGTATAATAAATTCCTCTCCTCCCCAGCGGACAAAAATATCTGATTCTCTAATCCGTTGTTGAACGATAGTAGAAATCGTATGGAGGACTTTATCCCCAGCTTGTTGTCCAAAACGTTCATTCACATGTTTAAAGAAGTCAATATCGATCAATATAAGCGAAAAAGGCTGCCCCAATCGCTCGGAACGTCTTATTTCCATTGCCAAGATATCATCCATTTCTAATCGATTGATACTGTTTGTTAAGGAATCCATCAGGACTAATTGCCGATTTCTTCTACTCGCATCCTCTAATGCTGTGATATCTTTACAGACAAATAGATACTGGTTGGTACCTGGAATAATCTTGGTCTTTAGTAAAAAGATCGTATCTCTGCTATTAGTATCTTTCCAGTGCACCTTTACAGCATTTTTTTCAGTTTCTGGAATTTCTTGATACCATTTACTCTTGTCGTTAGGGTAAAAATAATTCGTGTCTTCAACAAAATAACTAGATAGTAATTTACTCTTATGTAACTGAGTTTGTATCTTACTAATTCCAGTAAAGTTGGCAAAGGCTTGATTGAATTCAATTATTTCATCGTTTTCAATGATAAAAATGAGGTTATCCTGGAAATCCAAAATGGCTCTTGATAACTTCTTTTGTTTGGCAAGCTCTTTCTCTAATTGCATTTGATAGACTGATTTTTGAATCGCCTGCAAAAGGAAATCTAAGTCAATTGGTTTGAAGATAAAATGATTGACTTTATTAGCAATCGATTGAATAAAGATATCTTGATCATCATAAGTGGTTGTTGCAATGATTTGAACTTGCTCGTTTAAGGCACGAATCTTATTAATGAATTCTAATCCGCTTATTTGATTCATTTTGATATCACAAATAATCAAATCAGGTTGGTAACGCTGGTAGAGTTGAAGAGCTTCCACATCGTCAATTGCTGCGTGAACATCAACAAAACGACGCTTTAGAACACGCAAGAGCTTTTCTCGCGAAAACCTATCCTCTTCAACATATAATATCTTTATGTCTTTATAATGATTGTTTAAGTAATACTGGAGATTTGTGGCCATTGGTTTTCACCTCAATTGTCATTAAAGATTATTTGATACATGAAAACCGACCTTTTCACTCGTTTCGTCGGTCGGTTTTCATGTGTTTTATATGATTATATCTAAATTATATTAACTCCATTCATTGCTTTCAATCGATAAACAAAGGGTTTGAAAATTCTCCTTATTTTCGTAATAATATTGACTCTAATTGTCCTTACTTTGGACAGAAACGGAAAAGCGTGGTGTTTTTTCTATAATACATGGTAAAATAGAAGAACTGGATCTTTACGTAGAAGGAGAATTTATTCATGGTTCAAATTATTTTAGTCCTAATTCTTGCTTATTTACTTGGCTCGATTCCATCTGGTTTAATTATCGGAAAGGTTTTTTATAAAACAGATATTCGTCAACATGGGAGTGGAAATTTAGGGGGTACGAATACGTTTCGTACACTTGGTGTCAAAGCAGGTATGGTGGTAACTCTTGCAGATATATTGAAAGGGACGTTAGCAGCATCCTTGCCCCTCCTGTTTAATGTAGAGATAAATCCGCTTTTAGCAGGTGTTTTTGCGGTTGTTGGTCATACCTATCCAATCTTTGCTGGTTTCCGTGGCGGAAAAGCAGTTGCCACTTCAGGGGGTGTTTTATTACTTTGTGATCCACTTCTTTTTTTTACAGTATTAATAGTATTTTTTATTAGTCTTTACATAACCAAATATGTCTCTTTATCATCTATGATTGCTGGAATAACTGCTTTTCTGTTTGCTTTAATATCAGGTTTTATTCAGGAGTGGGACATCCCATTGTTAATAGTGGTCTTCCTGCTTGCCTCGTTCGTAATTTACCGGCACCGTGCAAACGTGAAACGAATAATTAATAAAACAGAGCCTAAAATAAAATGGTTATAAGAAAAGCGGAAGCGCCCTGTTCAGCGGCGTATGTCCTGGAGCGCTCCAACTGAGATAAAGGAAACACGAAGAGCCGGAGGTGATTCGATGTTGACTTATCGTAGGGCGGAGAGCGAAGGACACTAGCCGCTAGGGCGCTGGAGCTGGACAAAGAAAAGCGGAAGCGCCCGGTATAGCGGCGTTTTGAAAATGGGAACCGATATTCGGTTCCCATTTTCTTACTCATTATACGAAATTTGATTGGAGATCAGAGGATGAACAGTAACAACCAAAAAGGGATCTTGCTATGTGTGTTATTTATCTTCATGTCCTATTTTTTTACAAGAGGTTTTTATTCTCCTTTTTTTGTTCTACTGATAGCTTTATTGTTATTAGTCGCCTTTTTTAAAGAAGGGATGCGCTCATTTGCCTGGATGGTAATTTCTTTTTTTCTTGGTAATCTTTTGCTCGTTTATATGGATACCTTTATGGAAAGCTTTCATTTCCCTCACTATTCACTAGTTATGTATAGTCAAATGTTATTACTCATTCCAATTCTTTTGATTAGCTATGTTATTAAGAAATTTAAACAAGAAATCACCCCTTATTTTCAAAAACCTATTCTAACAGGGAAAATACAACTCCCTATTAACATTGCATTTTCCCTGAGTAAATTTTTTCTGATCCTTTGCCTACTTTCAATCCTATCCATTATTGGGGCACTATTTGTAAAAATTGAAGATGTGCGCTTGTCTGCTGTCCTTTTCATTTTATTGTTCTCATGCATCAATGCATTGCTTGAAGAGGTTTTGTGGCGGGGGATATTTCTTCCGAAGCTGATAACGATCACGAATCACCCATTAGGTATGGTCGTAACAAGTATTGCCTTTGGTTTACACACGACCATGTTTGGATTTTCACTGATTATATTTATTTCTTATATGTTACTAGGGATATTTCTTGGATTTCTTACCATTAAATTTAAAAGTATCTTCCCATCGGTAGTCGTTCATTTCTCAGTAACTACACTTTTATTAATTTTCGGCTGGATGGTGATCCCCATTTAATATTAATTAATGGCCTTAGAAGTAAACTGAAGGCTCACTTGAAAGATAGTTATTCTTCAAGTGAGCCTTTTTTATCTATCCATATGTGTTCAACTAAGCCTTCTTTTAGCAATATTTCCTTTTGCCTTTCCCCAATTAAATCAAAATGGGAATAGCCATCGACCCTATGATGAATCCATTCTTTTTTTAGACCATGTTTCTTTCCCCAAGCAGCTAATTTTTCAAGATCATTGCAGCCAACCTTAGTAACTGTCTTACACCCGGGAAATCGGTCATCAAGCCAATAATGGGTTAAAAAGGCTATTTCGCCATGATCAATATTTCTTTTCCACTTGATGACTTCCTGTCTTTTTATTCCAAAAGCCAATCTTATCACCTCAATTTACATGTCAGCCAGTTTGTTATTTCTTCTTAATTTCTTCATATTTTAAATACCACTCAGGAAAGGCCTTTTTGAATGAAGTGGGTCTAAAATTTTCTTTCTTGACGATAATATGAGTTGATTTCCCCTCGGCACAGATTTCATCGTCCCCATTGGTAATCGTATAACCATAAACTGATTTGATGCCATCATTTAATTCTACCCACGTTTTTACAAAACCCTTATCACCATACCGAAGAGGTTTTTTATAAGTAATTTGAATATCATAGACAGGTGAATAGAAACCTGCCTCCTCCATAGACAGATAATTGTATCCAAGGTCTTCAATTAATCCTGTTCTTCCGAGTTCAAAAAACTTTAAATAATTTGCATGATAGATAACACCCATCATATCTGTATCAGCATAATAGAGCTGAATTTCTCTAGTCGAAGTAAATAAATTTTCCACCTGGTCACAACCTTTTCATCGATAGTATTATACGTTTTTACTAATTGCCATTAGGACATCCTCTACTTCAAGCAGCAGGGATTTTTCAAACAGATGTTCATCTTCTTCTGAATTCATTAGTCTTGAGGCTTGCGCTTGGATCATTTCATCGACCAGGTTTGTGGCGAAACGACCGTTCCCTTTATAGGATTCCTCATTCATATTTTGAAGTAACAGCGCCTTAGCTTCCTCTGTTAATTGATATTGAAAACTTTCGGCATAAACGACCATGATTTCCAGCAGTTCTTCCGGGGTATAGTCAGGAAATAAAAAGAATTTTTTAAATCGTGAACGTAGACCTGGATTACTTTCAAGGAGCAAGTCCATTTCATGTGGGTATCCAGCCAAGACAACGACTAAATTTTCATTATGCTTGGTCATTTCATCAACAATAGTATCAATAACCTCTTTACCAAAATCACCTGTAGTGGAACTAAAAAGGGAATAGGCCTCGTCAATAAATAAGACGCCTCCGAGTGCTTCCTTAATTTTCTTCTTTGTTTTTGATGCAGTTTGCCCCACATATCCCGCTACAAAATCGGCCCGACTGGCCACGATTAGATGGCCTCTTTTTAAGATGCCGCAGTCCTTTAAAAGCTCCGCATAAACTTTAGCAACGGTTGTTTTTCCTGTACCGGGGTTTCCAGTGAATACCGCATGAAGCTGAATGGGTACAGGCGGCAGCCCGTTTTTCAACCGGTATTGCTGCATTTTTACAAACGAGATAAGTGATCTCATTTCCACCTTTAAGGCTTCTAAACCAATAAGCCGGCCCAATTTATCATATGGCGACTCAGAACTTTCCTCTTTATCTAAAAGAAAGTCTTCTTTATTCAAAACAATAAAATCGAGAATGTTATCTTTATTTACTTCTTTGACAGACCCCTTCTTAAAGATTGCATCAATAACGATATTGTGAACAGTCCTTGCGTTTCCAAAAGTATCATCGACTCGTTCGCGGTCTAACCGATGATTGATTTCGGTCTTAGCATCCTCACTGAGGAAATAATCATTATCAGAAGCGACTTGTTCAGCAATCTTTATTAACTCTTCATTTGAATAATTTGGCAAATGAATGAGATTCGACTGTGGAAAACGACTTCGTAAACCTGGATTTGCATCCAGAAAGGAGCGCATTTCCTCGGGATAGCCTGCCATAATCACGGCGAATTTCCCACCATATTCATGTCCAGTCATCAGCGAAACGAGTGTATCAATGGCTGCTTGACCATAATCATTGCCAGTTTGCCCCTCGCGTTTCAGACTATAGGCCTCATCAATAAATAACACCCCGCCAATGGACCGTTCGACAATGGCTCGGACGTTTTCTTCTGTTTGGCCGACAAACGCACCTACAAGCTGTGATCGGTCTGTTTCAATCACTTCCTCACGAGGCAAGACACCTAATTCATGATATATTTTCGCAAGTAACCGGGCCAGTGTTGTTTTTCCAGTACCCGGATTTCCTGTTAAAATCATATTCAAGCTCAGATCATCCTTCATTTGAAAGCCAAGTTCTTTTCGCTGTTTTTGGTACTTTAGAAAACGATAAAAATCATTGACCCGATTTTTAACATAACCCATCCCAATCATTTCATTAAGTTGATCTAGTGCATTTATTCGAGTTGGGAGGCTTTGGGATTGTTCTTCAAGAAATTGATTATGCCAATTCTCTTTGATTTCCTCCAGATTCGCTAAATGTAACTTTAAATCATCATAATAGGTGGAAGTATGGAAAACACCAGTAATGGATTGGTCGTACTCCTCAGCCGCCTTATACAAATTACTGGTTTCTTCTATCGCCGATGCCAACAGCTCAGAGAGAAGATTGTATTTTAGATATAAAGCCTGATTTATTATTTTCGAGGACAGGTCTCTTTTAGCTTCTAACTTATTTTGAATCTCATCGGCTTGGACTAAAAAGGTTTGACACACTTCTATGTATTGTTCCGCAGTTTTCTTCTTAGCGGTTCGATTATCCGTTTCCCTTATTGCAGGAAAGGTAAGCGGTGAAAGTGAATCTTCAAACTTCTTCCAATCAGATTGGAGCATATATTCCTTTGCTGATTGATTATCGGGGTAAAGATTAAGCGCTCTTTCAAGCCATATTTCAGCCAGTTTATCCTGTTTATTTCGACCAATCCGTGACAAAGCGGCAAGTGACAACAGTTTAGATAAAGTAACCGGGTTTGATTCCTTCGTTAACGTGGAAATCAATGCACTCTCATTTGCGATATATCCGTTGTTGTTTAATTCAATTTCCCATTGCTTTAATTTTTCTTCATTTATTGTGAGCTGATCATTTACGAGTTGTCTCAAGGTTATCACTTCTTCTTCAAAATTTCCTTTCTATCTTACCATAACAGTGACTCCATACCTAAACAAAAGACCTGTCCACAATGAACAGGTCTTCCACTTTATTAACTTTCTTAGTCGTGTGCCTCATCCTTAATTTCTGAACGGAAGGAGTCGATGCTTTCACGGCGGCGTTCATTCTTTGCTTCAATTTGTTGGCGTTGGGTGTCACTATCCGTTAATGCCAAAGATTCCTCAGCTGCTTCAATATTATTTTCAGTATTTTGAATCATCGCTTGGAGCTTCTCGACATTATCACTACGATCATCCGGATTTGGTTTGTTGTTATATGGCATTGTAATTCCTCCTTGGTCTTTTTGGTACAGATATAGTTTGTTACTGAGTAGAAAAAATAAACAAAGAAAATTTTATAGAAACAAAAAAGACCCACAGGCTTCTGCCTATTGAGTCTTATAATCTATACCTATTCACCTTTTGTTTGAATTACTTGAGCATGCTGGCCTGATGTATCATTCATTTTTTTACCCTTATTCCCATTAAATCCTCGTGGTTGTGTGCCAGTATGGCTAGGTACAAAATGTTTGCTATCTTTTTTCGGATTACCCATGTCTGATCCCTCCTTATGTACATTTTGTCCATTTGGAAGGAAAACATAATTGGTAAACTTTTTTAGTTATTCAGCTTTGCCAAGACGTTTTTCTTCTAAGCGCTGTTCAATTTTTTCAATTGCAGCACGATCTTTTAAAAGTTGTGATTTATTTTCAGATACAAGCTCTGCAAACGAGCGTTTTCTAGGTTTTCTCAATGGTATCACCGTCCTTATTTACTATTCTAACAGTTATTATGCCCGGAAACGGTTGCAATTATTACAACTTTTTGAAAATTTTAAAGAAAAGCGCATTCTTTTATTTTCTTTAATAAAAACTTACATGAGTCTCAACTTACAACCCGTGCATGGAAATAAATTTAATATGAGTAGTACCCCAACATAATACTGGTTAATTTGACTCGCTTATGTGGCGCTCCGCCCCTTTTCCATAGAAAAAGACACTGGAGTAATCCAATGTCTTAGGTTACTTAAGTTTTTTTGTGTAATCCTTCATATCTTCAAGTTTCATTCCACCGATATATTTATTCTGGATAATCCCTTTACTATCAATAAAATATGTGGTCGGAATGGAAAGTACTTGATAGGTTTCATTCACTTTATCATCGACATCTAGAGGGATTGGAAAAGTAATTTTATTTTCATCAACAAACCCTTGGACATCTAATTGTGGATCAATGTTCACCGCTAAAATAACGATATCCTTATCCATCTGTTTGGAAAATTGCTCCATAGCAGGCATTTCTGCTTTACAAGGCGGGCACCAAGTTGCCCAAAAGTTAAGCATTACTTTTTTTCCTTTTAAATTAGATAGCTTTATTTTCTCGCCTGTTAGTGTCTTGAGTTCAAAATCAGGTGCCTTTGCTCCAATAGCGAGACCATCTTGACTGGCGGTTGTTTGACTTGTAGTTTCGGGAGTTTCTGTTTTTTTATCCATTGCCTGAACAATCGCTACTGTAAGTAAGGTAACTAATACTACTGCAGCAATGACTTTTTTAATCATCCCCGAATCCTCCTTTACTCATACTATGCTACATCGATTTTACACTATAATCCTAGGTGAAACAAAACTTGGATATGCCGAAACTGTGACAATTTAAAGAATTATTATTTTTAAAGATGTTTTAACTCAATTGTTAGAAAATTTGTTAAAATAAAAGCAAGACTGGAGGGGGATTCTTTTGAAGATTCTTGTTTTAGGTGGAAGCCGCTTTTTAGGGAGAACATTTGTGGAAGAGGCTTTGAAGCGAAATCATGAAGTGACTATTTTTAATCGGGGAATTCAAAATCCTGGGATAAAGGACGTTGAAATCCTCACTGGAAATCGGTTCGGTAATTTGAAAGCGCTTCAAAACCGTGAGTGGGATGCGGTTTTGGATACGAGTGGATTTATACCCTATACGGTTCAGAATACAACCAACTTATTGAAGGATCGAGTAAAACATTATACATTTATCTCAAGTATTTCTGTGTACCAAGACTGGGTTCAAGAAAATTTGGATGAAAACTACCCTGTCCTAGAAATGTCAATCGAGGAAGCCAATAAACTCTCAATGGATTCGGACGGCCCTGTATATGAATATTACGGACATTTTAAAGCGCTATGTGAGCAGATTGCAGAAAAAAATATGCCTGGACGAGTGTTAAACGTGCGTGCAGGTCAGTTAATCGGTCCGAATGATTATACCGATCGTGTTCCCTATTGGATCCATAGAATCGCAAAAGGCGGTAAGGTGTTAGCCCCAGGAAACCCAAATCGTCGTGTCCAGGTTATTGACAATAAAGACCTTGCGAATTGGATCCTTGATATGGAGGAAAAGGATACCATAGGAACCTTCAATACTACGGGTCCTAATTACCCGCTTACGATAAAAGAGTTTGTTGATTCATGTATCGATGTGACTGGTTCAAATGCAGAAGTGGTTTGGGCAGATGAGAAATTCCTATTAGATAAACAAGTGGCCCCATGGACGGAAATGCCTCTCTGGGTTCCAGAGAATTATCCCCTATCCCAAGAAACGAAAGAGCCTTGGAAAGGGGCTTTCTCGATCAATATTGATAAAGCGATCAATAGTGGATTGTCATTTAGACCGCTAAAGGAAAGCCTAACTGATATCCATGAATGGGAACAGACACGCCATCTGACTGATTATGATTGGAAATCTGGGATGAGGACAGAAAGAGAAAAGGAGCTGCTAACCTTATTAGGTAAAAAGTAATTAAAAAACAAAGCAAGAGAGCAGATATACCGCTCTCTTGCTTTATTTATCCAATAAGCTCTCTTTTTTGCTTAAGGAGTTCTTTAAATTCTTGGTCTAAAACACGATATTTTGGATCTTTTTGATCAATTATTGATAGTTCCCCCAATATCATGGCAATTTTGTTTTCAATTATCAATAATGCTTCTTCATCGTTCACTTCTTTCTTTTCGTCTTTTTTAAAATACTCCTCGGGTTTCATCTCAAATCGTTGAATTTGCTGGTTTTCAAATACCAATAGCCGTTCACAAAGTTTATTAAGAAAATAATAGTCATGGGAAACCGTAATAATCGTACCGGTAAACTCCGAAAGCGTATTTTCAAGCTGCTCCCTGCTCGGCAAATCCAAATGGTTGGTGGGTTCGTCTAGGATAAGAACATCGTATTCTTTCATTAACATGTCAACCAGCTTTACTCTTATGCGTTCTCCCAAACTTAACGTTCCGATTGGTTTAGTGATTAACGCTTCCTTTAAGCCTAAGTTGGCTAAAAGGGTTCTCGCTTTAAGAACACTCTCTTGATCTGTGTACCCTAGTGCCTCGATGGAGGTTTTATCTGACGGTAAATCATCTACATCCTGACTTAAATAGGCAATTTTTATCGAGTCGCTCCTCCATAAGTCGCCCTCAGTATATGACTCTTGATCTAAAATCATTTTGATTAAAGTCGTTTTCCCACAGCCGTTTTCCCCTAAGAGACCCACTCGCTCTCCGTGATTAATATAAAAGTTAGCGTTATAAAAAAGGGTCCTATCCTTATAAGATTTCTTTAGGCGCTTGGCTTCAATTATCCGTTTACCTCTCTTCCCTTGCGTGTCAAACTGAAACCTTATTTGTACTTCCTCTGCCGGTTTTTCAATCTTATTTTTTTCAAGCTCATTTTGGAGCCGTTTCATTTTTGATTTCACTTGATTGTCCCGCTTTTTTGCCTTGGCGCGGTGATATTCTTTTGGACCAAAATCCCGTCCTTGTTTTGTGGAATTCCGATGTCCCTTTTCTGACCAAGACTTTAATTGCTCCATCTGTAACTCAACCATTTCCATTTGGCGCTGCTGGACACTATATTGATGCTGCTGATTTTCCACCCGATGCTGTTTTTCTTTACGATAGTCACTATAGTTTCCATTGTAAAAGTGAAGCTTCCCATGTTCTAATTCGAACACACGTTTAACGGTTTTATCTAAAAAATGACGGTCATGAGAGATAATTAAGACAGGGCCTTGGAATTTTTTCAGTTCGGTTACTAGCCACTCAATCCCATGAAAATCTAAATGGTTTGTCGGTTCGTCTAAAACTAATAAGTCAGGTTTTGTTGCCCACACCATTGATAGTGCCAGTTTTAACTTCTCTCCTCCACTTAAATGATTGAGACGGTCTTCCTCCCAGTCAGAGACCTTATGAAGACCTAACTCACTAGCATGCTGGAATATACCTTTCGATGTACTTCCCGCTAATGACTGGTGAAAATCACTGATCTCATAATCAATCGATTGTGATAAGTACCCGATCGTTAAGTCGCTTGATTTTTCAATGACTCCTTTATCGGGAATGATTTTTCCAATAAGGATATTGGCCAGTGTTGTCTTTCCAGTGCCATTGTATCCGACAAGGCCTATTCGTTCCCCATTCTTTATCTCAAATTGGATATTGTCTAAAATTTTCTTTAAATAAAAACTTTTTTCTAAGCCGATTACTTTTATGATTGTCTTTTGATTTGTATGCATAAAAAAACTCCCTTCATATGAACCTGAAGAGAGATTTATGTCATATATATCGTTTAGTGGCACAACAAAAAGACCTGTAAAGGTTTAATTGTGTTCGCATTTATACGATTAGGACATAAAAGGACAGACTAATCCTATTCTTCAGGTTCAACATTTTTCGTTATTCGAATCATGTCTGAAAAATAAGATTATAACTTCATGCCTCTTTACCATTCCTTTTCGTTTAATAGTATTATTTTATGAGAGAATCATTTGATTTGTCAAATATTCTTCCGCTAAAAAAACACCAACTTTCTATTTTTATGGTACCTGCTAATTTGGCCTGTTAATTTTCGCTCCGGGCACTCGCTTTCCGCGGGGAGGTCCGGGAGCCTCCTCGGCGCCTTTGGCGCCTGCGGGGTCTCCCGTGACCTCTCTATCCCGCAGGAGTCGAGTGCCCTCCGCTCCAATCAACAGGGGTTCAAAAAAACCTAAAGTATTGCAACACACTTTTTCTTTTACTAATAAATCCACTGATATAAGTTCATCAATAGACACAAATTCATTCACATTGGCTAAACTATTTTGGCTTAAACATTGATTTCATTGCCTATTTTTAATATTTTTTGCTGTTTTGAACATAATGTTGATATAAATCAATGTGCAAATAAATAGAAAGAATATTTTATGTAAAATTACACTTCAACATTTGAACATTGATGCTATATTAATCGTTTTTTCTTTTAATGAGTGAATTTTAGAGTTTTATGAGCGAATATTGGGTCTCAATGAGCGAATTTAACAGTTTTATGGGCGAATCTCTTATTTCAATGAGCGGATCTACTGAAACAATATTCTTTCAGCGAAGAGTGTATTTTTTAAATGAGTTAAAGAGCGTAAATTAAATACTACACTTTTGATTGGCGCGGAAGGCATGAAGACTCCTGCGGGAGTACGGGGTTGGGGAGACCCCGCAGGAGCGCAGCGACGAGGAGGCTTCCCGGCACGCCCTCGGAAAACGAAGTGCCGGGAGCGCCAATCAACAAACATGTCATATTAAAAGTCTATCGAATGTTTTTCGACATCCAAAAAAACACCATGCCAGCTGGCATGGTGTTCTTCACTATTAAGCTTGTAATTTTTCACGAAGAACCATTGGAAGAATTCCGCCGTGACGGTAGTAATCAATTTCAACTTCAGAGTCAAAACGAACAAGAACTTCAAATTCCTTCTTGTTGCCAGCTTCGTCCGTTGCCGTTACTTTAAGAAGGTCACGTGGTCTAACGTTTTCATCCACTTGAACATCAATTGTTTCTTTTCCGGTTAAACCAAGTGTTTCAGCGCTTTCGCCCTCTTTAAATTGAAGTGGCAGCACACCCATTAACACAAGGTTTGAACGGTGAATACGTTCAAAGCTTTCAGCAAGAACTGTTTTAATGCCTAAAAGGTTTGTTCCTTTCGCAGCCCAGTCACGTGAAGAGCCCATTCCGTAATCTTTACCAGCAAGAACGATTAAGCCAGTGCCGTTTTCTTTATATTTCATGCAAGCATCGTAAATGGATGTAACTTCGCCAGTTGGCCAGTAAGTCGTTACTCCGCCTTCTGTACCTGGTGCGATTTGGTTACGAATACGGATGTTGGCAAATGTTCCACGCATCATTACTTCATGGTTACCACGACGAGATCCGTAAGAGTTAAAGTCGCGGATTGCCACGCCTTTTTCTAACAGATATTTACCAGCTGGAGTATTTTTACCAATTGCTCCTGCAGGTGAAATATGGTCAGTTGTTACAGAATCACCGAATTTACCAACTACACGAAGTCCTGCTAATGGTTCAACTGTACCTGGTTCTGGTGATAAGCCTTCAAAGAAAGGCGGGTTTGCGATGTAAGTTGAATCCTCATCAAAAGTATATAAAGGCTCATTGCTTGTTTTGATTTCATTCCAACGCTCGTTATCACCGAACACGTTCGCATATTCCCGGCGGAATAGCTCAGCAGTTACCGTGCGTTTAACAACATCATTTACTTCAGCAGTTGATGGCCAGATATCTTGGAAGAATACATCATTTCCATCTTTATCTTTACCAATTGCTTCTTTAGCAAAGTCAATGTTTACAGTACCAGCAAGCGCGTAAGCGACAACTAATGGTGGTGACGCAAGGTAGTTTGCTTTAACAAGCGGGTGAATACGTCCTTCAAAGTTACGGTTACCTGAAAGGACAGATGTAACTAAAAGGTCGTTTTCAGCGATTGTTTTTTCAATTTCTTCTTTTAATGGACCGGAGTTACCGATACATGTTGTACAGCCGTAACCAACAAGGTTGAAGCCGATTTGCTCCAGGTAAGGAAGTAACCCTGAATCACGAAGATATCCGGTTACAACCTTAGATCCTGGTGCTAAAGAAGTTTTCACGAATTTTGGAACTTCCATTCCTAATTCAACCGCTTTCTTCGCAACAAGCCCGGCACCTACTAGTACGTAAGGGTTAGATGTATTTGTACAGCTTGTAATCGAAGCAATCGCAACTGCACCTGTTTTGATCGTTGTTTCGTCACCATTGTTGAATTTCACTTCAGCTGATTTATCAAGCTCATCCGCTTGTAAGCCGAAGCCTTGGTTTCCTTGTGGAGCCGAAACAGCTTTCACGAATTCTTCTTTCATTTTTGAAAGTGGAATTAAATCTTGAGGACGCTTAGGACCTGATAGATTCGCTTCAATAACTGAAAGATCGATTTCAACTACATCAGTATAAACTGGCTCGATAGCTGGGTCGAAGAACAATCCGTTTGCTTTGCAGTACTGTTCGACTACATTGATATGCTCTTCTTCACGGCCTGTTAAGCGCATGTAAGCAAGTGATTCATCATCAATTGGGAAGAAACCACAAGTTGCTCCGTATTCAGGTGCCATGTTTGCAATCGTTGCACGGTCTGCAAGTGGTAGTACAGAAACCCCTGGTCCGAAGAACTCAACAAATTTCCCAACAACCCCATGGCTGCGAAGAACTTGAGTTACTTTTAATGCAAGGTCAGTTGCGGTTGCACCGTTTGGAAGCTCACCTGTTAATTTAACACCAACAACTTCTGGTACTGGGAAGTATGAAGGCTGACCTAACATTCCTGCTTCAGCTTCAATTCCGCCCACGCCCCAGCCAAGAACACCAAGTCCATTGATCATAGTTGTATGTGAGTCTGTACCAACCAAAGTATCTGGATATGCTTCTAATTCACCGTCAGCGTTTTGGGCAACGTGGACAACATCTGCCAAGTACTCAAGGTTTACCTGGTGTACGATACCAGTTGCAGGCGGTACAGCACGATAATTATTAAATGATTTTTGCGCCCAGCTTAGGAATTGGTAGCGCTCAGCATTACGTTCGAATTCATAATCCATGTTAATTTTTAAGGAATCAGCTGCACCATAGGCATCAACCTGTACGGAGTGGTCAATTACAAGATCAACTGTTTTTTCAGGATTGATTTTGTCAGGATCTCCGCCAAGGTCTGCCATTGCTTTTCTTAAAGAAGCAAGGTCAACAACAGCTGGTACACCCGTAAAGTCTTGAAGGATAACACGAGCTGGCTTAAATGGAACGTCCACTTCTTTTAGCTCATTTGTACCCCATTTTGCTAAGTTTTCAACATGCTCTTTTGAAATCGCGCGGCCATCTAATTGGCGTAGTACAGATTCAAGTAGTACTTTTACAGAGTAAGGCAAGTTTGAAACGTTCCCAATTCCTGCCTCTTCAAGTGCACTTAAGCGGTAATAGTTATAACTTTTACCGTTCACTTCAAAGGAAGTCCGTGCGTTAAATACATCGTTTTTTACCATGAAAAAAACCCCCTAAATTCGTCATAAATTAACGAAAAGTTGAAAAGTTTGAATTTTCCCATCCTGTTTAACTTTTCTCACAATTCTAATCTTAATACAAGCGATTACATAAGTAAATAACAAGAAAGTTATTGTGATTGATAAGTTTCACTTATGTTTTTTATGTATTTTGTTCTGAAAATTCAAAAAATGCTAATTGTGCTTATGTAATTAAAGACATGGGAAAACCATCTTTTTCATTGTTTATTATCTCAAAAAACCTTTTCTTTGTCATTTTTTTTGCTATGGGGGAAATAGTAAAAGTGTAGGAGGTGATTAGAATGGTGAAACGAAAATCTAATCATGTAATTCCAGGGATGAATGCAGCCAAAGGGCAAGGAAAAGGTGCAGGTTTTAATGAGGAAATGGCCAGTGAACCTGCATTAAGCGCCAAAGAAAGAATGAACAACAAGAAACGTAAAAAGAATCAATAGAAAAAGCAGGCGGGCCATCCCGCCTGCTTTTTCTATTCTGTCTGGTTTACTTCTGTCACCATGCCTTGTAAATCCTGTTGAAAACGCTCAAGTTGTGACCGTTGATGCTCCGAGGCCACTTCAAGTGCATTTTGAATCTGCTGATAGGCTTCATTGACTTCGTCTTTGAGATGCTTGAGTTGATGACCATAACCTGCACTATCACTTACAATTGTTTCATATAGTCCTTGTGCATTCTCATAGCCCTGCTGTGCGGCTTGAAACGCTTGTTGTTTATCTTTATTGTATGGGAATTTATCCATTGTTCTTCTTTCACTCCTTCATTTTGTTTACCGTTAAATTGCACAGAACAACAAAAAATATACGGTATAAAAGGACTTTATCACTGCATCCTAACATAATAGGAGGGATGAAATATGAACAAAAACGATGGCAAAGACATGCGAAAAAATGCACCAAAACAATCGGGGCAGCCTGAACCATTAAGCGGTTCTCATAAAGTTAAGAATCGCAATCATACCAGAGCCAAACATAATACGCACCATGATATGTAAAATTATGTAAGTAACTGCCCATAAAAATGCCCGGCACTTGGTTGAAGTGCCGGGCATTTTGTCCGCTCTTATGCTTCACTAAATTTGATTAGGGCATGAAGTAAGTACTCTTCCTCTTCAGCTGTCACCGTACGTAAATCAATGATAAATTCATCCTTTTGAATCCGTCCAACAATTGCCGGTTTCACTTCGGTTCGAAGCTTTCTTCCCAACTGTTCTGCTGTCAGTTCACGATGTTTTAGGGTCACAACAGTAGTAGGAAGCTCTACATCCGGCATAGTCCCCCCACCCACTTGACTCGTTCCCTTTGTAATTTTTGTAACATATTTTCCAGTATTCTGTAATAAATTTGTAACAAAAGACTGCGATCGTACGTCTAATTCTTCAGAGGTAACTAATAAATCGCGGACTGTCGGAATGTTTACTAACCCATTTTCTCCACGGGCATAATCAATTAACGTCCCCTCAAGTGCAGCCAATGTCATCTTATCAACCCGCACCACCCGTGCTAACTGGTGTTTTTTTAAACGATCAATGATTTCTTTTTTACCGGCAATGATACCGGCCTGCGGGCCGCCTAGGAGCTTGTCACCACTAAAAGTTACAACATCTGCCCCTTTTTCCATGACCTCCTTTACAACCGGTTCTTCACCAATTCCGTGCTTCTTGAAGTCGTATAACGCACCACTTCCGAGATCTTCATAAAAGATGACACCATCCAACCGTTTAGTAAGATTAACAAGTTCATCAGTTTCAACAGATTTGGTAAATCCAATCACTTTAAAGTTGCTTGTATGGACCTTCATGATAATCGCGGTTTCTGAGCTAACGGCTTTTTCATAATCATAAAGATGTGTTTTATTCGTGGTGCCAATTTCTACAAGCAGTGCCCCACTTTCTTCCATTATGGATGAGATTCGAAAAGATCCTCCGATTTCAACAAGCTGGCCTCTTGAAACAATCACTTCTTTGCCGACGGCTAGTGCTCTTAAGACCAAATAAACAGCAGATGCATTATTATTAACCACCATGGCAGCTTCTGCACCCGTGATATCCTTAATTAATTGTTCAACATGACTATGTCTTGAACCTCGCACCCCTTCTGTAAGCTTGTACTCAAGATTTGAATAGTTCCTGGCTGTGTCAATTACATGGTTGATTGCATTTTCACTTAATCTAGCTCTGCCTAGGTTGGTGTGTAAAATAGTTCCTGTCGCATTAATGACTTTTTCTAATGTATAAGAATACTGTTTCTGTACTTTCGCATCAAGAATAGTAAATAACTCTTCAATAAAATGGTTGGTTCCTGGAATGGTGCCTGTCCATTGATCATTAAGGATTGCTTCCCTTATTTTATCAACGACTTCTTTAAGTTGCTTGGTAAGCTGCTCAAGATCTAGCTTACTATCTTGAAGGAGAGTCAAAAACCGCCGATGATTTTGAAGTTCATGGACTGGTGGAATTGAGCGTAGCCATTCTTTCAACATAAAAACTCCTTTAACAATTGTTTCTTTTTCTATGTAATTCGCCTAATTTTTGTGCACGATGAATGATTGGAGCTTACAACAGGCGCTTCAACATTAGCAATTATATCACATCCGTTTCACGTTTTATGTCACAGTGAATAAAATGAAACGAGCAAGGGGGATTGGATATGTCAAAAAAGAAACAAATTAAAAATCAAACCTTTGATTTTGATTTAGTGGAGAAGTGGCTGGAAAACTATTTTCTGGATCCACTTACATCTTACTACGATGAAACACAATTTCCGATTGATCTCTATGAAACAGAAAAGGAATGGATTATTGAGGCCAATTTAAGTGAATTTGAGGCTTCTGAAATAAAGGTATATATTGAAGGAAATAATTTAATCATTACCGCTATGGAATATCCCCCTTCCCAGAATAAACAAAAACGGATCCGTTCCATTAATTTTCCATTCCAGGTCATTAATCAGGCAGTATACGCTAACTTTACAAATGGAATTCTAGAGGTATTTATCTCAAAAAGGGATAGAGGTTTAGGAAAAAATAGATACATTACTCTGCCTTAAGTATTCTTGTGGCTTAATTTTTTAAGCTACAGTTTACATAATAAAATTATAAAAAAACCCTCAAATCCAAAATGATTTGAGGGTTTTACTATTTATTTGTTGGATATGATTTCAATCATTTCATCGGTATCAGGGAAAATCCCTGTATCAAGCTTCGAATAAATCTTCTCACCATTCACTGTCACTTCAAACGCACCGCCAGAACTTGGAATCAGTTCTAACTTTTGAATATCTCTAAAAAAATGGTTAAATAGCTCTTCCGCGAAACTCGCGGCCTTTGGTGCGTAATTTCATTGCATACAAAATTCAACAATTACATGATAGTTCTTCATAAAAATTACCCTCCAAAAAAAGTGTTTCCTACACCGTGATAGTGTTAATATTTTAACCTATTCCCTGTTTTACTGCAATTTTTAATGTCCATTCGTGCGGATTTAATTTGAAAGAGTTATACTATAAAAATGGAGGTGGACATGTTGAGTGAACTAGAAAAAATTCGCCTGACTTCGATGTCAACAAAAGCCGGTTGAGGCTGCAAAATTGGTCCTGAGGACCTGGCGCAAGTCTTGCGTCAATTACCAAAACAAGAACCTGTTCCTGAATTATTAGTGGGACTTGATACATCAGATGATGCCGGAGTTTACCAAATTACCGATTCCATCGCATTAATACAGACTGTCGACTACTTTACTCCAATCGTCGACGATCCATATATGTTCGGCCAAATCACAGCCGCAAACGCATTGAGTGATGTGTACGCGATGGGCGGGGAACCAAAAACCGTTATGAACATTGTCGGCTTCCCGATTAAAAAACTGGGTGCCGAAATGCTTGCCGATATACTTCGAGGAGCGGCTGATAAAGTAAAAGAAGCTGGCGCGATTACCGTTGGCGGCCATTCGATTGATGATCAGGAGCCCAAATTTGGACTTTCCGTAACAGGTATAGTTCATCCTGATAAAATATGGAAAAATGTCGGTGCCAAACCAGGTGATGTCCTCGTATTGACGAAGCCGATCGGTGTTGGAATTATTACAACCGGTATCAAAAGAAGTGCGGTCACACCTTTGCAGGAACAAATTGTAACAGAAACCATGGCGACGCTAAATAAAGGGGCGGCTGAAGCACTAAAAGATTTTCAACCTCACGCTGTTACTGATGTGACAGGATTTGGATTACTTGGCCATGGCAGTGAAATGGCAAAAGGCAGTAATGTGAGTTTTGAAATCTCTCTATCAAAAGTGCCAGTTTTAGAGGGCGCACTTGAATTAGCAAAAAATGGTGTGGTTCCCGGAGGTTCTAAGTCGAATCATAAATGGATAGCTGAAGATGTGGTTTATGAGGATATCCTTCCAGAGGAGCAGTTGGTTCTTTGTGATGCCATTACCTCCGGTGGTTTATTCGTCGCACTTAGTGAACAGGAAGCGGCTCAATATGTCGATAAACTGCATTCTAATGGACTAGTATATGCAGCAATTATTGGTAGGGTTACCGAGAAAAAAGACAAATACCTATATGTAACACGTTAACAGCGAAGCCTTAAGTGCTTCGCTGTTTTTTACAAAGGCTGTGTTAAAATTGTCTGTTGATTTCCGCTCCAGTCGCTTCGCTTTCCGCGGGCGTGCCGGGGAGCCTCCTCGGCGCTTTCAGCGCCTGCGGGGTCTCCCCTGCCCCGTACTCCCGCAGGAGTCTTCGCGACTTCCGCTACAATCAACAAAGCTATAAAAACACCAATAGTCTTTAACACAGCCTATAAAAAAATCCTGAGCTAACTTAGCCCAGGATTCCTTTTTATTATATCTTCTGACGGAGTTTCTCTACCATGTCTTTCGTCATTTTATCCAAATCAAATGCGTATTTAAAACCCCATTCTTCTTTTGCTGCGGTAGCATCAATGGAATTTGGCCAACTTTCCGCAATCATTTGACGGTCTGGATCAACAGCATAAGAGATTTCAAATCCAGGGACATACTTTGCAATGGAGGCAGCAATTTCTTCCGGTTCAAAACTCATCGCAGTTACGTTAAAGGCATTGCGGTGGATTAATTTTGATGAATCGGCCTCCATTAAATCAACAATGGCATTGAGGGCATCTGGCATATACATCATATCCATGTACGTACCTTTATCAATATAAGAAGTATATTTGCCAGTTTTAGCCGCTTCATAGTAAATTTCAACCGCATAATCCGTGGTTCCTCCACCAGGGAGAGCAACATATGAGATTAAACCCGGGAACCTTAAGCCGCGTGTATCGACACCAAACTTTTGGAAATAGTAATCCGATAATAACTCCCCGGCCACTTTATTGACACCGTACATCGTAGTTGGGCGCATAATCGTATCTTGGGGGGTGTTGTCCTTTGGAGTTGAAGGCCCAAAAGCACCAATCGAACTTGGTGTAAAAAATTGTGCCTTTAACTCTCTTGCTGTTTCAAGCCCATTCATCAGCCCGCCCATATTTAAATTCCATGCAAATACAGGCTTCGCTTCAGCTGTAGCCGATAAAAGGGCTGCTAGGTGCATAACGGTATCCACATTGTATTTTTTAGCTACTTCGACCATTTTGTTTAAATCCGTAACATCGACGGTCTCAAAAGGCCCACTTTGGGCGGCTTCGCTGTCATTCTTTTTAATATCAGTAGCAATGACATTGTCCGCACCGTAGATGTCTCTTAGCTTTAAAGTTAATTCTGATCCAATCTGCCCTAAGGCACCTGTGATTAATATCCTCTTCATGGTCTCTCCGTCCTCTACACATATGCTAAAAATAGTGACTTACTTTATATTTACGTTATTCTAATCATTTGGAGTGATGATTAAATAATGCCCATTTCCTTGCCGACTTTTTCATAAATAGCAATTGCTTGATCAAGCATTTCTTTTGTATGAGCAGCTGTTGGCATATTACGAACACGACCGGTTCCTTGTGGAACGGTTGGGAACACAATGGCCTTGGCGTAAACTCCTTCATCATTCAAACGTTTGCTAAATTGTTGGGTTAAAGCTTCGTCACCAATGATACATGGGGTGATTGGTGTTTCGCTGTTACCAATATTAAAACCTAACTCTTTCAAGCCTTTTTTTAGATAATGTCCATTTTCCCAAAGCTTTTTGTTCAGTTCCGTGCTCTCCATTAGGATTTCAATCGATTTCTTACTCGCTGCCACATCGGCAGGAGTTAACGATGTCGAAAATAAGAATGGACGACTGCGGACCTTTAACCAATCAATCAGATTTTTCTTACCGGCCACATAACCGCCAACCACACCGATTGCCTTTGATAAGGTACCAATTTGGAAGTCAATTTTATCTGAAAGACCAAAATGCTTAACCGTCCCGGCTCCATCACCAAGCACGCCTGAACCATGAGCATCGTCTACATAGGTTATCAAATCAAACTCTTCCGCAATCTTGACAATTTCAGGTAGTAAGGCAATATCTCCATCCATTGAAAACACACCGTCGGTAATCACCATAATCTTATTGTAAAGACCAGACTCTTTGGCTGCTTTTGCCTTTGCCCGTAAATCTTCCATATCTGAGTGGTTGACACGGATAATTTTAGCTTTAGAAAGACGGCAACCGTCAATAATTGATGCGTGGTTTAATTCATCTGAAAGAATCGCATCGTTTTTATCCATCACAGCAGAAATCGCCGCCATGTTACAATTAAAGCCGGATTGGTAAGCAATCGCCGCTTCTGTATGCTTAAATTCAGCTAACTTTTCTTCCAGTTCCACATGAAGTTTAAGTGTTCCATTAATCGTCCGAACTGCCCCTGCACCAACTCCGTATTTTTCAATCGCCTCAGTGGCAGCTTTCCTTAAGCGTTCATCCGTTGCTAAACCTAAATAGTTGTTCGAAGAAAGATTCACAAGCTCCCTGCCGTTTATCGTAATTACGGGGCCATTTGGGCTTTCGAGTGGGTCGATGACATTGTATAAACCTTTTCCCTTTAGATCATCAAGATTTTCATTTAAAAATTGTTCCAAAATAGTACTAGACATATTCCATTCCTCCTCTATTTGTTTGAACCTGTTTTGTCGTTTGCGGAAAAACGATTGTCCGTTTCGGGTGGACATTAATAACCTTGTTAAATGGCGGTATCAAAGGATTACCAAAGTATACTTTATCATACTTTTTTGAAGTTGTTCATATCTAGCGGACAAAAAAACAAAAATATTTTTTTATACTTTTAGAGTACCCAAATCAAAAAAAGGTTATTTCTTTCAGGTAATCAAAAGCTCTTTGATAGATTAGTTTAAAACTGGCATGGTTTTACGGTATAATGGTTTCTTACCTACACTTAGAAGAGATTTGCTCTATTGCTTGAAAGAAAGGGTGTCACACTTGTCATTTATGTATTCTGTACTTTACACACTGAGTATTGGCGCGGTATTTATTTTTCTATTAATTCTCGCCTATGATTTTCTTTACGGTGAAAAATCCGAAAAGCAAACGAAGAAAATACACAAATATTTTCGAAAAGAGACCATTAAAAAAATTGACAGGCTGGAACATCACCCTCGAAAATTTACGATGTACCTTGTAACAACGAATAATGGAGTGAAAAAAATTAAAATGAAACCTGGTTATAAAGTAATCAATATGGTATCAAAGGAGAAACACAAGAAGGAACGAAGATGATTTTCAAAATATCGCCCCTTTTCCACTAAAAATAGGAACCAATTCAAGTGAATGGTTCCTTCTCTATTTATATAATATTTCCTAGGTCTCTCTTACTTTACCGACAAAGAACTCAATTTTCCTGCATATTGATTGATATTTTGTAATGCTTCTTTGTACTCCACTGCTAAACTTTCAATTATTTCACCTGCAGATTCGATTTTATTTATTGCTCCAACCCCATGACCTGCGGACCATATATCCCGCCATGCTTTTGCATTGGTTTCCCTTTGCATACTATCAAAGTTAACCTGATCTTTTTTGACAAGTTTCTCTGGGTCCAATCCTGCCTTTTTAATACTAGGTACTAACATATTGCACATGATCCCCGAGAATGCATCCGTTAAGATAATATCCTCTTGTGTGGCTTCAACCAGCATTTCCCGATACTCATCCCTTGCCATACTTTCTGTCGCTACGATAAACCGAGTTCCCATATAAGCAAGGTCAGCACCCGCTGCTTGTGCAGCTAATATCCCCTTCCCTGTTGAAATGGAACCAGCGAGGACGATGATTCCATCCCAGAAGTTTCGCACCATATCCACGAAAGCAAAATTGTTGATTTGACCTGCATGACCGCCTGCCCCGCTTGCTACCAATATCAGACCATCGACACCCGCTTCGGCTGCTTTTTTAGCAAATTTTAAATCACTAACATCAGAGAATACCAATCCACCGTATTCATGGACAATATCCACGACTCGTTTTGGACTGCCTAAGGAAGTAATCACCAATTGAGGCTCATGCTTTTTGATCAATGAAAGTTCTTCCTCGAGGCGGCTGTAAGAGCTATGTACAACCATATTCATCGCCCATGGAGCAATTTTTCGGTGAGGATCAAGCGCACGAGCCTCCTCCAACTCTTCATTTAACTGTCCCATCCATTGATCAAGCACTTCAATAGGTCTGGCATTTGGAGCGGGAAATGAACCAATCACGCCATTTAAGCAACAATTTTTAACGAGTTCGGTGCCTGACACCAAAAACATTGGTGCCGAAATAACTGGTAATTTCAGCTGGTTCCACCATGATTCAGGTATAGATTTTTTCACTTTTACTCACCCTCTATTTTAGAATTTTCTGAATAAACTTTTCTCTTTAATAGTACCTGAAAATGAATGAGTATTCAATCTTTGGGTGAGCCTTTTATTTATGCTATTTCTTACGCTTACAATACCCGAACGATTTTATTTTAAATTACGGTATTATTCGCTTTTTATAAAAAATGATTGATTTCCTCTTTTTCTGTGCGTATAATGTGAATAAATTCATAAGGTTCACTCATATAATCGCGGGGATATGGCCCGCAAGTTTCTACCGGATTGCCGTTAACGATCTGACTATGAGTGGGTAATGGGAACGACGCTGTTCTATTTAAAGCGTACTAAATCCTTCTCTTTTTGGTCATTAAGCCCAAAGGTCATTACCTCACTCATTATTTGATGTGAGGCAATCGATCTTTGGGCTTTTATTTTTTTATAAGGAGAAATACACATGAGATTACTTGAAGAGAAAATTAAAAACGACGGAAAGGTTCTTTCTGATCAAGTGTTAAAGGTTGATTCATTACTGAACCACCAAATTGATCCCCAATTAATGCTTGAAATCGGAAAAGAGTTTGCACGTATTTTCGAAGCTGAAGGAATTACAAAAATTGTTACGATCGAATCTTCAGGTATCGCACCTGCAGTCATGGCTGGGTTACAAATGAACGTCCCCGTCATTTTTGCCCGGAAAAGAAAATCTTTGACACTAGTCGATGAGTTACTTTCCGCTACAGTCCATTCATTTACGAAAAATGAAACGAACGAAATCTCCATTTCAAAAAAATATGTAAATGAAAAGGATCGAGTGTTAATCATTGATGACTTTCTTGCTAACGGTGAGGCAGCACTTGGTTTAGTAGATATTGTTCAACAAAGTGGTGCAAAGGTTGTCGGAATTGGCATTGTCATCGAGAAGTCCTTTCAACCCGGTTCACAAAGATTAAAGGAACTTGGTTTGAGAGTCGAATCTTTAGCAAGGATTGCCTCGCTATCAAATGGAGAAGTGACATATATCAATGAAATGGTGGAGGAATTAATCTAATGAAACAACACCCATTTAAAATTGCCTCATTAGGAATTCAACATGTATTAGCTATGTATGCAGGAGCAGTCATCGTCCCACTAATCGTCGGCGGAGCACTTAAATTTTCAGGCGAACAATTAACTTACTTGGTTTCCATCGACATCCTAATGTGCGGAATTGCAACCATTTTACAAGTTTGGCAGAATCGCTTTTTCGGAATTGGCTTACCAATTGTCCTTGGCTGTACTTTTACTGCTGTGGGACCGATGATTGCCATTGGTGGACAGTTTGGTCTTTCCGCCATTTATGGTTCAATCCTTATTTCCGGTCTGATCGTCATAGTTATTTCTCAGTTCTTTGGAAAGTTAATTAAGTTCTTCCCACCTGTTGTTACTGGCTCAGTTGTTACGATTATTGGGATTACACTCATTCCTGTCGCAATGAATAACATCGCGGGTGGTCAAGGCAGCCCTGATTATGGAAGTCTATCGAATATTAGCTTAGCTTTCGGAACCCTGCTTTTCATTATCTTGCTCTATCGTTTTACGAAAGGTTTTATTCGCTCCATCTCCATTTTACTTGGATTAATTGGCGGTACCGTGGCTGCTTCCCTGATGGGCAAAGTAAATTTCTCAGCAGTTGCGGATGCATCTTGGTTTCATATGGTAAAACCATTTTATTTCGGTACACCTACCTTTGAATGGACCCCAATTCTTACGATGACTCTAGTAGCAATTGTGAGTTTGGTAGAATCGACAGGAGTTTATTTCGCTCTAAGTGATATCACTGGAAAAAAATTATCTGAAAAGGATTTAGCAAGAGGTTATCGTGCGGAAGGTCTTGCAAGTATGATTGGTGCTTTGTTTAATGCTTTTCCATACACAACCTTCTCGCAGAACGTCGGACTTGTCCAACTTTCAGGTGTAAAAAGCAAAAACGTCATTTATACAATGGGCGGAATGCTAATATTTCTTGGTTTTATTCCAAAAATCGGTGCATTTACTACCGTTATTCCAACCCCTGTCCTTGGTGGCGCCATGGTAGCGATGTTCGGAATGGTCATTGCCTATGGAATTAAAATGCTAGGTAATGTCGATTTTGCATCCCAAGAAAATCTTCTAATCATTGCTTGTTCTGTTGGAATGGGAATGGGTGTAACGGCTGTACCTGATATGTTTGCTCACCTGCCTGAAGGTGTCAAAATCCTCACCAGCAGCGGCATCGTTACCGGTAGTCTTACAGCTATATTTTTAAACATCGTCTTCAATCTTACAAAGTCAACGAAACAAATTAAGCCGGTAAATAATCAAATTGCCTCTTAATTTCATAGAAAAGATCAAGGTCAAAGGACGATACTTTTTCATGGTATCGTCTTTATTTTTTTTTATTCATCGCCTGAATTAATTCGATGATTTCAGTTATGTTTCTTTGTAATGAAGCACTGTTCCTGGAACTCGACCTTACTTCTGTACCTGAATTATCATTTCCGGACCCTGAAGTTGTCGTTGTTACTGATATGGGAGCAATCCAAACCGCGCCGCCAAAGTTTACAATCCCGCCAGAAATAGTTCCAATCGTAATTCCCTTTTCATTGTTTGCCAACCGATCCACGCCTTCCATACTTTTTTAATATTATATGGACAAGGTTGTATGTTTGATTAAGCATTTTAAGTAATAATTATTCCTGTGTTTTTGGGGATATACAGGTATCCTTTTCTACCTTACAAATCCACTTATAAAATCCTAGTAGGATAAGGAGCAAAACCGGGTCAAGAATAACAGCATGCCAAAGCTTCCACCAGCCATAATGAAAGAAACCCCACGGAGGTGGCAGCAAGGTGACGGCTTCGTAAATTAATATAGCAATGGTAAAAAGAATTATAACCCCAATTTGCTTAATGACCTTTGATTTATGTGGAAACCAATTTAAAAAAATCATATTAGCAGCTGGAACTAAGAACATATGTGGCAATAATCCAGCCCAATCAATCCCTTTGTCAAAATACCAATATCCATGATATTTGAATTCAACAAAGATATCAAACAAGGTTTGGAAAGCGATTGTGAAAGTCCAAATATGGACAATTTGATTGGTAGTTAAAATCTTATTTTTCTTAAATGCAAGATAATTAAATGTAATAATGGCAATTAGTAATCCAATCATATCTTTTTCCTTTTTTTATATAAATTGCCCATTTCGATTGTTACTTTATACATAGGTGTATAATGGTTGCTAATGAAAAGCCTATTTCCAATAAAATTTATGTTTTTGAGGCAAAAGACTTAGAAATTGGTTATTCAGAGCCCCTTTTACCTAAAATGAACATTACGATTGAACGTGGCGAAAAAGTGGCTATTATTGGTTGTAATGGTGTCGGAAAATCCACACTTCTTAAAACCATGCTTGGAAAAATCGATCCAATGAATGGTAAGGTTGAACGCGGTGACTTCCTCTTCCCTTCTTATTTTGAACAGGAAGTAAAAGCAGGTGGTATTACCCCAATTGATGAGGTTTGGAATGTCTTCCCATCGATGGATCAAAATCAAGTGCGTGCCGCCCTTGCCCGCTGTGGTTTGAAAAATGATCATATCTCACGTCCAATGAATCAATTAAGCGGTGGAGAACAAGCGAAAGTTCGTTTATGTAAGTTAATGATGAACGAAAGTAACTGGATTCTATTCGACGAGCCGACCAATCACCTTGATATTGATGCAAAAGCAGAATTACAACGTGCTTTAAAGGAATACAAAGGAACTGTTGTTCTCGTCTGTCACGAACCCGACTTTTATGAAGATTGGGTAACAAAAGTGTGGAATGTTGAAGAGTGGTCACAACAGACAGTTTAAAGATATTTTGTTTAATCCCCTGCTCAGGTGCAGGGGATTTTTCTTATATTCATTACCTAAATACATTGATATCTAATTAATCGATTGATTTTCATTTATTTTATCGATAATTTGAATTTATTTTTATGAATACTTCACTTATAATACATAAGGTTAAGCAATTCTAAGTTGCAAAAATATTCTATCAAGGGGTAATTATTAATGAAAAAATGGATTTCTATCATCATACTTGCTATTCTTGTATTTTCATTAGCCGCATGCGGACAAACTAATAAAAATACCAGTGAAAGTAAGAAAGAAACGGCAACAAAAGAAGTGTTTAAAATTGGGGCAATTCCTGACCAAAATGCTGCTGATTTAGATAAAGGTATGACTGCCGTTGCTAAATACCTTAGCGAAAAGACAGGTATGAAGGTTGAATTTGTACCGTCTGTTGATTATGCTGCACTAGTCACTGGTTTTCAACGCGGTGAAATTCATATGGCCTGGTTTGGCGGCTTAACAAGTGTACAAGCTAGAAACCTTGTTCCTGAAGCAGAGTCAATTGTTCAACGCCCACGTGACGCTGAGTTCCATTCAGTATTTATCACCCAATCATCAGAAAACATTACCAAGCTTGAAGATTTAAAAGGCAAATCATTTACGTTTGGCAGTGAAAGTTCTACATCCGGCCATTTAATGCCGCGTTATTATTTATCTGAGGCTGGTATTGATGCCAATAAAGACTTCGATGGCAAACCTAATTTCTCCGGTTCACATGATACAACCTACAAATTAATTGAATCCGGTGCCTTTAAAGCTGGTGCATTGAATGAGGCCGTCTGGGAAGCAGCTGTAAAAGAAGGAAAAGTCGATACGAAAAAAGTAAAAGTTTTCTATACAACTCCTGCTTATTATGACTATAACTGGACAATCAACAGCAATGTTGAGGACGTCTTTGGTAAAGGAACAAAGCAAAAGGTTAAAGACGCCCTTCTAACGATTACTGGCGAGCAAAAGGAAATTGCGGACTTATTCCAAACAGATAGTTTTGTTGAAACGAAGAATGACAATTATAAAAAGATTGAACAAGTAGCGAAGGAATTACAGATTATTAAGTAGTAGGTGTCGTAGACATGACTTCAAAAAAAATGATTGATGCAAAAAATATATCGAAACACTTTGAGCGGAAGATAGCCTTATCTTCCCTTTCTTTTTCTATAAAGCAGGGTGAGATGGTTGCGTTAATTGGACCTAGTGGTGCCGGGAAAACAACGTTATTAAACTCTATTGCTGGACTGGTGCCAATCCATAGTGGCGAGCTATTAATTGATAGCAAACCGATAGCATCCTATAAAAAAGGGAAACTATTTGCCAAAAAGGTTGGTGTCATTCGTCAGCAATTTGATTTGATTGGTTCGATTGCGGTTATCCATAATGTTCTTGCCGGTCGATTAGCGGACTGGGGCCTATTCAAATCCCTCTTCTCTCTACTTGTTCCTCAGGAAAAAGACTTAGCCCTAAATGCACTAGAAAGAGTGGGTCTTACGGATAAGATGTACGAAATAACCTCCACTTTATCCGGAGGCGAACAGCAGCGTGTCGCGATGGCGAGATTAATGGTCCAAAAACCAGAAGTAATTTTGGCAGACGAACCAGTAGCCTCACTAGATCCTGCGAGAGCTGAGGATGTATTAGCCATGCTGATAAAGATCATTTCTGAAGAAAAACAAACATTAATTGCCAGCTTGCATTCGGTTGAATATGCTCGTAAATATTTTACAAGGATCATCGCTCTTAAAAATGGGGAAATCCTTTTTGATTTGCCAACCGAAAAAGTGACAGATGACAGGTTAGCCGAACTTTATCGCTTAAAGGAGCAAGGTTAAAATGTTGAAACAAAAATCTGTATTGGTTCGGTATAATCGCCTTATCCTTTCCTTGCTATTAATTGCTGTTTTCGTATGGAGCTTGCTCTCGATTCAATGGAATTCAGACCTTTTCCATGCCGGCGGAATTCCAACGATGCTGCAAATATTGGAAGGGCTAATTCAGCCTGATTTGTCAGCAGACGTATTAATTAAAGGGTTCGAATCTGCGTGGATTACGCTTGCTTATGCGGTTGCCGGGATGTTCCTCGCGATTATTTATGCGCTGGTTGTTGGAATTCTCGCATCAGGCACATTAACTTCGACGAGGATAGCCCGACTTACTTCAAAAATATTCTTTCGGGGTATTTTAGGATTTACTCGTTCGATCCATGAGCTAATTTGGGCATGGCTTTTCGTCGCTGCAGTCGGCCTTTCCCCCTATGCAGCGATATTTGCGCTTGCGATTCCGTATGGAGGGATTCTTGGCCGCATTTTTGCTGATATGTTAAATGATGTCCGCGAAGAACCGATCACTGCATTAAGAGCTACAGGTGCCTCACGACTTCAAGTCCTTTTTTACGGTTATCTCCCACTGATTTGGGCAGATATGATCAGCTACACGATGTACCGCTTCGAATGTGCGATTCGTTCTTCTGCCATTATGAGCTTTATCGGACTTGGAGGTTTAGGGTATCAAATTCAATTATCGCTCGCAGATTTGAAATACGATCAAGTATGGGCCTATGTGTTTTTTCTGATTGCTCTTGTCTTGCTTGTGGATATTTGGAGCAATTACGTAAGAAAAGGATTGACAGAGCAAAAGCGCCGAAATGGTTTCAGTTCCGGGTGGAGGTCTTCCCTATTCGCTATGCTATTAATCATTGGGTCCTGGGCATTTATTACCGTTGGTGACAATGCTCAATTGTTTGAATTGTTATCGGATAAGAATATCGAATATGTAAAAAAGTTTTTTGGCAGCTTAATTGGCATAAACGATAAGCATCCTGCCTTCCTTGATGGTGAAAGCTGGGTCGCGGCATTAAAGCTTACAATCGAAACGCTGGAAATGAGCATCATGGCGATTGGATTTGCGACGGTTGCCGCCTTCTTAACTGTTATTCCGGCAGCTAGAAATATTGCCGATGGAAGTCTAACTTCTTCAAAGCGTTGGTATAATTGGATTCTATATGGAATCATCCGTATCACCTATATCTTCTCTCGTTCCGTTCCTGAGCTAGTTTGGGCGATGATGATCATTTTTATTTTTAAACCAGGTCTACTGCCAGGGGCAATCGCGCTTGCACTCCATAACTTTGGGATTCTTGGCAAGCTTTGGGCAGAGGTGATTGAGGACATGGACCCTCGTCCTATTCGTAATTTAGCTACAGCAGGTGCATCTAGATTCCAGATCTTCTTCTATGGTATTCTGCCTACTGTGTTACCTAGATTTCTAACCTATATCTTATATCGCTGGGAAGTCATTATGAGGACCACGATTGTTGTTGGGTTTGTCGGTGCAGGCGGCCTTGGGATGGAGTTTAAACTAGCCATGAGCTATTTTCATTATACCGAAATCACACTGTTACTTCTTTGTTATATGATTCTCGTTGTCATTGCTGACTTTGCTTCAGAAAGCACGAGAAAGGCTGTTAAATAGACAGAGAACACTTTTCCCTTATGGAATGGTGTTCTTTTTTCTATTCATCTTGTTTTGAAATCCTAATATCAACTTGCTAGCTAATGCTATCACCTATCTATCTGTTTGTTATGAATCTGATTAGATCCAGTTCTGATTGTAAACAGGATTTGCATACTATTTCCATGCAAGGAAATAATTGATTAAAGAGGCTTGTTTTGAGAGGTCAGTATCCATTATCCTATTGATAGGAAGTAAGTAATATCAACGACTTTAAAAGTCACCTAGGAGTGAAAATTCTTTGCAATCAAAGTCCGCTTTACCGATTTTATTTGTAGTTATGTTTTTGGTGATGGTTGGATTCGGAATTATCATCCCGGTTTTACCTTTTTATGCAGAAGAAATTGGGGCGAATCCCACAGAATTAGGTTTGTTAATGGCCGTTTATTCGCTCATGCAGCTCATTTTCGCACCGATGTGGGGTCATGTTTCCGACCGAATTGGGCGTAAACCAGTGATGATGATTGGGATTTCTGGACTAGGTCTATCCTTTCTGATTCAAGCCATGTCAACTGAGCTTTGGATGCTGTTTGCGGCAAGAATTATTGGTGGCATTCTATCCTCTGCTAATATGCCAACCGCCATGGCTTATGTTGCAGACATCACCACGGAAGAAAATCGTGGCAAAGGAATGGGAATAGTCGGTGCAGCAACGGGCTTAGGTTTTGTTTTTGGGCCCGCGATCGGTGGGATTTTCTCAAGGTTCAGTTTGAATATGCCCTTTTTTCTTGCATGTGGTTCCTCGCTCATAACCTTGATCCTTGTTTTTCTTTTGCTAAAAGAATCGAAACAGAATAAAGGAACAGTTAGCAAAGAAAAGCTCTCTTTTGGAAAGGCGTTTAATGGTGCGGTTACTGTATTATATTTGGTGCAATTATTAATTTCCTTATCACTTTCTGGTTTGGAAGCAACCTTTGCCTACTTTGCCGCAAAAAAAGCTGGATTGGACGCCACTCAACTTGGCTACATTTTTATGATCATGGGGTTTGGAAGTGCGCTTGTACAGGGCGGCCTAGTCGGTAGAATGACTAAGAAATACGGAGAGAAAAGCGTTATTCAGGCGGGTATCATTGTTTCAGCACTTGGATTTGGACTGATTTTATTGGTGAATAACTTTGCAACTGCAGCCCTTTTTTTAACGATTTTCGGTTTAGGAAATGGGGTTATTCGTCCAAGTGTCTCTTCTTTAATTACGAAAACCTCAAGCGCAGGTTATGGAAGTTCAACAGGTATGCTATCTTCCTTTGACTCGCTTGGCCGAATTATTGGTCCGCCACTTGGTGGGTGGCTGTTTTCGCTTGCGATCGGGCTTCCTTATATTTCAGGTGCGATTATTTCAATTGCCGCATTTATTCTATTTCTACTTTTTCGCCCGCACCTAGCCGAAGTAAAAACAACAACTATTCAAAACTAATCAATAGGCATATGTTTTTCGGACATGCATAAAATGGGTTACGAGGATGTAAGTGAAAAAGGAGCCCTTTTTATGAAATTAAAAACCTTTGTTAGTATTTGCTGCCTATTGGTCACTTTAGGTTTTGCCGCCTATCTTGATTCACCCTACTCATTTATTAATAAAAACTATGCCTATTCGACCGATCAACCAGTAATGGTGCAGCCTGTTGATGTGGAGCCATCTCCTGATGTACCTGTTTTGGAGGAAAAGCTAATAAATACCGAAAAAGTGGATGGTTATATCGTTGAAACTTATGAAGAATATGAGGTTTATAAAGACAAAGATGGAAATGTTTTAAAAAGTGAGCCAACCGGCAAAATAGACACACTTCAATATTGGGATAGCCAACAACAACCCTAAGGCCGTTGACATCAACGGTCTATTTTGTTTTTAAGATTGATTTATATTCCAGATTTTTCGTTGGACGAATTAGTAGGAAAAGAGTATAGTATTTTCCATGAGTCTTGAGTAATGGAGGAATATAATGTTTGGTATATCCTTACCGCAATCTTTTTTACAGATGAATACCATTTTTATTTCGATTTTAATTGAAGCCCTGCCATTCGTGACATTAGGTGTCCTAATATCAGGGATTATTCAAATATTTGTTACCGAAGAAATGATTGCCAAAATCATGCCTAAAAATAAAATCTTAGCCGTCATCTTTGCTAGTTTCTTAGGTATCTTATTTCCTTCCTGTGAGTGTGGGATTGTACCTATTGTTAGCAGGCTTGTCTCAAAAGGCGTGCCAATATCAGCGGGGATTGCGTTTATGCTGACAGCACCCATCATCAATCCTGTTGTTCTATTTGCAACATATATCGCATTTGGCAGTGACTGGAAGATGCCTTTATACAGAGCTATGGGGGCTATTATTGTAGCTATTATAGTAGGAAGTTTAATCGCTTTTCGATTTAAAGGGAGCCCGTTTAAAGAACATTTCCATTTTCACCATTCTGATAAAAAATCGACTCCATTTTATAAAAAAATCTGGCAGACCTTGGAGCATGCGGTTGAAGAATTCTTCTCCATGGGTAAATATTTAATTATTGGATCATTAATTGCAGCAGCTGTTCAAACATATATTAAGACATCAACACTTGTTTCGATTGGCCAAGGACAAGCATCATCCTCTTTCGTGATGATGACTCTCTCCTTTATTTTGTCTCTTTGCTCCGAAGCTGATGCTTTTATTGCTTCGTCTTTTAGAACAACATTTTCAACGGGTTCGTTATTAGCGTTTCTTGTGTTTGGGCCAATGGTGGATATTAAAAATTTAATGATGATGCTTGCAACATTTAAAAAGCGGCTGGTTTTCATGATTGTTTCTTCCGTTTTTGCTGTTGTCTTTGTATACTCTTTGTTGTTTTAAGGAGTTGGAACTATGATAAGAAGCTTAATATTAATTGGTTTTACTTATTTAATCTTTCAGATGCATCTTACAGGTGATATTAATAAATATATTAACATGAAATATTCTTATCTTTCTGCCACAGCTGGTTATGCCCTACTTGTATTAACGATTGTTCAAATCTTTATGCTTAGCAAAGGTGAACCAAAGGAAACTAGCTGTGACCATGATCATTGTGGACATAATCATGCGAAAGAGGATAAATGGTATAAAAAGGTTTTAATTTACCCGATTTTCGCTTTTCCAATCATTTCAGGATTATTTTTTCCAATTGCCACCCTTGATTCAAATATTGTAAAAGCAAAAGGTTTCCATTTTCCCATTTACGATGAAGGAAAAGGAGACTCCTTTATGCAACAGCAATTTTTGCGTCCTGATACGAGTGTGTATTATGGAAAAGAGGATTATGATGTGTTAATGAAGAAAGAAAAGAAAAAGTACGTAAACAAAGAAACGATTATATTGAATGATAAAAATTATTTAAAAGGAATGGAAACAATTTATAACTTCCCGGGTGATTTTCTTGGAAAGGAAATTGAGTTTAAAGGTTTTGTTTTCAATGATTCTGAAACAATAAATAAGAACCAGATTTTTGTGTTCCGATTTGGTGTGATCCATTGTATTGCCGATTCAGGAGTCTTTGGAATGCTGGTCGAAATGCCTGCCGGTAAGAAATTTAAAAACGATGAATGGGTAAATGTAAAAGGAAAAATATCAACCATCTACTATCAGCCCTTTAAAACAAACATTCCTTACTTAAAGGTAGAAGATTGGACTACTACTTCTGCTCCAAAAGAGGAATATGTTTTTAGAGGATATTAACAAGAGCCGCCGATATATCGGCGGCTCCCTTATACTATTTATTCCCTGGTGCTGGTTGATCAACACCTCTTACTCGGTGCTTATGACCATCATTTTCCGAAGTATAAAAATCATAATGATGTACGTGCATTCCATTTCCTACAGGAATAGCCGGACCGGAATAGGCTTTATAATGATGGGTATGCCCATTCTCGAAAACAACATATCCCTCTGTATAATGAATATGATTATGATCCTGAGTCTGGATTGGCTGCGAAGTTACATCTAGACACTGATGAACATGCCCTCCCTCTACAGAAGTGTAATCAACTGAACCATGATTATGATTTGGTACAAACCCCGGTACAAAATCATCCTTACTAATCTTACTCACGTTATTACCTCCTTTTTTTGAGATACTTTATTAACCATAATATTTTAATAAAACCAGATTATGTTAAGGTCAGAATTCAATTGATTAATTTTTTCCATATCCAAGTAATAAAGAGACTTCTAAGGTCTCTTTTTTGCGTTTAGAATTTAAATTTTTTGATATTTTTCTATTTATCTATTCTTTAGACTTCAGCGGAATTACGGAAAAACAGGTACAAACCTATAGCCTGTCTTAGTTGTGATACATATACATACAGTACAAAAACACAACAGGTATAGATGGAAGGGAGGGACAAATGCGGATGCAAAAGGAGGAGGTAAGGTCGGATCATGATACTTCATGAATCACTAGCTTCCGAAAGGAGAAAAATGAATAATGGTTTGGTTAACAATAGTCTCTTTCTTGCTTACCTTAGGATTTATTCTTTGGAGACCGAGGGGTATTAATGAAGCAATTCCTGCAACGATTGGCGCAGCCATTGTCTTACTGAGTGGAAGTGTTACCTTTTCAGACCTTGGTATAATTGCGGAAACGATCAGCGGAGCTGCGATTACAATTATGGCAACGATTGTAATGGCAATCGTCTTAGAAAGCTTTGGGTTCTTTAACTGGGTAGCAGAAAAGCTTGCGGAAAAAGCAAAAGGTTCAGGTATCCGTTTATTCTGGTACGTCAATCTTTTATGTTTTCTCATGACACTATTTTTTAATAATGATGGAAGTATATTAATCACCACTCCGATATTAGTCATGTTGTTAAACAATATGGGCTTAAAAAACCATCAAAAAATCCCCTATTTACTGTCTGGAGCATTAATCGCTACAGCTTCAAGTGCTCCAATTGGGGTAAGCAATATTGTCAATCTAATCGCTCTAAAAATCGTCCATATGAGTTTGTATTTACACACGGCGATGATGTTTGTTCCTGCTACGCTAGGTTTGCTGCTTTTAACTTGGCTTCTGTTCCTGCGCTTCAAAAAGGTACTACCGAAAACTGTTCCTACGAAGGTAACCGGACTGTCACTCCCTTCTTATCATCCACTTAAGCCGACTTCGATGAAACATGCTTCAGAGAAGGATCGTTCAAGGTTTATGCGCAACGTCCTCCTATTTGTATTTGCAGTCCGTGTCAGCCTCTTTGTCGCTTCGTTTCTGTCCATTCCAGTCTCGCTTATGGCTGTTTTTGGATCTCTTGTCCTTTTAGGTTGGAGATGGGTTTATTTAAAAATCCCACCAACCGATATGATCAAAAAAACGCCGTGGTATATTATCATTTTCGCGTTTAGTATGTATGTAATTATCTACGGACTCAATAATATCGGTCTAACCGACTGGTTGATCCAATTTATGCGTCCAATGGTTTCTGGCAGCCTACTCCATGCAAGTGTATTAATGGGCGTCCTGCTTTCAGTACTGTCAAACATTTTTAATAATCACCCTGCACTTATGGTCGGGACCCTCACTTTAACGAATATGAATCTAGATTTGTTATCCTTAAAAATCGCCTATCTAGCAAACGTCATTGGAAGTGATATGGGATCATTGCTACTGCCAATGGGAACGCTGGCAACGTTAATGTGGATGCATATTGTAAGGAAAGGGAAAGTAATGATCAGTTGGTGGCAGTATATCAAAATAACCATGGTGGTAATCCCGCCAGCTACCCTATTTACCTTAGTTATTTTATATTATTGGGTTTCTTGGCTCTTTGGTGGAACACTGCGAGGATAATATTATGGAGCAAAGGAGAAAAACATGAATACTGATCTAATAGAATTAAGAGATAAATATATTGAGGTTGAAATTTCGGGGGGGAATTTTCACAGAGGGATTCTGATTGATTTCGGATTAGATATCATCGTGTTATATGATGGCAGGAATAATACATTCCTCTATATCCCATTTGTCCACATTCAACAATTGAAAGAAGTCTTAATGAAGGAAGATACATTTTACGATCCTCCTACAGAGCAACCCATTAATTCCGATTCAATCTCCTATCGTAAAATTTTAATGAGTGCGAAAGGTTTGTTCGTCGAGATTTATGTGACTGGAAATAAATCCATTCATGGGTATTTAACCAGCATTATGAACGATTACTTTGTCTTTCACTCTCCGGCTTACAAAACGATGTTCCTATCGATGAACCATGTAAAATGGCTAATACCTTATCCGGAAAATACAACACCTTATTCCTTAATTAATCAAAATTCACCTAGCAAAACTGGGACCACTACATTATCTAGATCTTTTGAAGAGCAGTTAAAAAAGTTGGAAAATCAGTTAATTATCATGGATGGTGGATACCATGAGGAAAAAATCGGATTACTCCAAAAGGTTCAAAATAACAAAATGACACTGATAACAGCTAAAGGAGAAAAGCTTTATCGAAACTTGGAGCATATAAAAACCATTCAATTCCCGTAATTCCAATTGGAAAACCCTTTAACCATAAAAAATGAGGTGCTTTTATTGAGAAATAGAAATAAACAAAAAGAATAATCCACCCTGTTTTGGCCGACGAGGTTGGATTACTCATTTACCACAAGAATTTACTTTTTTCGACCGTGTCCATTGGCCGCGGTCTTCTTTTTAGTTTACCATCTATTCATAGCATATGGGGGTTTGATTCATTTTGTTCAAAGGAAAAATAATTTCATTTACCATTAATTAACTACTTTAACTCACGTGAAATCCATTATTTGAACAAGTACTAAACATTCATCTATATCAATAAATTTAGTAATACCATACTTTACAAAAGGTTAACATCGACTCAACTATTTCTTAGTATTCACCGGATAAAATGTAACTATAGCAATCCTATTCATGGTTCTTTTAATAAGTAATTTTCTAATAGGAGGTAGTTGCATGTCTAATTTTCTTAATTTTCTGTTCCTTGCTTTTATTACATTTGCTTTTACAAGAATTTTTTATTACTCATTTTTTAAATCAAAATCCAATCGACCTTAAGTGGTTTAACATTCACTATTCATCACTTATTCCAAAAATTTATCAAATCAGCTGATATCCTTCACCTAAAATTCCCGCACCCATGCCTATATTTAAGCTTTGTCCTTCCGACTGTCAAAAGCAAATAAAAAAGAAACCCTTTTGGGTCTCTAAAAATGAAATATAAGTAGGCTTGAACTTTTCTAAACTAAGGGCAACATTTCCTCAAATACTTCGTTCCAATTTTTTGTCTTAGCAAGTGACTTGCGTCTGCGAATATTGTTTTCCTGATCTTTCGTGTCTTCTAATTGCTCTACTGCACCGATAAATTCGTTAGTATCATTGGAATCTAAATGAGTATATACAGATTCTTCCGCATATTTCTTCGTGGAAGGCAAATGCATGCCTAGGACAGACTTCCCCGCTGCTAAAAATTCAAATAACTTTAATGGAAAGACAGCCTGATTATATTGAGTAGATTTGTATGGCATGATTCCAATATCTATTAAGTTCATATACTTTGGAACATCGGAAGGTGCGACACTGCCAGTCCATAGAACATTCCTCTCAGATAATAAGTTTTTAAATTTCGGATCTGCATTTGTACCATCTGGACCTACAAATAGAAAAAGCCACTCTCGTTTTTTTTGTGCCACATCCTGTATCAAGTCAAAATCCAGCTTAGGTTTAATTCCTCCGATAAATCCTAAAACCGTTCCGTCAAAATCATCAGGTAGAATATTCTCCATTTGTGTTGGATTGTTTGCAAACAAATCAAATTCTACCCCATTTTCAAAGGTAAATACCTTTTCTTCGGTGCCTAGTTTTTCTACTATTCTCGTTCGTAAATACTCAGAGGTACAAAAAATCACATCTGCACGCTGAATGATCCGTTTTTCTGCTCTTGAGATGATGTCTTTTCTAAAATTGGCTAGAATTGAGTTTTTCCCATTGATAGGAGAAGTCCATAAATCACTACAATCATAAACGACTTTATTCCAAGGAAAGATTTTAGATAGTATGGGGAACCCAGGAAAGGTATACCATAAATTCACAGTATACTGTTCCTGTGCTTCTTTTAAATAGTTTAATAAAGACTGTAATTTTGTTCGATGAAACGCATCAATATACCGTCCAAACCGAAAAACTTTATGCGGGAATAAATCTTGGATCATCCATTGACATATTCCATTTGACAAGCGAGTGTTAGACTTTCCTTTTTGTACAGGTGTCGGGCATAGCCAAATTACCTCTTTTGTGTCGGGATGATTTTGCAAATATTCAGCAAGCCGATGTCTTCGGTAACGTAACTGGTCCTGTGCCCACTCCCCTGTTGCCACAATAACATGTATATTCTTCATTTGTTCCATCCCTTTTTATATTCTTTTTAGTACAGCATGAAAGGCATAGTGTGAAAAACACCAACAAGCTTTTAAGACGTTAAGTTTTTCTAATTTGCGATAGACAAACCAATTCATTTTTGCTGCTTTCCACTTGTTTCTCGAAATAGAGGGATTACCGACCCGGTACTCGGCCAAATTTTCATTTAATCCGTAGGCATTGATCCCTTGTTTTAATATGGCTAGCCAGGTGGCTAAATCCTGTCGTGTTCGTATGTTTGGCATCTGGATATCGCCTGCCTTCTTTCGATCAATCATGACTGTTAAACATCCAATAATCGTATTCTTTAACATATCATCATACGAAATTTCTGCTGGGGCAGATATCTGTTTGTTCAAAAGTACTCCCTCATTGGTTATAAGTTCGTACCCCGTAAACGTAAAAGCATACTTGTTATTTAGCATGAAAGAAAGTTGTCTTGTTAATTTTTCTGGTTTCCAGCAATCATCACTGTCAAGAAATGCCACAAATCTGCCCTTCGCCTGCTGCAATGCAATATTTCGTGCTACAGCAGCCCCACCATTCTGATTTAAAAAAATAACATGTATTCTCTCATCTTCTTTTTTATAATGCTCTAAAATAGCCGGTGTATTGTCCGTAGAACAATCATCAACAATAATCATTTCCCAGTTTTGAAAGGTTTGCTTTCTAACAGAAGCGATCGTACGCTCGATAAACAAACCCGCGTTATATGAAGGCGTTATAATTGAGACTAGTGGCTGCTGTGGACTCATGAAAAATCCTCCTATTCATAGGACTATTCCCGAAAAAGAACGGGGAAAACGATCCATAAAAAGCTTAATGTTACGCCCAATAATATCCCTAATACTGCTCTTTCTTTCGAGTTGAAGGCTCTATTTTCAGTATTTATTGCATTAATATCAACAGGTTTTGATAATTTGGCTGGTTTTATATCATCTCGAGCCGTCCTTTGTTCAAATAAGAAGCGTTGCTGGTCTACTTTTGCATCAGGTCCTACTTTTGCATTTGTTATTGCATCAATAGATTCTTGAATGTTTTTCCTTTTTTCTTGGAACCTATCTTGATCTTCGGCCATAAATGCACTTGTAATTTCGTTAAGTACCTGGGCTGTGCTTTCCAATGATTGATCTGAATACGAAAGATAAATTAGGTTATCCTGTCCCACTGTTACATGTAAATTCGTACTAATATCCTCAAACTTTTCTTCCCATAGATCTTTCAAATGTTTTTCATAAAAAGGGGCATTTGAAATTGGCGATAAAAAAATGATGACACTTTTAGGATCATTTAACTCTGGATCACCATATTTCCCTAAAGTAAAGGCTGTTTCTAAGGAATAATTTGATTCCTCTTTTCCGACGGGAAGAAGCCATCCGATGACACCCAACAAAATCGTAATTGATAATAATATTAGGAGGTATTTGTTCATTCTTTCTTTTAAACTTTGAATCATATGTCCCATTTGAACCTTGCTCCTTAGTAGGAATTTTCTTGATGATGTTGATTTTTTTTCTTATCCGTAAGCACAGATACCGTAGAAATAACTAATCCTAGAAATACCCAATGAAAAAATAGATTACTAACGGAGCTAGGACTGATACTAGAAACAGCGAATCCAATAAGTCCCATCATGCACGCTTCAAGTAACCCTTTTTGGTTTTTGCTGCTTCCAACTTTATAAAATTTATAAAGACTTATGAAAAGATAGGCATACATAGATACGTAACCAAGTAAAATCACGATTCCAAAATTACCCATAATTTCCGCAAGCCAATTATGCACTTCTACAACATGATTTGTTGGGTAGATTGACTCGTTTTTTAAATAGAATGGGATATTGCCTGCCCCCACCCCAAATCCGAAGGTATCTAATGAGAAGTGAAGGGTATTTTTCAATAAATTTAATCTGGCTACATTTGATGGAAGCATCTCATTACTAGAATAAAAAGTCGAAGCGCTAAACAAATCAGGCAACTTGGCTAAAAATACAATCGTACCCAATAGAATCACTGCTGAACCAATAATAGCTGCTATTCTCTTTAGATATCTCGGAAGAAGGATAAACATATAAACGATTAAGCCAATCATGACTCCAAGCAAGCTAGCCCGTGAATCCGTCAAATAAATGAGATACACACAAATAATGGCAAGAAGTAAGCTGGTTGTTTTCAAAAATACATGTTTACTATTTTTTGTAAAAGATAGATAAAAAAAGAATGATATTGTAAGAAATGTGGCAAAGTCATTTTGATTAAAGAAAACAGATGTTGGATAGGACAGCTTATACTCTGGGGCACCATACAATGTCGACGTAGGCAGTTGAATGTGTGCTAAATGATTGGTTAATCCAATCACCATTAAAATGACTGTCATAAACATCCAAATTCCATAAAACAGGTACAAGTTGATCATTTTCCTGAATGTAAAGACGGCCAAAAAGACAAATGATATTCCCATACCCAAAAGAATTAACGACTTAATTCCCTCTATAACCGATTTTGCCCAAAGCAGTGAAACCGCTCCATAAGCCACCCAAAACAGTAGAAAAAGCAGAACACCTTTTACATTTACTTGATTCCAAATTTGAGGAAGATTCCTTTCTTTTATAACATGAACGAAAAAGAGAGTAACTGCTGCAATCAGTACCAACCGATACAGAAATAAACTAAAAAATCCAACATGAATGTTTAAAACAGATTGATTCAAAAATGTTGTCATGACTAATAAGTACATAACGCTAGGAAATTGCGTTTTACTAATAACGTTGATTTTTATTAAAAAAGTTAAGACGAGAATCGCCCATAACCCAAGAAAAATCATCATTTCAATCTGCATTTCAACAAGTGAATAGGCGATGGCAAATCCTACTAAGAGAAAAGCTGACACACCTGTTGCTTGTTTAACTAGAGGATTACTTTGCATCAAACTTCCTTCTCCTTTTCAAACTAACCATTTAGGGATAGCAGTTGTTGATTCCTTGAGAACTGGATCGTCTCCTGTAACCCTTCGTATAACTTGATAGATGGCTCCCAATTTAGTAATGTTTTTGTTTCTTCGTTGGCAAGAATACTGTCTCGAATATCGCCTGGACGATCTTGTTTATAGATTGGACGCAGCTTCGAACCCGCAGCATCTTTCATCGTTTCAAGCAGCTCATTAATGGAAATGCATGTGGCAGATGATACATGCACACATATATTTTCCTTTGCATTTAGTGCTTTTACATTTGCAGATGCCACATCTTTAACAAAAATAAAATCTCTCGTCTGCTCTCCATCTCCATAAATTACGGGTGTTTTATTTTCGGTCAGTTGATTAGAAAAAATAGCTACAACTCCCCCTTCACCTTTTGCGTCCTGTCTGGGTCCATAGACATTGCTGTAGCGTAAAATACTATATGGAAGTTGGTATAGTTTACTAGACATCTTTAAATAATTTTCAACCGATAGCTTTGTAAGTCCATAGGGTGATTCCGGCTCGGTTGGGTGATCAATCGTCAGTGGCAATGCAGCAGGATTTCCATACACAGCCGCGGACGAAGCAAAAACAATTCTTTTCACCTTTGATTTAATAGCTGCATTAATAACATGAAGAGATCCCCTAATATTTACTTTTTCATCAAATAGGATGTCCCTGACCGACTCAGCCACACTTACTTGGGCTGCTTGGTGAATAATATAATCTGGACAAATTGAGACAATTAAATCAATTACGCTGGGATGGGTAATGTCGTGATTATGGACTTCAATTGACAAGTGTTCGATATTTTCATGGCGACCAGTGGAAAAATTATCAATCACTGTGACGCTAAAATTATTTTGAAGCAATTCCTCCACGATATGGGAGCCAATAAATCCTGCTCCTCCTGTTACAAGTACTTTACTCATCAGAAAAACCTCCTAAATGGACTTTGAAATAATTGATTCCGATTGTATAGCTGGTCTGCCAACTGAAAGATAGGTAAAACCAAGTTGTTTCATCATCTCCAACTCAAAGAGATTCCGTCCATCAACGATCAGAGGTTGATTCATTAATTGCTTTGCTAATGGTAAATCTAATGTTTTTACATCCTTCCAGTCAGTTAAGATCATACATGCATCTGAAGCTGTGATTGTTTCATAGATATCTTCTGAATAGGTGCACTGGTAACCAATCTGTTTTTTTGCTTCGATAATTGCGATCGGATCATATGCCTTCACGATTGCCCCCTGCTCTGTTAAGTAAGGAATAATATCTAAGGCAGGAGAAGAGCGAATATCATCGGTATCTGGTTTAAATGCTAACCCTAGAACACTAATCGTTTTTCCTTGTAAAGAACCTAATGCTAGCAACAATTTTTTCACCAGCTGCACCCTTTGTCCTTCGTTTGTTTCAATGACAGCCTTAATTAATTTAAAATCGTATCCACAATCTTCGGAGATGTGCAAAAGTGCAGCAGTATCTTTTGGAAAACAGGATCCGCCAAATCCAACGCCTGCCTGTAAAAATTTGTTGCCGATCCGGCTATCTAAACCAATCCCTGCGGACACCTTGGTTACGTCAGCACCCACGCGTTCACATATGTTGGCTATATCATTTATAAATGAAATCTTTGTAGCCAAAAATGCATTAGCTGCATATTTAATGATTTCCGCTGTTTCTAATGAAGCTTTCACAATATTTGCTGTAAAGGGTTGATGAATCTCCGCAATCATTTGAAATGCTTTTTCACTTGTAGCGCCAATGACTGCACGCTCCATATTCATCGTATCCTTAATGGCAGTACCTTCTCTTAAAAATTCAGGATTTGAAACAACATCAAAAGGATGTTTTCCATTGTCGTATTCCCTAATCACCGATTCTATGAATTTTCCTGTGCCGACGGGAACTGTACTTTTTGTGACAATTACTTTATAGCCATTTAAATTTTCACCAATTGATTGAGCGACTTGTTTTACATAGGTTAAGTCCGCTTTTCCAGATGATGTCATTGGTGTCCCGACTGCAATTAATATCACCTCAGCATCCTTTATCTCCTGACTGATATTAGCGCTAAATTTAAGTGTTCCTTTTCGAACATTCTTATGGACCAGCTCTTTTAATCCTGGCTCATAAATTGGCATAATCCCCTTTGTGAGTTCATTTATTTTTAATTGATCAATATCACAACAAGTAACCTGGTTTCCTGAATCGGCAAAACATGTACCTGAGACGAGACCTACATACCCAGTTCCAATAACAGCTATTTTTTTCATCTAATTCCATCCTTCCTGTTGTTTATTACTCGCTGTACAGACTATATCGTTGAATAAATGGATTCTAACGTTCGTTTATAGACATCTTTTAGCAAAACGGCATTGTGATCAACATGATAATTTTTTTGAATATTCTCATATAGTTCATGCTGAACCTGCGTAGTTACAAGATTTCTGTTTAGAATAGCGTTTATTCGATTTACAAGGCTTGATACTGACTTACTTTCGATTAAAAACTGACGATGCTCTCCAAATAATTCCGGGACGTCTCCGACTTTCGTACAAACAACAGGTACCTTCAGGGCTAATGCTTCGATAACAACAGTTGGCAAACCTTCTGTATAAGATGGCAGGGTAAACACATCACTAGCTAACAAATAATCACTTACTCTTTCATTTTCAACTTGCCCTGTTAAGAACAGCCTTCTATTGAAATCGGAATGCTGCCTTAATTTATCTTTAGCTGGTCCATCTCCAATAAACAAAATAGCTACATCATTCGAAAGCCAATGCAGTGAGTGAGCGAGTTCAAAAACTCCTTTAGCCTGTGTTAACCTTCCTATAAAAACAACAATCTTTTTTTCTTCGGGGAGTTGAAGCCGCCTTCTTATCTCCCTTTTGGTTTCATTGGTAGGTTGAAACCGGGATAGATCTACCCCTATAGGAAGTACCATACTATCTCTGCCTGCTAACTCCTTTGCTTTATTCTTAAGGCTTTCACCCACTGCCAATACCAGATTTGCCGCCTGTACTGTTTGTTCGAACGCTTTTTTTGCACCTGCGCTAAAATGGGGATAAATATTTACATCACTTCCATGTAATGTTAAAATCCACGGCAGCTTTTTTTGTTCCGCAACAATCCGCGCTGCCCCTCCAGATGGCATGGCAAAATGAGCGTGTATTAAATCAGGCTCTATTTCGTAATCAGACATGGTTCTTAAGATGGAAGCAGCAATCCGTTTATCCGGCTGGGCCCATCTGAGCTGGCCCGGCAAAGCTATATAGGGTGGACGGTAGACTGTCACTCCTTTTCGGTACGACTTAAATGGTACCCCGTTAGTAGTTCGATATTGTTTCTTCATATATCTGACTAGAACAGGAAGACGCGGCACAGGACAAATAACAGTAACCTCAACGCCTAAACGGATTAATGCTTGAACTTGTGTTTCGTGAAAAACACCAAGACCAGGTTTTTCGTCACTTGGATACACACTGGTAATCCATAATATCTTCATCATGTTTGCCCTCTTATTTGTTTTTTTACGATCCTCAAGAAAAAATCGGGATAAATCTTATACAAAAGCAGAATATAGACAAGCCCACTTAAGCCGACTGAAAAAATGAGCGGCCAGTAACTAGTTTTCGGAAAATACCAGACAGAAATTTCCTTCAGATAAAAAGCGACAACCGAGATAAGCATCGATAATAGGAAGGGTAAAGAAATAGTTTTCAAATATTGCCGAAAACGCAGCTGTATCAACCAATTAAGTAACCATCTTCCAACGAAAAAATTCACCAGGCTTACACCAGCATAGGTCCACGCGACAACTTCCAATTGATTCGTCATTACAGCAAGCCATAAAGACGAGCTATAGACAATGAGAACAGCCGCATCCCAATAAAAAGCAATATTAGCCTTTCCTTTTGCTAAAATAATGGAGCCATTTGGATTCATTAAAACCCTCAGAATACCTACAATTGCCATGATTTGCACAATTGGAACGGCGTCCAGCCACTTCTCTCCAAAAATGGTTAGGATGAAAACATTAGACACTGCCGTGAGACCCATCAAGATGGGAAAAGATACTAGACTTAATAGCTTTGTCATGTGTAAGAAGCCATCTGTTAATAAAACTTGATTTTGGTGACTTTTTGAAAAAACTGGAAAGGCTACTCTTGTAATAATCGGATTAATCTTTAATACCGGAATGGTCACGATTTGGTAGGCAAGATTATAAATACCGAGTGCTTCTGCTCCCATAAATCTTCCGATTAAAATCACATCAATGTTGGAGCCGATTCGATTGACTAATCGTGACGCTAACTGGTATGCACCGAATGCCATATATTCCTTACATTCAGACAAATCAAATACGAATGAGGGCCGCCATTTCTTTTGATAACAGAGAAAATAAAGAATGCCTTTTAGTGAATTCATCACAACTTGTGAAATAACAAAGGCATAAATGGGACGAATGGTAAAGATGAGAATGATCATTGTTAGGAATGAAATCATTGTAGTCCCCGCTTCAATCAACCCAAGTAAATTAAAACGTAATTCTTTTTGTAACAAATACTGGCATTGCTGCCCGACCGGAGCGAGTAGAAACATCACAGCCAAAATTCGAATAAGCTCGATTAAATCATTTCGTTGAAAGTACATGGCTATCAGAGGGCTTAGTAGGAATAAGAGCACAAACAACCCGATACCTACCGCCATATTTAGCCAAAACAGTGTCGACAACACACGTTCCGAAACGACTTCTTTTTGAATCACAGCTGTACCAAAACCAAGATCGAGCAAAATCTGAGCGAACACTACAATCGTGGTAATCATTCCAACTAGCCCAAATTCGGATAAACTCATTAATTTTCCGAGTAATGCAAACTGGATAATTTGAATCGCTGTAATGATAATTGTAGAAATTCCAGTCCACTTTACTCCTTTATGTAGCTGATTTCTTATGACTGACATATACTTCCCGCCCTTATCAACGTGCACCCTCACCCGTGAGAATTACTTTAAACGTCTTCAAAATTATTTTTACTTCAAGTGAGAAGGTTAAATTTTGTATGTATGCCAGGTCATATTTAAGTTTTTCGCTGGGAGAAATATCATATCCCCCACTTACCTGAGCAAGACCCGTAAGACCTGGTTTAACCAGCAAGCGATTTTCGAATCCCTTTATCTCTTTATTAAATTTCGCTGTAAAAAAGGGCCTTTCTGGTCTTGGACCCACAATGGACATGTCTCCTTTTAAAATATTGACCAATTGAGGAAGCTCGTCGATGCGAGTCTTTCGGATGAATGCACCCACATGAGTGATTCGAGGGTCATTTACCTCTGCCCACTTGGCCCCTTCTTTTTCAGCATCGATTGTCATCGATCGTAGCTTCACCATCTTGAATCGTTTTCCATTTTTGCCACTTCTCTCTTGCACGTAAAATGGAGAACCTGGTGTTTCCATAACAATGAGGATCGTAAATAAAAGAACAATCGGCACTGCAATGATTAACCCAACGGTTGCAAGGATTATGTCATACGACCTTTTTAAATAGAGATAATACTCGACGTTTTTTGATAATGTAAGATTGGATGATGTTACTCCCCGATAATCTTGGTAGAAATTGTAGCTTTTTTCAGTACTCACAAATTTATCACCCCAAAAGATTTAATAAAAAAGAGACTTGCTAGCCCTTACGTAAAGTATAGGTACACAACTTGAAGTTGCTGTTGAGCAAGGGTGAAGAGTTTGTAAACTATTTAGAGTATTCATTAAGTTCTTTAAGGCTTTGTAAAGATTTTTACAATACCTAGGTAGATATATTGATAAAATGAAAAAAACTGACACAAAAAGGATTTAGACTTTTCCTTTTGTGCCAGTTCGCTATGACAAAAAAACTCCCTCTTATCAAAATAAGAGGGAGTTGGTTATGCGATTGATTCTTGATTGGTAATTTTTAAAATTTCTAAGGACTTAATATGGTAACCGTCGATTTCAAGCACTTTAAATACATAATCGTCATATCTCACTTTATCGCCTTCGACGACATCCATTTTTTCTGATAATATCCAGCCGCCAATGGTATCCATATCTGAATCGTCAAGGTCTAGGCCGAATAAATCATTAATTTCATCAATTAAAACTTTACCCTCAACGATGGTTTTGTTTTCACTAATTTTATTAATTTCAGGTACTTCGTCTGCATCAAACTCGTCGCGGATCTCACCGACAATTTCCTCAAGGATATCCTCGACTGTGACTAAACCAGCCGTACCGCCATATTCATCCATTAGGATGGCCATATGAACACGCTCTTTTTGCATTTTCAGAAGCAAATCATGGATTGGGATCGATTCAATTACCTGGATAACTGGGCGAACATACTCTTGTATAGATGTTTCAACATTCTTGCCTCTAATATATTCGGTAAAGACTTCTTTCATGTTTACCATACCAACGATGTTATCCTTTTCACCATCAATGACCGGATATCTTGTATAATTTTCTTTCGTCACGATTTGAAGACATTCGTTTAAAGATTGTGAAATATCAAAAGCAATAATCTCGGTGCGCGGCACCATAATTTCATTGGCATTTCGATCATCAAATTCAAAAATATTGTTCACGTATTTATATTCAGATTGATTAATTTCCCCGCTCTTATAACTCTCGGAAATGATTAATTGAAGTTCTTCCTCAGAATGCGCGACTTCATGTTCGGAAGCAGGTTTCAAGCCGAAAATTCCAACGATAAATCGTGCAGAACCGTTTAAGGCTTTGATAAAGGGATACATTATTTTGTAAAAGAGAATCATCGGCCTTGCAAATAACAAAGTGACCTCTTCTGCTTTTTGGATGGCAAAGGTCTTTGGTGCTAATTCCCCTACAACTACATGAATAAATGTAACCGATGCAAACGCAACTATAAATGAAGTAATACTTGATACCGATTCAGGCATATTAAAGTAACTTAAAAGCGGGTGAAGGATATGCTCTACTGTTGGTTCACCTAACCACCCAAGTCCTAATGCTGTAACCGTAATACCTAATTGACAGGCAGATAAATATTCATCAAGATTTGAAACAATCGTTTTTGCCGCGATCGCGTTCTTGTTCCCTTCGCTTACGAGTTGATCGATACGTGTACCGCGGACTTTAACAATAGCAAATTCATATGCTACAAAAAATGCTGTAAAGGCAATTAAAAGTGCTATTATTAGTAGATTACTAATGATCAATGGTCTCCTTACTTAATAGATATAAGTAAGGAATACACCTCCTGTTTTTTACGTGTTTATTTTAATCATTTTCTAGCTAAATAGTAATAATAATGTTTGAGCCAATGTGACCCCTTCAGACGATAATCTATTAACATACTTTTCTCTTTGTTGATCGTTTAATTTTTGCAGAATCGGTTCCATCACATGGATCTCTTCTTTCAGGTGCTGCATAATACTGGCAATTTGTTTGAAATGTTTTTCCACTTTTTGTTTATCAATCGTATTGTCTGACTTAATTAATTCAATCGAAGATTTTATTTCCTCAAGCGGCATATTCAAATTCTTATAATGTTCAACCATATTTAAAATTTGAAGACACTCATCACTATACAATCGATAATTAGAGTCCGTCCGAATAGGGTTTAGTAAGCCTATTTGGGTGTAATAATCAATTGTTCGTTTGGAAATATTCTTTAATTTTGCTATTTCACCAATTCGATACAACTCCCCAAATTACTCACCCCTTTCCAGTCTAATGTTACTATAACTATACCATAGTTTAAACCGTACAGTCAACGTGTTGGTTCTTGTGTATGGTATATGTCCTTTTAAAAAAATAAATAGAATATAGAACCACTCCTACGGAAGGCTCTATACTCTATTCTGATTAACGAGTTAATATGACTGGACCGTTTTTAGTGACAATGAGTGTGTGTTCGTACTGAGCTACGAAGCTTTTTTCTGTTACAAAAGTCCATCCGTCCTCTAGTTGAAACACTTCTTCATCATGTGTGGAGATAAATGGTTCAAATGCAATAACCATTCCTTCTTTTAGCAATCCATTGTCGGAGGTTTCATTATAATTATATATGTAATCAGGTTGTTCGTGGATGGTTCGCCCAATACCGTGTCCAGTCAGATTTTTAATCACGGTTAATCCCTGATTTCTGGCTGTTTGGTATACGACCTTACCCATTCCGCTGATTTTGGACCCGGGTTTTACTTTTTTTAGACCTGCTTCAAACGCCTCTTTCGCAACATCACAAATTTTTGTTAAAATTTCTTCACCTTTTCCGATTACAATTGAGATGCCCGTATCAGCAAAATAACCGTTTTTGGAACCAGAAACATCTATATTGACAAGATCTCCTTCTTGAATTACCCGACTACCAGGGATTCCATGAGCCACTTCTTCGTTAACACTAATACAAGTATATCCCGGAAAATCGTACTCACCTTTAGGAGCAGAAATGGCGCCTTCCTTCTCGAATAAATCCCCGGCGATATCATCGAGTTCTTTAGTGGTTACTCCGGGTACCGCCCGTTGTACTAACTCATCACGAATCCCGGCAACGATTCTGCCGATTTCTTTCAATCCATTAAAATCCTCTTCCGTCTTTGCAATCATTCTTTTTCCCACCTATATCATTTTTATCTTTATTAAATGTTCAACTATTAGATTGTACATTTATCCCCTGATAAAATCCAAGTATAATCCTTGGAAGTGGAGAAAAAAACAAAAAATACAGAGTTTAAACAATGGCTGCTCTGTATTTTTTATTTATCATAATAATTTTACTTTTTTGATGAAGTTTATTTCATTTTGAAATTTTTCAAAAATTTCTTTGTAGGTGGAATTGATTAAAAGTGGAAAAAGGTTTTCTAGTGCTTCTTGGTAATCTTGACCTAACGCTTCGCGGAGAAAAACGTATTCATGAAAAAGCAGTGCTTTTTCAAAATCAATCCCTAATTCATGTAAGCCTTTATACAAGTCCTTCTTTGGGATCCGTAAGATTTTCTTAAAAATTTTTATATTTTTTTCAATGAACTTCTCTTCTAAATA
>JAANMP010000027.1 GCA_011250595.1 Bacillus sp. MM2020_1 | reverse complement strand
TTATTCCGATATATTTAGTGTAAAATCTTGTCAAAGGATATAAAATCTGGACTAGTTTTACAGGTAGTGCGTAATTTTTCGAATAAGATTCATTATTTGACCAAAAATAATAATGGTTTGAAGTTTTTTACCATCAATAAAAAGTATCAAAGGACGGACATATGCTGAGGTGAGGAAACATGGTATGGAAATGGAAACAAAAGCAGCCACTCATAAATTATAATGCGGACGGTTATTATATCGTTGACCAAAAATTTAACAAGGAGCGGAATTCAACATTAGTTTCGGTGATTACACCTGTTTTTAACGCTGAAAAATACCTGAGGAAAACGATTGACTCAGTGTTAAACCAATCCCTTGGCATGGAGAATATTGAATTTATTTTAATCGATGATTGTTCTACCGATTCCTCAAGAGATATTTTATTAGAATACTCTTCAAAATTCGCTAATCTCATGGTTGTTTTTCTTAAAAGAAATACCGGTACACCCGGTCGCCCGCGTAATATCGGTATCCAGTTATCGAGCTCCAGGTATATTTCTTTCTTAGATGCAGATGATTGGCTGGAACCCAATGGCCTGGAAGTATTATCGAACATCTTAGCGGAAACAGGTGACGATTATGCTGTAGGTAAAACGATTCAGATTCAATCGAAAGGAAAGACAATAATCGGTGAGCATGAATCATGTAAAGAAAGAAGAAGTGAATCACCATTTTCGATTCCTCATATCTTTCATCATTTAGGACCAAGAGCTCGAATGATAAAAACAAGTGTAATAAAAGACAGTCAGATCATTTTTCCGGAAATGAAATTTGCTGAAGATAAGCAATTTTTTATTGATGTTTTAACACATTGCCGGACGATCTCTACGACACAACATCCCATTTATTATTTAAATAGGCTCGATAATCAAAACACACGTTTGACTAATCAAACCAACATTATTCAAAAGACAAATTGTAACCTTAAAGTGATTAATCATATCATTAATAAAAAATTAGATTTAGAAAAAGAGAAGGTGATTTTAAATCGACTGTATGAGTTTGATTCGATTACAAGGTTTTTTCATACCCCTCATTTTCAAAAAACAAAGCTTAAAATTGTCTATTATTATAAGTTTAATCAAGTTTTAAAAACAACGAAAAAGTTAACTTATGAGTTTTCCGAGGAATTCATCCAACCAATGAACAAGGTGGTATATAATCTGTACTGTGACCGTAAATATAAGCAACTGGAGAGCCTTTTTGCGTGGGAAAAGAAGGAAAAAGTAAAAGAGGTTATCATTAAAGAGAATCGCCCCTTTGTTGTTGTCCCCTTTCTAGAAGAAAAATACAAATATATCAGGGTTCCAATGCATTCTGTTTATGAAAAAGAATATGTGGATAAAAATATATATTATCTTAAATTTAAAGTTTATGGTGATTATCTAGATTCAATCACACACGGACTAATTCGTGATACTAAAAATGCCTTAAATGAATCTTCCCTGCCTGTCAGTATAGATAAAAGTGGGGATGGCCTATTAGAGGTAGATTTAAATTTATTAAACCATCTGCCTACATCTACCTATTCGATCTTTTTATGTTTTAATGATTTTGTAAAAATTAATATTAGAAAACAGATACTCAGTAAGAACCATTATCAATATAACAATCGTGATTTTACCTTTTACAATACGATCTACTCGAACGTTGGATTAAAAATAACTACCAAAAGTTAAAGGGACAGCGGTTACTGTCCCTTAAGTTAGTATTAGGAAATGGCTAGTTCGCTTTTTTTACAACTTGTTCATTTTTTTCATAAACAAGCCAATCAGAACCATTGATTTTGTTAGAACCATCAATGATTTTCTGCTTGACTCTATTCCGTTCGGAACCTGTCAATAAAGTAGGCTGATAATCATTTCTCGAGGAAACCGAAGAGATAGAAAATGGCACAACACTAATTTCCTTCGTATCCTCTAATACTCCATTTTTCAAATGGAAGGTTTGTTGAAACACAAACGTATCCTTATCACTTGGATTTCTATTCCCGCCAAACATAAAATTGCCTAAACTATAGACAATAAATTTCCCCTTATATTCTTCAATTCCTTGGACAACATGGGGATGATGGCCAAGAATTAAATCCGCACCGCTATCAATGGTAAATCGAGCCAGCGACTTTTGGGAACGATCAGGAACATAATGCCGTTCACTGCCCCAATGATAATGTACGAGAATAATCTGCGCACCTTGAGCCCGTAATTCTTTAATATCCTGTTCAACCTGACTTCGCATTTCAGGTGTGTCCGCCCAGCCCTCATAACCTAAAGCACCAATTTTCGTATCTTTAACAGTAGTCATATATTTATGTTCATAACCAAAGTAACCAATGTTCTGCTTTTCCAATGATGTCATCGTGTCCTGATAGCCTTTATCTAAGTAATCATGGATATGATTGTTTGCAAGATTTACCGCTTCAATTCCGCCCAATTCAAGAATTTTCGCATAGGATGGATCCCCTTTAAAGCGAAAGGTCTTGACCGCTTTTTGAGTTGCATTTGTTAGCGTTGTTTCTAAATTGACCGTTGTAAAATCATCATTTTTAAAAATATTATCCAGGCCTTTAACAAAATACGGTAGACCATTGTCAGCAGCAGCTTTGATAAAGGAAGATCTATAATTAAACGATTCATCCGACCCAAGTGTAAAGTCACCCGCAGCGCTAATTTTAATCGTAGTTTCATGGACTGGTTCTGGTTTAACTTCTAGTTGTATATCTGGTTTAGGTTTTGACCTTGGTTCTTCTTTTATTTTCTCAGCAGGTTTTTCCTTGAGGTTGGCGCTTTTTGAAGTTTCATTCTCTTCTGTCATACTCCTGTTCAAATAAAAACCACCAGCAATCAGCAAAATAGCAACCACGATAATGACTGGGATAAATGATTTTTTCCGCCCTTGATTTTTGTCTTTTCTACTCTCCATAATCCAAATTGCCCCTTTAATTTACTTAACTTTCCTTATTCTACAATAATTCCAACTATTGCACTATAAAAAAATAAAACCCACGGCTGTCTCTTGTAGAAGGACATCCATGGGTTTTGGAGTTGAATATTTTTACAAGCGTGAGAATTCCTCGACTAATTCACCAAACCGTTTCATTGAATTTTCGATTGGATAAGGAGTGGTTAGGTCGACCCCCGTCTTTTTTAACAGTTCCAGCGGGTAATCCGAACTGCCGCTTTTTAAGAATTCCAAATAGGAAGTAAGTGTTTCTTGGTCGCCTTCAAGAATCTTAGTCGCTAAATGGATGGCAGAAGCAAATCCAGTTGCATACTTGTAAACATAAAAAGGACGGTAGAAATGAGGGATTCTTGACCATCCAAATTTTACTTCCTCATCGAAGACAACCTCATCCCCATTGTATTCCCGGAATAAAGTCTCATAGATTTGATTAAATACTTCCACATTTAAAGGAAGCCCCTTCTCTGCCATTTCATGTGTTTTCATCTCAAACTCAGCAAACATGACTTGTGTAAAAAATGTTCCCTTAAATTGATCGATGAAATGATTCACTAAATGTTTCCGAACATCGGGATTTTGCTCATTGTTTAATAAATAGTTAATTAACAGAACTTCATTAACGGTAGATGCCACTTCGGCAACAAAGATACTGTACCGAGCGGTAATTTGCGGCTGGTACTGCGAACTCAAGCGGCTGTGGACACCGTGCCCGCACTCATGAACCAACGTGAATAAACTGTCCAAATCGTCCTGATGATTGAGAAGGATATAGGGATGGACCCCGTAGACACCAAGATTATAAGCACCTGAACGCTTCCCCGGTGTTTCTCTAACATCCAGATACTGAGCGGTTTTGAATTCCTTTAGGATATGGATGTAATCCTCCCCGAGCGGAGCTAAAGCCTTACACATCGTGTCATAAGCTTCCTCATATGAAATCACTTGTTTTACACCGCCGACAAGCGGGACACTCATATCATATTGACGAAGTTCATCCAGCTCCAACTTTTCCTTACGAATACGTGAATAATGATGAAGTGGACCAATATTTTCTTTGGTAGTTTTAATTAGATTCTCGTATACCTCTTTTGGTACTTTATCCCCGAACAACGCCTTTTCCAGTGCGGATGGATACTGACGGATTTTAGCCGTCGTCACATTATTTTTAATGGCAGCTGAGAGTGTAGCAGCAATCGAATTTTTCAATTGCAGGTACGGCTGGTAATATGCCTTATAGGCCTCTCTTCGCTTTTCCCGATCCGTATCTTCAATTAACTTAGAATACATGCCTCTAGTTAGTTCCACACGATCGCCGTTCTCACTAGTAACTTCCCCGAATTTAATATCAGCATTATTCATCATTCCAAAGATGTTCCCCGGGGCTGTAAGTGCTTCACCTAATTGCGAGAGGACTGCTTCCTGGTCTTTAGTTAATACATGCTGCTTATAACGAAATGACTCCCATAAATCCTCTGCAAAGTAGTCTAGCTCTTTTTCTGCGGATATGTACGCTTTTAAAGTATCTTCATCAAGGCTTAATAAATAAGGCATAAAGAAAGAGGTAGCAGCACTAACCTTAACACTCAGTTGTTTCGCTCTGTCTAAATGGGACTGCGCCTGGGAATCCCTCGTATTTTCATCTACACTTAACATGGCATAGGCATAAATTTTGTTGAAGGTATAAGATAACTCTTCTCTTTGCTTTAGATATTGATACAGTGAGTGTCCATTTTGAATGTTCCCATCATATTGCTTTAGGTTCGCCGCCATCTTTTCAATCAGCAGATAATCCTCTTCCCATTTCTTAATATCTGAATAGATATCGGCTAAGTTCCACTTTTCATGTGAAGGGACTTCATTCCGATTTGTATAGGTCACCATTTGCCCCATCCGCTCCTCTCAATGTAAAAAATTTCAAAACAGTTTCTATCCTCTATTCTAATAAATATATTCCTAAATTCCTATTGGCAAACCAAAAAAAAAGCAAGCAGGACACCGAAATGTCCTGCTTACTTACATAAATCAATTATCTGGTTAACTCTTTCTCAATTGCCGCTAATCTTTCTTGAACCTCTTCCTCACTTAACCCATGTTGAGCAATATAACGGTTACGTGGATGAACGCGGCACTCATGCGAACAACTGCGTAGATGCTTATGTTCATTTTCTTCAGAGCATAGAATTTTTCGATTACATTCCGGGTTTGCACAATTCACGTAGCGTTCACATGGCTCTCCCGTGTAAAAATCCTTACCGACTACTACATGCTCTTTTTGGTTAACAGGAACACTTATTCGCTCATCGAAAACATAGAGCTGCCCATCCCATAAATCTCCTTGGACTTCAGGGTCCTTACCGTAGGTGACAATTCCACCTTCTAATTGTGATACATCCTCAAAGCCTTCTTTCAATAACCAGCCTGAGAATTTTTCACATCGAATTCCACCTGTACAATAGGTAAGAATCTTTTTGCCTTCAAACTCCTGTTTATTTTCTCGGATCCATTGTGGAAGGTCTCGGAAGTTTAAAATATCCGGTCTTACCGCCCCTCTAAAATGACCAAGATCATATTCATAATCATTTCTGGCGTCGATGACCACCGTTTCTTCTTTTTGCATTTCAGCAAAGAAATCTTTTGGTTTTAAATGCTTCCCTGTTTGTACGTTCGGATCCACATCATCTTCCAAACGCAAAGTAACAAGCTCCGGTCTACAACGCACCCGCATCTTTTTGAACGCATGCTCAATCGCTTCATCTATTTTAAAAATAGTCCCTGTAAATAATGGATGCTCATCCATGTATTTCATATACGCATCCGTTTGTTCAACGGTGCCTGACACCGTTCCATTTATCCCTTCCGCCGCAATGATAATTCGGCCTTTGAGGCCCATTTCATTACATGCGTTCAGATGTTCTTGAGTCACTTCTTCGGGATTCTCAATTGTTACATATTTATAGTACAGCAATACTCTATATTCTTGATTCATGTTGACCACCTTACAATTTTATATATAAAAAACACGTAGTTTTTAACATTAACCTTATGATTATATCAAAAACAAGCATATATATTCAAATTTATTCACTTTTTGATGTGGACAGGTGGATATTACCAAGCGTTTGTCTCCCCTTTTTCTGTTACAATTTTTTAAGTGAGAAATAATAAGGAGGAACAAAACTATGAGTAAACGTTATCTCCTCCTTGGCCTGGTAATTGCGATTACCTTCATTGGAGGAATACTAACTGGAGTCTTTTTCACCACCAATAATGACGATCAAGAGCGTCCAAATACGCTAATTTTAGAAGATGCACCAAAGTCAGCAATTAAACCAACTTCAAAAGAGTTTCCTAAATATAATACGAAACCAGCAAAGGTACTCATTGGTTATGTTCAAGATTATCGGGATCCTAACATGATCGATTACTCTAAACTAACACATGTCATATTTTCGTTTGTTCATCCAACAAAGGATGGGGAAATCTTATTTAATGGCGATACAGCACTAAAAAATCTGCGCACCGTTGTTTCAAAAGCAGAAAAATACGACACAAAGGTGATGCTTGCTATTGGCGGTTGGTACCACATCAAGGGCGGCGAATCCTATAATTATTTTAAACCAGCGATTTCTAATCCTAAAGCACGCGCCAAACTAGTTAAAGAGCTTACTAATATCGCAGTCCGTGAAAACCTGGACGGCATTGATATTGATTTTGAACACCCTCGGACCGAGGCAGATTCACGAAATTTGGCTGCCTTTGCAAAAGAGTTAAGCGCCCAACTTCATCCAAAAAAGAAGGAGCTGTCCATTGCTGTTTATTCAAAGATTCATGCGGTGACTTTAACGGAGATTGGCTTTATTAAGTATGATCCATCTATGTTCCAGCATGTCGACCATGTCAATATTATGGCCTATGATGGTCAGTGGGACGGCAGTTATAATGCAGCAAATTTATCACCCTATCCATTTACTGAGAAAATCGTAAACTATTGGTCTAACCTATTCGAGAATCAGAAACTTTCAAAAGAAAAACTAGTCTTAGGTGTACCGTTTTACGCGCAGCCGGAAGATCCTAAAATCAAACAGGTTTCCTTTGCCACGATTATTAACAAGAACCCTGCGAATGCTGAAAAAGACATTGTTAAAATGAATGGCACAACCTATCATTATAATGGCGCTGCAACGATGAAAAAGAAAACACGTTTGGCACTAGATTATGGTTTTGGCGGCATGATGCTTTGGGAATCTGGACTCGATGCCCAAGGATCACACAGTCTAACAGGGACTATTTTTACAGAATTGAAGAATTCATCAAATCAACCATTGAAATACTATACCGCAAAAGGATATTAAATAAGAAAAGGCTGTTCCCTATATTACATGAGGGAACAGCCTTTAAAATTATCTTACTAATAACTCCTCTTGGCTTCAGTTCTCGAGATTGGTTCTTATATTACCATTTTCCTTTTACGGATTGAAGGTAACTTTTATTTGAACAATTTCAGACCGTGTCCCGATTCGAATCGGTGTCCCCCAAAAACCATAGCCCGATGAGACAATCGATTGCAGCTTGCCTTTCTTTAAGTAGCCCCAATCATTTTCATAGATCATGTTTGTAATCAAATTCATCGGAGCAATCTGACCACGATGTGTATGCCCCGATAAAATTAAGTCCGCGCCGTTTTTTAGGGCGATGTCAAAATCATAGGGCTGGTGTTCCAGTAGGAAGACTGGTTTCGTTAAATCAGTCTTCTTCATTAAATCGGAAAGTTCCGCACGAGATACATCTTGATAGCCCCGGTCTTTTCTGCCTATGAGTGTAATACCATTTTCCAATACATGTGTTTCATCCGCTAAAAGCTTCATCCCGCTTTCATTGAAAACCTTTTTTAGGTCAACACCTTCATCACGGTCATGATTTCCAAAAGAAGCATATACCGGTGCATTAATTTGCTTAAGTATGTCAGGGATGCCTTCATCAAGATAAGGCTTCACGTCATCGTCAATGATATCACCGGGAAAAAAAACAAGATCAGGTTCCATCGAATTAATATGTTGAACTAGATTTTTCGCATGCGTTGCACCTGCTAACGTCCCAAAATGCATATCGGATGCCATCACAATGTTTAGACTTTGTTTCCCTTCCACAGGCTTAGCTATATTTATTTGATAACTTTTGATTACTGGGGTATATGCGTTGTATATACCAAAAGCAAAAAATGCTGCTATGCCGATTAACACAGCAAACCCAAACCACTTAATGGCAGTATTTTTAGATAGAGTAGTAAATTTCGTCAAAAGGATTATCAGATTAATTAGCGGTAGAACTAAAAGTAAAAAATAAAAAACTCCCAGCCAAATCGCACCTATCCAAGTAAGCACTTCACTATCTTCAACAAAGCGCCCGAAAACAAATGTATATCCAAACAGAAAAAGAATGAGCCAAAATACGTACTTCACCTGCGTTTTATTTCCAATGATTATTTTTAACCATTTCCAGCCATTCCAGCCTATGTAAAATAAAACCATATTGTAAATTAAGATAACACCAAATATAAACCACACAGGAAAATCCCTTCTTACTGTTTAGAATCATACTTCCATTAGAACCTATTTATGGAAAAATGACAACAACTTGGTGCCTGACACCCATTTTGACACGAATTTGTAATAAATTTTTACATTTGTCGAATATTTTCCCAAAATTTTTGAAGGAGTTTGTCGAAAAAAAGAGAATAAAGTTAAGGAGGTTAAAATAAAGGAGGAAAAAAGATGAAAAAATTATTAACAGTTTTATGTGGAGTGGTTATTGCCTTATCGTTGTTTGTGACTACGGGGAATTCGGTAAAAGCAGCAGGAGAATGTGGTTGTGATGTTTCACCAGTTTTAGGAGCTGAGAAAAATAAAATTGTTGCTGAGTTAATAAGTAGTCAAGCGTTTAAGGATGCAAAATTTTCCCTAATGTATGATGGTATCAGCTGGAAAGGCGCAAAAAACATCGAAGTAATTGTCAATCATACCCATGATAATACTTTAATGGTGGGAGTACCTTATTATACGCAAGAAGGCTCTTTAATGATGGCAGTATTTATTAATGGAGTATACATGGGTCTTGCTCCAATGTAACAACATAACAATATTCAATCAACAAAAAAAAATCCTTCCCTACGGAAGGATTTTTTTTACAATAAGGAATTAGCTCATCCAAACTGCCAAACACTATGACTCAGATTTCCATATCGAAAACTGCGATGCAATAAAGCTGCTTTTTGACTATTATCTGCTGCTCCCAATGCATAGAAAATCGGAATAAAGTGTTCTTTGCCATAACGTGGTACCGCATATTCAGCATTAGGTGCTAAAGAATCATATTTGAATAAGGAGTCTAGATCCCAATTATTCAAATGATGTGCCAACCAATCGTCAAACTCAAGCGCCCATTGATCGACTTCGTTATCTGCCCATTTTACCGCTCTAAGATTATGCACGGTTCCCCCACTAGCAATAATTAAAATATCATTTGCTCGTAAGGCCGACAAAGATTTACCGATTTTATATTGTTCTTCAGGTTTTAGATTTTGATTAACAGACATCGAAATCACCGGAATATCTGCATTCGGATAAAGAAGACGAAGAACCACCCATGCTCCATGATCGAGACCGCGTTTCGTTTCAACATCGAAACTTACACCATTTTCAGTAAACAAATCTTTAATTTCTTTAGAAATCTGCTGATTGCCCTGTGCAGGATATTTAATGCGGTACAATTCCGGATCGAAACCACCGAAATCATAGATCGTGTCATAGGTGTCAACATCGCTTACTTTTTGAATGGATGATTCCCAATGGGCCGAAAACAAGATAATCGCCTTTGGTCGTGGCAGGGTTTGCCCAAGCTGATTTAGAAACTGAGTATATTCATTATTCTCAACCGCTAATAACGGCGCACCATGAGCAATAAAAAAAGACGGTAACATGCTAATTCCCCCTATTTTGTTTAGTTAGTAAGACTTTTTGAAAAGGATGTTTTATCTTCCTTGTTTCCTTTGAAAATAAGCTGATCTAACGCAAACATTTTGCTTCCATTAATCACAATAAACACAGCCATTACCAATAAAGCCAAATCTAATTCATAACCAGCCATTTGTCCATTCCCTAAAAAGCCTACTGAAAGTTTCACTTTTATTGTTGCTCCAATCATCAACAATGCAAGTAAACCTGAAACAATTCGACTTCCTAAACCAAGCACTAAAGCTGCTCCACCGATCATCTCGACTAAAGCAACACCATAAGCTAAGAATCCTGGTAAACCGATACTATCAAACCAACCAACGATATTTTCAATTCCGCCTTGGAATTTAACTAATCCATGAACAAAGAATGTAATTCCTAACATAACTCTTAATAGTAATGTACTAGCTTCAAATTTATTGTTTAACATATCTCATTTCCCCTTAGTTGTCATTTTATATTTTTATTATTTTACTTTTTCTGCTAACCATTGCATGAAATCTTTATGGTTTTCCATTGAAATTGTATGTCCTTCTTGATACGTCTTAAAGGTGACATCTGCCCCCAACTCACGGAAATACTCATTATTTGCCAACCCCCAATCAAATGGAAGAACCTGATCCATTTCGCCATGAGAAATAAACAAAGATAGTTGATCAACTGGCTTAATGTTGTACTCTTCTTTAACAAAGGCAGGAATGTAGCCGCTTAGTGCAATAATCCCCTTGATTCGATTCCCCAATGCTAATCCTAAAGTCATTGATAGAATAGCACCCTGGCTGAAGCCTAGTAAAAACAATTGACTCTCATCTATCGGGTATTCGCTACATGCATAATCAATAAAGCTGGTTAGTTTACTAACTCCTTCATCGAACACTTCACGATGCGGTTTTCCATACCCTTGAATGGTAAAATAGGCAAAACCTGGGGGTTGAGGAAGATGCCCGCGAACACTGAAAATATAAAAGCTGTCTTCTAATCCATTGACCAAAGACAACATGTTCTGCTCATTACTTCCAATCCCGTGCATGAGAAACAATGCCGGATAGGTTTTAGCTGGTTCAATTTGCGCCGGCTTACGAAGTTCATAAATCATCGGTGCCATCAATTTCATCATCCTCTCTATTTTGTATTTAAATATGAACCTTTGTTGTTTATAAGATAACATTTAATCTTATTGTTCGTCAATTATTTTTTCTTCCAATGTGAAAATTTGTTTTTTATTAGAATACAAATTAAAGAAAGGAACCAGCTTGGTTCCTCTACTAACCCATTATTGATTCGATAAAAAATTTTGAATCTCTGAAATGAGATACATAGGATTTTCATACATACTCATATGGCCCGAATCTTTTATTAATGACTGTCTAATATTAGCTTTGCTAACCGAAAAAGTCTTATCTGATGGGATAATTTGATCTTGTTCCCCTGCTATTAAAAGAACAGGTAGTGTAGAAACTTCTAATACATGATTACGGTCAGTCCGCTCCTTCATCGCATTTAGGGCATCTATTGCACCCTCAGCTGAAGTAGTATAGCCTATCTCCATCGCTTCCCCTACGTAATTCTCATCCTGGTTTTCCGGCGAGAAAAGTTTTGGTACCAAACCGTCGATTAGCGAGTAGATTCCTGACTGGTTTACTTTTTCAATATTGGCTAGTCTTCCTTTTTTCGCCTCTTCCGAATCTGGAAAGGCGGTTGAATGAATAAGCGAATACCCATTTAATTGGCCGCTATATTTTTCTGCGAAGGCAAGTGTGATGTAGCCGCCTAACGAGTGACCAAACATAGTCACTATAGGTACATTTAATTTATCCAAAAGGCTTTTTACTTGATCAGCGATATTTTCAATTGTAGTGTTACCTTTTAAGGGACCAGATTGTCCATGCCCAGGCAAATCAGGAGCTATTACCCGGTAATCAGCTGACAATGCCGGTATGACATGTTCCCAATATTGAGAACTTCCACAAAAACCATGCAGAAGAACAATGGGTTTCCCTGTCCCGCTATCTATGTATGCTATTGATGTATCTTGGAGAGTAAGTTTCTTAAGTTCCATATAGGTTTCCACTCCAGAGTATTTTAGCTGATCTGTTCTTCAGTATTGTCAGTGCTAAGTAATATTCGTTTACTTGGAATTTTTGTTAGGTTTGATTTTTTTAATAAATAATTTAAATGTTCTATTGGCATAGACCCATGACCTTTGCTGTCTGCTAGAATGAATTGTACAGTGACTCCATTATAACTTTGGACAGTCATCGACTCAGCAGAATTGAAAAAACCTTTAATACCTGGGGAAATTTGATATTTTGTACCTTCTTCAATTAACATTACATTACTCCTTTATAGATGTTCTTCATCAGTAGTATGCCAAGAAAGAATTTATACATACATAAATTTCCCAATTGGAGTCATAGAAAATAAAAAGAGAGATCAATTAATCCCTCTTGTCCCAAGCATATTATTCTTCTGTTCCTTCTTCCTCGTCCATCATTTCGTCAAATGCTGCTGAAACTTTGTCGAATTCTTCATCACTTTCTATGGCGGAAAAATCACCGTCATCATCGACCTTCAGAAAAAAGATATCAATATCTTCATCTGATTCTTGTCTAACATCCTCCGCAAATCCGACAGCCACATAATCATTTCCTTCTATCGTCATGACTCCTAACACTTCGACTTCTTGTTCCTCATCATTTTCATCACTTATGGTAAAAATTTCGCCTACTTCAACCTTACTCATTTATACGTTCCCCTTTCATATAAAAAGTATAACCTTTAACATTATCCCATAAATGAATGGGTTTCATTCGAATTTATGTATTTCCACTATATATTCGACAAAAATCTTATATAATAAATTCATAATGAATTCTAAGGAGACCTTGAAATGAACCAAAAACAGTTAGAGGAAAAGATTATCGAAAACTATCGCGGTGAAGAGAAAATGATGATTCTAGTATTTGCACAATGGTGCGTGAATCACGATCTTAATCCAGAAGAGTTGTATTTACGAGCTTATCCCGATCAAGCCTCTAATCCTGCCCTAAAAGAAGCAATTGAGTTAACCGTTCCAAAAGAAGAAGCGGGTGAAGTGAGCGACCAAACCTTGCTTGGAGTGTTAGCGTTATTTGGAAATGATGACCTTGCGTTTGTCGTAACGGAAGAAATCAATAAATTGAAAAGATAAGTTTTAGAACAAAAAGCGCAAGCGCCCGTTTAGCTGCGTATGGACTGGAGCGCTCCAACTGAGATAAAGGAAACACGAAGAGCGTTAGCGCATTCGTGCTTGACTTATCGTAGGGCGGAGAGCGAAGTCCACTAGCCGCTGGGCGTTGGAGCTGGATTCAGAGAACTAATTCAGTGTTATCCAAAAAATAATTTTATAATTTCATATCCCATAATAAAAGCAGACATACTCTTGGAGTTTGTCTGCTTTTTGCCATTAATAATGATACTCTCTATTAACCGGAGAAGGCTTTAGTAAGAAATCCTTTAATGCCTCTCGATTTTCTTCCAGATTGATCTTAAGAACAGCACCTGCATGGGGATAGGTTTTATTTTCAAAGCTATTTTGGACGGGTATCCGTAAACTATCGATATTTTTAATCGGATAAAAGACAAGTTTAGATAAGACTGATAAAATCTCCCCTTTGTCCATATCTGATTCCACATGATTTAAACTTTCCTCCACAAAATCCGGCAGCGCTGCCAGCGACTCAAAATTGCTAAATTTATTTTTCAATTGTTCCTTTACCTTGACGATAACTTCTTGTTGTCGTTTAACGCGGCCAAAATCACTTTCGTCATCATGTCTGAACCGGACATATTTTAATAATTCTCTTCCATTTAGCGCATTTTTCCCAGGCCTAACGTCCATGTTAAAATCGTCAATCATTTTTTGGCTGACATTCACTGTGATTCCTTCCGGTGCAATGAGGTCAATAAAGTTAGCAAACCCTTTAAAATCAATGGATACAGAGTGATCTACTTTAATTCCGAAATTTTGATAAATCGTCTTTTTTAATAATTCATTTCCACCGATAAAATATGCTTTGTTGAGTTTGTCGTACCCTTTCGAATACCCAGGAATTTTGACATAACTGTCTCTCATCAAACTTATTAACTTGATATTACCTTCTTTAGGTACATATTGGGCAATAATGATTGCATCTGAGAAAGATTGAAGATCGCCTCTTGAATCACTCCCTATTAAAAGAAAGTTCATGATTCCTTTTTTATCTTTATGATTTGCCCTATCTACAATTTTGGATGGTGAAGTGGGTTGAAATTGATTTTGGTCACTTAAATCTCCAGCTGAACAGCCTCCTAATAAAATAGAAAATAAAATTATCATGAATGTTCTCAAGCTTTTCACCAACTTTCGATGATATTCGTTTTAAAGATAAAAGTTGCTTCCAACTTAATTTCTCTTGTTTTACTTTTGTTTATTCTTCCATACCATTATCTTTCCTTACATTAACCTTATGATTACAGGATAATTTGTATATAATTCCCTGTATTACATATATTAAGAAAAAATTATTTTGAGGGATATCCATGAAACCAAAGGCAGATCTTCCCAGCAAAGAAACAAGCTCACAAAACGATGAGAATCAAAATTGGCTCCAACGATTATCAAAATCAAATGACTTTGTTCATGAGCATACTTCCATAAAAGAAGATCATCCTTTTTGGCTTTCGTATTATCGAACACTGATTTCATCTGACATCCTTCACCAGGATGTTTTGCCCTTTTTAAATGAGCAGCTATCTTTAGAGGAATTAAAAAGTGTTATACCTGTACAAGAAATTCTTTGTACAAATGATCCAAAGGTAATCATTGAAAACCTAATGCGGGGATTCTTGGCTCTTCAAAAGGATGAACAAGATGAAGAATGTTTATTAATTAATATTGCAAACAGTAAATTTCGAGATGTTAGCATAGCAATGATGGAATCTTCGGCTGTTGGACCACAAGTGGGTTTTATTGAAGAATTAGACACCAATATTAATCTTATTCGAAAACGATTACCTGTCCCTGAACTGCTTGTAATCGAAATGAATGTCGGCGAACTTTCAAAAACAAATGTTGCCGTTATCTATATGGATGGGATTGCCGATCCGGAAAATGTGAACACGGTTGTTCAAAGAATCAACGATGTTCAATATGATCATATCCAGGACAGTGCTTATCTCTCTTCAATGATTGAAGACAATACGAATTCTTTGTTTCCGCAATCGATTTCAACTGAGCGAGTCGATCGTGTGGCTGCAGGGTTAACGGAAGGGAAAATAATCATTGCAGTGGATGGGTCACCAAATCTTGTCCTTGTTCCAGTTACCATGATTGAATCGTTTATTTCGATGGAAGATTATAGTTATTCCTGGATTATTGGAAATTTCTTTCGACTATTACGCTTTGGTGCTATGTTCATTTCCGCGCTTGCTAGTCCAATGTATGTAGCGATCATGACCTATCATTATGAATTGATTCCTGCCCCATTGCTCGAAACTCTAGTTGGTTCAAGGGTAACTGTTCCCTTTCCTCCTTTTTTAGAGGCTTTAATGTTAGAACTCATGATTGAAATGGTAAAAGAAGCAGGGATTCGATTACCATATAAAATCGGGCAATCTCTTGGGGTTGTGGGTGGTATTGTTATCGGACAGGCAGTCGTTGAAGCGGGGTTAACTAGTAATGTATTGCTTATTTTAGTAGGGATGGGTACCTTAGCTTCCTATACGGCGCCGGTTTATAAATTTAGCAACACTGTTCGGTTTATTAAGTTTCCTTTTATTATTCTTTCCCAATGGTTTGGATTGCTTGGGGTGTTTTTAGGACTCCAATTTACAGTTCTCCATGTATTACGCTTAACTTCTCTCGGGCGTCCTTATTTAAGCATGTACCCAATACGCTCCACATCCTTTCAAGATCTTTGGTTTAGACTTCCTTTTTCCAAACAGCTAGAAAATCCGACCACCCTTAGACCACAAAAGAAAAGAAAATCAACTGGGAATCGAGAGAACCCAGAACCAGTGAACGATTTTTATGAATAAATCGTAAAGGGGTATTCCATTGCAAGTGAATAAAAGGCATCAAGTTTCTCCCTATTTAGTTTTCTTTATTGTTTACAATTCACAAGTTGGGGTTGGCATATTAGGATTCCAAAGAACCATTGCAGCAAAAGCAGGATATGATGCATGGATTGGTGTAATCTTGGCAGGGTGTTTAGTTCAACTATTCATATGGATGATGTTTAAACTGCTCAAAAATGCCGATGGAGATATCCTTGATGTCCATTCAGAAGTGTTTGGGAATATTCTTGGTAATTTTTTTAGTCTTATCATTATGATTTATTATTGGTTGGCCAGTGTCTCGGTCTTACTTGGATTTATTGAGATTATTCAAGTTTGGATGTTCCCTACATTACCCTCATGGATAATTTGTTCATTAATCTTAGTTTTAGTTTATTATTGTGTGTCTGGAGGATTTCGGGTTGTTGTTGGTGTTTCTTTTTTGTCATTTTTATTTCCACAAATCACCCTAATCGTCCTTTATATTTTTCCATTGAAGGCTGCGCATATTACCAATTTACTGCCAATCATGAATCACTCTTTTTTGGATATGCTGGATGCAGTCAAAAGTTCTATGTATACGTTAGCAGGAACAGAAACGTTACTCATGGTCTATCCATTTATTAGAAATCCTAAATCGTCAAAAAAGTTCGCTCATTTAGCGGTATTGTTTACTACCTTCCTCTATACGCTTTCTTCGATTGTATCATTTATGTATTATAGTGAGAAACAATTAAAAGAAACCATTTGGCCAGAATTAACTTTAATAAAAATTATCCGGCTCTCTTATTTAGAACGCTTTGAATACTTATATATCTCCATGTATTTAATTATCGTTTCAGCATTGATCGCTCTTCTATTATGGTGTTCAACGCGAGGTCTAAAGAGAATTTTTAAAAAGAAACAAAAAAACTATTTAATCATTTTAAGCCTACTCAGTGTGGTTATATCTCAATTCATAAACGAACAATGGAAAGAAACATTGGATAAATACGTAACCCAAATGAATTTATGGATCTTTTACGGCTACATCCCAATCCTCCTAATAATTTTCATAATACTAAGAAGGAGAAAACAAAATGGCTAATCGAACCTTAATAGGAATAGGGGTTACTATTTTCTTATTATCCGGTTGTTCTCTGATACCCACCAATATCGTCAATCAAATAAATATGACCCAGGGCGTAGGATATGATTGGGCCGGAAAGAAAATGATAAAAGGATCCATTACCTATCCAATTTATAAGAGGGATCAGCCCTCTACCACTGAAGTCAAAATATCCTTAGGTGAAACGAGTAAAGAAATTCGGAGCAACATAAATAATGAGTCACGGTATCCATTAGTCAGCGGTCAATTACGGGTTGCACTTTTTGGAAAATCACTAGCAAAAAAAGGGATTACTGATGTGGTTGACACCTTAAACCGTGACCCAGCCATTGGCAGTATTATTCAAATGGCTGTCGTCGATGGGGATGCCAGTGAGTTACTTAAAATAGAGAAATTCAAAACTGAAAATGTTTCGTTGTTTGTACAAGGAATGCTTGATCAATCCATGAAATCAGATAATCTTCCTGAATCAAATTTACAAACATATTTATTTCAATTTAACCAAAATGGACAGGATCCCTACTTACCATTAATCAAACAGTTAGAAGATAATATTAAAATTATTGGCCTGGCGATATTAAAAGATGATCGATATGTCTTTCCAATTTTTATGGAGGATGCATTCACATTTAAATGTTTAGTTGATAAATATATACAAGGCTTGCAGCGTTTCACTTTAGAAAATGGTGAAAGGGTCGTTCTAGATAATCTTCATTCAAAAGCACACTATCAAGTTAACATAAAAAAAGGCCGACCGGAATTTTCGATTAATCTTAAGTTGAAAACAAGGCTTCAAGAATTCACATCTCCAAAGAAAAAAAGGGTAGCAATTGATAAAAAACATATCCAAAAAGAAATTGCCGAGCAATTAGAAGAAAATTCATTAAAACTCATCAAAAAGTTTCAAAAACATGGTGTGGACCCTTTAGGTCTAGGTGCAAAATATAGAGAGCAGCATCGCGGTTTTAATGAAAAAAAATGGAAGAGATTCTATCCAACAGCAAAAGTCAATGTACATGTAAAGGTGAAGATCAAGCAAACTGGGACTGTAGATTAATTTATTAAAATGAACCGGATAATTTAATGGAACATGGTCAAAATAAAATCAGGGCTTGTAGCTTAAGTGGTAGAGCAACCTGTAGTCCTTCATGCTGACTGCAGTGTGTTTTGTGGGTTCGAATCCCACCAAGCCCTTACACTTAATAAATTCCAGCAAGAGTAAAGGGACTGACAAAAGTCAGCCCCTTTTAACATTTGTAATATCAGTTTTTATAATAACCCAAAATATCTCACAGTTTGTGTAATAATTAGTGGAACAAGAATGGCGATAACCGTCGGAATCAAGAAAGCAAGAAATGTCCATTTCTTACTCTTTGTTTCTTTATAAATATTAAGCAAGGTCGTGCCGCACGGATAATGAAGCAGCGAAAATAACATCACATTCAATGTTGTCAGCCAAGTCCAGCCATGGTCTAAAAAGATTTGCTTCAAATCTACTAAGTTATCAACCTCAGTCAATGAACCCGTTGATAAGTAACCCATCAAGAGAATTGGAAGAACAATTTCGTTTGCTGGTAACCCCAAAATAAACGCCAGCATGATATAACCATCTAGGCCGAGCAATTTTCCAAACGGGTCTAAGAACTCGACGGCATACATGAGAATACTCGTGTCACCAATATATAAATTTGCAAACACCCAAGTTAATATCGCTGCAGGAGCGGCAACTTTAACCGCGCGAACTAATACTGACCAGGATTTTGTTAAAGATGAGCGAATTACCGTATCAAAAATCTTTGGTTTCCTATATGGCGGGAGTTCTAACGTATAATGTGTCGGTATTCCCTTTAGTAATGTTTTCGACAGTGCCCAAGAAACAAAGAAAGTGACGATAATTCCAAAAAGAACAATGCCGACAATAACGCCTGTTGTTACTAGTGATTTAAGTCCTCCGGTAAAATTAGCTGCCATGAATAACGAAGCCAACACGATTAATGTTCCCCACCGGCCATTACACGGAACAAAGTTGTTTGTCAAAATAGCTAGCATCCGTTCTCTTGGGGATTCAATAATCCTCGTGGAAATAACGGCAGCCGCATTACACCCAAATCCCATCGCCATTGTTAATGATTGCTTCCCATGGGCACCGACTCTTTTAAAGAGCCGATCCATGTTAAAAGCTACCCTTGGCAAATACCCATAATTCTCTAACAGGGCAAATGATGGGAAGAAGATGGCCATTGGCGGCAGCATCACGCTTATAACCCATGTTGTGCCTCGGTATAACCCGAGGACCAGGATCCCGTGCAGCCAATCAGGTGCATGAATAAAAGCAAAAAATGATGTAATATACCCCTCTAAAAATCCAAAAAACTCAGCGATCATTGAAGATGGTACATTGGCCCCAGCGATGGTTAAATAAAACAAAACCCCTAACATGATTAGCATAATGGGAAAACCCAAAATAGGTGAGGTGAAAATCTCATCTAGTTTCTCTGTTCGAGTATCCCTGTTCGATTTTGTGTAGGTGATTCCCTCGCCGCATAATTTATGACTGCGGTCATAAAGATGCTGGACAATGTCATCTCTAAGCTTAGAGGTCGATAACTCCTGAGCCTCTGCAAATAGTTCTTCTATACGCATAGCGCTAAACCCCCTCCGGCACTAATCGTTTACTAATTTCATTTAGTAAAGCCTCGTCTCCGTCTAGTAATCTCAAAGTTACCCACCGAGAAGATAAATGATCTCCCACCATTTCACGTACTTTTGGTTCAATTTTCATAATCTTTGCTTCGATTTCCTCCGGATAGGTCACCTGAACCGGATGACATTCGATCGCTCCCGTTACAATCCGGTCAATGGTATCAAGCAGCATCGGGAAACCTTTTTTGTTTCGGGCTGAAATTTTGATAACAGGTACCCCTAACCGGTTGGTTAACAAACGCTCATTAATGTTAATTCCTTGTTCTTCCGCCACATCAATTAAGTTTATACAAATAATCACGTTAGTTGTCATTTCCAAGACCTGTAAAGCTAAATTGAAATTTCGTTCTAAGGATGTCGCATCAAGCACCACAATGGTCACATCCGGTTTTTCAAAAACAATATAATTACGTGCCACTTCTTCGTCCGTTGAATTCGAAAAAAGTGAATAGGTGCCTGGCAGGTCAATTAGTTGAAAGATTTTTTCTTTAAACTGGACACTTCCTTGCGCAAGAGAAACGGTTTTTCCTGCCCAATTTCCGGTATGCTGTCTAAGACCGGTTAAGGCGTTGAACAAGGTGCTTTTTCCCGTATTCGGGTTTCCCGCTAAGGCAATTCGGTATTCATTTCCCATTCGATACCAGCTCCCCTTCTATTTTAGAACTCTCCTCTCTTCGGAGGGCAATCGTTGTTTGACTGACTCGAAAAGCAATCGGATCACCCAATGGACTTTTCCTTATAACCTCCACAAGTGCTCCAGTTACAAATCCTAAATCTAATAATCTTCTTCTCATGACACCTTCTAGATTTAACTCCGTTATTTTTATCAAATTTCCTTTTTGTCCATTCACGAGTTTAATAATATTAGGTTTATCCATCTCTCTTTCCCCGCCTTTAAAGTTTTTACCGTGTGCAACTTTTCTTTAATTATATGTAAAAAGTTCAAAAATGTCCCCTATTTAGCAAAAATAAATATTATCTGCGTAGTAGAAACTAGTTTTTTATTAAAAAAATGGATAAAAATTCAATTTTCTTTAATATAATGATGTGTTTCACTTGAATTATTATCAGAATATGGTAATCTAATAGTAATTTTTACAATATTCAGTCATTTAAAAAGCAAAGGGAATGGAGTGGGTAAAGTGTTTAATCCTTCAGGCGGGTCCTTCGAGGTGGTTAACTCAAATGTTTGTCAAAGTTGCGGGAGTGTAACTCTTCATCATGAAGCGGCTTCTACCAGTAAAAGTAAGGGGATAATGTATGCAGTATTAGGGTGGCTGTTCTTTGCCATTTCGCTCGTTTTTATGCCGCTATTGTTTGGTGTAGGAGCAGTATTCATGGGAGTTATGACTTTTCTTGAGCGTAATCAAGTCCACGGTGCCATCCTAACTTTTTTTGCGGCAATAGGTTTAGTACTAGGGTCCCTTTTTAGCTTTATGGTCTCTGGCACATTTTTCATTTAAGGCAAAAAGAACCCTTATGGATATTTTCCATAAGGGTTCTTTTTTGAACTAACTGTATAGTGCTGCCATTCCAGTGGCATGAGATTTTGATACTGTCGCTGGAGGAATCGGTCATCGATCAATACAATGGTCCCATGGTCTTCCTCCGAGCGAATCAACCTTCCTCCTGCTTGCAGGACTTTATTCATGCCGGGATATACGTAGGCATAGTCATAACCGTTTTTGTCTTTTTGATAAAAATGATCCTTAATGAGGTTCCGTTCAAAACACAGCTGCGGCAATCCTACACCGACAACCACCACCCCATTTAAGCGATCGCCAATTAAATCAACACCCTCCGAAAAAATACCGCCAAGGACAGCGAAACCCAGTAAGGTTTCTGGTTGATTAGCTTTAAAAGCCCCCAAAAATTCCTCCCTTTCGATTTCGGTCATCCCTGATGCTTGGATGATGGTTTGGGTTTTTGGGTCTTTTTGTTTGAATAGGTCATAAACAGAAAGTAGGTACTGATAGGATGGAAAAAAGATAAAATAATTTCCGGGCCGGTTTTGAATCAATGATTGGATTATAGATAAGATGTGTTCCATCGTCCGTTCCCGATCTCGGTAGCGGGTTGACACTGGATTGATCATAACTTCGAGCTGTTCACTTGAAAAGGGTGAAGGGATGGAGAGTGCATAATCCTCTTCTTGCCCACCAAGAATATCTTGATAATAGGATAAAGGTGACAGTGTCGCTGAAAAGAAGATTTTTGATCGATAACCCTTTCCCATTTGTTGGAGAAGCTTAGAAGGGTCAATGCAAAAAAGCTTTACTGTTACATCGTTTTTTATTTTTTCACCGTAGATTACATAATGTTCATCGAGCAGTTCGATAATTTTCAAAAAATTATTTACGATAAAATAGGCTTCCAACAGATTTTGGGACGTTTCCGTTTGCAGGACCTGTTCTGCGCTTTCTAGAAACTGAATCAGAGGTTCAATTAGTTCTTTCCCCAACTGATCAATGGTGAATTCTTGTGTATCCGGATGTTCCTTTTTCAATGAAATAAACCAAGCATTTAACTTACTTGCAGCCTCATAGATTACTTTATTGACACCTTTAAACTCCTTTTTTAATTGGAGGAATATTTCTTTGTTTAAAGAGGATGAAAACATTTCTCGACCACGGTCCACCAGATTGTGTGCCTCATCGACGAGGAGTGCGGTCTGTTTTTTTTGCTCTTCCAAAAGACGCTTCAGTGATACCCGCGGTTCGAAAATATAATTGTAGTCACAGATGATACAGTCGACTGCATAGGCAAGATCGAGGGAAAATTCAAATGGACAGATTGAATGTTTCCTTGCATATTTTTCAATTACTTCACGCGTCATCGCTGTTTCATTAAGTAAGATATCAAGAATCGCATCATTGATCCGGTCATAATAGCCATTTGCAAATTCACAATAATCCTTTTGGCAAATGGTTTCATCCTTAAAACAAACCTTGTCCTTAGCAGTAATGGTCACCGTATTTAGACAAAGACCACGGGATTGCATTTTTTTAAATGCCTCTTCGGCCGCTGTTCGGGTAATGGTTTTCGCCGTAAGATAGAAAACACGGTTCAGATGCCCTTCTCCGATTGCCTTAACTGAAGGAAAAAGAGTCGATATCGTCTTGCCAATTCCTGTTGGGGCCTTAGCAAATAGATTTTTTTTATCTAAAATTGTTTTATAAACCACCCCGGCTAATTTCCGCTGTCCCTCACGATAGGCTTCAAAAGGAAAAGCTAGCTCTTTACAGCTTTCGTTTCGTTTTTTTCGATGTTCATCAAGCAGTCTCGCGTATGGAGAGTAGTCTTCAATCACTTTTAGAACAAATGTTTCCAGTTCAGAAAACAGGCACTTCTGTTTGAAATAGGTCTTCGCAAGTGTATCTACCTGGACATAGGTAAGCTGAACAAAAATTTCCTGTAAGTCATTTTCCTTTGCATACATATAGGCGTATAGCTTTGCTTGTGCCCAGTGAACCGGGAAACCCTCTTGATCACGCTGCGGAGATGGCTCTTGGAATGATTTGATTTCGTCAATAATCACCTCGCCATCACGAAACAACAGCCCATCACACCTGCCATCAATAATGAAAGAAAGTTCATTAAACGGGACTTCCGCACGGAGGTACAATTCTTTTTGATCCCCATCGTGGTAGGTTTTCTGGATTTTTTGATGTATCCTTGTCCCATCCAAAAGCGTCGATTGAGAGCGGAAACGTGAATCAATACTGCCGCTCTTAAACACATGTTCAACAAGCGTTCTTACGGAAATATGAATTGACTCTGACATGTGACCACCAACTTACTAAAAAAAGTTATAATTAGAATGTATGTTTGTATTCTAATTATAACAGAAATCAAAAAAATTGACGCATAATCTGCGTCAATAAAAAGGAGTTATGACCGAATTTGTCCTGTGCCACGGACAATCGCTTTTGTTGTTGTTAGTGCACGGAGTCCCATTGGCCCGCGTGCATGGAGCTTTTGTGTGCTAATTCCGATTTCTGCCCCATAGCCAAATTGCTCCCCATCAGTAAATCGTGTCGAGGCATTATGATATAACACGGCGGCATCGATTGTCTGGAAGAACAAACGAACGTTATCAGGATTTTCACTGATGATGGCCTCAGAATGTTTTGTTCCATAATGATCTATATGATCAATAGCTTCCTTCACATCACCCACTAGTTTAACGGCCAAAATTGGCGCTAAAAATTCAGAAGACCAATCTTCTTCTGTTGCTGGTTTTACAAATGAATAGGTTGATGTTAATTCAGTATCCCCGCGCAGCTCCACCCCTCGGTCTTGAAGTGAACCTAAAAGCTCATCTGCAAAAGGCCAGTTTTTATGAATAAGCACGGTTTCTGCAGCGTTACAAACAGATGGACGATGCAATTTTGCATTAATCGCAATATCGATCGCCATGTTTTCTTTGGCTGTTTCATCAATGAAAACATGACAGTTGCCAACACCCGTTTCCAACACTGGAACTGTGGCATTTTGGATCACCGTTTGTATTAACCCCGCCCCGCCTCGTGGAATGAGGACATCTAGGTATTGATTCAATTTAAACATTTCGGACGCTGTTTCCCGGCTCGTGTCCTCCAAAAGCTGGACGGCATCGACAGGAATCGATGTTTTCGCAAGGGCTTCGTGCATCACATGAACGAGCGCTTTATTGGAATGGATGGCGGAAGAACTCCCTCTTAACAGAACCGCATTTCCCGCTTTTAAACAAAGACTTCCTGCATCCACGGTCACATTGGGACGTGCTTCATACACCATTCCTATTACCCCAAGCGGAACCCGAATCGTTTCAATTTGTAACCCGTTCGGACGCTCCCATGCTTCAATCGTTTCTCCAATCGGATCCTCCAAATCAATTAATTGACGAACCCCATCAACAATTTGTTCAATTCTTGCTTCCGTTAAAAGAAGACGATCCAGGAGCGACTCTGTAAACCCCTTTTCTTTTCCCGCTTCAATGTCTTTGGCATTTTCAGTGATGATCCATTCTTTCTTCTTCAATAAATGTTCAGCCATTACCAAAAGAGCTGTGTTTTTTTCTTCCGCTGACAGAATCCCCATTTGTTTGGCAGCTTTTCTTAATTTGCTGGCTTTTACTATTAACTCACTCATTCATTTTCACTCCTTTGTCATTGTGACCCAATTATCGCGATGAATCACTTCTGCTTTTTTATTAATCGAGTACTCTTTCGACTGTTCACTCGGTAAGCCTTTTATTTTCAATAGATTCTTAGAGGAATAATGGATTTGCCCTTTACCGACAATTTTTCCTTTTTGATTCCGGACTACGACAACATCTAAGGCGTTAAAATCCCCAATGACATTCGTAACGCCAACAGGTAGTAAACTTTTACCCTGGAAGACAATAGCCTTTTCCGCCCCATCATCAATTTCAATCACACCGCCGACCTGGGAGTGATAAGCAATCCATTGCTTTCTCATTTGCATTTGCGTTTGGAATGGTCCGCCAATATATGTCCCGTCCCCCTTACCAGCTAGAATATCAACCAGTTTTTCTTTTCCGGCACCGGTACCGACAAAGACGCTGACACCAAGGGAAAGAGCCTTTTTGGAAGCAAGTAGTTTTGATTTCATTCCCCCTGTTCCAACGGAAGAACCACTTTCTCCGGCCACACCGAGGAGTTTATCAGATATTTCAGCTATAAAATGATATTTTTTTGCATCTTTTGCTTCTTTCGGATTGCCATCATATAGACCATTGACATCCGTTAAAATAATCAGGGCATTCGCATGTAAAAAACCACTCACTAGTGCGGACAGCATATCATTATCTCCGAAGGTTAATTCCTCAATCGAAACCGAATCATTTTCATTAATAATCGGTAGTACACCTTTTTGAAGCAGCTCATGAATCGTATTAAAGAGGTTATGAAACCGCACTTGGCTGTAAAAATCTTCTCGAGTTAATAGAATCTGGGCTGGTACGATAGCAAACTCGCTAAACAATTGAATATAATTTTGCATTAACAACCCTTGACCCACCGCTGCGGCAGCTTGTTTCCCGGCAACAGTTTTTGGACGGGTTGGATAGCCAAGGGGCCCAAATCCAGCCGCAACCGCTCCTGATGAAATAAGAATGACATCATGCCCTTGCTCTTTTAAACAGGCAAGTGCCTCAACATGATCACGTATTTTTCTTTCAGAAATTGTCCCGGAGGCATTGGTGAGCGAGCTGCTCCCAATCTTTACAACCACTAGTTGTTTTTTCATCCCGTACCGAACCTTTCTTTTTTATTGTATAGGAATTTATAAAATTAATTATTGGGATAACACTGAATTAGTTTTCTGAATCCAGCTCCAGCGCCCAGCGTCTAGTGGACTTCGCTCTCCGCCCTACGATAAGTCAACATCGAATCGCTAACGCTCTCCGTGTTTCCTTTATCTCAGTTGGAGCGCTCCAGTCCATACGCCGCTAAACGGGCGCTTGCGCTTTTTGTTCTAAAATAAAAAAACGACTCTTCTGTCCTAAAAAAAGGACGGAAAGTCGTTTCCGCGGTACCACCTTTATTGATGCCATGCACCCACTTTGAACCCGTAACGAGGGTGACGGCTTATGTTTGCATAAGCAGTTTGTTTAGGGCAGGTTCAAACTTTTTTCGGTGAGAAACCTTTCAGCCGGACGGGTTTCACTCTCTATCACGTTCCAAAGATTTACTAATCCCATACTTTTTTAAAATTCGATTTATTTGATTATCCTCAGAATTCATCAAAAAGTCAATATAATTTTTTTGATGATTTAAATAAATAAAAACTAAGTGAAATGGAACCGATTTGCTAGAATATGAGTTTATCGTAAAACTAATTTATTTTTACGTCAACACAACCTTTAATAAAATTCCCAATGTAATTCCCAGAAACATGGAGGTAAGTGTTCCGAGCAAAAAATATTCTGCCCAGTCCCTATCATCCATTTGTTTAAAGCGGGCTATGGATTTAGCTGCCACGATAAACCCGATCGCTGGATAGGCACTATAGAAGGTTAACAATAATACTAGTAATCTCTCAATATAGCCGATTAATTTCCCCCGTGAGAGATCATGCTTACTAAAAATCGTATAATTGTATTCCTCTGTTAATCCTTTTTTTCCCATATGTACAAAGTCAGCTTCTTTTCGTTCGTTTTTAAAAGAATATTTCCCTTCAAACGTTAATAGCTGGTTTGGTAAAGTGCCTAGGAGAATTTTTATCATATGCCCGCTGACAGTGGTTGCTAAGATGAGCATGATGAACATAAACAGGACAGACTCCATCAAGCCCAGTCCTCCAGGCTGTTGAAAATAACTGACTAGATTAAAATTAAAACAGAGCTCACATCCTAAAATTATCACACCGATATGAAGTAACTGATCTATTACAAAGAACCCTAGCCGCTTCATGTTGTCTTCGTTATTCATTTTTGTACTATCAAGTAGCTTAATCTTTATAAAATCAATTAAAAGATGCGTTATCACGATAAATATCAACGGGATAAACAAGTTTTTAAGGGGATTTTCAAAATTAAACTGAAAAATCCAATCGCCGACTAAAACAATTGCTGTCATTAGCAAATGGTGAACCACATGCTTTTTTAAATTCTTTTGTTTTTCAATGACCATGTCATCTGTTTGTAAATAAAAATCAGCAATGAAGTGAGCAAGGACTAGACTGAGAAATAACATGGCTTCTCCTTTCTCTATGATCGAATCTAGGAATCAAGTAATGTTTTCAATTTCATCTTCAAATGATTCCGGATGCTTGTTATTAGGTTCTCATTAACATCTTGAGGGTGGGTTGCACGTTCAGGATACGCTTTTTCTTGTAACGAATGCAGTATACTAATAATTTTTGAAAAAGTATCTAGGATTTCTTCACTATTTCCCTTTTTAAAATGACTCGATATCGTCGGAGATGTTTTACCAAGGAGCTTTCCAATCACCTTTTGCTGGTTTAAAATGAGATAAAGCAAACATACGGTCTCCTGGATATCGGTTTGTTTCCTGATAAATTTTAGCTGTAAGTGTAATAATCCATTAATAAGTGTCTCAAATTCATTTCTGAACTGGTGATACGGTAACGAGGGATTGGCTTCACTTGGGTAGAACTGATCCAGTTCGAATTTAAAGAGCATTCGGTTTTTTTCTTGTTTGATTAAATCATTCGCATATCTTGCTTGTTTAACCAAAGGATGAATCCATTTCTCAAGATCGACTTCCTTTATTTCTTTTTCTATATCCCCAAAAGCCAAGCCAAAATAAGGCATATGATTCTTGAACTTCCATACCCTGCTTACAAAAAAAGCAATCGTATAAGCGGTTGAATAACCAGGTCCCACAAAAATAATTTCATCTCCAGCACGATGTTTTATTTGTATCGGACCCATATTCTTAGTCCATTCAGTTATCCAGTCGACCAATTCATCCAAATAAACGGTAAGTTCCTCCCCCATCTTTTCTGTGGATGAATCGCTGACATCAAGAATAAAAATCGATATCGGATAATTCATTTGTTATCCCCTTCAACTAAAATAGTTAGATTATATAATCTAATTTTAGCCAAGTTAGATTATTATGTCAAACTTCATTCAAATTAGCTTATTTAGTCAAATACAAGTGGATGCCCTCCACTCTGAACTTCTCCTAAAAACTACTATCGAGTCTGAAACTGTCCGATAAAATACTCACATACTTTTTCCGAATGGAGTCTTGCTGCAATATAGGGCGGATGGACCCCTTTTACCGCCTCTAATGGTAAACCCAGCCATAAAAGATGCTCGTCAATGATGATAAATGGAAACGATGAGTTTTCGTTCAACAGTTGATCTGGTTGAATCGTTGCAAATGAATCGCTGCCAGTCAAAACAGTTAATTTTACAGACGGGCTCCTTTTTGCCAGATGATTCTTCCATTCCTCAGATAGTATGGTTTGCTCTGGTAAAGAAAGAATGATTGATTTTTTAGCTGATTCGAGATCTCTGAATACTTTGTCTAACTTAAGTGCATGGATCCAATCTAATCTTGGATGTTGATCCCTAATCCATTTTCCAATATCCTTTGTTCCAACTGTTTGCTGTTTACTAACCTGGTGGTCCACTAGTTGCCTCAGTGTTTTACGAGGAAAGATATATTTTCGGATAAATGATTGGTTGCTGACATGAATGAACTTTCCTTTCGTTCTTGTGATGGCCACATTGATCAATCGTTCACTATCCTTGCCGGTTAGCAGCATCCCTGCCCGTGTTTGCGGTTCACTGTCCACCGTATCAAAAACCATCACATCACGCTCACTGCCTTGAAATCTGTGGACGGTCGCAGCGATGATATCAGCTGTCGAAAGTTCTTTGTCGTATAAATCCGCCAGTATTAGTTCCATTAAATTAGCTTGCGCACGGTAGGGGGTGACATAACCAATCGACCGTGCCCCGGCTACGTATGACTCATGGATTAATTGAAAAGACATTAACACCTGCCATACATTCATGCGCGAATTAGATGCCTTTTCTGTCATGCAATGTGCCCCAAGATAACTTGTATCCAAAAGAACAGCGGCCCTGCCTGAAAAGGGTGCAAGTTCGACGATTGCTTTCCTGCTGTTTTGAACACTTTCATGATCGCCGACAAGCGAATGATAAATGTATTGATTGGTAAACGCTGAAATATCAGGATGCATTCTCCGTTGCTCTTTTAATAAAAATAAATGCGGATGTAGCATCCCGTCCTTTACCCAGTCGACCACACCTGCGCGATGAAAGATATCCTCTTTTAACCACATTGTCACTAACGGATCTCTAGAAGATGCAATCGGTGGTAATTGTTTAAAATCCCCGCAAATAATAACACGCTTTCCTAGTGTTGCCGCGAAAGCCGCCTGCGGGACATAAGCCATACTGGCTTCATCAAGGATGACAAGGTCAAATTCTTTTTCATAAATGGCTGAATCACCAGCTGCTTTGGCAAGAGTCGTCCCGACAATGAACGCATCCTTAATAAATTCAAGTTCCTTTTGGCGAATCTTTTCAAGGACCCTGGCAATCTTGGTCTCAAGGTCTAGCAACAGATTGGTGTCCCTTTTGCTAAAAGAACGGGCGATATCTAGCTTCAGTTTCCGTCTTTCCGCTAATAAATTGTCTTTATCCTCCGCAAGCAAGGGATCGTCTTTTTGAAGGAGCTGACTAGTCGTAACCGCTTGATGATTAGCAAGTTGCTCACCAGTATTGAATCCATAGCGTAGCACATCCCCTGCACGGAAGCGTCCTTTCTTTTGAATAAAGGTTGATATCTCACTAATGAGGACATCGACTGCTTGGTTACTGTGCGATAAAATCAACACTTTTTTTTCCTGAAAATACTTATTAGCGGCTACCCGGGCCAAGGTGTAGGTTTTACCTGTTCCAGGTGGCCCCCAAACAAAGGTAACTGGATTGTACTTGGAACGTAAAACGAGTTCATGAACATTGCTTTTACTTTTTTCTATTGGATGCTTAGCAGGCATCGATGGTTCCATCAACCGTTTCACTCTGATTCGTTTTTGCTTATTTTTCTTTATCTCATCCAAACGCAAAATGAGCTGTTCGAGCAGTTCCCATGGATCATGAAAAAGCTGCGCATCATGAATTAAATCTCCGTAGGATTGCTCCATGGCGAGCATCACTCCTTTACCTTCAGAGGAGAGAACACGTCCATTTTGTTTCATGCTTCCCCACTCGAGCCGAACCTGAGAACCGATAGGTATTCGAATCAATATCGCGGTATCGAAGTAGTAGGTATAGGATCCCTCTGCCGATAGCAGCCTGCCATTCGTAACAAAAAATTTATTACTGCCATATTTCTTTAAATGGAGGATCTCATTTTGGAGAGCCTGCTGCCATTCTTTTATAAAATTTATCACCTTCATTAGAATAATCCCTTCTATATGCATATCCTTAATAAAAAAGGAAATTTTTGCTGATTCAAAATATTATACATTAAATAGATACGGAGGGATATTTCTAATGGGTAATTTAGATTTTCTAGAAATAAGCCGGAATTTTAAGAGTTATTATCAAACACTACGGGATGTCCATTATTATTTAACAAATGATTCGGAGGTGAAACAGGAGGAATTAGAAGCCGTTTCCAAGTTATTAAGTAAACTAATTTATGGATTTATTCGGATTAAAGGGATATCATTCCGAGAAATGGATCGTGAACAGTTCGAACAAGAATTTAACCTATTTCATCAAGATTTTCTAAATATCATTCAAAAAAGCGGCGAAAATAATGTGGAATTCGATCAATTCACTGCTCTAATTGATGAAATCATTGGAATTGCAGTTAAGCGAACAATTGCACTAGGAAAAATAAAAAAAGTAAAACAAGAACTCTTACTCGAAGAGGAAGAAATTGCTGAAGGAGATGATTCTGAATCGGAATTAATTTATGAAGATGAGGATAATGTTACTGAAGATGAAGTAGTTGATGATTTTATCGGGGGAATGGATGAAATAAAAGAGGCTGTGTCTGAAGTTGAAACTCTAAGTACAGAAGTTAGATATTTTAGTACTGATGCTGTAACTTTAAGTAATGAAGTTAGACCTTTTAGTACTGATGTTGCAACTCTTAATAATGAAATTGAAGTTATTCTATATGAAATTGAAAATGCTGAAGACAATCAGCCAGAACTGTGGAATGAAGTAGTAGTTGCAGATGTGGTTAATCAGGTTAATGAGGTTAATCAGGTTAATCTAATTAAAGCGGCGGTAGTCCCGCCTAAAAAAGTGAAAAATAATTATGTTGATGCTGCTCCAGTGGTTAATAACTTAATTGACGATGAAAGTAGTGATAATTTCCGTTTTAGACCTAGAAGAAGAAAACAACGATGACTAAAAAAAATCGCCTAACGGCGATTTTTTAGTTAATATAATTTAGATTGAGACGTCTCCAATGGAGAAGGAGCAATTCAAGACATCAGAAATCTTTGCTAAAGTGGAAACCTGTACATCCAACTCGCCTTCTTCAATGGCTGCAATCGTTCCAGCATTTAATCCTGAAAGCAAAGCTAGTTTTTCAATTTCAATTTCACGGTTTAATCGCATTTTCTTTAGTTGATGTCCAATATTGTTCATTTTAGCACCCCTTATTATGTAAGCGATTTCATTTTGTTGATACAATTATATTAAACTATTTAAATTTTTACAATGCTTTTACTAATAGAGGAGAAAAGAAATCTGAACATTCCACTTCGCAATAATTGCCACATGAAATACCCAAATTTCCCCTTTTGGAATTAATAAATATCCTATTAATAACCTGTACCTTGGCCGCCCGTAATGATTGCAATACTTGAACTTGCACCAATTCTTGTCGCACCGGCTTGGATTAGTTTTCTAGCTGTATCTAAGTCTCTGACACAAGCAGAAGCTTTCACACCCATATCCGGGCCAACTGCTTCACGCATAAGTTTAATGTCTTCAGCTGTGGCACAGCCAGGTCCGAACCCAGTTGATGTTTTCACAAAAGCCGCGCCAGCCATTTTTGCTAAAATACAAGCCTTTTTCTTTTCTTCGATCTCAAGAAGGCCAGTTTCAATAATAACTTTAACAGGTGCATGACCATTCGTTGCTAAAACAACACCTTCAATATCTTTTTTCACTGTCTCAAAGTCACCGGATTTCAGGGCACCAATGTTCATGACCATGTCAATTTCCGTTGCACCGTTTGCAATTGCGTCACGAGTTTCCGCACTTTTTACAAAGGTGCTCGTAGCACCTAGCGGAAAACCAACAACCGTGGTAATCCCTACTCCAGAACCTTTTAATTCTTTGGCTGCAGTTGCCACCCAAAAGGGATTCACACAGACCGTCGCAAATTTATGTTCTCTTGCTTCTTCACAAAGTTTCACAATTTGGTCTTTAGATGCTTCAGGCTTTAATAATGTATGGTCAATCATCCGAGCGACAGATGGTCCAGTAATAATATTGGATGATGATCCTTCTTTGTAAGTCACGTTTCCAGAAGTAGCAGGCTTCACTTCTTTCAGCGTTTCTTTATTCGTTAGTTGCTGCATAATTTGATTTGTAATTTGTTCTACCAATGCTTCAATTTGCATCGTGCTCACCTCACATTAATATAATCGATCAACGATTCCGGCAATGACTGCATCGAAAGATCCTTTTGGGTCTTCTAAAATGTCTCTTGCCGATCCACCTTCTTCTAGTATGAGAACATAATCGCCAGCTCCTGCTGAAAACCGGTCAAAGGCAATCATTGCATCGCCGCATTCCTTACCAGATGCGTCAACAGGGATGACAACCATAAGCTTTTTATTTTGATGACTTGGTGTTTTTATCGTTGCTACGACATTTCCAACCACTTTTGCTAGTTTCATTATTTTGCAACAGGAAGAATTTTCTCGATATCGGAGTGTGGTCTTGGAATAACGTGAACAGATAAGAATTCGCCAACACGCTGCGCTGCATCCGAACCTGCTTCAGTTGCTGCCTTTACCGCACCTACGTCACCGCGCACCATTACACATACTAACCCGCCGCCAACATTCACTTTACCAAGCAAGGTAACGTTGGCTGCTTTTGTCATTGCGTCTGCTGCTTCAATTGCTCCAACTAAACCTTTAGTTTCGATCATTCCTAATGCATTGCTCATTTATAATTCCTCCATCCGTTTGGTCACATTATAGTAGTCTATTATTCCTAAGATTCCTGCATCTGAAGCTACTAAATCTTTATTAAGCGGTAAGGAGGATTCTCTGCTTTTTGCTAAGTACACGAGGTCTCCTGCTCCTGATTGTCCAATCGTATCAATAGCCACAAGTGGTTTGCCTTTGTCATTCAATTGCACATCTACTGGTTGGACAATCAGCAGCTTTAAACCTTTTAAATTGTCATCTTTATGCGTACAAACCATATTTCCAATCACTTTGGCTACAAACATTTTCAAACCTGCTTTCTTTTCTATAAATCTCTGAGTTTAACTCTCCTATTTTTCTTTAAAATACTGTTTATCAGCGAAACTAAACCATTTATCAGCGGTAATTTATTTTTATCAGCGATAAATCACTTTTATCAGCGAAACTGAAGGCTTTATCAGCGAATCTCTGATATAGTGCTAATTCCGCCCCAAGAAACGACTTTCGATTTCCATAATTTTTGTTACACGGCGATCATGACGGCCGCCGGCAAACTCTGTTTCCAACCATGATTTCACTAATTGCTTGGCAAGGCCTTCTCCAATAAATTGACCGCCAATCGATAAAACGTTCGCGTTATTATGCTCTTTACTGTTAATAACTGAAGATAAATCCCAGCAAACGGCAGCGCGGACACCGGGTATCTTGTTTAATACCATCCCACTGCCAATACCGACACCATCAATCATGATCCCGACATAGTCATCATTTGTGGCTACCGTTTCGCCCACAAGAAAGGCGATATCCGGATAGTCTACTGATTCATTAGCCTTACAGCCGAAATCTAAATATTCATAGCCTAATTCAGTTAAATAGGCTTTTATCGTTTCTTTAAGTCCGTATCCACCATGGTCGCAGCCAATCGCAACTTTTTTCATGAATTTTGTTCTCCTTTGGCAAATACATTAATAATTCCATCAAAAGACTGGGCATTCAAACTAGCTCCGCCAACAAGGACACCATCGATATCAGGCATGGCGCTGAAATCAGCTGCATTGCTTTCGTTTGCTGAGCCGCCATATAAAATCGAAATGCCCTCCGCTTTTTCACCGATTATTTTTTTTAAGATGGACCGGATGTAAGCATGGGTTTGTTGGGCTAATTCGGCAGTTGCCGATTGCCCTGTGCCGATCGCCCAAACCGGTTCGTAGGCAAGAATAAAATTACTAGAATCGATGTCCTTTAAAGCACCATCAAGCTGCTTATCTAAAACCTGCTCCGTTTGCAATGCATTCTTTTGTCCTAAGGTTTCTCCGATACAGATGATTGGAGTAAGTTCAGACTTAATCGCATGCAGAACCTTTTTGTTTACTAACTCATCATCTTCATATGAATATTGTCTTCGTTCAGAATGGCCTATAATTACATACTCACAGCCAACATCCCTCAACATATTTCCTGATGACTCTCCCGTGTATGCCCCTTTGTCAGCCCAGTGAACATTTTGCCCACCCAATCCAATCGGCTTACCTGATTGTTTGATCAATAAATGGGCAGGGTATAACAGCTGGGATGGTGGGCAAATAACGACCGACACGTCCTGGCTGCTGTTAATTTTTCGGAAAAATTCAGCGGTCTCATTTAGGTTTTTATTCATTTTCCAATTGGCAATCACATAGGTTTGCCGATCACGCTGAAGCTGAAGTTCACCTAGAGACTGACCAATGACATCTCTTACTAGATTTTTAATATAGCTTTCAATGGATTGTTCCATTTACATTCACCTTATTCTGCTTTCGGTAAAATACCTTCTACATCGCCGTTTGGACGTGGAATAACATGTACAGATAAAAGCGTACCAACGCGTTGTGCTGCTTCAGCACCAGCTTCAGTTGCAGCTTTTACGGCACCAACATCACCACGGACCATAACTGTCACAATGCCTGCTCCCACTAATTCTCTGCCTACTAAAGAAACGTTTGCAGCTTTCACCATTGCATCGGCTGCTTCAATTGCACCTACTAAACCTTTTGTTTCAATCATTCCTAAAGCCTCTTGACCCATTTTATTTCCTCCTCTAGTAACTTCTAATTTTTGTTTTCCTTGTTCTTCTTGTGAAGTGACTATTTTTTCTTCTTTTGTCTTAGCCAATGTACACACCCCACTATATTATTCTTAATCCATCTACTAAAACGCAGCGGCGCTGACGCGTAAATGTTTTCGCACTGGTTAATCCCTCACCTGTTGGCCCGGCGATGGTCAGAGTAGCAAAGCCTTCACTTTCAAAGCCTAAGCCAGCGACGGATGGTCCATTTTTCACAAAAATGGTTGCTTGAATTTCTTGAGCCATCTTCGTTAGATTGGTAATGTTTTGAGAGTGCATTATCGCTGTGTGTCGGTTTCCTTTTTCAGCAATTACTGCAAGCGCGATGGCTTTATCAACGTCAGGAACTCTGACAATTGGTACGATTGGCATTAACATTTCTGTCATCACCAATGGGTGATCTTTCGTTGTTTCAGCAATAATCAACTTCACAGCAGGACTTGCCTGTATGCCTGCAGCTTGTAAAATCACATGGGCATCTTTTCCAATAAAGTCTCTGTTTGGATAAAACTTATCATTTTTCTTCACAAGTACTTTCTCAAGCACCTTTTCAAACTGGAAGCCTTTAAGCTCAATTGCTCCATTTTTGACCATTTCTGCTTTAAGGGAATTGGCTACCTTGTCAACCACAAACACTTCTTTTTCAGCTGTACATAAAACGTTGTTATCAAAGCTTGCGCCCTTGACAATATCTGATGCTGCCTTTGAGATAATCGCTGTCTCATCAACGACAACTGGCGGGTTACCCGGACCAGCCGCAATCACTTTTTTACCAACAGCCATCGCAGCTTTTACAACAGGTCCGCCGCCTGTGACAACAAGTGCATTTACCTGTGGATGATTCATAACTTGTGCAGATGTTTCAAGATTTGGTGCTGCCACAGAAGTGAGCGCATTTTCTGGCCCGCCTGCTTCAACAATTGCCTCGTTTAAGTGCTGTAACGTTTTTATCGAAACACGTTTCGCACTTGGATGCGGGTTGTAAATAACCGTATTACCTGCTGCAATTAATGAAATTGAATTGTTGATAACGGTTGCTGCCGGATTTGTTGAAGGTGTAATTGAACCGAATACGCCAATCGGAGCATCCTCAACAAGTGTCAAGCCATCATCACCTGAATAAGCCGTGCTGATTAAATCCTCAACACCAGGTGTCTTATTTGTTGCCAAAAGGATTTTAGCAATCTTATCTTCTACTCTTCCAAGACCTGTTTCTTCAACAGCAAGCTTCGCTAACTCTTCTGCATGCTTGCGACTTACTACTCTCATGTTCTCGATCATTCGCCGTCTGGTTGCCATAGGAAGTTTTCGAAGCTTTTCCCAGGCTAGTCTTGCTGCAGCGGCCGCTTCATCAACAGTTGTAAACACCCCATTGCCTAACCTGACATCGGGAAGTGAGGTGACAGGGCTGTCGTCTGTTTGATTTTGGCCTAATTGATTGAGGACCTGTTCAACCATTTTTTTGATATCGATTTCAGTTATCTGCAAAATTAGTTACCTCCTTTTTTAAAGGTTAAGGTCCCTTGAATTTCAATTTGATCAACAATCCCTACGATTGCTGCGTCAACGGGGACGCCGTTGGTAATTTCTGTTTGTCTTGCTGAACTGCCACTGACAAGTAGAACGACTTCGCCTACACCTGATCCAACCGTATCAATCGCAACAAGCGGTTTCCCATCTTCCTCGATACTTTTCATATCAAGCGGTTGGACGATCATAAGTTTTTTTCCTTTTAATTTCTCAGCTTTAGTGGTGGAAACAATTGAACCGACCACTTTACAGATGATCATAGCGTCCCTCCTTTCGAGGAATCAATCTGTTTTATTTGAATCTTTAAGTCTCGTGCCAAGTCTTTCGCTGCAGGCGTTATCCGGCTCTTAACTGGTACCTCAATCTCTTTAAGTCCATCTTGAAAGGCTCTTTCCACGTGCTTTGCTAGAATAAGTGACTGTTTTTCCCGGTAGGCCGCATATTGTTCATCAACTGCTTTAACCAAATTATTGAGAGGCACCCATTTCACCTGATCCGTTTGGATTTGCCTAATATAAGATTGAAGGCGCTCCTGGACAGAATGTGGTGCATGGATTTGTTGGTAAACATTAGGTTCTACATCGTTGTTAGCCATGACAATTGGCTTTCCAAGCAATTGGAATTGGAGAGCTATCCACACCGGGTCCTCATCATCAATCGTTAATGAAAGCTTTGAGAGCAATCTATATGATGCTTGAGGAACAACGAGGACAGATGATTTTTCTAACAACGCACCTAATTCCTGTTGGGCCATCTCTTCTATTAAGACAAAGGACATCCCGTTCCATGGTTCTTGTAAAGGGAGCCATTCTTTTGTTAAAAGTAACGTTACATCATATGTATCAAGAAGAGGAGTAACCGCTTCCAAAACTATTGATGGATTTAGAGATTGATAACCTAAAAGAATAGCAATCGGAGAATCCTTATTCGTCTGCAGTTCATTTTTTAAGTAGGCTTCAACTGCCTGCTGGACGAGCATTTTTACCTGCGTTCTAACATCCACCAGCATTACTCTTCACCCACTTGTTTTCGACTTTCAATGGCTATAATTTCACCCAATTGTCCATTGTTAATCCCGGCTGCATTCGCTTCATCCAGGTCAATATGCATCTCCAGTTTGAATTTAGGAGACACACGAATCAGGACATTTGTAAATATAACCCCGCGGACTCCGTCCACTTTTACTTGAACAAGGTCACCATCCTTTACACCAAACGATTCTCCATCACTCGTGTGCATATGAATGTGGCGGGCCGCACAGATCAAGCCCTCTATTATCATAATTTGTCCCCGCGGCCCTTGTATGGTGATTGGTTCGGAACCGTTAATATCCCCAGAGTTACGAATGGGCGGCTTGACTCCTAATGTAAACCCATCAAATAACGACACTTCCACCTGTGTGCTGCCTCTGGCTGGCCCAAGGACGCGGACATTTTGTATTTTCCCTTTCGGACCGATAAGTGTTAGAGTTTCCTTCGCAGCAAATTGATTGGGCTGTGACAAGTCTTTTAACCTCGTAAGCTCGTAACCTCTTCCAAAAAGGCGTTCGACATGTTCAGCTGATAAATGAATATGCCGGTTGGATGCCGCGATTGGAACCATCTTAGCTTTTTGGAGCGAGTTTTTTACCATCACTTCGACGATTTCTCTAATTTTTTCCTTATTCATTAAATTTGATCACCCCCGAAATCGAGTAATGCTCTAGCAGTATACTGGTCGGTAATCAGGACATTCGCATGACGGCCTCTTAGCGCTCCATATATCCCTTCGACCTTTGTGTTACCGCCAGCAATGAGGATGCCGTATTCTTTTTCATCTAAATGGGAGAGTTCAATCCCAATCGTGCGATCGTTTAATGTTTCATGACTAATATGGCCATTAATATCAATAAATCTGGAACATATATCCCCGACCGTTTTATTGGCCCGAAGAATTTCAATGTCACTTTCTAGAAAATAGCCCGCATGCATTAGGGTTGATTGTTCACCTGGATCGCCCACAGTGAAAATCGCAATATTAGCCTGTTTACCTAATTCCAATATTTTCTTAACATGACGGTCTGCAATAATTGCCTGCTTAACGACAATGTGATCAACGACCGCAGGTACCTGCAAGAAGTGAGGAATCGTATGAAAAGCATTGGCAAGACCATTAATAATTTCTGATGCATACGTATTTGATTCAGAGTAACTTACCCCACCATTTAGCTGGACAATCGTTACATCCTTTACATTCTTAGGTTGAATTTGTTTCACTAGTTGATATAAAGTTGTACCCCAGGTAATTCCAATCGTATCGCCGCTTTGGACAATCCCATATAAATAATCTGCGGAAACCTCACCCAGCTTCTCTTTGATTAATTCATCCTTATATTCCGGAATAGATGCAACAATACAGTGCTTTAGATTGAATTTTTCCTTTATCTGCATTGCCAGTTCCTGAACATCTTCAGCAGGGTCACATATTTTTATATGAACTACTCCTTCATCAACAGCCTGAACTAGAAGCCTGGAGACGGTGGGGCGGGAAATACCTAACTTTTTCGCAATTTCCTGTTGGCTGTAGTCTAATTGATAGTACATTTTAGCCACTTCCACCAGGCGCGAAATCTTTTCATCCGCCATAGATCATTCACCTAATTTTTAAAGTAATAGCATTCTGAAACTTTTTTCTCAGCTTCCGACCCTTTTTTCGCACAAAAGAAAACGGTTACATTTCTTTGTAAAAATAAAAGTTAGCATTTGTTCATCTTTAGATTTTACGTTGTGAAATTATGTAATGTCGTGTTGAACATTTGCTAATTTCATTATAACTCACGTAAAGCGTCTGTCAATCATTCTTTCAAAAGATTTCGACATTTATGTACCAGATTTCTCAATCACCTTTCACATCTAGTAAAATAGTTGATTTCTATGCATGAAAAAAAGAACCCATATCATTTACAATTGTAAATACATGGGTTCTTTTTTCGGTTAAAGAATTTTCTGAAGGGATTCGTTTAGTGTTTTAACTAGGAAGGTTAAATCAACCTGTTTGATCGTTAATGGCGGTGCGAGTGTTAACACATTATTGAATCCGGCTACTGTGGCACCATTTTTTCCAATGATAATCCCTTCCTGCTTACAGTTAGCGATTACCTGATTGATAAGGTCATTTCCTAACGGTTCCTTGGTAAACTTATCTTTTACTAATTCAATTCCTATCAGTAAGCCCTTCCCACGAACATCCCCAACAAATGGGTGGTCTTTTAAAAGATTTCTCAATTCATTTACGAGTTGTTCTCCTAAATCACGTGAACGATCAAATAATTTTTCGTTTTCCATAATCTCCAGATTTTTTAAGGCGAGCGCGCAAGCTGCAGGATTCCCTCCAAATGTATTGACATGACGGAAGTAATCATACTCTTCTGTGCCTTTGAATGCTTCGTAAATGTCTTTACGGACAGCTGTTGCGGAAAGGGGCAGATACGCACTGGTAATCCCTTTCGCCATCGTAATGATGTCTGGCTTCACCCCATAATTCATAAACCCGAAAGGCTTGCCTGTACGTCCGAAACCGCAAATGACTTCATCGACAATCAGCAGTGCCCCGTGTTTTTCACAAACTTCCTTCGCCGCTTTCAGATAACCATCTGGCGGAATAAGGACACCACCGCCGGTAATGATTGGTTCCATTATCATGGCAGCAATGGTTTCACTTAACTCCCATGTCATCGTCCGGTCAATTTCTTTCACCGAAGAAAGTTCCCTTGGATCGGCGACATTCGTATCATCACGGTAGGAATCAGGCGGTGAAACATGGATAAAACCCGGTGCAAGCGGTTCGTATTTGTATTTTCTTTGCGCCTGCCCAGTTGCTGCCAATGCCCCCATCGAATTACCGTGATAGGCACGATAACGAGAAACAATTTTGTAGCGATTATGTTCACCCTTTTGCTGGTGATATTGTCTGACTATTTTAAAGGCAGTTTCATTTGCCTCAGACCCGCTGTTTGAGAAAAAGATGACATACTCATCACCTAACATATCGTTCAGCTTTTCTGCTAGTTTAATAGCAGGAACATGGCTTTGTGAAAGTGGAAAATAGGCCATTTCCTTCAACTGCTCATAGGCTGCTTCGGCAAGCTCAGTCCTTCCATATCCAACATTCACACACCAGAGCCCGGCCATCGCATCTAAATATCTTTTTCCATCAGCATCTGTCACCCAAGAACCCTCCGCCTTTGCTGCTACGAGCGTGGCTTTAGGATTATAAGGCTTCATCGAGTGCCAAACATACTTATCATCCTGCTCTAATAACGTTTCGTTGGGACGACTTGTTTGAACCATCCTTCTTCCCTCCATTTCTTAAAATTGGTGCCTGACACCAAAAGTTCTATCCATCAAAACGGGATGTAATCATTTTCTTGCGCGTATAGAAATTCAAGCCGTCTTTACCGTTTACATGCATATCTCCATAGAAGGAATCCTTCCAGCCTGAGAATGGGAAAAAGGCCATGGTTGCCGGTACCCCAACATTAATTCCAAGCATACCCGCGTCTGCTTCTTCACGGAATTGACGGATAGCTTTCGCATTGTTTGTATAAATCGTTGCACCATTACCAAAACGAGACTTACGAATATATTCCAGTCCTTCGTCTAAATCATTCGCACGAAGAAGACTTAATACCGGTGCAAAAATTTCCTCCTTAGCAATTGTCATTTCTGGTGTGACATGGTCAAAAATAGTAGGTCCCAAGAAATTCCCTTCTGGGAGCTCGTCTATTTCTCTGCGCCCGTCTCGAATTAAGTCCGCACCTTCCTCTAGCCCTTTTTCAATAAACCCTAGAACCTTTTCACGGTGTTCCCTGCGAATAATCGGTGTTAACAAGACTTCATCATCCATGCCGTTGCCAATGATCAATTCATCCGCTTTTTTCTTTAAAGCTGAAACAAACCTATCATTTTCACCGACAACCACGACTGCACTGCATGCCATACAACGCTGTCCCGCACTTCCAAACGTTGAACTAATAATATTTTGGACCGCCCTATCCATATCAGCATCCGGCATGACGATATGATGATTTTTAGCACCGGAAAGAGCTTGAACTCTCTTTCCTTCGGCAGCGGCCCGTTGATATACATACTTGGCAACCGGCTGTGAACCTACAAATGAAATAGCTGCAATGTCTTTATGTTCGAGTAAGCCATTTACGACATCATGGGAGCCATGAACGACATTTAATACTCCTTTGGGTGCTCCTGCTTCTGCGAACAACTCTGCTAAACGATTCGCTAGAATCGGTGTCCGTTCAGAGGGTTTTAACACAAAGGTATTTCCACAGGCAACCGCTAGAGGGAACATCCATAGAGGAACCATCATTGGAAAGTTAAATGGTGTAATCCCGCCGACCACCCCGACAGGATAACGGAACATTTCAGAATCAATCTCTTCAGCAATTCCTGATAACGTTTCCCCCATCATCAGTGTCGGCGCACCAGCTGCAAATTCAACACATTCAATCCCGCGTTGAACCTCGCCGTACGCTTCTTTGTATGCTTTTCCGTTTTCCAGCACAATTAATCTTGCTAATTCTTCATGGTTTTCAGTTAGCAGATAGTGGTATTTAAACAGAATTCTAGCTCTTTTTGGAACAGGAACGTTTTTCCATTCTTTAAACGCTGCCTTTGCCGCTACAACTGCTAGATCTACATCCTCCTTCGTTGACACTGGCACCTTTGTTAATAACTCATTCGTTGCAGGGTTCGGTACATCCAGTGCTTGAACGCTGTTCGAATTTACCCACTCACCGTTAATGAAATTTCTTAAAATGGCCGTATCCTTTTTAATTACACTCATATATTTAAAACCTCCTAATTTTCTATATATATTGTTTTGAATTTGCTAAAATTAATAGCCTTATAAACTCATTATCTCGTATCTAATCCTTGCTTTCATTAGACACAATGTTAAACGTAGCGCACCATTTCCTTGACGTTTTGAACAATAAATAAACATTTATTCTGTTTTAAGAAACCTAGCCTGGTTTGCATTTGGTTGGGACGCAGCCAAATAATCTTGGACAAGAAGCATAAATTCGATCGCTACTCGTTTTTCATGTTCCATAAAGTCCTCACCAAGAATATTTTCAAGCTTTTGCAGGCGATGGTATAGTGTTTGTCTAACGATGAAAAGCTTATTGGAAGTTTCCTGCTTTGATCCATTACACTCTAAATAGGCTTTTAACGTCTCGAGCAACTTGCCATTATATTTTTGATCATATTGAATAACAGGTTGTAAATACTCTGCTGCATACTCCTGGAGATTCACATGCTTACTCATTTGCGAAATCAGCCGATATAAATGCAGGTCTTCATAAAAATAATAGAGTGATTTATTGTTCATTCTTTTTTGGATCCGCTCTGTTTCCTTCGCTGTGAGATAACTTTTATGTACTTCATTTAAACTTTTGATAAAATTCCCTGCCGCAATCACTATTTTCGCTGAACACTGTTTTTGAATAAACTCCGAATCGGTAATGGATTCAATTGACGTTTTTATCCGTTCCTTAAAATTCTTTTTCGTTCGATTATTGACGAGAATGAATGTTATTTCATTTCTTTTTTCAACCGTAAACACTGTAAACCCATTCTGTTCAAAAACCGAACGAAATAATAGTTTTAAATAGGTAACATCTTGAGTTACTTTCTCTTTTATGGGTATAAGTTTTGTAATTAAAACGACTGCTTCATTCGTTCTTGTTTTAATCCCATTCTGAGCAAAATATTCACTAATGCTCTCAAGCGAATGTTCACCTTCGAGCCAGCCGTAGATCCATTCAAACTCCTCAACACGTTTTTTTTCTTCGACATACCTATCCCTTAATAAATGCTGGGCTAGCGCTGTTGCCGTCCGGTCCAGAATTAATAAATCGTATTCGCTGATGGGGATATCCTTCGAATAAATAAATACCTCTGCATATTCTTGTCCAAACAAAAAAATAGGAGCAGACGCAAGTTGTTCACATGGTTGAATTTTGGCCTCGTCGAGTCGGGTCACCATTGTTTTTTGTTCGATTTCACTGATTTCCGGGACAAATTCGTAGTCCAAATTTTTTAATCGAAAAATGATTTGTAATTCCAACGCAGCGAAGATACATTGAAGAATATCTTCATATCTATCCATCGTTAAAAGTCGTTTATTTAAGCTTTGCGAGTAATTCTCTAAATCAGAAATCATCTGATATTGTTGATTAATAATATTCGAGTGGATGTCTTGAGTGATTTGTACAAATGGAACTTCCTGCTGAAAAACAATAATCGGAAATTGATGTTCATTCGCAAATTCGATGACTTCAGTTGGGATTGCTGACATGTATGTCCCCATTTCGATACATAAGCCTGCCGCATTATTTTCAAGAAATTCCTTTACCATTGATGCAAATAAATCCATATTATCCTTCCAAGCAACACCAGTTGAGAGAATAAGTTCATTTCCATTAAGAAGATTTCGAATACTGGTGACCTCGACGACATGAACCCATTTGACGAATCGGTGGATACCGACTTCCCCGGCGATAACCCGTGCACTCTCAAAATGCTTTCGCTTTAAAATATCTGCCACAGTTAACTGGAAATGTTCTTTCATCATTTGGCTCTCCTCACACAAATAAAAACAGAAATGATAGTTGAAAAGAGGATTGGTCTTGCAACCAATCCTTCTCAAAAAATTCTAATGGATTAACGGGAAGTATACACTTATTTCACTAAGCATTGACTCATATTCTTCACAATCTAAAAAATCCTCCGAGTGCCAATTTTCCATGATCCAGGCCACTAATTCTTTCGGAGAGTTGAAGTACTCCCCGCTAGAATCTGATTTTCGAATCGTATAACGTCCATTGTCTTCATCGATTGTGACTATACAAGGGTACGCATTGTCCTTTGATTTCAAATAGAATTCCAAACTTCCCACCCCATTTTTTTCTTTTCAAATTAGGCAGTCATTATTATGTGTGATTCTGTTTCAATAGAAGACTCGTAAAATATTTTCGTGCATTTGCCGTTCCAATCACAAGTGTTTCAAAGACATTGCCTTTGGGATTAATAAATTCAACCGTGGCCCCATTTAAATGTTCCTTAACCCCATTAATTCGATACCCTTTTTGGATAAAAAAATCAATTTTGTCCCTTTCATCTAAAAATTGCTGATAATCTGACATCAAATCCCCCCATTAAATTTCATATACATCTAGTTCAATTGTCTATGATTAGATTGATAAGGTTTCGCTTTGGTTGACGAGCGTATTTTTATTATATTTTGTTCTCTTCAAATATTGGCCTGAACCTGGTTTTCCTACAAATTGCTTGTCGCGAACAACAAATTCCCCACGAGACAACACCGAAACGGGCTCCCCAGTAACCTTCATTCCTTCAAATGCATTGTAATCCACGGCCATATGGTGGGTTTCAGCCGAAATGACTCGTTCGATATTCGGATCAAAAATAACAAGGTCAGCATCTGCCCCAACAGCGATCGTTCCTTTTCTCGGAAATAATCCAAAAAGCTTTGCGCTTCGTGTCGAGGTAATATCGACAAATTGATTTAGACTAATCCGTCCTTTCTTTACCCCCTCAGAGAATAAAACCGACAACCGGTCCTCAATAATTGGGCCGCCGTTCGGAATTTTAGTAAAATCATCTCTTCCTAAATCCTTTTGCCCTTTAAAATCAAACGAACATTGATCGGAACCGATGGTTTGCAGTTGACCACTCTTTAAGGCATTCCAGAGAACATCCTGATTCCACTTCTCTCTAAGCGGCGGGGACCAAACATATTTTGCTCCTTCAAAATTAGCCTTCTCTAAATAGCTTTGATCAAGGACTAAATATTGCGGACACGTTTCACCCCAGACATCAAAGCCCTTACTGCGAGCTTTAGCTATCTGCTCAACAGCATCTGCGCAGGAAACATGGACCACATATAACTGTGAATTGGCAAGCCCTGTGAAATTTGCCGCACGACCTGTGGCTTCCCCTTCTAATTCCTGCGGTCTTGTTAATGCATGATAAATAGGGGCTGTATTCCCTTCATCGAGGGCTTTCTTCGTTAAATAATCGATAACATCCCCGTTTTCTGCATGGACCATCACCAAGGCCCCGTGATCTTTTGCAGAGATTAGTGTTTTAAATAATGTTTCATCATCTGCTTGAAATACATTTTTGTATGCCATAAACACCTTAAAGGATGTAATCCCTTCTTCACTAATCACCTGTGGAAGTTCATTTAGGACATTCTCATTGATTTCAGAAATCATCAAATGGAAGCTATAATCAATAACCGCTTTTTCTCGCGATTTATCATGCCAGATTTGAATAGCATTCTTTAGCGGCTCACCCTTGTTGGTTAAGCAAAAATCGATAACCGTTGTCGTACCGCCAAAGGCAGCAGCAATCGTTCCTGATTCAAAATCATCCTTCGTTACCGTTCCGCCAAAAGGCATATCGAGATGGGTGTGTGGATCAATTCCTCCCGGAAAAACAAAACAGCCTTTTGCATCAATTATTTCTGCACCAATTGCTGATAGGTTCGTACCAATTTGTGTTATTTTACCATCTTCAATTAAAATTTCTCCTTGATACGTGTCTGCAGCGGTAACAATGGTTCCATTTTTGATAATTTTTTTCATCGATCGTTCCCTCCAAATCTTCTACTTGGTTATATCTGCTTTCAATATGGCTGCTCCACTTAAAGCTGCTTGACGCTCATTCCAGGTCATCGGCGGCATCTCTCTTACTGCTTCTACCATATCAATCGCCCCGTCAACCGGACATACAATCGAGCATAAATTACATCCTACACAATCCTCTTCCCGCACTTTGAGGAAGCTCATCCCATTTGCGTCAATCAACCTATCGATACATTGATGTGAGGTATCTTCACAGGCAATATGGCACTTATTGCAATTGATACAGACATCGGTATTGATTTTTGCAACGATATTGTAATTAAGATCCAAGTTGCCCCAATCCGAATATTTAGGGACGGATTTTCCGATGATTTCAGAAACCGATGCAATCCCCTTACTATCGAGATAATTACTTAGTCCATCAATCATGTCCTCCACAATTCGGAAACCATGATGCATGGCGGCTGTACAAATTTGAACACCCGTTGCTCCCATTAACATAAATTCAACGGTGTCCTTCCAGTTGGAAATCCCGCCAATCCCTGAAATTGGGACATTAATATGTGGATGTCTTGCACATTCTGCAACCATATTTAAGGCAATCGGCTTAACTGCAGGTCCGCAATAGCCGCCATGCGCTCCCTTTCCAGCGACATGGGGAATCGTATTCCATGAATCGAGGTCGACACCCATAAGACTGTTAATCGTATTAATCATACTGATCGCGTCCGCACCGCCATTGCAGGCAGCTTCAGCGGTCGCCGTTATATCCGTAATATTCGGCGTTAATTTAACAATAACAGGTGTTTTGGCCACTTCCTTCGCCCAATAGGTCTGTCGTTCAACAAGGGCTGGTACCTGCCCCGAAGCCGAACCCATGCCGCGTTCTGCCATCCCATGTGGACATCCGAAATTCAACTCAAGTCCATCTACCCCAACATCCTCGACACGTTTAACGATTTCATGCCACTTCTCCCGTTTTGGTTCCACCATCAACGAAGCAATAATCGCATGGTTTGGAAATCGCTTTTTAGTTTCATAAATTTCTTTTAGATTGACATCGAGCGGACGGTCGGTAATTAGTTCAATATTATTAAAACCAGCCACCCTTTGTCCGTTAAAACTTACAGCAGCAAACCTTGATGAAACATTCAAAATGGGATCACCCAATGTTTTCCAGACTGCCCCGCCCCAACCAGCTTCAAAGGCTCGCTGTACCTGATAGCCGGAGTTAGTCGGCGGTGCTGACGCCAGCCAGAACGGGTTAGGAGATTGAATCCCTGCAAGATTAATACGTAAATCAGCCATCTATTTTTCTCCCCCTTTTTCCAAATAAGAAGTTAATTTGCCGTTCTGACAACAGAATATTTCTTATGGATTGCATGAGCTACATCTTTTCCTTGTTGGGCAGCGGTAACGACCATTGCATCCCCATTCCCTTTACCAAACACAACATCGCCACAAGCAAACACTTTTGGATTGGAGGTTTGGAACGTTTCCGGGTCCACCTTGACCACACTACGATCATTTGTGAGGCCAAACTCTTCTATTAACTTCAAGTGTCTAGTTTGACCAATCGCTTTTACTACAGCGTCTACTGGCAGAATATATTCAGACCCTTCAATGGCAACAGGTCTTCGCCGTCCATCCTTTTCAGGTTCACCCAGCTTCATTTTGATACATTCAATTCCAGTGACCTTCCCCGAATCATCGCCTATGATTCGTTTTGGTGCTGTTAACCAGCGGAACTCCACGCCGTCTTGTTTGGCAAATTCATATTCAAAATCATAGGCAGTCATTTCTTCTTCGGTTCTCCGGTATAAGATTTTAACGTTTTCAGCTCCTAAACGAACCGAGCAGGTAGCACCATCAATCGCTGTATTCCCGGCACCAATGACTACAACTCGTTTCCCAACAAACTCTTCAGATAACTGGCCGCTTTTTGTTGCCTTGACAAACTCAATCGCATCATAGACACCTGCTAGGTTTTCACCTTCGACACCAAGGTTTGGAACATGAGCCATCCCGACTGCTAGGACGACATAATCGAAATTTTCAGTAATTTCTTCTACTGAAATATCCCTGCCCACCATTGTGTTGGTTCTGATATTTACATTCAATTTCTCGACCTGCTCTACTTCCCAGTAAGAAATTTTTTGTGGCAATCGGAAAGAGACAATTCCATACGTATTTAAGCCGCCTGCTTTCTCGGATCCTTCAAATATCGTAACCTCGTAACCTAATCTTGCCAGTTCCCTTGCTGCTGATAGTCCAGCAGGACCACCGCCGATGATAGCAGCTGACCATCCATTCGCCTTACCTGGTTGAAATAGAGTTTGGCCATTCGTCATTGCCCAGTCAGTAGCATATCTTTGTAAATTGCCAATCATGATTGGCTTGGTTGAGTGATTAAGGACACAAGCTCCTTCACATAGTTCATCGGTGGGACAAACCCTTGAGCAGCTTGCACCGACAGGATTGGATGACATGATTGTTTTAGCGGATCCTAATAAGTTACCTGAGGCAATTTTTTTAATAAAGGTTGGAATATCAATTCCTGTTGGACAGGCCTTTATACACGGAGCATCATAGCAATAGAGGCATCGATTGGATTCTTCAACAGCTTCTTGATTAGTCAATCCCTGCACCACCTCTTGAAAGTTCATTTCAAGATTAGCTAAGGAAATACGTTGAATTTTTTCATTCGCCAAAGAGAAACCCTCCTTTTTATATGAATGGTTTATTTACTAAAGTAAAATGTAAGCGCTTTAATAATATGATATTACCAAAAAGGGGACCAGCTCCTTTAGCCTAATAATGTTTTTTGCGGAAAATTATGCATCTTATTTTATTTTACAGACTGATTTTAGGTATTTCATCTTACATTCTGTAAATAGATACAACCATTTGATCAACCATTATGTAAAAAGTTAATGTTTCCTAAGAATATAAGATCTCAGGGGAGCGTTGTTGTTAGTTAAATTGGAATAGAATGGAATTAAATCTATGGTTGTTAGAGGGTTACCTTCTTGTACACTTTTCAGAATTCTTTTTTAATTTAACATAATCATACCAAAAAAACTGTAAAAATATATCGAATTGTCAAATTACCTTACATGATAATTGAAAAAACTTCTCGACAATTTCTACGAATTGGGAAGGCATGAAACTTATGAAAAAAGTGTACCAACCGTTTAGAAGGTACACTTGAAATGATTAACTTTGATAATATTTTGCCAATTGGACAACCATTGCACCCATTCTTTCATTTTCAGGAACCACGACCCGATTAATACCTTCTTCCTTTAACGCTGCCTCGGTCACTTTTCCAACTGCAACTGCTACAACCCTTTCATTAAACAAAGCAATAAGATCTGTGAAAATTTTATGTTCTCTTGCAAAGTCAAAAAGTGATCGGACCTGGGTGGCAGTTGTAAAGCATACAGCGTCACAATCATTTGTCTGAAGTTCTTTGCACAACATGGCAACAGTCTCGTTCACAGGAGCAATATGTTGATATGGAAGTATCTTCTGCACTGTTGCCCCACGAACTTCAAGAAATTTTGTTAACAGCGGTGCTGTTTCCCCGTGTAGCTGCAACATTACTCTTTTACCAGAGAAATCAATGCTTTCGAGTGCTTGTACTAATCCTTTGGTTGTGCCATCTTCAGCAACCACGATGGGTTTAAGTTCATATTTTTTTAAAGCAGACAATGTCTTATATCCTCTGGATGCTACTTTTGCTTCACGTATATTCTTTAAATATGAATCTCCCAATCCAAGCTTTTCTGCTATATTGACAAGTGCCTCAAAGCCAATACCAGTCGTGAAAATCACCCAATCGGCACCTGTTTGCACAAATTTGAGTAAATCAGGTTCCACTTCCTTGTCTGCAAAAAATACAGTCCCTTGGAGGGTTCGGACGATAGGAACGCCTCCCTTTTTTTCGATTAATGTACATATTTCTTCTAATTTGCGCGAACCGCAGATAACAACTCGTTTTCCTGTTAAACTATTCTCCATTGCACTTACCTCTCAACTCGTATTAATTATTTTCTTTGGCAATTCGTTCAATCTCATGTGAAGGATAAATGTTCACTCCACTTTTACCAGTTCGGGCCATTGATGCCATTGCTGCTGCGACGTTTTTTGCTTCAATCGCTTTAAAAGGCCGTAATGGGCCGACCATAATTAAATTTAATAAAATACTAGCTTTTTCTGCAATTTTTTCACCGAATCGAAACTCTTCACGCTTTCCTAACAATAATGATGGTCTGAAAATATGAATAGATGGTATAGTTAATTTACTAATAGATTCCTCGACTTCACCTTTGACTTGATTATAAAAAATCCTTGACTTGGGATTTGAACCCATCGCTGTAATCATGAGAAATTTCTCTGCTCCACTTTCACATGCCATTTTTGCTGCCTCAACAGGATATTCATAGTCTACTTTTCGAAAGGCTTCTTTGCTTTTTGCCTTTTTAATGGTCGTCCCTAAACAACAAAAAACATCTGTTACCTGAAAAAATTCTCTGTATGTATGAAATTGCTCAAAATCAACGACATGTACTTCACATACAGGATCGTGGCTATCAGGCGGTCTCCGAACTAACAAATGTACCTTTTCGTATTTTTGTTGTTGGATGAGGATATTTACTAATTCATTTCCTACTAGTCCTGTAGCACCTAGAATCACGGCTGTTTTCTTTCTGTTCTTCACAACTAGTCCCCTTTCGACCCTGCCATTTAACTGAAATTGCAATAATAATCGGCTTTATTAAGATTATTGCACAACCACCGGGAATAATGGAGAATATTAATCCACATAAGTATAATTTTACCTTTTTGTATAAGTATAAAAAGAATACTACAAAACTTAAAAGGTAATTATGGAAAATAACGATAAAGTTAACAATATAATAAATAAAAACTGTTTCTTTGTTCAAATATTTTCTCGTTGGACATACTTAAAAGTGTGAATTTTTTTAAGGAGGAGCTTAGATGCCTAACGATTTCCAATTTAGTAATTTTATTAATGAGGTTTCGATACAAACGAAGATGGAGAATGTGTGGAGCAATACTTGTAGGTCTTGGCAGAATTGCAACGAAGGCACAATCCAAGCATTTTTAGCCCAATGCCTCGATTATAATATTGATCCACAGTATTGCATGAGCTGGGTCGAACAACATAAGGACGAAATACCTAACTGGTCACAAGTATCGGAAACCTCACTTGCATGGGTAAACGAGCATACATCAACGGGTTCTGCGATATCGATATCGGATCAGAATTTTAGTTGACATTTTAGGGAGGGGTGAAACCTCCCTTTTAGCATCCGCTTACTTACGTTCCCCTTCAACCGCTTCTACCAACTGAAATAGGAAGCGATAAATGAGCTGGAACGCCTCACCTATTGTTATATCTTCGTTAAAACCTTCCACATAATTTAAGGCAAAATTCAAATTCCATAAGCCGTCTTCAAGGCTGAACATTAAGTCGAATTTTGCTTCATCTCCGTGTAATTGGCTGTTCAAATTATCCTTTAATACTTTTTCAAACTTCTTTTGCAGCTTTAAACCTAACATGACATCATAGGTTCCGAAAACATCGTCGGCCTCGACAGAAACTGCCTCGACACCAATGAGATCAAACCAACTGGATTCTAAATAGATAAACTCATTTTTATGCCTCTTCAAGTAATCAAGCCTCTGATTTAAAAATGAAGATGTCTCGTTCTTAATCATGTTTTCTGTTTCTTTATCGCAACGCTCAACGTATGCGTCTGCGAAGCGGACACTGGGGTCCTTTTCTACCAGTTGAAGATTATCTAAAAGTTTGTTTTTTTCAAGATATTCTTTTTCTTCTTTAAAAAGTGTTATTGTCTCTGACTTTTGAATGGATTGTTGCTCTAATATGTATTGTTGGATATGATCTTTTATCATGAAAAAAACTCCTCCTAAAAATAGCTGTTCTTTGATAACCTTATTCTACTATAAAATGAGCAGAAACAAAAAAATAGAGGTGACGTCAAAATGTCACCCCGTTGATAATTGTCTAATGGTTCATATCCATTGCTTTATGATCGTTGACATCGACGGCTTCAAGCATCAGGCTGTGAGATAAACGGTCTTTTTGGCCTTCCTTCAATGCAGCTCCCTGTGTTGTTGAAATTGTTCCAGAGCTAACAGCATGATCTATGTTCTTCGTATCTAATGCGGTTAATTCCTTTAAAAACTTGGTTTTTGACATTCCTTTGTCTTTGGCAATTTGTACTAATGTTTTTCCTTTCGCCATTTCCTCCATGATGTTTATGGGAAGAACATTAAGAATATTAGCTGCTTCACTCACCACATTTATTTGGCTCAATCGGCTTTTTCGGACGGTTGAATCTGTGTTTTGTTTCGTCTTAAAAGAATATTTAGCCATTCTTTCCGCCGCAGATATTTTCACATTTGCATCTTGTTTCTTGGCTAGTGCAGAATGATTTTGCCATACCATCACAGCTGTACCCAAAATTAGAATGACTGCTATGATCGAAGTAACTTTGAGAAGTCTTTTTCTCATTCATATACCTCCTTTATTGCTACTTACTAATTAGTTTGTGTTCCCCCCGTAGGAGACTACAATTCTCTTATATATTAAACTGTAGTACTCCTAGGGCCGGTCGTTTTTCCAAGGTCGTCCTTGTAATCTATTACGGTGTTCTAACACTTACTGAATTCGACCAAGGGGATGAACCGCTTTGATTTACCGCCTGTACTCTTAAATAGTAAGTTCTGTTTCTCGTAAATCCTGATTGGACAAATGTAGTAGTGGTTACAGTACTAGTTGTAACATTCTGCGTGAATGTGGAATTCGTTGCATACTGAACGACATAGCTGGTTATGCTTCCCGCTGGTTTACTCCAATTCATAGTCACCGTATCATTCCCCCCACTTCTTGAGGCAGACACCTGTAATCCTGTTGGTGCTGAAGGTATAACAGGTACACTTATTGTTGAAGTAGCATTAGAATAGGCTGAAGAAACAGTTCCGTTCATTGCCTTTACCCGATAGGTATAACTATTTCCTGTCTGAACGGTTGAATCAGTATAGGTAACAGTTCCTGTATTATTTTTTCGACCAGGGTTGGCTATGACAGTATAATTGCCACCATTGGTTGCACGTTCTACGGTAAAGCCTGTTTCATTGCTGGCGTTATCCCTCCAGGATAAATTTATTTTTGGTCCTGATTGAAGCGTTGCACTTAAATTAGTTGGTGCAGCTGGTGAATTGACCGGCGGAACTGAAATAATTGTTACATTGGCTAAATTCGAATAACTGGATTCTAATGATCCATTTAACGCCTTCACCCGATAAGTATAGGTTCCAGGTTTTACCGTTGTATCCGTGTAACTTACGGTGCCTGTATCGTTTGCACTATTTGGAGTAGCCAAAACCGTAAAATTGACACCGTCTGTTGACCGCTCTAAAGCAAAACTAGTTTCATTTACGGCATTATCTGTCCAAGTTACAACTGCATCCGAACCAGATTGAACAGCTTTAAGATTAGATGGTGCCATTGGAAGCCCAGGTGTGGATAGTGCATTTGAAGTCGTTTCCCCTTCAGCATTAAAGCTAGTAATCTTGTAGCTATAACTTGTATTAGCATCAATAGTAGTATCAATATAGCTTGTGTGGTTTGCTAAGGTGGTGCCAATTTGACTGTATGCACCTACAATACCGTTTGTTACCACTGCACGCATTACATTGTAGCCAATCTCATTTGACGGATTCCCCAATGTGTCTGGATTATCTACCATTGTAGGATCCGTCCAGCTTAGGTTCACTTCCCCGCCATTAGTTCTTGTGCCTTGTAAGGTTGATGCTGTCGGCTTTACACGTTCAATGTTAAAGATCATCGCACGCATCATGTCATTTTCTTCATGCCCTAACAAATGGCAATGCCACACATATTCCCAACCGAAATTTGTCATCTCGTTCTTTACAGTCATAGGATTACCGGTTTTCGGATCGATTCCCATGAATTGTGTTGTAGTACCAGCCGGCATGGTTGGATCAAGAAGACGAATACTATCTGGGATACCAAAAGTGGTTTTCGGAGCCACTGGTCTGAGAGCTACAATACAATCCTCTAACGGATTCATCCTTACGGTATCTTTCCATCCTCTTTCATTGGCATCCGGGAATCGAATGGATCCATCCCAACCAACACGGTTAACCAACTGTACATCAAAGAGATGGAAGTGCATAGCATGGGTGTCTACCCCGTTATGTGTGATCTTCCATATTTGAGTTCCGTCCCCTGCTTTTGGTGTCAACGGAGTCATCGAATCTTTTAAGATTTCAGTAGATGGATCTACATATCCCAGCATGATGGTCGTTTGATTCTGGAAGTTAGTATTTGGCATTTCTACTCCAAGTGTTCCATTCATACGTCCAAAAACTTGCTCAAATTCTTCAGCGATAGCCTTTGGCTGAATATCTAATGTTAATGGAGTAGTATCTCCAATCGGCGTAAAGGTTGTGGAATTATCTTGAATATTGACCCACTTATCTTCCGGTACAAGAATCGGGTTCTGTCCAGCTTTAAACGCTTTCGGAATTTCAGTTTTTAACTTATCTAAGGTAATTTGAGTTGTGTCTGGTGTATTCGGTACATCTGCCACTTTAATTTGCATGATCGTGCGTGTGTTTGGTCCATATCCAGGTTGGGTCGAAGGTGCCCCCCCAGTATTTTCACCAGTAATAGATTGATCTTCATCACCAGTATAGTAATCGTAACGTGGGTCAAATGCTGGTACAGGTGCTGGGGAATCGTTATATAGAATGAGAGTTTGACCTGCATATTTACTAAAATCGACGACTACATCTGCCCTTTCGGCAGGTGCCAAGAATAATGTTTTACTGGACACGTTTAGTACAGTAATGCTTCGACGTCCATATTCATAATCTATCGGCTGATTTGCCAGTTCTGCTACTTGAGGTATAAAACCACTTTCATTTCCGATTTGAATCATCTTAGGTCCTGCTGCTGCAGGATCCGGAACTCCACCATCCCTGCCATCATGTGGCCAAGTGGCAGGATAGCTAGCATTCCGTACCGCATCGACCATTGGAACCTCACCAACATCACCATCTTTTAAAGTGCCGTCTGCGTTCCACATATCACCATTTGATTTAGCTTTATAGAACTGAAGGTTCCAAAAACGATCGTTAGATGCATTTAAAACCCGGAATCTGTACGCCTTTGGATCAACCGTGAGAGTTGGGTAGGCTGTTCCATTTATCACGGGTGTATCCATAAATGCTTCGGGTACGGTAGACACATTCGGAGTTCCCGGAATCATTGGCGGCTGGCCTTCCTGCCCATACAATGGATTCGCTACAGGTCCATTTTTCAAACCAGTATTGGGCGGCCAGAACCAGGGACCATAATCCCAGCGGCCAAATGGATTAGAACCAGTGAGATCATAAGGATTTTGGTTAGGCATATAGACATGTGGAAACCATAGGTTCCCTTGTCCTCCCCATTTGGTCTTATCCCAGGTTGGATCGGTGGCCAATAGCTGATTATCTGTTGGTACAAACGTTTTATCTTGAATAAATAAAGGAATTTCATCTTTAGGAATAACTCCCTGATCAATTAGGTCTTGCTCTACCTTATCACGAATAAGATATCCGCCTGCTTCTCCCGCGTATACATTCAAGCGTGTAAGACCTAAGCTATGGTCGTGGTAAAACATCACCCTTGCACTTTGTTGGTTCGAATAAAAGAACGTCATTGACCCCGGTCCTGGATCAGGCATATCCGGGACATTTTTCACACTTACACCCTTTGGATAGTCCGTGTTCTCCCCTACAGGTGTAATCCATTGGTGCGGAGTCCCATCACTAATCCACGGTGTTATTCCTCCATGTAAATGCAGTGTGGCGCGGTTTTGCGTATACATACTCTTCCCATCTGGAGTCATTCCAGCTCCCATTAACGATGTGTCAACAGGCAGGAACAAATCTCCGCCACTTCCAGTTGGCAATTCATTTGTAAATTTAACCCGAACTGGACGATCTTTTTGGGCAATGATCATTGGACCAAAGTAATTTGGCACACTAACTGTTGGGTCCTTCGTATTGGTTTGCTTATAACCTCTAAGAGTTGTAGGCTCCAAATCACTATGTAATTGCTCGGTATACTGTACAAGAGAGATTTCATAGTAATCTGAGCCTGGGTAGGTAGTTGTGTCTGGAACCGCTACTGGAATGTACTGACCAAGATTATTTTTGTTCTCTATCCCTAGACCTGGTAAAGAGTCAACAAATTTGCGAATTCCCGTCCCTGGAATTACCTTTCCATCCGTATCTAGTTCAGGTAACTGGCTATTCGCATAGTTAGGAGTTCCGTAATAGTCCGGTGTAACTCCTGAATCCATCCCTCCCATTGCAGCTTCTAATTTTGTAGTGCCTCCTAATGTGGAAACGATTAACAGTCCCGCGACCAAGACAATTTGCACCGACCGACCGACTTTTCTCAGCTTCTTAAACTTAAACATAAGGCATCAGCATCTCTCCCTGATTTTTTATAATGAGCCTTATCGTCTTTTATTTAGTACTCTATCTGCTGTGAAAAAGGTTCATCATGGGTAAATTATATCACGTAAGTTCTTAATAGAGAATCATTTTCTGATTTTTTTGTTATTTTTAGATAAGAATTATTTTTCTTGCAAAAGGAAGAAAACGTTACTTTTTAAGTACTCTTATATCAAAAAAACTTTATTAGTATACTTTCAAACATTTCAATATTGTTTATGTGTTTTAAATAAAAAATAGAGGTGACTTTGCAGTCACCTCTAAAATACTTTTTAATTCTCAGCTAACTTCGCTTTAACCTTTTGTGCAGAAGGTTTTACCTCACCTGGATCTTCCGCTTGTTTAGCACGTTTAATAAATAAAGCAAGCACCAAAGCAAGACCAGCGATAAAGACGCTGACAAAGAACGCGTCATTAATACCCTCTAACATTGCTTTCATTTGAATATCATGCTGCATTTTTAATTGCATCGCTTCCGTAATTTTTACAGAAGGATTAGGAACAACCTTCTTCGCAGCTTCAATCAGTTCTGCGGCATGTGTTTTCGCACGGGTTGTCATTACTGTTACCAACAATGCCGTACCAATCGCACCGGATACCTGTGACATCGTATTGTTCATCGCTGTACCGTGTGGATAAAAACGTGCCGGTAACTGGTTTAAACCATTAGTTGTAACTGGCATATTAACCATTGACATCCCGAACATTCGAATCGTATATAAAATAATTAAATGTGTATAGGTGGTTTCAAGTGTTAATTTACTAAATAAATAACTTGTTATAACTGTAATTGCTAAACCAATGATTGCTAAAGCACGGCCGCCGAATTTATCAAATAATTTACCCGTAACAGGCATCATGATCGCCATCAGGATCGCCCCCGGCAATAACAATAAGCCCGCATCCATTGGTGAAATCCCACGAATATTTTGGACATAAATCGGTAGAAGAAGCATCCCTGAAAACATCGCCATTGTAACTACCATTGAAATAGCGGAAGATAATGCAAACATGGGATATTTATAAATCCGGAAGTTAAGAAGTGGTCGTTCTTGACTTAATTGACGCAATATAAATGTTACCAATGAAATGATCCCAACAGCAAGCGTCCCATATACCTGCGGACTATCCCATCCATCTTTACCGGCTGAACTGAATCCATAAAGTATTCCGCCAAAACCTATGCTTGATAACACCACAGATAAGAAATCAAGTCGAATATCAACTTTATCTTTTTTATCTTTAAGTAAGAAAAAGCCAAGCAATACGACGAGAATTGCAATTGGTGTAACAAAATGGAAGAGCATTCTCCAGTCATAGTGTTCAATAATCCAGCCCGATAAAGTCGGTCCAATTGCCGGAGCAAACATTAAAACTAGCCCAAAAACACCCATTGCAACTCCCCGTTTTTCGACTGGAAAACTTGTTAACATAACATTCATTAACAACGGCATCATAATCGCTGATCCGGAAGCCTGAATCATCCGCCCGGATAATAATAGTGGAAAGGCATGTGCAAAGCCGGCTAATACAGTTCCTAAAGTAAATAAAAGCATGGCTGCCAGGAATAACTGCCGGACAGAAAATTTTTGAATTAAAAATGCTGATAATGGAATCAGAATTCCATTTACTAGCATAAAACCAGTTATCAACCATTGACCCGTTGATGGGTCAATTTTTAAGTCGGTCATAATCGAAGGCAGTGCAATATTTAATAATGTGTTATTTAAAAATGCAATAAAAGCTCCGATAATCAGTACGGCAAGAACGCCATACGGTGGTTTGTTAGTCTTTTTTATCGTTTGATCCATTTAATTTCCCCCTATAACATATGTTCAAATTTTTATACTCCAATTTCACACTTACATAATAATATAC
>JAANMP010000026.1 GCA_011250595.1 Bacillus sp. MM2020_1 | reverse complement strand
GGGTTCGAATCCCGTCTTCCGCTCCAATTATCTTAAGCCGGGGTGGCGGAACTGGCAGACGCACAGGACTTAAAATCCTGCGGTAGGTGACTACCGTACCGGTTCGATTCCGGTCCTCGGCACCATTTAAACAAATTAAATGCATATGCGCCCTTAGCTCAGCTGGATAGAGTGTTTGACTACGAATCAAAAGGTCGGGAGTTCGAATCTCTCAGGGCGCATTTTCGGGAAGTAGCTCAGCTTGGTAGAGCACTTGGTTTGGGACCAAGGGGTCGCAGGTTCGAATCCTGTCTTCCCGACCATTCTTCACAAATAATTCATTGGGGCCTTAGCTCAGCTGGGAGAGCGCCTGCTTTGCACGCAGGAGGTCAGCGGTTCGATCCCGCTAGGCTCCACCATAATTCAATTATATATTTGGCGGTGTAGCTCAGCTGGCTAGAGCGTTCGGTTCATACCCGAAAGGTCGGGGGTTCGACTCCCTTCGCCGCTACCAAATATTGAGGACCTTTAGCTCAGCTGGTTAGAGCAGACGGCTCATAACCGTCCGGTCGTAGGTTCGAGTCCTACAAGGTCCACCAATAGCTTCATATTTATTTCGGAGGAATACCCAAGTTTGGCTGAAGGGATCGGTCTTGAAAACCGACAGGCGGGTAACACCGCGCGGGGGTTCGAATCCCTCTTCCTCCTCCATATTGTTTTATTATTATTGTCGCGGGGTGGAGCAGTCTGGTAGCTCGTCGGGCTCATAACCCGAAGGTCGCAGGTTCAAATCCTGTCCCCGCAATTGGTCTGGTAGTTCAGTTGGTTAGAATGCCTGCCTGTCACGCAGGAGGTCGCGGGTTCGAGTCCCGTCCAGACCGCCATTAATTTTGGCTCACATCTTAGTTTTGGCTCAGTAGCTCAGTCGGTAGAGCAAAGGACTGAAAATCCTTGTGTCGGCGGTTCGATTCCGTCCTGAGCCACCATTTTAATTAAATAGACTTTTATTATGGCGATTGTGGCGAAGTGGTTAACGCACCTGATTGTGGTTCAGGCATTCGTGGGTTCGATTCCCATCAGTCGCCCCATAATAACTTTTCTTTTGCGGGTGTAGTTTAGTGGTAAAACCTCAGCCTTCCAAGCTGATGATGAGAGTTCGATTCTCTTCACCCGCTCCAATTTATGGGCCTATAGCTCAGCTGGTTAGAGCGCACGCCTGATAAGCGTGAGGTCGATGGTTCGAGTCCATTTAGGCCCACCATAAAATTCTTCACAGCTGCAACTTTAATTGTTCCGCAGTAGCTCAGTGGTAGAGCTATCGGCTGTTAACCGATCGGTCGTAGGTTCGAGTCCTACCTGCGGAGCCAAACGGGGAAGTACTCAAGTGGCTGAAGAGGCGCCCCTGCTAAGGGTGTAGGTCGGGTAACCGGCGCGAGGGTTCAAATCCCTCCTTCTCCGCCATATTTAAGGCCCCTTGGTCAAGCGGTTAAGACACCTCCCTTTCACGGAGGTAACACGGGTTCGAGTCCCGTAGGGGTCATACAAAAAAACTGATAACCTACTGTTATCAGTTTTTTTGTGTTTAAATCTATTTAATGAAGTATTCTTCGCTTATCCCATTCATTCCATATCTGGTCTAATCCCAAATACAAAATTTAAACAGGACAATATTCGGTATTAATTATTATATCGATATAACAATTAATAGCATCTTCTCCTTAGTGGAAATGCTGATAACGCTTACATTTACATTGATTTATCCTAATTTCGAACTATCTAATATTTAAAATCAAATAACTTTTTTTGGACGAAAATCAAAAAAAATTTAAGAAATTTTTAAATAATTTTGACGATTACTGATGGAAAATTTGATGAACGCTGTCGAAGCTTGTCAAATTAAGAGTGAAAATGTCGATGCACAACGTTTATTGTCAGAAAAGATAAAAAAGTTTTATGAGGAATATTGATTATTAACAATTATAATTGGTTTTTGAAATACATATTTTCATTGGGGATGAGGAGAGCCATGACAGTGAATACGTTTTTTCCGACGGACTATCAGTTACATTTATTTCACGAAGGAAATTACTTCCAAAGTCATCAGCTTTTTGGCGCTCATATCTTTAATAATTCCGATCAGGTTTATACACGATTTTGCGTATGGGCCCCTAATGCAAAGCAGGTTAGGCTTGCGGGGGATTTTAATAACTGGAATGGTGAAGGGTATGAATTGCAGAAAGTTAATGATGAAGGAGTATGGATTCTAATTATAAATAGGGATCTAACAGGTAAGCTTTATAAGTATGAGATTTTAACACAATCAGGTGAGAGGATGCTAAAATCAGATCCATTTGCTTTTTATTCTGAAATAAGACCTAATACAGCATCTATTGTTTATTCATTAAAAAAATCTGATTGGCAAGACAATCAGTGGATGAATCGAAGAGGAAAAAAGACTTTGCTGTCAGAGCCGGTAGTCATTTATGAAGTGCATTTGGGTTCTTGGAAAAAGAAAGAAGATGGCGAGTATCTAACCTATAAAGAACTGGCATCTGAACTTATTCCATACGTTCTTGAGCACGGATTTACTCATATAGAGTTATTACCGATTGTCGAACATCCGCTTGACGCCTCGTGGGGCTATCAAGGTACGGGTTACTTTTCTGTTACCTCAAGGTACGGGACACCCGATGAATTTAAAGAATTTGTTGATCAGTTTCATCAACATGGTATTGGGGTCATTCTTGATTGGGTCCCCGGTCATTTTTGTAAGGATGCACACGGTCTTTACCGTTTTGATGGGACTCATATTTATTCTTACAGCACAGCTAGTGACAGAGAAAATGCCGTTTGGGGAACTGCGAACTTTGACCTTGGGAAAGGAGAGGTCCAGAGCTTTCTAATTTCAAATGCCCAATTTTGGATTGACTATTTCCATATTGACGGTTTTCGAATGGACGCTGTTGCAAATATCATTTACTGGCCAAATGGTTCCCATGAGAAGCGTGAAAATCCATTTGGAATTGACTTTTTGAAAAAGCTTAACCAACATATTCATGAATATGATCCGCATTTTTTAATGATTGGTGAGGATTCAACAGAATTCCCAAATGTCACAACACCCGTTCCATATGGTGGGCTTGGTTTTGATTATAAATGGAATATGGGCTGGATGAATGACATGCTTGAATATATGGAAACTCCCCCTTACTCCCGTTCTGATGTCCATTCAAATGTAACTTTTTCATTTTTATATGCCTTTTTAGAAAACTTTATGCTGCCATTTTCCCACGATGAAGTGGTCCATGGAAAAAAATCATTGCTTGATAAAATGCCGGGAGATTATTGGGAGAAATTTGCGCAGCTTAGGCTTTTGTTGGGGTATATGTTTGCCCACCCGGGAAAAAAACTCTTATTTATGGGGTTTGAACTTGGCCAGTTTGCTGAATGGAAGGATAAAGAACAGCTTGATTGGAACTTAATGGACTATGAGATGCACCAAAAGTTAAATGCCTATGTAAAGTTATTAACTAAAGTCTATAAGCGGTCTAAGGCACTCTATGAACTCGATCATTTACAGGACGGATTCGAATGGATAGATGCCAATAATAGTCACCAATCGATTTTTTCTTTTCTGCGAAAAGGGAAGAAGACAGAAGAATTATTAGTAGTTATTTGCAATTTTACTGGTGTCAACTATCCTGTCTACAGAATTGGTGTTCCTAAATCAGGTGAGTATCGCGAAATCTTCAATAGTGATCAGATAGAATACGGTGGTACTGGATTGGTTAATAAAAAGACTGTTTTAGCAGAAGATGAACCATTCCATGGTCAGCCATATTCATTAAATCTAACAATTCCCCCGTTTGGATTTCAAATCATCAGACCGGTTAAAAAGAGAAAGGAGCGAAAAGGTAATGGCAAAGAAGAAGTGCGTAGCCATGTTATTAGCAGGAGGAAAAGGTAGTAGGCTTAATTCGCTGACAAAGGATTTAGCGAAACCGGCCGTTCCTTTCGGAGGTAAATATCGAATAATTGATTTTGCATTAAGCAATTGCGCTAATTCAGGCATTGATACGGTTGGGGTCTTAACCCAATACCAGCCTTTGTTATTAAATTCCTATATTGGGATTGGAAGTGCATGGGATCTTGACCGTAAGGATGGCGGGGTGACCGTTTTACCGCCCTATGCGGAATCTTCCGAGGTGAAATGGTATACAGGCACGGCCAGTGCGATTTATCAAAACCTTAATTACCTGAAACAATACCAGCCAGAATATGTGCTAATTCTATCAGGTGACCATATTTACAAAATGAACTACGAGAGTATGCTTGAGTACCATATTGAAAAAAGGGCTGACGTTACCATTTCCTTAATAGAGGTTCCTTGGGACGAAGCGAGCCGTTTTGGAATTATGGATACAGACGAGGAACTAAGAATAGTTGATTTTGATGAAAAGCCAGCGAATCCGAAGAATAATCTGGCCTCGATGGGCATTTATATTTTTAACTGGAATATACTTAAAGAATATCTTGAAATGGATGACCGTGTTCCTGAATCGAGTCATGATTTTGGTAAGGATGTAATTCCGATGCTGTTAGAAGAAAATAAAAAGTTATTTGCCTATCCATTTAAAGGCTATTGGAAGGATGTTGGTACGGTTCAAAGCCTTTGGGAAGCTAACATGGATTTACTAAGAGAAGAGTGTGATTTAGATTTGTTTGATCACGGATGGAGGATTTATTCCGTGAACCCGAACCAGCCGCCTCAATATATTTCTCCAGCTGCGGTAGTTAAAGAGTCACTTATTAATGAGGGATGTACGATAGAAGGGGACATAGAAAAATCCGTTCTTTTTCAAGGGGTTACGGTTGGAAAAGGATCCACTATTTTAGAGTCTGTCGTTATGCCGGATGCGATCATTGGCAATAATTGCTTGATTGAAAGGGCCATTGTACCTTCTGAAGTGAAGGTGCCTGACGGGACCGTAATCCGTTCGTTCGATGATGAGATTATTCTTGTTACTAATGAAATGTTAAGCGGGCTTTACCCTGCTTTTTAATATAATACTGGAGGGACTTGGATTGAAGAAAGAGCTATTAGGGGTCATTGATGCTACCACATACCATGAGGATTTAGAAGATTTATTAGCACATCGTGCACTTGCAGCCCTGCCTTTTGCTGGCCGGTATCGTATTATAGATTTTGTATTATCAAACATGGTGAATTCCGGAATTCGAAGTGTGGCAATTTTTCCGAAGATGCAGTACCGTTCACTAATGGATCATCTAGGTTCCGGGAAAAATTGGGATTTAAATCGTAAACGAGATGGCCTATTCTTTTTCCCATCTCCCATCGTTGATTTCGATGGAAATAAAATTGGATCATTTGAAAACTTTGCTGCAAATTTAGACTTCTTTTATCGCAGCACACAAGAGTATTCTCTTATTTCCAATTGCTATACGGTTTCTAATATGAACTTTAGACCAATTTTAGATTGGCATAGCAATTCGAGATGTGACATCACCGAAATCCATCAAAAGGATGGAGGTTCGATGGAGATGTACCTAATCAAAACATCCTTACTAATTAAGCTGATTGAAACACGTAATGAAACAGGTTATACCTGTATGAAGGATGTTGTTAATGATATTCAAAGTCATTACACGATTTGTAATTATGAATATGACGGTTATGCCGTGATGATAGATTCAATTGAAAACTATTTTTCTACTAGTATGAATTTACTGCAGTCGGATGTCTGGAAAAAATTATTTATTAAAGAACAACCGATTTTTACTAAAGTAAAAGATGAGCCGCCAACCAAATATATTAAAGGGTCTGTTGTAAAAAATGCAATGATTGCCAACGGTTGTTTAATAAGCGGTTCCGTAGAAAATAGTATTATATCCCGAGGTGTGAAGATTGGAAAAGGGGCAGTTATTAAGAACTGTATCATCATGCAGAAGTGTGTGATTGAAGATAATTGTATTTTAGATTCCGTTATTTTAGATAAAGATGTGAAAGTTGAAGCAGGAACTCAAATAACTGGAACAGCGGGGTCACCATTCGTGGTACGTAAAGGGACACAACAAGGAGCGTTGATGAACTCGTGAAAGTATTATTTGCCGTATCGGAATGTGGACCATTTGCAAAATCGGGAGGACTTGCCGATGTTGCCGGTTCCCTTCCAAAAGAATTAAAAAGTTTAGGTACTGATATCAGAGTTATTCTACCTAAATATGGAACGATTTCAGAAGAATTTAAGCAAGAGATGAAAAAAATTAAAGAATTCACTGTTTCAGTTGGTTGGAGAAATCAGTATTGCGGAATTGAAGAACTCACACATCAAGGAGTTACATATTATTTTGTCGATAATGAATACTACTTCAAACGTGAAAATTTATATGGCTATTTTGATGATGGGGAAAGATTTGCCTATTTTAATAGAGCTGTCTTAGAAACGCTTACCCAACTAGATTTTTTCCCGGATGTAATACATTGCCATGATTGGCATACGGCGATGATTCCTTATCTATTAAGAACTGAATATAATCAGAGAAAAGGATACGGTCAAATGCGGACTGTGTTTACGATTCATAATCTTCAATTCCAAGGAATCTTCCCTAAAGAGATCTTGGGAGATTTGTTAGGGATGGATTACAAATCCTTTCACTCCGGTCACTTAGAGTTTTTCGGGAATATCAATTATATGAAGGGTGCTCTTGTAGCTGCAGATAAAATTACAACAGTAAGCCCGACCTATAAAGAAGAAATTCAAACACCGGTATTTGGTGAAAAATTAGACGGACTCCTTAGGGAAAGAAAAGATGACCTTATTGGTATTTTAAATGGGATAGATGAAGATTTCTATAATCCTGCTTCCGACCCCTTAATATACCAAACCTATTCAGCGGCAAATCATCTAAATAAGGCGATTAACAAAACTGAGATTCAAAAATACTTTGGATTACCACAATCCACTCGTACCCCTTTATTAGTCATGATTACAAGGCTGACTAGGCAAAAAGGCCTTGATCTAGTTAAATGTGTCCTTCGTGAAATATTACAGGAGGACCTACAGGTAATTATCCTCGGAACAGGTGATTATGAATACGAGGAACATTTAAGACAGGCAGCACGAATCTATCCTGAAAAATTAAGAGTATTTACCGGTTTTAATGAAGGTCTTGCCCATAAACTTTATGCTGGGGCGGATCTGTTTTTAATGCCATCCCAATTCGAGCCATGCGGGTTGGGCCAGTTAATTGCCATGAAATATGGTGCCATCCCGATTGTTAGGGAAACGGGCGGTTTAAATGATACAATCATTCCGTGGAACGAATTTACTGGTAAAGGAAATGGATTCTCCTTCTCCCATTTTAATGCCCATGATATGCTCTATACAATCAGAAGAGCTCTTGGCGTGTATCATGATTCAAAATCGTGGAAGTCTATTGTAAAGCAAGCAATGGAAATGGATTATAGCTGGGCACAATCAGCCTATAGCTATAACCAATTATATGCAGAGATCGTTGCAAGGAGTGAAACACATGTTTTCTAATACGGTCGAGTTTAAGGAAACCTTTCTAAAAAGGATTGAGATGGTATGTGGAAAGAGTTTCTCGGAAAGCTCAGCTAGGGACCACTATCAAATTCTTGGAACAATGATTAGCGAATTTGTTAGTAAGGATTGGATTGCGACTAACGAGCGACATTTCGCCGTTAAAGGAAAGCAGGTTTATTACCTGTCAATTGAATATCTATTGGGGAAATTACTAAGACAAAACTTAATCAACCTTGGTGTGGAAGAGACGGTACAAGCCGGTCTGAAGGATTTAGGAATAGATTTAGGAGAATTAGAGGAGTTTGAGGCTGATGCAGGATTAGGAAATGGTGGCTTAGGTAGATTAGCTGCCTGTTTTCTAGACTCACTAGCTTCCCTTAATCTGCCTGGCCATGGTCATGGCATCCGTTACAAGCATGGACTATTTGAACAAAAAATTGTTGATGGCTATCAAGTGGAATTACCGGAACAATGGTTGAAAAACGGAAACGTTTGGGAAATCCGCAAAACCGATGGTTCTATTAAAATCCCCTTTTGGGGGAAGGTAGAGTCGAAGACGGAAAATGGCCGCTTAGTATTTAATCATTTAAATGCTGAAACAGTTACGGCCGTGCCACACGATATGCCAGTTATTGGCTACCAGTCTAAAACCATCAATACATTAAGACTCTGGAATGCAGAGCCTTCCCAATTTCCTTTGCATGTTGATATCTTAAAATATAAACGGGAAACGGAAATGATTTCTGAGTTCTTATATCCTGATGATACCCATGATGAAGGAAAGATTCTAAGATTGAAACAGCAATACTTTTTGGTATCCGCTAGTATACAATCTATTTTGAAAACCTATCGGAAACAACACAGCAGCTTGAATCAATTGCATGAACACATCTGTATTCACATCAATGATACGCATCCAGTGTTAGCTATCCCAGAGTTAATGAGAATCCTGCTTGATGATGAAGGCTTTGATTGGGAACAAGCATGGCAAATTACAAAACATACTATTTCTTACACAAATCACACAACCTTGTCTGAAGCATTAGAGAAGTGGCCGATACATATTTTCCAACCGTTACTTCCAAGGATTTATATGATAGTAGAAGAGATCAATGAACGATTTTGCCATGAGCTATGGGAACAAACTCCTGGGGATTGGGAGCGGATAAAAGGACTAGCCATCCTTGCAGACAATTTTGTAAAAATGGCTCATTTAGCGATTGTCGGAAGTTTTAGTGTCAATGGTGTGGCGAAATTGCACACAGAAATTTTAAAGAAACGAGAGATGAATCAATTTTATCAACTGTTTCCTGAGAAATTTAACAATAAAACAAACGGAATCGCCTACCGCCGCTGGCTGTTAAAAGCGAACCCAAAACTATCTTCTTTGATTACTGAGTCGATTGGGCCGGCCTGGACTCATAAGGCTACCGAGCTTTCTCAATTACTTACTTATCAAAACGACTCTTTATTCTTAGAACAGTTATTAAAGATTAAAAATGAAAATAAACAAACACTTGCGAATATTATTTTTGATAAGACAGGAACTGCTGTTGATCACAGTGCGATCTTTGATGTACAAGTAAAGCGTCTGCATGCGTATAAGCGGCAACTTTTAAATGTTTTACATATTATGCATCTTTACAATCGAATCAAAGGGGATGCTAATTACCCCGTTGTTCCTAGAGTATTTATTTTTGGCGCGAAGGCATCGCCAGGCTATTATTATGCAAAAAAAATCATCAAATTAATAAACACCGTTGCCGAAAAGGTTAATAATGACCCAGTAATCGGCGATAAAATGAAAGTCATTTTTCTTGAAAATTATCGTGTTTCCCTTGCGGAGAAGATCTTTCCCGCTGCGGATGTAAGTGAACAAATCTCCACAGCAAGTAAGGAAGCTTCAGGAACTGGAAATATGAAATTTATGATTAATGGGGCTTTGACGGTTGGGACTTTGGATGGCGCGAATATTGAAATTCGTGAATTAGTCGGTGATTCCAATATTTTTACGTTTGGACTAACTGCAGAAGAAGTTCTTCACTACTATCAGCACGGTGGCTATCAATCCGATGAATATTACCACCATGATTATCGGATTCGTCAGGCAGTGGACCAACTTGTAAATGGCTTTTTCCCTGGTGTCTATAACGAATTTGAACCAATATTTGATTCGCTCCTTCAGGAGAATGATCAATATTTTGTCTTAAAGGATTTTGCTTCCTATGCAGACACGCAACATTCCATTGGAGAAGCATTTACTGACCAAATCCGTTGGCAGCAAATGAGTCTTAATAACATCGCCCAGGCTGGCTACTTTTCAAGTGATCGCACGATTAAGGAATACGCCGATGATATTTGGGGAATAAAACCGATAAAATAAAAAGCTTCTGCAATCGCAGAAGCTTTTTTTTATAGATAGTGCCCAATAAAAATACCAATCGCTAATAAAAAACCAAAGATGGTATTTGTTTGTGCGGTTGCCTTCATGGCTGGTGCCATTTTAATTGGAATCGAGTTTTCAACAAAGCCTTTCGTTGCTTTCATTGCCTTTGGAGCGCTAAGAATCACAAGTGCGGTCCAAACTGGCAAAACCCCAATGATGATAAGTACCAAAACCCAAAGAAATGAAAAAGTGAACATCCCTGTTAATAAGTAAATTGCACCTTTTTTTCCTAATAGAATGGCCACTGTTTTACGGCCGTTTTCTTTGTCTCCATCCAAATCACGAATATTATTCGATAGCATTATCATACCAACTAAAATCATACTTGGAACTGAAACAAGAATGCTTGTGCTGCTGACAGTTCCTGTTTGAATAAAGAAGGCGATTAAAATAATCAACATTCCCATAAAGAAACCTGAAAGTATTTCACCAAATGGTGTATAGGCGATTGGGAAAGGACCTCCAGTATAAAAATATCCTACAGCCATACAAATTAAACCGACAACGGCTAACCACCAGCTGCTATTTGCGCAAATATAAATCCCTAATAAGAGGGCAATACCATAAAAGCCAAATGCAAGATTTAGAACTGTTTTTGGTTTGATTCCGTCACGAACAATCGTACCGCCAATCCCAACCGATTGGGCCGTATCCAGACCGCGCTTGAAATCGAAATATTCATTAAACATATTGGTTGCCGCTTGAATCAATAAACTCGCAATAAGCATGGCAAAAAATAGACCAAAGTGAATCTTCCCATGCTTAAGGGCTAGTGCCGTTCCAAGCAAAACTGGCACGAATGCAGCTGTTAATGTATGTGGGCGGGTCATTTGCCACCAAACTTGAAAGCCACGGTTAGATTCAACGACAGGTTTCGAGCTATGCTGTATATTTGGTTGCATATTATCTCTCCCTTGTTATTTTTTTCTCTCTATATAGGTTTAGAATCGATTATTTAATGGGCTTTGCCCAAAACTAAGTGTATGAAATTCAAGGATTAGTGTCAATTAATTTTTCTTATCAAATCTAGAAGATTATACCTGTTTGATTATTATTGGATGGTTGGTGGGAAAATAAAATTAATGAAATTTACTGAGAAGCTCATTTTTATCAATATGGTGAAAACTTGATATATAATAGGTAATGGAGCAGGTTTGCTAGTGACAACTATAACTGACTTCTTTACAATAAGAGTTGTATGTTAAATTTAGAGAATATGAATGGATAACAGTCATTTCGGCTGTTTTGGAGGGATTTGTTTGGTTACCATTCAAGAATTAGAAATTATGGAACGAGGTCTTTTGGCTGTTAGCCGTGCGAAAGAACTGGGACGTCCCATTTTGATTAGTGAAGTTCATAAGATGGACATGATTAACCCACTATCATTTTTTAATATAGGAAAAGAACTTTATTGCGGGGAACGATTCTTCTGGAAGGACCCAACGGACGAGACCGTGCTTATTGGACTTGGGATTGCTAAACAAATTCAGACGGATCAGGCTTCTGACCGCTTTTTTCATGTTGAAAAGGAATGGGAGAAATTTTTAGAGGACTGCCTCATTTTTAATCCATATACAGAAATTGCTGTGGGGCCCGTCATGTTCGGAGGCTTTTCTTTCGACCCCCACAAGGAAAAAACAGACCTCTGGTCTAAGTACGCTGATTCACTGTTCCATATACCGAAATATCTATTAAGTATCATACGCGGTCAAACCTATTTAACCACGAATATTGTTTGTACTCCACAGGAGGATCCTTTTTTATTTAAAAAAATAAGTGAAGAGAGAAATCAGCTATTAACTTCTCTCCATCATAAAGAACGGATAAATACAGCGGCCGTTCTAGAAACGAGAGAGATTAAACCTGAGCAGTGGAAAAAAACTGTTGACGGAGTTGTGAAGGAACTAACAGAAGGTCCACTCAAAAAGGTCGTCCTAGCCCGGGAACTGAGGCTTGTTTTTAACGATCAGGTAGAGGCAGAGGCTGTATTGAATAATTTATTTAATCAACAGCATGAAAGCTTTATTTTTGCATTTGAATCGAATGGTGATTGCTTTATTGGAGCATCTCCCGAGCGACTAGTCAAAAAACAAGATAATGAAGTATATTCTACCTGCCTTGCTGGTTCTATTCCACGTGGGAAAACAGAAAAAGAAGACCAGCAATTAGGTCAACTGCTATTAAATGATCAAAAGAATATAATTGAACATGGTTTCGTTGTTGAAATGATTAAGGAAGCACTTGAAGAATCATGTGAAGAAATTATCCTGCCAGACAAGCCGCAGCTTATGAAAATAAGGGATATTCAGCATCTTTATACCCCTGTTATCGGTAAATGCCATAAGGATGCTTCCTTGCTGTTATTAGTCGAACGGCTACACCCCACACCGGCACTCGGCGGACTTCCTAAGAATGAAGCGGTGGTGAAAATTAGACAAGTGGAAGAACTTGATCGTGGTTTCTATGGTGGTCCACTAGGTTGGGTAGACTACAGAAAAAATGGCGAATTTGCTGTTTCTATTCGCTCGGGGCTAATTCAGGGGAATGAGGTATCCTTGTTTGCAGGCTGTGGAGTAGTTGCCGATTCTGACTCGGAAAGTGAATACTTGGAGACGAGTTTGAAATTTAAACCCATGCTCCGAGCCCTTGGAGGAAATTGATATGAATCATCAAGAATCATTAACAGCTTATATAGCTGCCGTTGTTGCAGAGCTTATTTTTTCGGGAGTTACAGATGTCGTTGTCAGTCCTGGTTCAAGGTCAACTCCAATGGCGATGATTATGGCAGAGCATCCTGACTTAAAAGTCCATATCCATGTAGACGAACGCTCAGCGGCCTTTTTTGCCTTAGGGATTGCAAAGTCGTTAAATAAGCCAGTAGCGATTCTATGTACATCGGGTACGGCAGCTGCAAACTATTTTCCAGCGATTGTGGAAGCACGTTATGCACGGGTTCCATTGATCGTCCTAACAGCGGACCGGCCGCATGAATTGAGAGAAGTTGGTGCACCGCAAGCCATTGACCAAATTCATTTATATGGGAAGCATGTGAAATGGTTCTCCGAAATGGCTTTGCCTGAAAAAAGTGAAGAAATTATCCGCTATGCCAGAACCGTTTGTGCCAGGGCAGTTGCAATTGCCACTAGTGCCCCCTCCGGTCCTGTACATTTGAATTTTCCTTTCAGAGAGCCGCTCATTCCAAAGATGGATGAGGAGCTCTTCCAGCTTAATGAACGACCAAATGGGTATATAAAAGTTCAAAACGGAAACTTAACGCTTTCAGATGAACATTTTCAGGAAATAGCTGAAAGGCTTAATAGGACAAATAAAGGTGTTATTATTTGTGGAAACATGGGAGATCCGGAATTTTCTAAAGCGGTTACGCAATTAGCTGAGCAATTAAATTTTCCAATCATTGCAGACCCCTTATCACAATTAAGAAGTGGGCAGCATAGCCTTGAAAATATTATTGAAACGTATGATACTTTCTTACGGGTTGATGATGCAAAATCCTTTCTTAAACCGGATGTTATTTTAAGGTTTGGAGCGATGCCCATATCAAAGGCATTAACGATATTTTTAAAAGAAAATGGAAGCGCAGAACAATATGTTATTGATGGCGGCGGTGGATGGCGTGACCCATCAGCGTTATCAACAAATATGATTTTCTGCAATGAATCGTTATTCTGCGAAAAGTTATTATCATATACTGTTCCGAACTCTTCATCCGAATTTTTAACGAAATGGAAAAAGATAAACGGGCTAACCAAAGAAAATATGACTGCTCTAAGAGATATCACAGAATTAAGTGAAGGTAAACTATTCTATCAATTAGCCGAGATGGTACCAGAAGGTGCGACCCTTTTTGTTGGCAATAGCATGCCAATTCGCGACTTAGATAGTTTTTTTCTCAACAATAATAAAGAAATCAAAGTAATGGCGAACAGGGGAGCCAATGGGATCGATGGAACTGTTTCGACCGCGTTAGGTGCTGCTTTATACTCGAAATCCTTCTATCTTGTTCTTGGAGATTTGACCTTCTTCCATGACTTAAATGGTCTAATTGCGGCAAAATTATACAATATAGATATTAATATTCTTCTTGTTAACAATAATGGAGGCGGAATTTTTTCCTTCCTGCCACAATCGGAGCATTCTAAGAATTTTGAACTGCTGTTTGGAACGCCACTAGATCTTGAATTTGAGCATGCGGTAAAGATGTTTAAAGGTGAATTTACAAGGATTGAAGACTGGGCCCATTTAGAGTCTGAAATGATGAAAGCAACTAATCAAACGGGATTAAAAGTATATGAGCTTAGAACAAACAGAGACGTTAACCGGGACGAACACCGCGAATTTTGGAGTTTTGTTTCCAGGGAAATATCGAACTTTGTCAAAGGTGAATAGTAAATGAAGATTATTAGCGACGGAATTCAATATCATGTCGAAGTATACGGTGAAGGAGCTATTCCACTTGTTCTTTTACATGGATTTACCGGGGACACCTCGACATGGACTCCTTTCTATGATGCTTGGGGGAAGCAAGCGAGACTAATTAATCCTGACATCATTGGACATGGGAAAACGGAATCACCCGATGTACTTAGTCGATACCAAATAGAATCAGTTGCGAAGGATTTAAAAGCGATCCTTGAATATTTAGATGTTAAGCAAGTAGATCTGCTTGGTTACTCTATGGGGGGGAGACTTGCCCTTACCTTTGCCCTACTTTTCCCAACGCAGGTCCGGAAATTGATACTTGAAAGTGCCTCACCCGGTCTGGCAACAGAAAATGAAAGACATCTTCGCCGTATGAATGATGAAGAACTTGCTCATTTTATTAAAGAACAAGGGATAAGCTCGTTTGTAGATTATTGGGAAGGGATTCCCCTTTTTCAAACGATGAACCGACTGCCTTCAGCACAAAAGCAAGTCATAAGAGAACAACGTTTAAACAATTCGCCTAGTGGGCTTGCTAACAGTCTGCTGGGGATGGGAACTGGGTCCCAACCCAGCTGGTGGGGGAAATTAAACAAACTTACATGCGAGGTTATGCTCTTAACGGGTAAAGAAGATAAAAAGTTTTGTGATATTGCGGATAAAATGATGAAAGAGCTTAAAAATAGCTCATGGAAGGTTATTGAAGGTAGTGGGCATGCAATTCATGTGGAAGAACCTGAAAAGTTTGGTACAATAGTAAGTGACTTTTTGTCTAAAGAATAATAAAAGGAGGATTTCATTTTGACAGTAGAATGGATTGCAGGACGCAAGTATGAAGAAATTTTATATGAAACATACAATGGTATTGCGAAAATCACCATTAATCGTCCACATGTACATAATGCATTTACGCCGAGAACGGTTTCGGAAATGATTGATGCTTTCGCCTATGCTCGAGATGATTCAAGTATTGGAGTCATTGTTTTAACAGGTGCAGGAGAGAAGGCATTTTGCTCAGGCGGTGACCAAAAAGTCCGTGGCCATGGAGGATATGTTGGAGAGGATCAAATTCCTCGTCTGAATGTTCTTGACCTGCAGCGCCTCATTCGTGTGATACCAAAACCTGTTATCGCCATGGTAAAAGGATATGCTATTGGTGGCGGTCATGTTCTGCACGTTGTTTGTGACTTAACCATTGCAGCCGACAACGCGATTTTCGGACAAACTGGACCGAATGTAGGGAGCTTTGATGCTGGTTATGGCTCAGGCTACCTTGCAAGAATTATTGGACATAAAAAGGCTCGGGAAATTTGGTTCCTTTGCCGTCAGTACAATGCCCAAGAGGCACTTGATATGGGCTTAGTTAACACAGTGGTTCCGCTTGAAAGAGTAGAAGAAGAAACAATCCAATGGTGTAATGAAATTCTGGAGAAAAGTCCTACGGCCCTTCGTTTCTTGAAAGCAGCTATGAATGCTGATACAGACGGCTTAGCTGGCCTTCAGCAATTCGCCGGTGATGCGACCCTGCTTTACTATACAACCGATGAAGCAAAAGAAGGGCGCGACTCCTTTAAGGAAAAGCGTAAGCCTGATTTTGGTAAATTCCCTCGTTTTCCTTGATCGTTATTCCGGCAGCTTGATGGTTCCCATCAGGCTGTTTTTAATAGAAAGACGGGTACGAGCAAGACCGATTTGGAAAGGTGACAGATATGCAAAGCGAAAAGATGCCTAATTTTTTAAAGAAAAGAGCGTTTCTAACCCCTGAACGGACCGCTGTTTACTTTCAAGAACAAACGATAACCTTCGGAGAACTCTACCAGCGTTCTTATCAAGTAGCAGGACAGTTAGAAGGGATAGGGGTACACAAGGACCAATATGTTGGTGTGCTATTAAAAAATAATCTTGATACCGTTGTTATATTATTTGCACTCCAGTTGTTAGGGGTTCATTCTGTAATTTTAAACAACCGCCTCGCTCCGGCGGAATTGGTCTGGCAGTTAAAAGATTCAAAGGTGGCTTCTTTACTACTTGACGACTCTTTTTCTGATACAAGAGCATTCATAAATAGACAGCTTCCATCCTTATACACGGTAACGAAGGGGGACTTATTAACCGGGATTACTTGTGAACCCGATATTCAGGAAGAAATCTGCTTGTCGGAAGTATGTACGATTATGTATACATCAGGAACGACAGGAAATCCCAAAGGGGTAATTCAAACCTATGGAAATCATTGGTGGAGTTCAGTAGGTTCAGCCTTGAATTTGGGCTTCATGGAAGGTGATTGCTGGCTTTGTAACGTTCCGCTCTTTCATATTAGCGGCTTTTCAATTTTAATGCGCAGTGTCATCTATGGAATGCCTATCGTTCTCCACGACCACTTTGATGCAGAAGATACCATTAATGATATTCATGATAAAAAAGTGACCATCATGTCAGTTGTTGGTACAGCCCTAAGACGAATTGTTGATGCTCTTCAAGACAGGCGCCTTCCAGATCATTTTCGCTGTATGCTTCTTGGAGGAGGACCCGCGCCATTACCATTACTACAAGCGTGTGTAGAAAAAGAAATTCCTGTATTCCAAACCTATGGTATGACTGAATCCTCCTCACAAATCGTAACACTTGCTCCAGAGTATAGTCTGTCAAAACTGGGCTCGGCCGGAAAGCCATTGTTCACCTCGCAAGTTCAAATTATTGCAGAAGATGGCAGCCAAGCTCCCTCAGGTGTGCCAGGTGAAATTGTCGTAAAAGGACCTAATGTTACCCCTGGTTATCTATTCCTTCCTGAAGTAACAGAAGAAAAGTTTCAAAATGGCTGGTTCCACACGGGAGATGTGGGGTACTTAGATGAAGAAGGTTTCTTATATGTACTCGATCGGCGTTCGGACTTAATTATTTCAGGAGGAGAGAATATTTACCCTGCCGAGATTGAGGCGGTTTTGTTAGCCCATCGGGATGTCTTAGAGGCAGGAGTTACAGGTTTAGTGGATGCCGAGTGGGGACAAGTGCCGATTGCTTTTATAATAAAAAAAGCGGGAACCAATCCTTCGAGTGAAGAACTTATGCAATTTTGCAAAGAGCAATTAGGAAAATATAAGGTACCGAAAGCATTTTATTTTATGGAAGAACTGCCTAGAAACGCTTCGAAAAAACTGCTGCGCCGGGAGCTGCGGAAGTGGGTAGATCAATGATGACGATAGCATCGGTTGAGTTAAATATCATCCAAATGCCCTTAAAGGAACCATTTCTAACCCATTTAGGTGCCGTGACGGACCGTGAGGGAATCATCATTAAGATAACCAATTCAGATGGTGTTACAGGGTTTGGTGAGGGCGTGGCATTTTCCACCCCATGGTACACAGAAGAAACGGTAAAAACAAGTTTACATATGTTAACTGATATTTTGATTCCTTTATTAAAAAAAAATCAGATATATCATCCCCAAGAGGCTTCACTGCTTTTTCGTTCGATAAGAAGGAACAATATGGCTAAGGCCGCATTAGAAACGGCTCTATGGGATTTATTTGCAAAAAGTTATTCACAGCCGCTAGCAAAAACCCTGGGCGGGACACGCTCGCTTATTGCCTCAGGTGTAGTGGTGGCGACAGACTCAACTAAAAATGCACTCCAACAAATCGAACAATATCTTGAAGCCGGTTATCAGCGGATTAAAGTAAAAATAAATCCACGGCATGATTATTCTTTTCTCTCTGAAATTCGCAGCGTTTATCCAGACCTCGCAATCATGGCGGATGCTAATTCTGCCTATACCTTAAAAGATATCGACCGAATTAAGGCACTGGATGACTTTAACTTGCTGATGATTGAGCAGCCGCTAGGCTTTGATGATATTCTTGAACACGCAATGCTGCAAAAAGAAATAAAGACACCTATTTGTTTAGATGAAAGTATCGTCAGCTATGAGGATGCTCGTAAAGCGATTGAATTCGGAAGCTGTCAAGTGATTAATATAAAAGTGGGCAGAGTTGGCGGCTTGTATGAAGCGAAACGAATTCATGACTATTGCTTGGAAAAGGGCATACCTGTCTGGTGTGGGGGGATGATTGAATTTGGAATATCCCGCGCCCATAATATTGCACTCGCCTCCTTACCTGGCTTCACAATCCCAGGAGATATCTCCGCATCTAATCGCTTTTGGGAGGAAGACATTATAACTCCCGAAGTAACTGTAGAAAACGGATTCGTAAAGGTCCCTTCCGGTCCCGGGATTGGATTTGAAATAAACGAGAAAAGATTTCAGGAAACCCTGCTTTCCAAAGAGACATATGTTTTATAAAAATATTAATTTCAAAGCTTATTATTGATTCTGGCACTATGTTGATTGGAGCGGAAGGCGCGAAGACTCCTACGGGAGTACGGGGCAGGGGAGACCCCGCAGGAGCGCAGCGACGAGGAGGCTTCCCCGGCACGCCCGCGGAAAGCGAAGCGCCTGGAGCGCAAATCAACAGCCTAGTATAAAAAATGAACCAGGTAAGGTCCTGGTTCATTACAATTAGTTATTTAAAGCAGTTTTTAATGATTCGAGATTTTGATTCATTAATGAAAAATAGGTTTCTTTGTTTTTGATGTTATCGTTGGACAAAACAGCAAGATTATGAATAGGTAAAGCTTTTGCACCAATTTCTTTTTGAACAATTTTTCCAAGCTTTGAATGGACATTCTGTTCGAAAAGCATATAGTGCAAACCATCTTGTTCAGCAACAGAGATTATTTTTTCTAATTCTTTCTGAGTCGGCTCATTGGCTGTCGACAGCCCTGAGATGCTGATTTGTTCAATTCCATACCGTTTTTCCCAATAACTAAACGCCGCATGTGTTACGATAATTCTTTTATGCTTTGCATTTGTGAGTGCCTGCTCATAATTAGTATTTAATTCATCTAACTTTACGGCAAGTTGTTGAAAATTTTCATTAAATAATTGTTTGTTTTGAGGCATTTGTTTGATTAAGCTATCACGAATGACCGCAGCCATTTCTTTTGAATAAATCGGGTCAAGCCATACATGTGGATTGACATCCTTGTGAGTTTGATCTTGTTCCTCCTCATGTGAATCGTCGAATTTTGGGAGCTTAAGATCCTCAGCTGTTGGGATTAATGTAACATGTTCATTTTTTAATGTTCCTTTAGCTTTTTCCACAAATCCTTCCAGCCCAAGACCAATATAGAAAAACAAGTCTGAATCGGCTAAATTCATCATATCTTTTTGGGATGGTTCAAATGTGTGTTCATCTGCCCCGGGCGGATAAATCGTTTTAACATTTACATATTTTCCGCCAATTTGTTCAGTAAAATATTGAAGTGGAAATACGGTTGTATAAACAGTTAGCTGGTCCTTCTTTTTTTGTACTTGATCTTTACTATTTGTACAGGCGGACAACAGAAGGCTTAATGGTAGCAGAATAGAAAGGATACGGATGATTTTTTTCATAATGGCTCCTTAAAAATATTATTAAATCGGATTAATTACGATTTGTTTTCGAAAATTTTTTTGAATTCTGAATAATGATTAATACATAATACGGAACGATTCCGATTTCCATAAGTATCTTACAAAAAATTTTCCTCAAAAGCAAGGATAAAATTTGTTTTCAACATTAAAAATTAGGTATGCTTATAGAAACAAAGGAAAGGGTGGTTACCATGAGTAACTCAGAATTATTGAATGAGCTGTTGGACTATAATAAGAAATTTGTGGAGCAGCATGAATATGAAAAGTACGAAACAACCAAATTTCCGAATAAACGCATGGTGATTCTTACATGTATGGATACTAGATTATTGGAGCTATTGCCCAAAGCATTAAATTTGGGAAATGGTGATGCGAAGCTTATAAAAGACGCTGGCGGACTAGTGTCACACCCGTTTGGAAGTGTGATGAGAAGTATACTAATTGCTGTTTATCAATTAAAGGCGCAGGAGGTTTTAGTCATTGCTCATTATGATTGCGGTATGAGCGGTCTAAAAGCCGAACCTGTGATTGAGAGTATGAAAGAGCGTGGAATATCAGATGAAACCTTTGATACCCTTACATATTCTGGCATTAACATTAAACAGTGGTTACATGGGTTTGATAATGTATCCGAGAGTGTTGAGCACAGTGTCGATATCATAAAAAATCATCCATTAATGCCAAAGGATGTACCTGTTCATGGATTGGTCATCGACCCCAAGACAGGAAAGCTTGATTTAATTGTTGATGGTAATAAGAATTAGAGTTTATCTTTTTCAGGTACAGGATCCAGACCACCAGGATGAAAGGGATGGCATTTTGCTATCCTTTTGATGGTCAGCCAGCCGCCTTTGAGCGCACCAAACCGTTGAATGGCTTCTAGGCCATAATGAGAACAGGTTGGATAAAACCGGCAGGTCGGTGGTTTTAATGGTGAGATAACAATTTGGTAAAAACGAATAATCGCCAGGAAGGCTTTTTTAAGCATGACCATCTCTCCTTATCTACAATTATTTACAACATACCATAATTTAATAATCTCGTCTAAATTGTTAAATGTATGTATGTGGATGAAAAAACTCGGAATTTATTGTATTATTAATGGTAGATAAAAAAAGGAGTGATATCGATGCCTTCAGTTGAAAGCTTTGATTTAGATCATAACGCTGTTAAAGCCCCTTATGTGAGACATTGCGGAGTTCACAAGGTTGGAAGTGACGGTGTTGTTAATAAATATGATATTCGTTTTTGCCAGCCGAATAAACAGGCGATGAAACCTGATGTGATTCATACACTCGAGCACTTGCTTGCTTTTAATCTTCGCAAGCATTCCGAGAAGTATAACCACTTCGATATTATTGATATTTCACCAATGGGCTGTCAAACAGGATATTATCTTGTCGTTAGCGGAGAGCCGACTGTCGAAGAAATTATTGATCTTTTAGAAGATACAATGAAAGATGCCCTTGAAATCATTGAAATTCCTGCTGCAAATGAAAGACAATGCGGCCAGGCAAAACTACATGATTTAGAAGGGGCCAAACGTTTAATGCATTTTTGGCTTGAACAAAGCAAGGAAGACCTTAAACAGGTATTTGCTTAAATAGAAAAGCGGAAGCGCCTTGTCGGGGCTAGGCGCTGAAGCTAGACACAATAATAAAAAATTCCTATTCTACTTGAATAGGAATTTTTTTAAGCTTTATTTTGGTCCTGATTATGTTCTTGTTCATGTTCTTGTTCAAGATATGGATTATTTTCTAATGGGTCGACAGTATGTTTATATGTGTAGGCTTTAGAAGTGGTACCCACGGCTAGAATAAGGACAACGATAACGATAATAATACAAATTACAGCTACAACATACATGAGTGAGTATGCCTCCTTTTTTCTCTATTGTAGCATGAATTAGCATTTTATTGAGAAAAGAAAAAGGGAAGCCCTTTGTTCGAGCTTCCATCCTTATGTTATTAGATAAAATAGTTTAAGTTGTTCAACCTAGATTAATGTCTAGCTCCAGCGACCAGCGGCTAGTGGACTTCGCCCTTTTCCCTACGATAAGTCAACATCGAATCGCTACGCTCTTCGTGTTTCCTATATCTCAGTCAAAGTGCTCCAGTCCATACGCCGCTAAGCGGTCGCTTGCGCTTTTCTTATTATGTAAGATCAATGAATATTTCGAGGATGATAAGTATTTGTGCGGTGCTGTCCGTACTCTTCTTGGGCGAATTTACCTTTCAGACTTTCAATTAAGTAAATACCCATTAAATTGTATAACTCCTGCTTATCCATTTCTTGGATTAGGGCAAGCAAATCTTCATGTGACATTTCTTCTAAAAACGCAAAGGCCAGCATGTCGATATCCTCTTCATCACCGGTAAGCTTGTTCCGGTACATTTCGTACAACTCATCTACTAATTTCATTTTGTACACCTCCTAGTTATCTTTTCCCTTATAAAGATAAAATAATGCTAACTTAACCGTTTGTAAATTGACTGAAAAGTCTGTTTCTTTTGTTGTATGTTTATTATAGCGTATTTACTTCTAAAAAATGACTCGAAATTTGACAAAGAATAAATTTTTTCTATTTGCAAATTACTAATAAGTAAAAGGGGATGACATAATGGATGAGCAAAAGAAAACCTATTATATTGATGTAGGAAGCGGACAAATTTCGCAAAGTGCCACAGGTTCAACCTGGAGTTATAAAATTCAGGCTGATACTGAAGAAATTATCCAATTGCGTGAGCTTTTTGACCAAAATTATTCAACCGAATGGAAAAACTTCTTTAGAGCCCATGTTCCATATCTGGAGTATCATTATGACCGTGAAAACGATGCATATGACAGTACCATTCAGCAAGTGTATGGAATGTTGCATAAACTTGGTGATGAGGAAGCAAAACATCATATTGAAAGTATGGATATACTGCCAAAATAAAAATAATAACCCTGTAAGAAAAATCCTAACTTTAGGATTTTTCTTTTTTTCATTATAATTAGGTTAAAACTGTTGAGGCGGAATTTAGAATGATGCATTTTTTAGATGAAAATGGAAATCCGGTAGATTTGTCTCTTTCACAAAATGCTTTCGGAGAGAAAGCCAAGCATGTGTTGGTCATTTGCCAATATGGGGAAGAGTGGCTGCTGACGAACCATAAAGAAAGAGGACTCGAATTTCCCGGCGGAAAAATGGAATCAGGGGAAACTCTCGAAGAGGCCGCACACCGCGAAGCGTATGAGGAAACGGGCGCCATTTTAGGTAAGTTAAAATTTATTGCTGAGTATAAATTTTCAGACTCGATGAAGTCTTATGTGAAGGCGGTCTTCTGGGGTAAGGTCGATCGGTTGGAGGAAACGACTAGTTACCACGAAACAAAGGGTCCCGTTTTAGTTACAGGTGATATATTGCAAAAGCGATTCGGAGATCATTACAGCTTTATCATGAAAGACCAAGTCGTCGAACAGTGTGTTACACACATTCGAAAGTTACAAAACGAAAAGGAATAGTAGAAAGTCATACCTATCCACTATTCCTTGATAATTTTTTTCTCTAATAATTCGACGAGCTGATACATAATCGTGGCAAATACAGCGATAACCAACAGGGATAAGAAAACAAGTGTAAAATTAAAGACTTGGAAGCCATAAATGATCATATAGCCGAGCCCTCTTGATGATACAAGGAATTCTCCGACGATTACACCGACCCAGGAGAGGCCGACATTCACCTTTAAGGTAGAAATTATCGTTGGAAAACTCGCAGGGAGGATAGCTTCTTTGAAGCATTGCCAACGATTGGCTCCGAAGGTTTGGAGCACTTTTAGATAATTCGGATCGACCTCTTTGAATGAGGTATAAACCACAATGGTTGTAATGATAATCGAGATAATCGCACCCATGGCAATGATCGATGAATACCCTGGACCTAGCGCCACAATTAAAATAGGTCCTAAAGCAACCTTTGGCATTGCATTTAAGATGACAAGATATGGATCGAGCACCCTGGAAATCATCGGGGACCACCAGAGGATCGCAGCTAAAATTGTCCCTAGTAAGGTGCCAAGAATAAATCCAAAAACAGTTTCTGTTAATGTTACGCCTATATTACTGACTAGTGTTCCATCCTGCATTTTTTCAAGAAGTAGGCTCCATATCTTCGAAGGAGAACTGAAAAGTAACGGGTCAATCCATTGTTTCTGACTGGCCAATTGCCAACTGGAGAAAAAGACGATAAATATAATCGCTTGATAAAATCCAACCCATCTTTTTTCAATCTTTAACGATTGAATATAGTTTTTATGGAGTAGCTCCGGCTTATTCTTTTTCTCGCTCAAGAGACTCCAACTCCTTCCATATCGTTTGAAAAATACTTGAAAAGGCCTCGTGATTTCTTGCTTCAAATGGGGATATATTTCTTAGCTCCTCGGGCATCGTAAAGGTTTTATAGATTCTTCCGGGACTGGGTGAAAGTAAAAAAACCCGATCACTCATGGCAATAGCCTCACCAATATCGTGAGTAACAAGAATCGCAGTCTTACCAAATTCATCTAATGTTTGTGATACTAAATCCTCAAGTTTCAACTTTGTCTGATAATCGAGAGCGGAAAAAGGCTCATCAAGCATAAGCAGTTTTGGTTCAGTGGCCAGAGTGCGGACGAGAGCTACCCGCTGCCTCATCCCCCCTGATAACTGCCTGGGAAGTTGTTTTTCAACCCCGGTTAATCCGATTTGATTAAGCAGGCGAAGGGCTGTAGCTTTTGTGTTTTGATTCAACTGTTTGGATAACTTTAGACCCATCAGGATATTCTCTTCAATCGTCTTCCAAGGAAATAAATAATCCTGTTGGAGCATATAACCGATTTGACTTTTTGCGGTGGTTACAGGTTTATTTTCTAACAAGACGGTTCCTTGCGTTGGTTTAAGCAAACTAGAAATAATGGAAAGCAGAGTTGTCTTACCACAGCCGCTTGGGCCGAGGAGGGAGACAAACTCGCCCTCCTCTACTGTTAATGAAATATTGGAGAGGGCCGTGGTGGCAGAGGACTTCGTAAAATAGGTGTGATGAATATTTTGAACGGTTAAAAAGCTCATAAGGACGGCCTCCCTTTCCTTTATTCTTTGATAATCTTGTCAGCAATTTCTGTGTTTACAAGTGTTTGATGATCCACTTCTTTTGGCAGTACACCGGCTTCGTCCATGATGTTTTGAAGATTATTCCATTCTGCTTGATCAAGAATTGGATCTGTAGCAAAAGAGCCTTGACTTTTATAGCGCTCAATAACAGTTGTCATAATTTTTAAATCTGTGTCCGGGAAGTACGGTTCCACTGCTTTGGCAATTTCCGCAGCGCTGTGCGATTCAACCCACTGTTGTGCTTTGTAGATTGCTCGTGTGAACTTTTCAACCGTTCCCTTATGTTTTTTCATATAGCTTTCCTTGGACATAAACGTTGTATATGGGACGTGACCGGACTCTTTACCGAAGGATGCAACAATATGACCTTTTCCTTCTTTTTCAAAAATACTTGCCGTTGGCTCAAATAATTGCACAAAATCGCCCGTTCCTGAGGCAAACGCATTGGCAATATTAGCAAAATCAATATTCTGGATTAAGTTCAAATCCTTTTGTGGATCAATCCCATGCTTCTTTAAAACAAACTCACCAACCATTTGAGGCATTCCGCCTTTACGTTGTCCTAAGAACGTTTTACCTTTTAAGAGATCCCATGAAAAATTATCAATCTTTTCTCGAGCAACGAGGAAGGTACCATCTGTCTGAGTTAATTGGGCAAAATTGATGACCGGGTCGTTTGCCCCTTGGGCGTAAACATAAATGGATGTTTCTGAACCAACCAGGGCTACATCAGCACCCCCGGAAATTAGCGTGGTCATGGTTTTATCGCCGCCGGGTGTAGTTGTGAGTGTAACGTCTAAACCTTCAGCCTTGAAAAACCCCTTGGCTAGGGCAACATACTGAGGAGCATAGAAAATAGACCGGGTAACTTCAGCGATTCGAACTTTTTCAAGTTTCTTCGTGTCATTTTTTGTGGTGCTATTACAAGCGACAAGTGAAAACATAAGTATAGTGATGAGCAGAAAGGAGAAACTGAACTTTAACGATTTTTTCATGAAGCGAGCCTCCTTATATTTCAAAAAATCTGGGCTAATTGCCTAAGATATATTATGAAGAGGAGAAAAATATGTGAATGCCCAGTGATTATAAATTTACGAAAAAAGGGAAGTTTTGCAGATGAACCAAAACAGTAATGGTAGAATCGTCGATATCATGCGCTTTCCTTCTCCAAATCCTAATGTTGAATTAAAGGTCATCACGTACCTTTCCAATGGATTACGAGTGAAAGGATTGCTTGCGGTACCGATTGGGGAAGGTGCCTATGATGGATTCCTTTATTTACGCGGCGGTATTAAAAATGTGGGCAAAGTTCGACCCGCAAGGATTGCCCAGTTTGCTGCTGAGGGCTTTATTGTTTTTGCCCCTTACTATCGTGGGAATCAAGGTGGGGAGGGCAATGAGGATTTTGCCGGTGACGATCGGGAAGATGCGTTTTCAGCTTTTTTGCTGTTAAAATCATTTCCTAGGGTGCAAGAAATACATATTTTTGGATTCTCGCGAGGCGGTGTGATGGCACTTTTAACCGCAATTGAGTTTCCTGAAACTGCCTCTGTTGTCACCTGGGGTGGGGTCAGTGATATGTCCCTCACCTATTTGGAACGGAAAGATTTACGGAGAATGATGAAACGAGTCATTGGTGGAACCCCACAGAAGTTTCCGGAACGGTACGAAGACAGGACCCCACTTTATCAACTAGAAAGGATGTCAGCTCCTGTTCTGATAATCCATGGGGTGAAGGATGGAAATGTTTCGGTGGAGCACGCGTACCGACTTGAGAAAAGGCTAAGGTTTTTAGAAAAACCAGTCGAAGCATGGTACTTTAACGAGTTTACACATTACTTTCCCCCGGTAGTAAATAGAAAAGTAGTTAATGATTTAACGAAGTGGATGAAAAGTCATCGCAAAAGATGATAATATATAGGTAATACAAGCAGAGGAGCGGATATTAATGGGTATGCCTCTTGAGTTAAATACGATGATTGTGACTAAAGGCAGAGAGAAACGGGTCGAGGAAAACGTCTTTTTGTTAGAAAAAGAAGGGTACAGACTTTATCCAATCGAGATTCCGATTGATGTTAGAAAAACAATGGATAGTGATTCAAGCGGTACCGCATTGATAAAAAAAGTTGAGTTGCAAAATAACAGAACGACAATAACCTATCAATTAGTTTCATTGAATTCGACGAATTAATCAATAAGCAAAAGAAGCGATTCGTTTGGAGAATCGCTTCTTTTGCTTATTCGTTTGTCATATTTAATTATGCAACCGGTCCGCCCTTTTCTTCAATATCTTCTGAAATATTCTTGAATTTTTTGAAGTTTTCACGGAACTTTGCTGCTAATTCTTTTGCCTTCTTCTCATAGGCAAAAGGATCAGACCAAGTTTTAACCGGCTGCAGGACTTCATCCGGAACCCCTGCGATATGGAGCGGGATATTTAATCCAAAGATCTCATCCTTCACGGTTTCAACATGATTTAGTTCTCCTTCAAGTGCCGCTTGAACCATGGCACGTGTGTAGGAAAGCTTCATCCGATTACCGACACCGTATTCTCCGCCAGTCCAGCCAGTATTGACTAGAAAAACATTGGCAGTGTGCTCAAGTATTTTTTCACCGAGCATCTCTGCGTAACGAGTCGCAGGGAGAGGTAGGAATGGAGCGCCAAAGCAGGTCGAGAAGGTAGCTTGTGGTGAAGTTATTCCACGCTCGGTTCCAGCTAATTTTGACGTGTAGCCGCTTAAAAAGTGATACATCGCCTGTTCCTTTGTTAATTTGGAAATTGGAGGCAGCACTCCAAAGGCATCAGCCGTTAAAAAGACGATTGTGTTAGGATGACCCGCGATGCTTGGTTGAATAATATTATCGATTGCATCAATCGGATAAGCAGCACGTGTATTTTCTGTCAACGTTCCATCGTCGTAATCAGGGATTCTTGATTCCTGATTCAAGGTGACATTTTCTAGGACAGTTCCAAAGCGGATCGCATCAAAAATTTGCGGTTCTTTTTCACGAGAAAGATTGATACATTTTGCATAGCAGCCGCCCTCGATATTAAAGACGCCATTAGATGACCAGCCGTGCTCATCATCACCTATTAGTCGGCGATTCGGATCAGCAGATAAAGTTGTTTTACCTGTTCCGGACAAGCCAAAGAATAAAGCTACATCGCCTTCAATGCCAACATTAGCAGAACAGTGCATGGAAAAAATATTATTTTCAGGCAGTAAGTAATTCATGACAGAAAAAATAGATTTCTTCATCTCACCAGCGTATTCTGTTCCACCGATTAAAACAATTCTTTTCTCAAAAGAAATCATAATAAAAGCTTCTGAGTTCGTACCATCAACAGCAGGATTTGCCTTGAAATTAGGTGCAGAAATAACGGTGAAACCGGCATCATGGGCAAGCAATTCATCATCAGTAGGCCGAATAAACAACTGATGAACAAATAAATTTTGCCAAGCTAACTCATTTACGACTTGGATTGGCAAGCGTGATTTTTTATCAGCACCTGCAAACCCTTTAAACACAAAAATTTCATTTTTCTTTTTTAAATAATCAATAACCTTATGATAAAGTCCTGTGAAAACCGCTTCAGAAATGGGTTGGTTGGTGGTGCCCCATTCAATTTTCTCTTTAGTTGATTCCTCTAAAACAATGAATTTGTCTTGAGGAGAGCGGCCTGTATATTTTCCGGTAACAACACTAATTGCTCCGGTAGAGGTGAGTGATCCCTCATCACGAGTTAAGATTTTTTCCACTAATTGCGGTACTGATAATTGGACATTTACATGATTTTCCTTTAATAATTGCAATAACTCATTTCGAGTATCAACTGAATTCATTTTATAAACCTTCCTTTATTTTAGTTTTTATGTTGTAAATAATATAAAAAGTATAACACATTGACTAGATTGATGCATACTATTTAACAGAATTTTTTAAATTTGTGCATACCTTAATGAAAATAGAAATCATACTGTTTTGAAATTTCCCTATTGACATGGACGAAGATTCTTAAAAAATCCATTGACATTGTTTGATGATGTGTTAATATTCTAAGTTGAACGGATACTCTCTTATCCCGAGCTGGTGGAGGGACAGGCCCAATGAAACCCAGCAACCTGCAGTATGAAAAGATTGACCACCTAAAAGGTCCTTTTCAAGTGCGAAGGTGCTAATCTGACGCAAGGCTCAAGCCTTGAACGATAAGAGCGAAAGGCCCGGAACAACCTTTCCTCTCAGGAAGGTTTTTTGTTTTGTATAAGTCCTTTTATGAAAAGAGTCTCTAATAAAAATCCTTTGTTTATTACATACTAAGGGAATGAGTACCGTATCAAATTCTCGGGGTTCAAGAAGTATTCCTGTAACCTTCCAAAAACCTCGATAATCTCATATTATAGGAGGAATTCAGATGTCAACAAAACGTCGTTTGTTCACTTCTGAATCAGTTACTGAGGGTCATCCTGATAAGATTTGTGACCAAATTTCTGATTCCATTTTAGATGCTATCTTAGCAAAGGATGCTAATGCCCGTGTTGCGGCTGAGACTTCAGTAACAACAGGACTAGTGTTAGTTGCAGGGGAAATCACCACGTCAACTTACGTGGATATTCCAAAAATTGTTCGTGAAACGATTAAAAACATCGGATACAATCGTGCGAAATTTGGTTTTGACTCTGAGACATGTGCTGTTTTAACATCTATTGATGAACAGTCTCCGGACATCGCGATGGGTGTTGACCAGGCATTGGAAGCACGCGAAGGTCATATGTCAGACGAAGAAATCGAAGCAATTGGTGCAGGGGACCAAGGGTTAATGTTTGGTTTTGCTTGTAATGAAACGAAAGAGCTTATGCCACTTCCGATTTCATTAGCTCACAAGCTGGCTCGCAAATTAACTGAGGTGCGGAAAGATAAAGTGCTTGATTACCTTCGTCCCGACGGAAAAACTCAAGTAACGGTGGAATATGATGAGAATGATAAACCAGTCCGTATTGATACGATTGTCATTTCCACTCAACACAATCCGGAAGTTACGTTAGAGCAAATTCAACGGAATTTAAAGGAATATGTTATCAATCCAGTTGTTCCAAAAGAGCTCATTGATGAAAATACAAAATATTTTATTAATCCAACCGGCCGTTTCGTTATTGGCGGACCACAGGGGGATGCAGGTTTAACTGGTCGGAAGATTATTGTTGATACATATGGCGGATATGCTCGCCATGGCGGTGGTGCCTTCTCCGGTAAGGACCCAACAAAGGTTGACCGTTCTGCAGCCTATGCGGCACGTTATGTTGCGAAAAACATCGTAGCTTCCGGCCTTGCAGACAAGTGTGAAGTTCAACTTGCCTATGCAATTGGTGTAGCACGACCAGTTTCGATTGCAGTTGATACGTTTGGTACCGGTAAAGTAAGCGAAGATGTGCTAGTTGACTTAGTTAGTAAAAACTTCGATCTTCGCCCTGCTGGTATCATTAACATGTTGGATCTTCGTCGCCCAATTTATCAGCAAACAGCAGCTTACGGTCACTTTGGTCGTACAGATGTGGATCTTCCTTGGGAGCGCACAGATAAAGTAGAAACATTACGAGAGCAAGCAAATCTATAAATAGAAAAGGGGGAGTTACATACTATATGTAACTCCCGTTTTTTTTCTCCGTCTATATACCTGTACAATTAATCAATTTTTAAATAAAATGAAGTGTTTAAGCAGGACAAAAGAAGTGAAAAATGTGGATATTAAATTTACCTATTGTTCACAGTGCATTTTTTACAAAAAAAGTGGTAGTATTAGAGAGTATGTTTTTTAAGTCCAGCTCTAGTGCAGGGACTTTTGCGCTTTTGAGCAATACGTCCGTTTGGCGGATATATAGAATGAGGTGAGGTACATAATGTGTGGTTTTATCGGTTGTGTACACGACAAAACACAAAACTTTAGTGATGAGCAAAAACAACAATTTAAAAATATGAACGATATTATAACACATCGCGGACCGGATGATGACGGTTTTTATTATGATGATCATATCCAATTTGGGTTCCGCCGTTTAAGTATCATTGATATTGAGAGTGGTCATCAACCGCTAACATATGAAAATGAACGTTACTGGATTATTTTTAACGGTGAAGTTTATAACTATGTTGAACTGCGTGAAGAACTACTAACGGAAGGCTTAACGTTTGCAACTAGTTCTGATACGGAAGTAATTATTGCACTCTACAGCCATTTAAAGGAAAAAGCAGTCGAAAAGCTGCGCGGAATGTTCTCCTTTGTTATTTGGGATAAGCAAGAACAAACCCTTTATGGCGCTCGTGATCCCTTTGGAATTAAACCGTTTTTCTATTTTGAAGATGGTGAGAGAACCTTTTTTGCCTCTGAGAAAAAGAGCATTCTGTTAGGTCTCGAAAATGATGTACTTAATTATGATTCCCTGCAGCATTATTTGACCTATCAATTTGTTCCGGAACCCAACACTATGTCTGATGGAATTAAGAAGTTAGAGCCGGGGCATTATTTTACAAAAAAAATAGGGTCACCAATGGAGATAAAACGATATTGGAAGGCACACTTTAAGCCCGTGCAAAAATCAGAACCTGATTTTATCAAGGAAATTAAAGATGTTCTCTTTGACTCTGTCAAAAAGCACATGCGCAGTGATGTTCCTGTTGGTTCGTTTCTTTCAGGTGGAATTGATTCTTCAATCATCGCATCGATTGCAAAAGAATATCACCCTGCGATTAAAACCTTCTCAGTTGGATTTGAGCATAATGGATTTAGTGAAATTGATGTTGCAAAAGAGACCGCTGAAAAGCTGGGTGTGGAAAATATCAGCTATGTGATTTCACCGCAGGAATATATGAATGAAATTCCAAAAATCATGTGGCATATGGATGATCCGCTAGCTGATCCGGCCTGTGTACCACTTTATTTTGTTGCCCGTGAGGCAAGAAAGCACGTTACGGTTGTTCTCTCCGGTGAGGGTGCGGACGAATTATTTGGCGGTTACAATATTTATCATGAACCCCAATCATTAGAGGTATTTAATAAAATTCCGAGAGCAGGCAAAGTGCTTTTAAAAGGGATCGCAGCCATGATGCCTGAGGGAATGAGAGGCAAAAGCTTTATCGAACGTGGTGTTACTCCAATGGAAGAACGCTATATTGGTAACGCGAAGATGTTTACAGAAGAAGAGAAGCGTGAATTATTAAGTGTCTATCGTGAAGGGTTGGATTATCGCGATATTACGAAACCTCTGTACGCTGAATCACGAGGATACGATCCGGTAGACCGGATGCAGTATATTGATATCCATACATGGATGCGCGGTGATATTTTACTGAAGGCTGATAAAGTGACGATGGCTCATTCTCTAGAGCTTCGAGTGCCATTCCTTGATAAAGCTGTTTTCGAAGTAGCTTCAAAGATTCCGACCAGTCTAAAAACTGTTCATGGAACAACGAAGTATATTTTGCGTAAAGCAGCGGAAGGCGTAGTGCCTGCCCATGTGCTTGACCGGAAAAAGCTAGGGTTTCCAGTGCCAATCCGTCATTGGTTAAAAGATGAAATGAACGAGTGGGCAAAAAATATTATCCGCGATAGTAACACGGATCATTTGATTAATAAATCATATGTGTTGCAATTACTTGAAGATCATTGCCAAGGCAAAGCAGACAACAGCCGGAAAATCTGGACTGTGTTGATGTTCATGGTATGGCATCAAGTGTATGTTGAGGATGTTTATTCCTTTCAACGTGATTACGCACTAGAAAAAGTACTACAAACATCTAAAAATTAATGCAAAAAGCACCCAAATACCATGGGTGCTTTTTGCGTTTTTATTTTAGGGACTTATAATATTCTCCCTTTTCTGCATATTCTGTAGAGATTCTTAGCATATCTTTTTTGTCTTCTTCGTTTAATTCTCTAATAACTTTTGCGGGTCTGCCAAATGCTAAGGTATTCGGGGGGATTTTCTTTCCTTGAGGAACTAAACTTCCCGCTCCAATAAACGCACCTTCACCGATTTCAGCATTATCAAGAATGATAGAACCCATTCCAATTAACGCCTTTTTTCGAACGATACAACTGTGTAAAATAACTTGATGTCCAATCGTTACTTCATCTTCTAAAATTAGCGGGTTATTGGGGCTTTGGTGTAAGATAGAATTATCTTGGATATTTACTTTCTTCCCGATAATAGTTGGGGCTACATCCCCTCTGATCACAGTGTTAAACCAAACACTTGACTCATCGCCAATCTCGACATCACCAGTAATCGTCACATAATCGGCGATGTAAGCAGAATCAGCTATGCGTGGATATTTATCTTTAAATGGATAAATCATTTTTCTCGCTCCTTTGGGATGATGATTCTATTGTATCGGAAGTATGATGTGATTCACAAAATATTTGCCCTTTTTTAAAAAGGGACCCTATAAAAGTATAAAATTTTTCCAACAATAGGTAATAACTAATTCCAGGGGGGAAGACTATGTGGAAGTGGGAAGCAGAAGGGGAAGCGAAAGCTGTTATCGTGATTGTTCATGGTGCCATGGAACATCATCGCCGTTATGGCTGGCTGATTGAAATGTGGCGTTCAGCTGGGTTCCATGTGATTATGGCGGATCTTCCCGGGCAAGGGATGACAACAAGAGCGAACCGCGGTCATATTAATTCCTTCGATGAATACATTTTCGAGGTGAAGGATTGGATACAAGCAGCCTACCGCTATGATTTGCCGGTCTTTTTACTCGGTCACAGTATGGGAGGCTTGATCTCCATCCGCCTCTTACAGGAAGAAAGATTGAATGTTGCGGGAGTGATCCTTTCTTCGCCATGTTTAGGGTTAGTTCATACCCCGTCTAAATTTCTGGATCTTTTATCGCATGGCCTGAATGTGGTTTTCCCTTCACTTCGGATGAATTCCGGATTGACCGTCCAAATGGCGACAAGGAATGAGGAAGTAAGGGAAGCAGATTCAAATGATACTCTATATATCACCAAGGTATCCATTAGATGGTATCGGGAATTGTCAGGTGCCATGAAAGAGGCTTTTGAAGATCTTGAAAAAATACAGGATATTCCGATGCTTGTCATGCAAGGCGGAGATGACAAAATTGTTAAAAAAGGCACTGTAAAGGAATGGTTCAATCACGTCCCGTTATCTGAAAAAAGATTTAAGGAATGGCCGAAATGTTACCATGAAATCTTTAATGAACCGGAACGGGAAGAGGTATTTGAGTATGCAAAGGATTTTGTTATAAGTCAAATAAAAGCAATAGGTTATATTGTTTAGAAAGGTTGTCGGTTTCAATGATGCCAATCACCCTAATGTCTAGGGTCTATCGCAAAATACTTCCAGCTGTCCACAAAGAATTGGCTTATTGGAAAAGCCGTGCTGAAAAAATTCCTAATGCGGAGCTAAGAACCCAGGCTCTTGCTAGCATTGAGCACAAAACCTTCCATTGTGAAGGAGGAGCCATCCTCGCACTAACTGCGAAAGAGGACTATAAAAAAGCAATAAAATTTATTGTGGCCTATCAAACAATCAGTGATTATCTAGATAATCTATGTGACAGAAGTACCTCACTTGATCCTAATGATTTTGCTGCGCTCCATGAATCGATGTCAGATGCACTGATTCTTAATGCTGAGAAGAAAAATTATTACCGACTTCGCGTGGACCAGGATGATGATAATTATTTGTATGATTTATCGGAAACCTGTCGTTCGGTTCTTAGAGAAGTAAAGAATTATGATGGAATCAAAGATTATTTGCTTGAGCTTTGCCAATACTATTGTGATTTACAAATACACAAGCATGTTACTAAAGAGGAGCGTGTCCCGCGCCTTGAAAAGTGGTTTCAAACCAATCAAGACCACTTGCCTGAAATGGAATGGTATGAATTCTCCGCTTGTTCGGGTTCTACATTGGGGATATTCTGCTTAATCTCCTACTCGCTTCGTGAGGATTTTCAACCTAGTGATGCTGAAAATATTCGAAAGGGATACTTTCCATATATTCAGGGATTACATATTCTGTTGGATTATTTTATTGATCAAGAGGAGGACATAGCGGGAGGGGACTTAAATTTTTGTTCCTATTATCAAAGTGAAGAAACACTTTTTAAGCGATTAAAACATTTTGTCGTAGAAGCAGACCGGCACACGGAGTTTCTTCCGCATAGAAATTTCCATCGCTTGATTAACCGTGGTTTGTTAGGAATATATTTATCGGATGCCAAGGTCCGCAAACAGAAAAAGGTTCGTAGATTGGCAAAAGGAATAATTAAATCGGGCGGTTGGATTAGTTACTTCTTTTATTTCAACGGTCTTGCCTACCGTTCTGTGCAAAAATCAGTCCCGGCGTTTGTCACCAGGCTAATCACAAAATAAACCAGGCGGGAAGGCCTGGTTTTAGATTTTTTCGATGGCAATAATAAACGCCGGACTATTTTGTTGATTAATAAATTGATATTGGAGCACATGTGCCGTTTTTTGATCCATTTGCCTACAATAGCTAAGCAAAGAATCCCGCTCTTCGGCCCCGCCTTTGTGACCATGGTATATAACAAGAACAATGATTCCTTCAGATGTCATAATCTCTAATAGCTGATGAATGGCAGCAATCGTGGTCTCAGGCTTCGTAACAATCGTTTTATCACTGCCAGGAAGATAACCTAAATTAAAAATGGCACCTGTTACTTTGTCATGGCCGATGTCAGGAATCAGTTTGGAGAGGTGTTCGTGACCTGATTGGAACAGCGTAACTCGGTCTGATAGGTTTTGCTGTATCAATCGTTCTTTACTGGCAGCAATGGCTTCCTCTTGAATATCAAACCCAAATACATGTCCGGATTCACCAACAAGCCCTGCTAAGAAAACTGTATCATAGCCATTTCCTACTGTAGCATCGACCACAATATCACCGGGATTAACCGCTTTATGAAGTAAACTTTTCGCAAATGGAAGAATTTTATCCATTTTCATCACTACTTCACCAAGTTACCTTGATAAAATTTCCCCTGCCAACTGTTCCTTTCCTTCAGTTTAGCATCAATCGCATTTAAGACTTCCCACTTGTTTACACTCCACATTGGTCCAACCATTAAGTCTATTGGTCCATCCCCTGTAATCCGATGAACAATCATTTCCGGTGGTAAAATTTCTAATTGGTCACATACTAAGTTTACATAGTCTTCTTGCGACAAAAACTCAAGCATTCCTTTTTCATATTGCTTGACCATTGGCGTTCCTTTTAACAAATGAAGCAAATGAATCTTAATTCCCTGCACATCTAACTTGGCGACTTCCTGCGCTGTTTCCATCATCATGTCATAGGATTCAAGTGGAAGACCATTGATGATGTGGGAGCAGATGCGAATGCCGTGCTTCCTAAGCTTGTTAACTCCGTCTTTATAACACTGAAAATCATGCGCACGATTAATAAGTGAGGCCGTCCGTTCGTGGATAGTCTGCAAGCCGAGTTCCACCCATAAATAGGTACGCTGATTCAATTCCGCTAAGTACTCTACCACATCATCGGGCAGACAATCAGGTCGGGTGGCAATTGATAAACCAACTACTCCTTCCTGCTGTAGAACGGATTCATATTTTTCACGAAGAACATCTACAGGTGCGTGTGTATTGGTAAATGCCTGAAAATAGGCCATATATTTGCCGTCTTTCCATTTCGTGTGCATTTTTTCTTTAATGTCGTTGAATTGAGTTTCCAAAGCCTCGACACGATTACCGGCAAAATCCCCTGATCCTGATGCACTACAAAAGGTGCAACCTCCATGTGCGACCGTGCCATCACGGTTCGGGCAGTCAAAGCCTCCATCGAGTGCCACCTTAAACACCTTATGACCAAATTGCTCGCGTAGGTGGTAATTCCAAGTATGGTAACGTTTATCATCAGATGCATATAGAAAAGGTCTAGTCTGACTCAATCAGAAAACCTCCTTTTTTTATAGTAAAAGTTTTGTTAAATCTATTGTTGATTTTGGCACCCTGTTGATTGGAGCGGAAGGCGCGAAGACTCCTGCGGGAGGACGGGACAGGGGAGACCCCGCAGGCGCGTTAAGCGCCGAGGAGGCTCCCCGGACCGCCCGCGGAAAGCGAAGCGCCTGGAGCGGAAATCAACAGGCAAGTTTATCAAAGCCAAAGTAAAAGAGCATAACATCAATTTTAACATGATATGACAAGCTATCCAAATGTAATTATTTACGAACATGCTTGGTAAAAAATTATCCAACTAATTGTGTTATAGGAAAAAGAATGGAGAACACAATAAGAAATGAAGCAATATGCTTCTATAGATCCAAGGGATTGAGTTATTAAAGAAGGGGGTTCTAAAGATGGCTACTCGCGACTCAATGGACAACTTAATGCAACAGGTTGAGGATGCAATTCGCTATGCCGAGGAACAGTACAAACAAAGCAGCCTTCAAGAGCAGTATAATGATGATGATTACACAAAGGCACTGCAACAGCTTGAAGATACTTACCAGGACATTACCAAAATGGCCCATAGTGCAAATTCGCAGCAAAGGGACCAACTCCATAGAATGAGACTCCAGCTTCAGCAGCTTCAGAACACAATGATTCTAGAGGGGGAAAACCTTTGAAAAAGCGTTCCAAACAACAAAATTCCGAACAGAAAACACGGAATGGAACTAATAATCAAGATCTAGAGCTCGGACAAGATTTTGATATTGTAAAGCAAGCAAAGAAGAACTATGAAAAAACAGGCGGACAGCCCGTGAAATCCAAATTTCACCAAGAAAAGGACCAATCTTCCTAATAATAAAGAAGGAACCCTCATTTTTTTTCGTTGAGGGCTCTTTTTTTTTGATAAATTTTCTACGGTATATTTTATAAAAAAGTGTTTAAAATCACTTGAAATAACAATTTTTCACCAAAAACACCTTGAAAATAGAGGGAAACCCTCGTTCATAATTTGGTAACAAGTGATCTTTAATTTGTGATGTGCGTCACAGTTTGCCTTGTCATATCATGGTTTAAATAAGGTATGGATTAACAAAATTCATCTCAAAACCTCTACTTTAAGTTAGATGAACAGAATAAAAATCGGTTCAACTAACATCTTTTTTTGAATTTTATGTGAACGAATTCACATTTTATCCACATTATAAACCAGGTGAAAGGAAGTAACTAAATGAATAAGTACATATTGATTGTCAACATACTCCTTGCTTTTATGTTTCCTTCTAATACCTTGGCTGAAAATGAAAGCCTTTTAGGTTTGGAGGAATTGTCCATTCAAGTAATGCCGGAATATACGTATCATCCCAACGATAAACAGAAGGATCACGTACCACTATTAATTGGGTATCAAGGGTCAATGGTCAACAACACGGACCATCCGCAAATAGGAAAAATTGAAATACCTCTGCCCATGAAAGAGAAAGATTTTCGAATTGGTTATGTTGCCGATTACTCTAATGATTTAAGTAAGGCATATGAAATTGAATACATAATTGACCCTGTAAAAGGGACCATTTCCTGGACTACTTGCGAAGAAATCGGACCGAAAGAGCGATATAAATTTGTTATCGAGTATTATTCAGAAAGCATAAAGGTAAAAAGAGATCTAAAAACTCTCCAGTACAAATTTAAAAGTTTTGCTGATATTGACTTGGTGAATGTCATTTTTACAACTCCAGATAAAGCAGAAAAAGTGAAAATAACGCCAATCCCTTCAGAAAAAGATAATCACGGGGATGAGAAAAATACATACTCCTATCTTTTTCAACATGTAAAAGCAGGGGAAGAAAAAAACTTCACCCTTACCTATGAACGTAGTGAATCCAAGCCTACCTTTGAGCTTATGAATTCACAAACCAAAAACATAAAGGACGAGAAATCAAATCGTCTTGCTATCGGTGCTTTCAGTGGGATCAGCGTTCTATCAATAGGTGCACTATTATTTTTGGTAAGAAAGAGAAAATGAAACTTGTAATCCATTTGGGTTTAAGGTACAGAAAAGTACTTTAACTATAAAAAAAGAGAGAGAGAAATTTTCTATGGGAGGTGAAGTAAATGTTTAAAAAACTACTAAAAATGGACAAAAAGTTTTTAATTGTCTTGGCGCTTTTGATTGGTGTGTTTTTATCCTTTTCAACGGTAAAAACAATGGCCTACCTGGATTCTCCAGGTTTTTGTCAAAATTGTCATACGATGAAATCGGTTCATAAGTCATTCATGGATTCTACTCATTCGGATTTACAATGTAATGACTGCCATCTGCCACATAAAAGTGAGGTGGGTAAGTTATTCTTTAAGGGTCGCGCAGGGATGACACATATTTATTTCAACACACTTGGAACGAAGAAGATACCAGATGTGATTGAGGCGACGGATCGAACAGAAAACATCATGAATGATAACTGTATTTCCTGCCACAAAAGTACGTTAGACAATGTATCGCATGATGCAAAGGAAAAATGTATTTCCTGTCACAAAACAGTACCACACGGGAAAGGCTTTAAAGATGATCGTTATAATAAGCCACCTGTTTCAGGAGAGTTATTAGAAAATAAGGGAGGATTTTAGAAATGGGAAGGTTTCGGAATTGGGCATATCTTCTCCTGCTAGCTTTAATACTGATTATTACTGGATGCAGCAATGACTCCAGTGAGAAAACAGCTTCCGCAGCAGGTAAGAAGACAACAGGTCTCGCGGCAGATGAAATAAGCAATGAAGCGTTTAAGGATTTATTTCCGCTTCAATATAATAGCTACAAGAAAAATGAAAAAATGGAAGATACAACATATGGAGGTTCTGTAAAACGCAGCAAGTATGATGCAGATAAGGAGCCTTTGTTACCAATCCTTTTCAATGGATATGGTTTTGCAACGGAGTATAATGAAGAGCGTGGTCATACATACGCTTTAGAAGATATTCGTAACGTAAAACGGATTACTGATAAATCAGTGGGTTCTTGTTATACATGTAAATCAACTGCAGTTCCAAAAATGATTAAAGAAATGGGCGACAGCTATTGGGGCGCTAATTTTAACAAAGATATCTGGCCAAAAGGCGAAGCAATGGGGCACTCGCCAATTGGTTGTTCTGATTGTCATGACCCAAAAACAATGGATTTGCGTGTCACACGTCCAAGCTTTTATAAGGCATTGGAAGCAAAAGGTGTAGATACATCCAATCCTACAAAGAATGATATGCGCAGCTATGTTTGTGGGCAGTGTCACGTGGAATATTATTTTGCCGCAGACAATAGTGAAGTCACCTTCCCGTGGACCAAAGGATTTAAACCAGAAGAAATGTATGAATATTACAGTACAATTGCGAAAGAAAAGGGCTTTGAAAAAGACTGGATTAGTAATATTTCAGGGACTCCAATGTTAAAATCACAGCATCCTGAATATGAAACGCATTCATCCGGAACCCATGGTAAGGCCAATGTTTCCTGTGCCGATTGCCATATGCCATATGAGCGTGTCGATGGAAAAAGAAAAATCACCTCACACTGGTGGACTTCCCCGCTGAAAACGATGCAAACTTCTTGCGGCCAGTGTCACGGTGACCGTGATTTAGATAAATTGAAAGATCGTGTGCTTGAGATTCAAGAAGCGAATGTAAGTGCATTACACGAAGCTCAAGACATTTCTACAACCTCACACTATTATGTAAATAAAATGATTACATCCGGTGTAAGTCAAGATAAGATCAAGCAAGCGCAAGAATTTGTTCGAAAGGGCCAATGGTTCTGGGATATTATCGCAGCTGAAAACTCTGCTGGCTTCCATAATCCACAGGGTTCGATGGATTCACTGAGAGAATCAGTTGTCCAATCAAATAAGGCTGTCCGTCTTGCCACAGAAGAGCTTGTGAAAAAAGGCGTCAACATGGAAGAACTGGATAAGGAAATTGAAAAAGTGAAAAAGGCAGTTCTTGACGAAAAAGTAAATGAGAAGAAAAAGGATGCGGCAGTCAATTCCTATTTCCCTGCCCAAGCGCCAGTTGTACCAGTAGTACCGAAAAAATAAATTTTGATTTTGTGAAGGAAAAAATATGATTTCGTTAGGAAACACTGTTGCTCTTATGAGAACAGTGTTTTCGTTTTCTTTGTTTGTCAGGCCAAATTTTTTGTGGGAAAAAGGGTTTGGCGGAATAAACGGGGAATTGGCGGAATAAATAGGAAGATTGGCGGAATCCAGACGCAGGTTGGCGGAATAATTTTCGTAAGTCGGCGGAATCCTGGACCCATTCGGCGGAATCCACCTCGAGAATCCACAGAATTATTACAAAGTTCCACGAATTCCCCATTCGAATACCCGGTATCATAGCCCGCCATTACTGGAAAAGAAAAAGAATTGCACCTTATAATAAAAAGGATTAGAATAAATCTTTGGAAATTGAAATAGTGAAATGTGAAGGGGCGTTTTTTATGCCACGTGCCTTATGGCTCTTAATAATTGGGATGATTGTGAACGTAACAGGCTCTTCATTTTTGTGGCCTTTAAATACAATCTATATTCACGACCATTTAGGGAAGTCTTTATCAGTAGCCGGAATTGTTTTGATGTTAAATTCCGCAGCTAGTGTGGTAGGCAACCTTTATGGCGGCAGCCTATTTGATAAAATTGGCGGCTATAAATCTATTGTTCTAGGAATTAGTATCACGCTTGCGGCCCTTATTGGCTTAACTTTCTGGCACGGTTGGCCAGCATATATTATTTTCCAAGTCATTATTGGATTTGGTACGGGGATTATTTTTCCATCGATGTATGCTATGGCAGGTTCTGTTTGGTTAGAAGGCGGTCGTAAAGCTTTTAATGCCATTTATGTCGCCCAAAACCTTGGGGTAGCCGTGGGAGCGGCATTGGGAGGGATTGTAGCTGCTTATTCCTTCCAATGGATCTTCCTGGCAAATACCGTTATGTATATCCTTTTTTTATTCATCGCTGTATTTGGCTATAAAGGAATCTTAGTGAATTCAAGTAAAATAGCAACAACCGATTTAAATGTTCCAACCGTTAAGAATAAAAAAAATCTAACTGCTTTATTAATCTTGTGCACAGGTTATTTGCTATGTTGGGTGGCCTACGTGCAATGGCAAACCACAATTGCCTCGTATACACAGGAAATCGATATATCATTAACACAATATAGTTTATTATGGTCGATCAATGGAGCCTTAATTGTCGTTGGTCAACCGTTATTAAATGTGATATTGAAGCACCTAACCATCTCACTTAAACTTCAAATGATTATAGGAATTGGTATTTTCATTATTTCATTTTTAGTGGCAGGTAAGGCAACGATGTTTTCAGGTTTTCTTGTCGGGATGATTATTTTAACTATCGGTGAAATGTTCATCTGGCCAGTAGTTCCTACCGTCGCCTTTGACTTATCCCCAAAGGGCCGCGAAGGTTTCTACCAAGGAATCGTCAACAGTACCGCCACAGGCGGAAGAATGGTTGGGCCATTAATGGGCGGCATGATCGTCGACATGTATAACATGTCAGCATTATTCATCGTACTAATCTTCCTATTCTTAATCGCAATCGTCACAACCGTGCTTTACGATCGAATTCTCAAAACAAAAATGGTGTCAGGCACCGTTCATGGACAACTCTAGCATTTGTCCACTCCAAGCGGACAGAGAAGCGTGCTTCTCTGTTTTTTTCTTTTACGGTTTATCTGACGAATATTTTGTCTATCCTGAAAATAGGCGATTGTTTGCCTTGCATACCGTCGGAAAATTTAATACAATAACCGTAATACTTTATATTTCAAAAGACAGTGATCAGGAGTAGTAGTGGTTCATACCCGTACAAAAGAGAGTTGACGGCTGGTGGAAGTCAACCGGGTACATCATGAACTCGCCTTTGAGTTGCAAGCGTGAAGGAAAGTAAGGCTTGCCGTTTTCCGCGTTAAGGATGAATGAAGCGAGTGCAGACTAAATGCACTAATGTGGGTGGTACCGCGGGAAGATACATACAATCCTCTCGTCCCTTTTTGGGATGAGGGGTTTTTTATTTTTTTTTAGGAGGAAAGCAATATGAGTTTCGACCATAATAACATCGAACAGAAGTGGCAAAAGAAATGGGAAGTAGAAAAAACATTTAAAACAAGCGAAGAATATGACAAAAGAAAATTCTACGCTTTAGATATGTTTCCATACCCGTCAGGTGCAGGACTACATGTTGGACACCCTGAAGGCTACACAGCAACTGACATTCTTTCCCGTTTAAAGCGGATGCAGGGATATAATGTTCTTCATCCAATGGGCTGGGATGCGTTCGGTTTACCTGCGGAACAATACGCATTGGATACGGGGAATGACCCAGCGGAATTTACAGAACACAATATCAATACGTTCCGCCGCCAAATTAAATCATTAGGATTCTCGTATGATTGGGATCGTGAAGTCAATACAACCGACCCTGAATACTATAAATGGACGCAATGGATTTTCTTGAAACTATTTGAAAAAGGCTTAGCCTATGTCGATGAAGTAGCGGTAAACTGGTGCCCTGCACTTGGAACAGTACTAGCGAACGAAGAGGTCATTGATGGCAAAAGCGAACGCGGTGGCCACCCGGTGGAACGCCGTCCGATGAAACAATGGATGTTAAGAATCACTGCATACGGTGACCGTTTACTTGAAGACCTTGAAGAACTTGATTGGCCTGAAAGCTTAAAGGAAATGCAGCGCAACTGGATCGGCCGCTCGGAAGGTGCGGAAGTAACTTTCGCAATCGAAGGTCACGACGAGACCTTCACGGTATTCACAACTCGCCCAGATACCTTATTCGGTGCGACCTATGCGGTGCTTGCGCCTGAGCATTCTTTTGTTGCTAAAATTACGACCGCCGAACAGCGTGCAGCCGTAGATGCCTACTTAGATAAGGTTAAAACAAAGAGTGACCTAGAACGTACGGACCTTGCCAAAGAGAAAACAGGCGTATTTACCGGTGCTTATGCTATTAATCCTGCCAATGGAGAGAAAATGCCAATCTGGATTGCTGATTATGTATTAGTAAGCTACGGAACCGGTGCCATTATGGCCGTACCTGCTCACGACGAGCGTGATTATGAATTTGCCAAAGAATTTAACCTGCCAATTAAAGCTGTTGTCGCTGGTGGAGATATTGAAAAAGAAGCCTATACAGGAGACGGAGAACATATTAACTCTGATTTCTTAAATGGTTTGGATAAAACGGAAGGCATTCAAAAAATGATTGCTTGGTTAGAAGAAAAAGGGATCGGCACCAAAAAGGTAACTTTCCGTTTACGTGACTGGTTATTTAGCCGTCAGCGTTATTGGGGTGAACCAATTCCGATTATTCATTGGGAAGATGGTACAATGACTGCAGTTCCTGAGGACCAGCTTCCACTGATGTTGCCAAAAACAACGGAAATTCGTCCGTCCGGAACTGGAGAATCACCATTAGCCGTCATCTCTGATTTCGTGAATGTTGTGGATCCGGAAACAGGTAAAAAGGGTCGCCGTGAAACCAATACGATGCCACAATGGGCAGGAAGCTGCTGGTATTATTTACGTTATATCGATCCGAAAAATGATCAGGCACTTGCTTCTCAGGAAAAATTAAATCATTGGCTTCCAGTTGATATCTACATTGGCGGTGCTGAACATGCTGTGTTGCATTTACTTTATGCTCGCTTCTGGCACAAATTCTTGTACGATATCGGTGTAGTTCCTACTAAAGAACCATTCCAAAAGCTATTTAACCAAGGAATGATTTTAGGTGAAGGTAATGAAAAAATGAGTAAGTCAAAAGGGAATGTGGTAAACCCTGACGATATCGTTGATAGCCACGGTGCTGATACTCTTCGTCTTTATGAAATGTTCATGGGACCGCTTGATGCATCAATTGCTTGGTCGACAAACGGGTTAGATGGTTCCCGCCGCTTCTTAGATCGGATCTGGCGCTTATTGGTTGAGGAAAACGGTGAATTAAATCCGAAGATTCAATCCAACGAAGAAACTTCAAGTTTAGAAAAAGTCTATCATCAAACTGTGAAAAAAGTAACCGAGGATTATGAAGGTTTAAGATTTAACACCGCCATCTCTCAAATGATGGTATTCATTAATGAAGCCTATAAAGCAAATGCACTTCCAAAAGAGTACATTGAAGGATTTGTTAAATTACTTGCACCTATTTGCCCGCATATTGCTGAAGAGCTATGGGAGAAGTTAGGTCACAGTGAAACGATAACTTACCAAACATGGCCTGCCTATGATGAGGCGAAATTAGTCGATGATGAAGTTGAAATTGTCATCCAGGTTAATGGTAAAGTAAAAACAAAACTTATGGTACCAACAGATGCAAGCAAAGAGTCACTTGAAGGCATCGCAATGGAAGATGCCCACATAAAAGAACAAATTGAAGGAAAAACAATTCGCAAGGTAATAACGGTTCCAGGAAAACTTGTTAATATTGTAGCAAATTAGAATAATTAAACGGCCCCATCACTGGGGCTGTTTTTCTAAAAGGGGATGGACTTAATGGAACAAATTCCAACGATTACACCAGAAGAATTACAAAAGAAGCTTGAGGCAGGGGAAAAACTTGAGCTTGTCGACGTAAGGGAAGATGAAGAAGTAGTATTCGGAATGGTCCCTGGGGCCAAGCATATTCGCATGGGCGACATTCCTGCTAAACTCGACTATTTTGACAAAAACAAAGAATATATTTTTATCTGCCGCTCAAGTGGCCGCAGTGGCAATGTCTGTAATTACCTGCACGACCAAGGCTATAAGGTCCGCAATATGGTAGGCGGCATGCTCACATGGACTGGAGAGACCGAATACACAGAATAACCGATTCCGCCATGGAATCGGTTTTTTTTTACAAGATAAGAAAGTATAAATTTCGACTTTGAAAATTGTTCAGTGCAAGCGCCCTAGCGGCTAGTGTCCTTCGCTCTCCGCCCTACGATAAGTCAACATCGAATCACCTTCGGCTCTTCGTGTTTCCTTTAGCTAACAAAATTTATTCCATAAATTTTGACGCATAAATTCAACTACGTCTCTGTCTGCGCCTCCGGCTTGCCAATCGACAAGTTTACATTTATCTCAGTTGGAGCGCTCCAGGCCATACGCCGCTGAACAGGGCGCTTGCGCTTTTCTTAATTAATGGGAGACATCAGCTTCGGTTTATCTTTCATCAACATACCGCCCATCATGATAATAGGCAGGATATTGATCGCAATAAGTACTGCCGCTTGAATATCTGTACCAATCATTAAACCGTGGATGGTAACGAATATATATAGAATCGGATTCAATGCATGTAATTTCCGCCATTTTTGATAACCGATTTTTTTTCGCAGATTGGATGTAACGATCGTCATTATTAAAAAATAGAAGGATAATGCTCCGAGCGCCATTGGCAAGGGCTTATAGTCCGTATTAAACGGAACGAGGACTTCAAACCATTGTAACGAGATATACGAATCGATGAGTAAAAATCCTACATGCCCTATCACTAGGTAAAGAGCCCAATTTGCCAGTGACTCATGCAAAAATAGGGAGACAGTTACCTTTTGTTTTCGCTTTTTCTGAACTTGAGAGTAAAGTCCAATGATCACAGACAAGTAGAGTAGCAGATAGGCTGCCAGACCGGTCGCGCGAATCATATACCATTCAAACATTTCCAAAGATTACTCTCCTCCTCTCCAAATATCACCGTTTTTGTTAATAACCACTGCCTGAACACCGTTTCTATTTATCCACTCTTGACCAACCTTTTCCCCCGTAATAGAACTGTTTTTGCCCAAACGTCAGCCTCCAGGGCCGTTGGGGCTGTCACTGTTGCAGATACAATCTTACTTTCACTGGGTTCTCCTGTTCGTGGATCAATTAAGTGATGTGTCCACTCCCCGTTGATAAGCCATTTTCTTTTCATGGTTGTGGACGTCGCAAGTGCACCTTTTTGAACCTGAATCGAAGAAATCATCTCTGTTTCTGCAAACGGACTTTCAATTCCGATATTCAAATGACGCGGTAATGTACCGAAGATGCGCATATCGCCACCGACATTGATAAAACCGTACCCTTCTTTCTCTAAAAGTTGTGCCGCATGATCAATTACCCATCCTTTGGCTATCCCTCCAAGGTCAATTTTTGTAAAGAGAGTAACAGCCTGTTTCTTTTCGTCTAGTAAAAAAGGTTGTGAATGAACATGGACGGTTGGGGAAGGGGAAGTTAAGGCTATCTCCCTCCCTTTAATCATTTCGATAGATTTAGCATAGCCGTGATTTTCAAGCGCCGATAGAACACCGGGATTAAAAATACCTTCCGATTCTTCATAAAATCGAAGAGCATCTATTAATATTGAAAACATTTCATTGCTAACAATGACTTCTTTATCAATCTGTTGATTTAAACGTGATAGTTCACTATCAGTCCGAAAACGGCTGCAGGTATCTTCTATCAAATTAAATAGTTTGTAGACGGGCATCAAATTGTTGGCAAACAACTCATGACCAATCGTGATTTGAACAATTGTACTCATTGATGGGAATCGGTAGGTAAACATCAGGTTCCACCAGTAGTCGTATCAAAGCCGTCTTGATGTCCCATTCCTGGACTGCCGCCATTTGAGAATTGACCTTGTTGATTGCTATTTCCAGAAAACTGATCACTATTAGTCGTGGATTGATCATTATTGTTGTTTAAATCATCATTTTGATTGAATTGCGAAGAGTTATCATCACCTAAGGATTGATCGAAACCTCGTCTCTGTCCGTGCGGCTGTTGTGTGGTAAAGCCTTCTTGTGATTGCTGACTTGAAGTATTATTATCAGTTTGCCCTTGAGTAAGAGCCACTTGATTAGTTGCTTGACTGTCATTGCCACTCGCCAGACCGAAATAGGAAACCATTCCCGCTACTAATGCTAAACTCCCAAAACTAACGCCCCAAGAGATCTTTTGTTTTTTATCCATATTAATTACTCCTTTCTAAATGTGAAACTGTCTTTCTAAGAAGGAGTTTACAAGTTGAATCTTAAAATAACCTTAATTTTTCAGTCTATTTATTTTTAAAATTCAGATAAGTTGTTAATAATAGTAGTAAAAAAGAGAGGGAGAGAGAAAAGTGATACAGGTTAAGTTGTTTGACCGGGAGCATGAGAAGGATTTAGAGAAGGAAATGAATCGTTTTTTAAAAGGAATAGATGAAACTAGCCTGCTCGATATTAAATATAATGTGGCCGCTATGGCGGAGGAAGAAGAAGAGGAGCAGATTTATTGTTTTTCAGCGATGATTATTTACAAGGCCTGACAATAGTCAGACCTTGTTGTTTTTTGCAGATAGGGCAGCATTTGTTCCAGCCAGCCTTCCAGTCACAAGTGCCGAGGTGATATTATATCCTCCCGTATAACCATGAACATCAAGGATTTCACCACAAAAATATAAACCATTCATTAATTTAGAGCCCATCGTTTGCGGCTCGATTTCTTTAACAGACACACCTCCGCCGGTAACGAAAGCTTTTTCGAGAGGCAGAGTCCCATTTACTTTAATCAAGAATTGCTTGCAGGTTTTTGTAAAACTACGAATTTTTTCATTGGAAATCGTGCCACCCTGCTCAGCTGGGTCAATCCCATTAGTTTCTAATAGAAAAAGTAGATAACGTTCAGGAAGGAGCCCTTTTAACGTGTTTTTGATACTTTTCTTTGGTTCGTTTTTGACGAGTTTGATAATCTCTTGAAAAACTTCTTCTTCTTTTTTATCAGGCAAGACATCGAGGCTCATCACTACTTCTTTGAGATTCCACTTCTTCATGGCTTTGACCACGAACTGACTGCAGCGCAGCACAGCAGGTCCGCTGAGTCCAAAATGAGTAAATATCATATCCATGCGATGCGAGATAATCGGCTTTCCTTTTGGATTTATCACACTTAAGTCAACGTCTCTTAGCGATAAACCTTGTAGGGTCTTATTTTTAATAAAAGGTTCGCTAGAGGTGACTGGGACTTCCGTTGGAAATAAATCCGTAATGGTATGACCTGCCTTTTTCGCCCAGGCATAGCCATCTCCGGTTGAACCAGTATGTGGAACGGACTTTCCTCCAACAGCAATCACGATCGATTTAGCTTCTAATTTTTGACCGTCCTTCAATAAGACAGCAGAAACGGTTCCATTTTCATAGAATAGGTCTTCGACAGGACTATTTTTAAAAATCCTGACATGAAGCTTTTCTAATTGAGTTAATAGCGCGTCAACGACCGATTGAGCCTTATTGGAAACGGGGAACATCCTCCCGTGATCTTCTTCCTTTAATTCAATTCCTAATTTTTCAAAGAACTTAATAATATCTTCATTACTAAAGATTGAAAAGGCACTATATAAAAACTTACCGTTTCCCGGCAGGTGTTTGATAATTTCTTCAATAGGCAGGCGATTGGTAACGTTACAACGTCCGCCACCCGATATTGCTAGCTTTCTGCCGAGTTTGTCACCTTTATCAATTAATAATACCTTGGCACCTTTTTCACCAGCCGCAATCGCTGCCATTAACCCAGAAGGTCCGCCGCCGATGACAATTACATCATAATTCATATTTCCACCACTTTTCATTAATCCATCACTCCATTATAAACATTTATCACCAAAATAAAACGAATGTGGCTAGTTTTTCATAAAATTAACTTGGTTGTTAGTAGCGCGAGAGTGAAAGAAGTTGTAAACTACTAATAGTGTGCAAAAAAAGTCGAAATTCGTTTGTGAAAAAGCGCACGTATTTCTTCGGGTAGGAAGGGATTCTATGCAATCAAAGCTTTTGCGGGGAACATTTATTTTAACATTTGGAACAATACTATCTAAGGTTATCGGATTAATTTATGTTATACCGTTTTATCAAATTGTTGGGAAATACGGGACGCAGCTCTATTCTTACTCGTATGTCCCTTATACCATCTTTATCAGTATCGCAACCGCAGGTGTACCACTGGCAGTTTCAAAATTTATTGCTAAATATAACGCACTTGAAGAGTATGCCGTTGGCAGGAAGCTCTTTAAATCGGGACTGGTGGTCATGCTCTTAACCGGGTTTGCCGCATTCTTAGTTATGTATTTTGCAGCACCGCTATTGGCAGGGTTAAGCCATCCTGGAAAAGGCCAAATGGCTAATGTCATAACTGTGATTAGAGCAGTTAGTTTTGCCTTGATTGTTGTTCCATTTATGAGCTTAATTAGAGGTTATTTTCAAGGACACCAATCAATGGGACCTTCAGCCGTTTCACAAGTCGTCGAACAAATTGTACGAATTGTTTTCACCCTTGCAGGGGCCTATATTGTTCTGAAATTTTTAAATGGGACAATTGTATCAGCCGTTAGTGTGGCCACCTTCGCGGCGTTTATCGGAGCTATCGGGGGATTAGTTGTTTTATTTTGGTATTGGTTTAAAAGAAAATCCTATTTGAATGAGCTTCTTGAACATGATAAAGGGACGATTAATGTCTCCTTAAAGGATATATACAAAGAAATTTTCATTTACGCAGCACCCTTCGTTTTTGTTGGGATTGCCAATCCATTATTTCAATTCATTGATCAAATTACGATGACTCGAGCCATGTTGGATGTTGGGATTAATCAGAAGCTGGCGGATACAGCTTTTGGGATCTTGAATTTTGAGTCCCATAAAATTGTTATTATTCCTGTATCACTCGCAACTGCCTTTTCATTAACGTTAGTACCGAGCATTACAAAGGCATTTGTAGAAAATGACCGCAAGAACTTAAACCATCAATTAAACCAAACTTTTCAAGTAATGCTCTATTTAACCTTACCAGCGGCGATTGGGCTTTCTTTATTGGCAGAGCCGGTTTACACAGCTTTTTATGAACACGATAGCCTTGGGACACAAGTATTAGCGGCATATGCACCGGTTGCGATTCTTTTTTCTCTTTATTCTGTCACGGCAGCTATTTTGCAGGGAATTAACGAACAGCGATTTACCATCTTAAGCTTACTTGTGGGTCTGTTATTAAAACTTGCTCTTAATATGCCATTAATAAAAATGTTTGAAACAAGAGGAGCCGTTCTTGCTACCGCACTTGGATATACAGCGGCAATTGTCATTAATCTAATTGTTATTAAGTCATTTTCAGGCTATCGATACCTGCTCGTGTGGCGAAGAAGTTTATTAATTTTTATTTTCGCAGGATTAATGTGGGTCGGAACAGAGATTGTCTATAAATTACTATTATTATTCCTTTCACCTGCATCGAAGGGTCAATCCGTTTTGCTTATTCTAATCAGTGCCGGAGTTGGCACTGTTATCTATTTTTACTTAGGACTGAAATCAGGACTAGTGAACCGATTATTTGGTAATAGGGTTGATCGAATTAAGCAAAAACTAAGGTTAAGATTTTAAAAAATCTTCTTAAAAAGGAGATGGAACAGTTGAGAATTGATAAAATGCTGGCTAATCTTGGCTATGGCAGCCGGAAAGAAGTGAAGCAGCTTCTAAAAAGCAGTGCGGTCAAGGTTGATGATGTAGTCGTCAAGGATGCAAAACAGCATGTGGATCCATCTATACAAACCGTGACATTAAATGGAGAAGTAATCGAATATAAAGAATTTATCTATCTGATGATGAATAAGCCGCAGGGGGTATTATCAGCTACGGAAGATAACAACGCCGAAACCGTCATCGATTTACTAGAGCTTGAGGACCAGGTCTACGAACCGTTTCCTGTCGGCAGATTGGACAAGGATACAGAAGGGTTACTGCTAATCACCAATGACGGTCAGTTGGCGCATCGTTTGCTTTCTCCGAAAAAGCATGTTCCAAAGACATACTTTGCAGTCATTGACGGTGAAGTGACGGAAGAAGATGTGGTGGCATTTGCTAATGGAGTTACCTTAGATGATGGCTATGAAACAAAGCCGGGGGCATTGAAAATAATAAAATCCGGTATTCGTTCCGATATCGAGTTAACCATCACTGAAGGTAAATTTCATCAAGTGAAAAGAATGTTTGAAGCTGTAGGAAAAAGTGTAGTTTACCTGCAGCGGATTTCGATGGGTCCCTTGCCGTTGGATGAAACACTGGAGTTAGGTGAATACCGGGAACTGACAGACGAAGAAGTAGAGTTATTGCGAAAATATCATGTTTAATAATTTTAATATGTAAAAAGCAGCTAGAAAAATAGCTGCTTTTTCGTTTTAAAAATATGGTCGATTATTGATAGGCATTCACATTTAACAATGTTTCCAAATCAACAATTTCAACATTCCTTTTTTGCAATTCCTCGATTAGGAGCGGTAAGGCTTTTTTTGTCTCACTCTTATCAGAATCGGAATGCATTAAGATAATGTCTCCGTTTCGAAGATTATCGATCACATTGCGAATGATATTTTTTGAATCCCTCTGCGACCAATCCAACGTATCAATCGACCAAAGAACAATGGAATAACCCTCTTCTTTTGCAACCTCTGCCACCTGTCCATTGGTATCTCCATAAGGTGTACGCAGAATTGCCGGCTCCTTGCCAATAACAGATTTAATCGCTTTCCCCGCTTGATCAATTTCATGACGATTTGCTTCTTTGCCTAATTTGGTTAATTCCACATGATTAAAGCTATGGCTTAAGACTAAGTTTCCATTTTTAAAAGCATTCATTACAACATCAGGATGCTTATTTACTTTACTTCCAATAAAGAAGAAGTTACCTTTCACATGATGATTTGCCAAAATCTCAATGATGGCAGGCGTAATTACTTCATCAGGTCCATCATCAAATGTTAACGCCACCTGTTTTTTATCTGGGCCATTAATATAAACATTATCCTGATTTTGGGCAAAGAAAACGATATCTTTTCGCCATCTTTGCATCGATGCCCAGGCGGATTCTGATAATTGATTCGATTTTCCCTTTATATCCAGAATGTACTTATTTTTCGATGCAGTCCCAATAGACCTTTTTACATTAAAAACTGAGATATGATCAATGAGATTATTGCTTTTTGGAATGACCACCTTAAGTTGAATTCCTTGTATCAACTCATAAACATAAATATTTTCATTGTTGTTATCGCGTATTTCCGTGGGCTGACCAAGGGATTTGACCACCATCTTGTCTGTAATTTCTTTAAGACCATCAGCATAGGAACGGACGTCGAAAATTTCTCCTGCTTTGTTATAGCCTAAAACAATGTTTTTACCTTGAAAGGTGGCATAGCTGCCAACACCGGCTTGGTCAACCTTGTCGGGTTCACCCCATTCAGAGTTAGCCTGGCCGATTGTGCTATCAAACGCATTAAAGGGACAATCCTTTACCATTCCTTTTTGAGCTAAATCCTTTATTTCATCCAACTGTACACTATAGGAATGGTTTATTTCTTTAGGCTGTAGGGCATTTTGCTTTGGCTTTACATTTTCGCTTGGATGTGGCTTATCCGAATCACAAGCTGTAAATAGAGTAATCATAGAGAAACTGACAATCAATATGAGCATGAGTTTCTTCATCCAATTCCTCACCTTCTGAAAAATCAATTCTTAATCTAATCATAGCAAAGTCCTTCACTATTGGAAAAAATAAATTCTATCCAACGTAAAAAGGACAAAGCATTAAGCCTTGTCCTAGATTAACGTTCATTTCAATTAAACCTCTAAGAAGGATTTCAACATCCAGTTATGTTTGTTAAGTTTTCCGATAAGTTCTAAAAACATATCACTGGTTACTTCGTCATTGTTTTGTTCAGCAACTTCCATTCCCGCTTTTAACTCATCAATGATTAATGAGAAGTCATGGACAATTGTTTGAACCATTTCCTCTGCAGATAAGGTTTCTCGGGTTTCTTCAATCGTTGCGAGTTGAAGATATTCTTTAAGCGTAGATATTGGAGAACCGCCAATCGTTAATAATTGTTCAGCAAACTCATCAATGGTCGCTGCGGCTTCCTCATATAATTCTTCAAATTTGGCATGTAAGGTAAAGAAGTGAGGACCTTTCACATACCAGTGAAAACGATGTAATTTAGTATATAGGACATTCCAATTAGCAATTTGTAGGTTTATCATTTGTTCAACTGTCATTTAGCATTCCTCCTAATTTCTTATCTAAATTAATTATAACATATATCAATTAAAAGTAAATATTAAATTATAATTATTATAAATAAGATAAAAACATTTAATATAAATAGTAACTAGGGAGAACTCTGGGTAACTTAATAATATTTACTTGAAAGGATACCTTAATATTAAGGGGGAACGGTCATGAAACTTACTCACGAGCAGGCTATAGAGTTACACGGCTTTAATAACTTGACGAAATCGTTAAGCTTTAATATGTATGACATTTGTTATACGAGAACCCGGGAAGAGCGTGAAGCCTATTTGAATTATATTGATGAACAATACAGTGCGGATAGGCTGCAAAAAATACTAATACATGTTTCAGATATCATTGGTGCACATGTTTTAAATGTGGCGAGCCAGGACTTTGAACCCGCTGGGGCGAGCGTGACCCTGTTGGTATCCGAGGGGCCGGTTGCGAATGCACCGTCTGAATCCTTTGAAGAATCCCCGGGGCCGCTGCCGGAGTCGGTGGTGATGCAGTTAGATAAAAGTCATATTACAGTCCATACATACCCGGAATTTCATCCAGATGAAGGAATCAGCACGTTTAGAGCGGATATTGACGTTTCTACCTGTGGTGAAATTTCGCCGCTTAAGGCTCTCCATTATTTAATCAGATCATTTGAGACGGATGTAATGACAATTGATTACCGGGTTCGCGGCTTTACGAGGGATAAGACAGGGCATAAACTCTTTATTGACCATGAGATAAATTCCATCCAGAATTACATCCCGGAAGATGTCGGTGAGTTATTCGATATGATTGACGTCAATGTCTATCAAGAGCATATTTTTCACACGAAATGCAAACTGCGTGAATTTGATTTAAATAACTATTTGTTTGGTTATACAAAAGATAAATTAACAGCTGATGAACATATCGAGATCACGGAGCGTTTAAAGATTGAGATGGACGAAATCTTTTATGGGAAAAATATAGTCCAATAAAAAGAGCACGGGTTTCGCGCTCTTTTTGCTTGCTAAAAATTAATCATCCAACAGATGATGGAGCATTCTATTTTTATCATCAAAAAATTGTTTCATTATCCGATAATGGTTCGTTTCTTCGAGTGAGCTTTCTTTAATACCCTCTTCAGTAAATTCAAAGATCAACGCATGTGGATATGACATTATGATGGGCGAATGGGTCGCAATGATAAACTGGGAATTTTCGTTTACCAAATCATGAATCCTCGTCAGCATCGACATCTGCCGCAATGGGGAGAGGGCTGCTTCTGGTTCATCTAAAATGTATATCCCATTGCCTCGAAACCGATGTAGAAACGTAGCAAAGAAGGCTTCACCATGTGACTGCTCATGGAGAGAAACACCGCCGAAGGAATCGATAACTCTTCGCCCGCCGTCGCCTTTGTCGAGCTCCTCAATGTTTGAAGCTACATTATAAAAACTTTCCGCGCGCAGGAAAAATCCATCCCTTGGTTTTTCAACCCCTTTAATGACTTTGAGATAGTCAGCAAGAGGAGAATGTGAATCGTAGGTTGAGAAATTGAAATTAAAAGAGCCGCCCTCTGGATTAAAACCCAGCGCAACCGCAATTGCTTCTAGCAAGGTGGATTTACCCATACCGTTCTCACCGATAAGAAAGGTAACATTCGGATGAAAATCGAGTTTATTTAAGGTCTTTAAACTGGGTAAGTTGAAGGGATATTTATTAAAAGAAGGAATTTCATCTCTTTTTAAATTAATTCTTCGTAAATATTGAGAAAATAACATATTGATTACCTCAGATTTTTATTAAATTAAGAATAATAGCAAGCTTAATTACATTCTACAGCAGCACTTTTGTACTGCCAATCCTATAAATTGATTAAAATAATACTGGCGATCCAAGTATTTTGCATGATAATAAATGTTTACGGTGACTTTACTAAATGGGTAGTCAGCAATTCCTTTAAAAAAGTTGTGTTAAAGTTTACTGTTGATTTTGGCACCCTGTTGATTGGAGTGGAAGGCACGAAGACTCCTGCGGGAGGACGGGGCTGGGGAGACCCCGCAGGAGCGCAGCGACGAGGAGGCTCCCTGGCACGCCCGCGGAAAGCGAAGTGCCTGGAACGGAAATCAACAGGCAAGTTTAACAGAGCCTTAAAGAAAGAAATGCTTGACGTGAAACCATATGGTGTTATATAGTCTTAATGTGAAACCAAATGGTTTCGTAATGAAAAATAATCGCAGCACAATTCGAGGAGGAAATTAATATGGCAAATGAGTCACAGGCAACATTAGAAGATATTAAATATACGGTTGTTTATAATGCTCCAATTGCAAAAGTTTGGGATGCTGTAGCGACAGCAGAAGGTCTAGGTGCATGGTTCATGCCAAATGATCTCCAACCAGTTGAAGGACATGAATTTCATTTAAATGCAGCACAATTTGGGATGTCACCATGTAAGGTAACACATGTGGATCCACCTAACAAACTTTCTTTTAATTGGGGAAAAGATTGGACACTATCATTTGAATTAAAAGAAATAGATGATAAAACAGAATTAACGTTAACCCATGGTGGTTGGGACGCAAACAAAGTTACTGAATTTGGTGCGCCGCACACTCCAATTCGCGACAACATGAATCAGGGCTGGGCAGGTCTTGTGAAAAAATTACAAGCATATGTTGAGGCATAAATGGCAGCTTCCTCGGCAAAGCATGATGTCTTTCAAGCCATCGCTGATCCAACAAGACGGAAACTGTTAAAACTTCTTAGCAAAGAAGAAATGCCTGTCACGGCAATTAGTGAACACTTTCCAATCAGCCGAACCGCTGTATCCAAGCACTTACGTGTATTAGCAGATGCAGGGTTGGTCAAGGAACGGAAAGCGGGCAGGGAAACAAGGTACAAGCTTGAGCCGGAACCCTTATATGAATTAAAAGATTGGCTCCAATATTTTGAGTTATTTTGGGAGAATAAATTATCAGCACTCAGACTGTTTGTTGAAACGGATGCGAAAGAAGACGATGAATAATAACATCAATAATAATTATCAGCAATAGCACAAATAGAAATGAAAAAAAGTGATACCCCTCTTACGATGGGTATCACTTTTTCTGTTTTCAGTTAAGCCAGGATTTCACCGGCAACCTTTCGTCTAACAATAAAAGAGAGGATGATTAGAAAGCCAATCGTTGCCAAGCTAACGGATGTACCAATTAAATTATTCGGATTAAACACAAATCCAATAAAGATAATACTTAAAGATACAATTGCAAAGATAGTAGTATAAGGAAACCATTTTACGTTAAAAGCTGGCTTGCTTTTGTAAAGCGGTCTTAATTTAAGCTGGGCTGCACAAATACTAATCCAGAGTAACATAACCGTAAACCCTGGTATGGTCATGAGATAACCAATAACCTGACTAGGTGTTAAATAGGCTAAGTAAACGCCTGCTAGTATACAAATACTTGTAAGGATAATTCCTGGTAAAGGAATTCCTTTTGCAGAGAGTTTTGCTAACCCCTTATGTGCAACGCCACTTTGTGCCATGGAAAACAGCGTCCTGGAGGTCGCATAGATCCCTGAATTTGCGGCCGAAAGTACAGCTGTTAAAAGAACAAAATTCATTATATGTGCTGCTCCAGGTAGCCCGGTTGTACTGAAGACCTGAACGAAAGGGCTGTCTGCCCCCGTAACTTTGTTCCAAGGCATGAGTCCACAAATGATAAGAATTGGTAAAATGTAAAAAATAATGACGCGCCAAACCGCACCTTTAATAATTTTGGGCAGTACTTTCTCAGCATCCTTTGTTTCGGTAACAGCAATACCGATTAATTCGGCCCCGCCATAGGAAAACATGACTACTAAAAAGGCACTTAATGTTCCACCAATTCCATGCGGGAAAAATCCTCCATGACCAGTATAATTCGATAGTGGATCCTGGATGGAACTAGGAATAATACCCAAGAGGAGAGAAAAGCCTAAGATAATAAAAGCAATGAGGGCAATAATTTTAATTCCTGCAAACCAAAATTCAAGCTCACCGTAGTATTTTACTTGAGTTAAATTAATCCCAACAATGACGGCTGCACAAAGGAAACTAAGGAGCCATAATGGTATCGTAGGAAACCAGAATTGTAGAAAACTTCCCGCTGCTAATAATTCAACAACCGTTACAATAATCCAATTGATCCAGTAGAGCCAGCCAACGATATAAGAAACTTGGAATCCAAATGCTTTATTTACTAAATGCTGGACGTTTAAATTCGGAAAAGCAAGCGCCATTTCCCCTAAGGCAGCCATAATAATAAACAGTAATAGACCGCCTATTAAATAGGCAATTACTACACTGGGTCCGGCAATCGCTAATGTATCGGAACTGCCTTTAAAAATTCCTGTACCAATCATACCAGCCAAGGCGATAAACTGGACATGCCTCGGTAATAATCCTTTTTTTAACTTCTGCTGATTATTTTCCATGTTATTCCTACCTACTTATCTTTTTTGCTTAGACGCTTTTAAGCGATAAAGTATTATATTGATATACTACCATACTATTAAAAACTGTCAATTAGTATTGAAGATTTTCAGATGCCCTGTACAACAAGAACTTAGTTGCATTACAGAGATGTTTCAAGGAATCTTGTAAAAGGGTTAAAATATTAACCATAAGAATTTTTTTTGGTTGAAGGAAACTTTGTTTAATATGGCGAATATAATAAATAAAGGCAGGAGATGATTATTATGTTCGTAACCCCTCGATTACAGCGGAGGATTTTCATTTATTCTTATGTTTTTAGAAAACTAGGCATTTTAAGTGAACAGGAATATAACAGAATCACTGACAGTATTACTGACCAATTACATGAACACCATTGATTTTTGACAAACAAAAAACACGCGATGGTCTCGCGTGCTTTTTTATGGTATTGTTCTATTTTATTAAGATGACATTTTTACTCTTTTTTGTGTAGTAGTCCATTTTCCGCGGCTTGGGCTAATTACCAAGTCATTATAGGCTAAGACATTTAGATCTCGTTGTATGGTGCGAGGAGTGATACCAAATTCCTCTACAAGTTCTTGCGTAGAAACAGTGCCGTTATTGCGGATAAACATGTAGATACATTTGATGCGGTTTAACATCCGGTTAGTTGAAGGTTTCAAAGAACCACTCCCTATCCTTTTTTCAAACCCATGGCAATACCCTGCTACCGACAGCCTATTTGAAGATTCCTCTTCAAGAATATGTAGTTTTCTTTTCCGCGCAGACATCTCCTTTTCATGGATGATTACTGTGGATACTTAGATTTCTTAAATCTATCCTTATTGTAACCACAAAATTAGAAAATTTCCACCAATATACTTAAATTTACAAAATAATCTTCAAAAATTTACATAAATTGTTCGGATATTCGCCCTCCTTTGCTATACTCTTACTATAGGTTATGGGT
>JAANMP010000025.1 GCA_011250595.1 Bacillus sp. MM2020_1 | reverse complement strand
CGTGAGATTTGTTATTCTATAATCAACTTTTATTCTTATAAGAAAACTTTTGAAGATAAATTTTTCAAAAATAAATATAACCAGAAGGTGAATATATTGAAGCTGCAGGCAGATGTTTGTATTGTGGGTGGCGGACCAGCAGGGACATTACTTGGGTTTATTTTGGCTAAGAACGGAGTATCAACCATTCTTCTCGAACGATCCTCCGGAGTAAACAGGAAATTTAGAGGCGAACATATTAATTCTGAAACAGAAGCCATTTTAAAAGAGCACCAATTATTTGATAAGATAGAAGAGCTAGGCATCCTTAAAATGAAAAAGGTTGAGTTTTTTTCAGGAAAACAGATTGTTAACACGATTACACCTTCCAATGCTGAGGATCATGTAGGAATTCATGTACCTCAAGCGAATTTACTAAGTGCAATGACCCAAGAATCAGAACAATATAAAAATTACCGTCTTCTTTTTAACACAAAAGTAACGGAATTAATGCAGGATGAACGTGGAGTCTTTACGGGTGTGAAAGCGATAAGTGACGGTCAAGAAGTAATCATTAACAGCTCCGTGGTTGTTGGGGCGGATGGACGTTATTCGACTGTCAGAAAGCTTGCGGAGATTCCAACGGTAGAGATGACACATGGTTATGATGTTTTGTGGGCCAAAATTCCAGCACCTGCAGGATGGGAGCCCACAACAAGAATGGTTCTTGTTGACGGCCATCAGCTTGCCTTGTTCACACAAACGGGAGGATACATTCAAATTGGCTGGAATATTGAAGAAGGTTCTTTTCCTTCGTTAAGAAAACAATCATTAAAGCCATTTCTTGAACCATTAATTGAAAGCTTTCCCGAATTGAAGGAGCTCGTTCTACAGCATCTTCGTACATGGAATGATTTTGTTCCCTTAAAAGTACAAAGCTCCCGTTCTGATACATGGGTAAAGGACGGATTAATTATGATCGGGGATGCCGCTCACACCATGACTCCAACTGGTGCAATCGGGATTAACTGTGGGATGAAGGACGCCCATGTGTTAGCTCCGATCTTAACCGAAGCACTTTCGGAAAAAAACATTTCGGCACAGCGATTGAAAAGATTTGAAGTAAATAGAAAAACTGAAATTAAAGACCAGCAAGAAATGCAAATGAAACAAGAAGCCTCCTTTTCGGAAAAATTTGCTCAGTTTGCTTTAAATTAAACAATGGACCTTCGTCTGCACCTGCTCATGGTGTGGGAGAAGGTCTTTTTTTGTAGAGGCGGCTAACCGAAAAGTTGAAAGCTGGACTGGATTGTTTTACGATAAATTCATAGCAATGAGAGGAGCAAAAAATTATGAATTCTAAGGAAGTACAAGCCGTTTATAAGAAGCTTTTAGATGCCTGGAATGAACGCAGTGCTGAGGGAATGGCAGAATTATTCATAGATGATGGCGAGAGTATCGGGTTTGATGGAAGTCAATCGATTGGCAGACATGAAATATTTTCCCACCTCAAGCCCATTTTTGACCACCATCCAACAGCACGATTTGTAAGTAAAGTGAAAGATGTCCGTTTCTTAAGTTCAGACATCGCTATTTTGCGAGCCATTGCCGGAATGGTGCCGCCGGGGCAATCCGACATTAACTCAAACGTAAATACCCATCATACGCTTGTTGTAGTAAAAATTGAAGGTGACTTGCGGATTCAATTGTTTCAAAATACTCCTGCCCAGTTTCACGGCAGACCTGAATTAGTGGAACAAATGACAGAAGAACTGAGAGAGTTAGTAAAATAAGATTCCATCATTAATTTAAAAAAGAAGGGCAACTACCACTGAGGGAGTTGCCTTCGTTTATTATTTAGTATTCAATTTTTCTACCAGCTCCGAATCGGAGGAGATCCTGGTGCATGCTGGGCCATATGGATAACGGGTATGGTGTAGGCAATTAAGACTAACACAATGGTAATCCCAATCCAAACCGACCATTTTTCCAGGATGGCAGGTGGTTTTGGCTGATCTTCTTCCAATTCACCAATCGGATAATCAACCGCACTTTCAGCTTTTGGAGCAAAGAACCATAAATAAACGATGTTAATTAGAAAAAGAACAGCACTCAGAAAAAGAATGATACTGCCAATGCCTGTAAACAATCTGTAAGGTTCCCACACCTCTGCCGCTGGATGGTTATTATAGGTGGTAAAGGCCGTACGGCGCGGCTCGCCGAGTACTCCGACGATATGCATTGCCGTCGACATGATTAACATTCCAACTGTCCAGATCCAGCATTGGATTAACCCCAGGTTATTGGCAAAAGGGGTTAATTGCCGATTCCGTAATGCTGGTACGAGCCAATAAGCGATGGCAAAAAAGGTTAAAATTACCGCTGCAGCAATGGTAATATGAAAGTGCCCGGTAATAAATAGCGTGTTGTGAACGACTTGATCCAATTGGAAACTGGCATTAACAACTCCACCTGCACCTGCAGGAATGAAAATCAACATCCCGAGAAAGGTCGAGACAAATCTAACATCCTTCCAAGGTAATTTAGTAAACCAACCAAACAATCCTTTCGCCCCTTTGCTTCGTCCAGCCAATTCAAACGTAGCAATCAGTGCAAAGGCTGTCATTAGCGATGGGATGACCACCAACATTGTGAGGACCACCTGTAAGAATTTCCAAAAGGAAGAGACTCCCGGCTCCATTAATTGATGGTGAAACCCTACGGGTATTGAATAAAGAATGAACAAGATAAATGTTAATCGCGGCAAGGAGTTACTGAATATTTTTCCGCCAATAATCTTTGGAATCTGGACATACCAATAAATATAAGCGGGCAGAAGCCAAAAATACACGAGCGGATGACCAAAATACCAGAATAAAGTCCGGCTCAGTTCCACATTGATTTTATCCGTCCAACCCAATGACCACGGGATTAATTGAAAGACCACTTCAATTGCGACTCCAACCGTACAAATGAGCCAAAGTACCATTGTGGCAACGGCCATATACGCAAACAGCGGTGAAGATTTACCTGGGTGCTGCTTCCGCCATCGATAGTAATTCATAAAGACAGCGATGCCGCTTAACCAGCTCCCGACAACCACCAATGCTAGTCCAATATAAAAGATTGGTGAAGCCTGCATCGGAGCATAAAAGGTATAAAGCACGGTGGCATCATTGGTAATGATGACATATAAACCTAATAGCGTCCCAATGACCATCATGTAAAAGCCAATCCACGCAACCCGGTTAGCAGACGGCAATAACTTGCCGCCTAGGGTTTTGGCAAGTCCAGAATAAAGAAATCCTATTATAAAAAAGGTTGTAAAGATCAGTGCGAGTGACACCCCATGAGCCGTTAACAATTGATAGTACCCGATATTACTTGGCAGAGTAATAAATCCCGTCCGTTGTAAGGCCTGTACCAACCCTGCAACCACTCCAATTAGAAATGCTATAAAGGCAAAACCAAGATGAGCTAAGATTAGCCGTCGGTCTTGAACTTGAAAGCTGATTTGATCAGAAGAGTTGTCGCGTAATGTGTTCTCCATATTATGAACTCCTCCTTAAACTACTTTTAATTTTCCCATCATCACTTGATGCCCGGCCCCGCAATATTCATGACATAGCATTAAGTAATCACCAGTATGTTTAAAGGTGTAGGTATATTCGGCCACATGTCCCGGAATCACCATGATATTGACATTGGTATTTGGAATATATAATCCGTGCACCACATCAGGGCTGGTAATTTCGAAATGAACGGTTGACCCTGCGGGTACCTCAAGTTCACCCGGTAAATAGGAAAACATTTGAGCGACCATTGTCGCCTTGTATTCGTTTGGTCCAATTTGAACCAGTGCAGGATTATTAAAAGGTGCACTTGTCCTCACTTTCTCAGGTGGGACAGTTTTCATATGACCTGGCGGCTGTAACCCCAGTCCAATCGCTAACGTCCCAAGAATGATTAAGAATATAAATAAGGATGCAATTCCAATTGTTAGCCAGATTCGCTCATAACGAGGCAAATGCATATTACTAAACATAAAATCCTCCTGTAATTTCTTAGAATAGGAATCATCGTTTGATATAGATATAAAACATTACGATCCAAAAGAGAAGAATGAGGAACCCAATAATCAAAACCGAAAAAAACGTCCCTCGTAATTCTTCCTTATTCGTCGCATCGGAGGTTGTTTTTCCCTGTTGCGTCATAATACCACCCCTTCCATTATTTACCCACTAATCAGTTATTTACCAAAAAGGCAGTTTTCATAATTTTATTTGGAAAGTTTTTCTAGAAGGAAAGGGCGGTAAGCATTTATTTTTGATTTCTGCCTTCCTATTGTTACTATAGTAGTAATCTCTAATGGGAAAGGAATTGCTAAAATGGCAACAATTAATATACCTGTATCTGTTTTGAATTTAGCACCGATCCGAAAGGGGCAAAGTTCTAGTCAAGCGATTGAAGCAATGGTCGATCTTGCGCAAGCCGTCGAAAAAATGGGCTATCAGCGCTATTGGATCGCAGAACATCATAATACCGCTACACTTGTCAGTTCAGCGACATCAATTTTAATCAAACATGTATTAGAACATACGAGTACTATTCATGTTGGTTCTGGAGGAATTATGCTGCCGAATCATTCACCGCTCGTGGTGGCTGAACAATTTGGAACCATGGCAACGATTTATCCGAATCGCGTTGACCTCGGACTGGGCCGGGCTCCCGGTACAGATATGATGACAGCAAGCGCCTTAAGGCGTTCAAAAAATGATTCTGTCTATACGTTTCCAGATGACGTCCAAGCATTGCTAACTTATTTCGGACCGGGAGAGAAGCAAAGCTATGTGAAAGCCTATCCTGGAGTTGGCACGAATATACCGATTTATATCCTTGGATCATCGACTGATTCCGCTTATCTAGCGGCAAGCTTGGGACTTCCGTATGTATTTGCGTCCCACTTCGCACCAAGATACATGGAAGAAGCAATCTCGATTTATCGGAGTCGTTTCCAGCCCTCTGAATATTTAGATAAGCCATATATGATGGTCTGTTTAAATGTCATTGCTGCCGAAACGGATGAAGAGGCTCAATTTCTATCAACCACGATGCAGCAATTTTTCCTAAATGTCGTTCGTGGTACCCAAAATCCGTTACAACCGCCTGTTGAAAATCTGGATGAGATTTGGACCCCGATGGAAAAAGAAATGGCCGCATCGAAGCAAAGTGTAACATTGATAGGAACCAAGGAGACTGTCAGACAACAGTTGACCAAGTTCCAGGAGTACTATAACGTCGATGAACTAATGGCCGTATCGTATATTTATGACACTGAAAAACAAAAACGTTCGTATGAAATATTAAAAGAAGTAGTCGACGGCAAATAAACCAAAACACCTTGAAATATAAAGTAAAATGCAAATAAAAAAACACCACAGCGGTGTTTTTTTATTTGCAAAAGATACTATTCAGAAAAGTTAGAGAACGTGTTTTATTGTTTTTACATGCTGAATGTGTATGCCAATATGTCCAATCCCAATGATGATTGCAGATGCAATCAGCCATATAACTTTACCATAAATACCTAATAGCAAAAAAGCCATGACAGGCAGACTAGCACCAGGTACGGGAATTCCATAAAAACTACGATAAAAATTTTCTTCCGTATGTTCATTCATAAAATATCGAATCCAACTAAGCTCATATAAAATCATTAGGAAAAAGGATGCTAGTAGCCACCAGCTCCATCCAGAAAATGGAGCAAGGTTAAAATCGCTAAAAAATAGTATGCTACAAGTACAGCATACTTGTCCAACACGCTCGAACACTAGTAATATTTTGTTTTCCTGGGAAGGGTTATAGTCAATTGGCTTATTCTTGCTCCATATGGTGTTTGGAATCCATAACATCAATAAATAGATCAGCCCTACATATGAAAATCCGAAATGACCTAACATATAGTAGTACCTCCTGAGTATATTCAATCCAACTTTAAAAAAAATATTAATTAACATTCCTTATTTTACCATTATCGAGCAACTAAGATTTAAGTAGTAAATGAAATTATTATGAATTTTTCTTGAAAGTGTTCCTGTGCATCTTTTGCTGGCACCGAGGTAAGTAAGAGCAGTTTATAAAGCCTGTTTGACAAGAATAGAAACGACCGGGGTACATAAGAGTGGTTTATAAAGCCTGTTTGACAAGAAAAACAACGACTGAGGTACATAAGAGCAGTTTATAAAGCCTGTTTGACAAGAAAAACAACGACTGAGGTACATAAGAGCAGTTTATAAAGCCTGTTTGACAAGAAAAGCAACGACTGAGGTACATAAGAGCAGTTTATAAAGCCTGTTTGACAAGAAAAACAACGACCGAGGTACATAAGAGCGGTTATTAGAACCCGTCTAACCAAAAAATCACCCTCACATAACAAAGTGAGGGTGATTTTCGATTTAACTATTTTCTGTTTGGAATTGAATCATGAACTCTTTGAAAGCCTGGCAGGCTTCGACTGGAACGGCATTATATGCTGATACCCGGCATCCGCCAATGGAACGGTGTCCGTTTACGCCTACAAAACCTGCCTGCTTTGCTTGCTCGAGGAATTTCTTTTCTAAGTCCTTTGATGCTAAGTTGAAGGTAAGATTCATGAGAGAACGACTGTCCGGTGTTGCATGGCCAATATAAAAACCATTACTAGTGTCGATTGTCTCGTATATTAGGTTCGCTTTTTTCTCATTCTGCTCAGCAATGGCAGATAACCCACCTAACTCGCGGGCCCAGTTTAGGACCTCTCCGAGCATGTAGATGCCAAAGGTTGGCGGTGTGTTGTACAATGAGTTATTTTTTGAATGCGTGCTGTATTTTAACATCGTTGGGATAGCTGTATTGGCTTGTTCAAGCAGGTCCTTGCGAATAATCACAACTGTTACCCCTGAAGGACCAAGGTTCTTCTGTGCGCCTGCATAAATAAGCGCAAACTTACTAACATCGATCGGTTTAGAGAGAATATCACTCGACATGTCTGCAATTAATGGAACATCTCCAGTGTCTGGGAAGTCCTTCCACTGAGTACCATAAATCGTATTGTTGGACGTTAAATGTAAATAAGCATCAGTTGAATCGTACTGTAATTGATCAAGCGTAGGGATGCTGCGGTAATTGCCTTCCTTAGTGGAAGCTGCATGGTAAACTTCACCAAATAGCTTTGCCTCTGTGAAGGCTTTCTCTGACCATGAACCAGTCATTACATATCCAGCTTTTTTCCCAGCTTGTAAAAAGTTCATCGGAATCATCGAAAACTGTAGACTAGCACCGCCCTGCAAGAAGAGTACTTCATGCGTATCAGGAATGGACAACAGTTCCTTTAAGCTGGCAATTGCCTGATTATGTACGTCTTCATAAGCCTTGCTTCGATGGCTAAGTTCCATAACCGACATGCCCGTACCTCGAAAATCTATCAGTTCCTCCTGAGCTTTTTCTAAGACAGAAATTGGTAACGCGGACGGACCTGCATTAAAATTATAAGTGCGGTGGACTTGCAGTTTCATTTTTATCACTCCATTTTTTCTTTTCTATGACTATACCATACTTATAAAATTCCGAAAATAAATTTAATTGTGAAATCGTGAAAAATTTCACTTTTTATTTAAAATATCGTATTTTAACTTTTCTCTGTCAGTCTTTGACTTCTGCGAGACCAAATAACGACTGGGATGAGCAGAAGGGAAAGGAAGCTACCTGCAAATGAGAGTCCCGCGTAACTTGTTTGTGCAACGACCATTCCTGAAAGTGCTCCACCGGATGCCCCAGCCAAAGCAATTAAGACATCAACAGTTCCCTGTGTTTTGGCACGTGTTGAGGGATCAGTTGAATCGATGATCAGTGCAGTTCCACTAATTAATCCAAAATTCCAGCCAAGCCCGAGCAAGGACAGTGCGATGATAAGAGTCAGCATCGAATCAGCAGGTGCATTTGCAGCAAGTATACCTGCCGCAAGGAGAGTAGCACCAGAAGCGACGGCCATTGCGGTCCGGCCAATCTTATCGACAAGAATACCAGTCACGAGAGAAGGAAGGTACATAGCCCCAATATGAAAGCCAATGACCATTCCAACTTCACTTAGACCATGTCCATGATGCTTCATGTAAACAGGTGTCATTGTCATAATCGATGTCATGACAATCTGAGTTAAAACCATAATGGTGGCTCCGACAACAATTCCTCGTTGATTGATTTCTATTTTGCTAGATTGTTTTTCCAATAGATTACTTTTTTTAACTTCCTGTTCTTTTGTAATCGCATTTGCAATGATAAGAGGGTCAGGGCGCAGGAATGCTAGGAGCACAAATCCGGCAAGAGTAAACGCAGCCGCACCAAGTATGAACGGACCAGCTAGAGCAGGAACTCCAATTGACGTCGCAAATCGGCCCATTACACCCACCAGGTTTGGTCCAGCCACAGCACCGAATGTAGTTGATACCATCGCAATACTAACTGCGGTTGCTCGCTGTGTGGGTTTGGCTAAGTCCGTTCCTGCATAGCGGGCTTGTAAATTTGATGCAAAGCCAGCCCCATAGATAAGCAGTGAGGCAAAAAGAAGAAAGATATTACTGGTGAGGGCTGAAATGATGACTCCAATTGCGCCGATTCCGCCAGTTAAGAAACCTCCGGCCAGTCCTATCCGCCTTCCAAATCGTTGGGAGAGACGACCGACAAGCAATGCTGCCCCTGCAGATCCAAGCGTTAATAACGCTGCAGGAATCCCTGCATAACTGTCCGTCCCTAACATATCTTGGGCAAGAAGGGCACCTACCGTTATACCGGCAGCCAGTCCAGCCCCTCCGAAAATTTGCGAAATGACTACAACGAGCAATGTCCTTCGATATAGCACCTGCTGTTTCTCGGGTGAATCTATGAAAGACTGGAGCAAAACTTGTTTTGAATATTCCGGGTTATGTGACACACTCAAACCTCTTTCTGAAGGAATTAACTCCTCCATCATTATTTGATTTTTATTTTATCAGGAAAAAATCGCAGTTTATATAAGGAAATTTCATAAAATTCATTTTTTTTGATTTAAAAAAAAGCAAAAGGTGTATCCAATCAATGGAACGGCCTTTTGCTTCTAATTTTTATCAATAGTAATTAAAACCCAAATAGATAATATAAATAATGATTGCTGCGATTGCGATAATCCAAACAAGAAATACAGGATTCAGTAAGTATGGGTGCCTTTGAGTGCTTTTATTGATTTGCGTATCAAATTCACCGGTTCTAGTACTAACCATTCTCCCAGTCCCTAGCGTGAAAATTAAACCGCCAATCAAAACTAACAAAGCAATACCAGACAAAATGAGATGCCAATTACTCAATTATATAACCACCTTTTTTTTCATATAATTTGAGAAAATGTGGTGAAATATGCATAAGCAGGTTTAAATTTCTTCAGGAAAACATGATTGATTATTCATTCATTTTTCGATACAGTTGTATTAATAATTTGGAAAATTCAAAAAAGAGGAGCAGTCAACTATGTTAAATATGTTTACTAATGAGGACGTTATCTGCGTAGAAGGAAATATTCAAAGCTCAGGAATCATATTAGGAACGGTTTATTCCTTTTTAGTTGATGGAATGCTAATCGATACAGGGCCGCAATGTCTTGAAAAAGAACTTATCCCTATTTATGAGGACCTAAGCTTTGAATTGGTTACATTAACCCATAGCCATGAAGACCATTCTGGTTTAGCTCCTTGGATTCAAAAGAATAGGAATGTTCCAATTTATGTTCATCCGAAAGGAATAGGTATATGTGCGGAGTATTGTCCCTACCCGAAGTACCGGCAACTTACCTGGGGAGTTCGGTCTGCCTTTGATGCCTTGCCGCTTGGGGAGAACATTCAATCACGCAGTCAAGAATGGAAAATCATCTACACACCGGGACATGCCGATGACCATGTCTCATTTTTCCATGAAGAAAGCGGCCGACTATTGTCAGGCGATTTATTTGTCACATCACGAACGAAAGTCATTATGGACAGTGAATCCATCCCAGTGATCATTCAATCGATTCGCACCCTGCTCAACTATGATTTCCAAGCGTTGTTTTGTTGTCATAGCGGCTATATTAAGGATGGAAAAAGCAAGATGATCCAAAAGCTAAATTACCTTGAAAATCTATCTGGTGAAGTGAATAATCTCTACAGAGAAGGTCGCTCCATTGATGAAATCACTCAATTGCTTTTTCCAAAAAAGTACCCAATTATAGCTTTTTCAAAAGGGCAATGGAATACTAGACATATCATCGCCTCAATTGTCGAAGAAAGTTAACTAAAAAAGCTAAAAAAGGTTTCAAGACCTTTTTTAGCTTTTTTTAGTTTAAATCGGTTAATTCTGATCGATGAACCAATTGAATATTATGCAGACTATCTACTTCCTTTATTTCACAAAATCCTGAAGTGTATTTGTAAATGATAATATATTTCTTGCCATTGTAAAGAACATGTTCCATTTTATCTCCATCCTTTGACTTTCTTAAAATGATTGTATATTTTGTCATACATAGTAATCTATGATGTTCAATTAAAGATTATGTAAATTATTTTTGAAGAGTGTGACTTGGTTGGTTCATTCAAAAAAACAATCTGGTAGAATGAGTGTGATAAGATACTTATGCTAGTGTTTTTAGTTAGAGGAGGAAGCGGTTTGAGCAAGAAACCAGTGATCGGCATATCAGGTGCCTATGTGAAACATAACGAATATATGGAAGGTGTCTATGTACACCATGATTATCATAAAAGTGTTGCTGCTAATGGAGGGATCCCGATTATTCTTCCCTATATTAGCCCCGAAATCGCATTAGAGACGCTTTTCTTATGCGATGGAATAATTCTCAGCGGGGGAGAGGACGTTGACCCAAAACTTTATGGCCAGGACCCGCATCGTCACTTAGGTCCAACTACACCCGAACGGGACATGGCGGAGATTGCAATGGTGAAATATGCACTTGAAAACAATATTCCATTGCTTGCGATTTGCAGAGGTGTTCAAATTTTGAATGTCGCCCTTGGCGGTACGTTAATCCAGGACATCCCGAGTCAAGTCAAAGAACCAATCCAACACTCACAGAAAATAGAAAGAAGTCGGGAGACTCACTGGGTGACCATCAACACGGATAGCAAATTATTTGAAATCGTTGGTTCTGAACGAGTACGTGTGAATAGTCTCCATCATCAGGCAATCGATAAGGTAGCCAATGACCTTCGTGTCGTTGCACAATCATCTGACGGGATCGTTGAAGCTGTAGAGTATATCAGTCCAACCACATTTACGGTCGGTGTTCAGTGGCATCCTGAATCAATGGCTAACACAAACGATGAGATGAATAATGTGTTCAAAGAATTTATAAACAGCTGTGTAAAGGTCCCAATTTCGATTTAAGGGAAGGGAATGATTCAATTGATGGAAAAAATTTATTTGGATTACAATGCCAGTACACCGATTGCTCCTGAAGTCGCCGAGGCAATGAAACCGCTGTTAGATCATTTTTTTGGGAATCCATCAGCCTTACATTGGGCAGGGCTACCCGTGAAGGAATTATTACATCAAGCCAGAGCACAGGTGGCGGAATTAATTGGCTGTACCCCAAGAGAAGTAATTTTTACAAGTGGTGGCAGCGAAGCCAATAACCTTGCGTTAAAAGGTTTTTATTTTAAAAATCGACATAAAGGCAATCATATCATTACTTCTAAAATTGAACATCCTGCTATTATCAATCCCTGCAAATTTCTTGAACAAATTGGGGCAAAGGTCACATATGTAGACGTGGATCGGGATGGGAAAGTTTCACTAGAAACAATAAAAAAAGCGATCACAAAGGAAACAATCTTGATTTCGATTATGCATTCAAACAACGAAACAGGTACCTTGCAGCCCATCAAGGAGATTGGGGAAATAGCTCAAGAACATAGGATTGCTTTCCATACGGATGCTTCCCAATCGGTCGGTAAGGTCCCGGTGAATGTGGATGATTTGAAAGTAGATATGCTTACGATTGCCGGCCATAAGCTCTACGCACCAAAAGGAATTGGGGCACTGTATATACGAGAGGGATTCCATTTGGAACCTCTTATCCATGGTGCGGGGCATGAGTTTGGACTACGCGCAGGTACTGAAAATACGTTATTAGCAGTGGGCTTAGGAACGGCTTGTGAAATTGCTAAGCAACAGGTGGTGAATACTGGAATTAAAGATTTAGCCGATTATTTTTGGAATCGACTAAAGGATGCCTTCGGGGATCAAGTCGTTTTGAATGGGCACCCGGAAGACCGTCTGCCAAATACATTGAATGTCAGTTTTGTCAGAAGAATAGGTCAAGAACTGTTAGATTCCATCCCTCAGTTAGCAGCGTCAACTGGATCGGCCTGTCATGCCGGCAGTATTGAACTATCACCCGTCTTAAAAGAAATGGATGTTCCTGAAGAGGTAGGAATGGGTGCGATTCGCTTTAGTTTAGGCAGGTATACGACGAAAGTTGAGATTGACCAAGTTATGGAATGGTTTAAAGGATTAAAATAACAAGTTTACGGGACTAGCTCAGGGCTGCTAGTCCTTTTTCTGTAGTTACTAGACTTCAGTTGGATTCTATTTTACCGAAGCAAGAACCATTTTTTAGTTCTCTAATCTTACATAGATTAATACGACCGTCCAGAATATGTTAAAAAAGCCTGTGAAGCGAGCCTTCGCCGCTTAGGTGTGGACCATATTGACCTCTACCACCAACATCGAGTCGCCCCAACTACACCGATTGTTTTCAGTCATCAACTCGCTCCCGTTAAGAAAGTGTCATAATATTGAAGCTGATTTTGTGGGACTGCCGCTATGAAAATGGTAAAATAAAAAAAATCAGAGAAAAGGAGTCAACAGGCATGAACCAAGTAGAAATTATCGCTCGGAGAATACTAGGTTGGAAGTTAAATAGGTGGGACAGATGGTTTGATTTTGAAAAGGGGACATTCATTCCAGTAACTGATTTTCAACCTGAACAAAATCTTGACCATGCGATGCTCATCGTAGAAAAATTAAAAGATTTCGGCTTTACTTATACAACGAATGGGGTTTCTGAAGTTTGCTTTAATAACATATGCGAAACGGGCGAAACATTAGCACAAGCCATCACTAATGCAGCATTCACGATTGCTGATAACAGCACGATTGCAGAAGGATGGATGTAAAACTACGAAGTCGATCCATACATATAAAAAAGCTTGTAGAAACAAGTCCTATAAATGGACACAATCCTACAAGCTTTTATTTTTACTTATTTCTCCGTAAAACAGTAATGAACCCATCCAATATTTCATGACTAACTGAAAATCCTTTACGTTGATAAAATTCCAGCGCGTCATTATTTCCATTTGAAACAAAGACAAAATAATCTTCGACCTCATCGAATTGTTTCAACCACGCCATCGACATAATGAGAAGTTTAGTCCCAACTCCATATTTGCGGTATTCTTCTTTTATATAAAATTGCGATAAACAACCTACATTAGGTCTAAGAACAGAAGATAGATCAAAAAAAGTCGCAAACTCATTAGAATAAGCCTCTTTAGGAGAAATATTGGAATAAACATATCCAACGATTTGTCGGCCATCTTTTACGACTACGATATAATTGTGTATAGCACTATGTATCGAAGGAACCATCCTTGTTTCGAAATTCATGCTGTCAAACAATTCCGGTCTTATGTAAGCTCTCGACTTTTGAAAGGCCATTAGCTCATTACATAAATCACGGCAGTATTCTATTTCTTCAGCCGAGATCACTTCGTATGTTAAATTCAATTCTCCCACTCCTTACATTGTCATTTAGCAACTCAGAAAAGAGCTCTCTGTTTAAATTAAACCGAGACGCTCTAATCCGTAGCGGACACCATCTTCTTCGGCAGAGAGTGTTACCATATTGGCCACTGCTTTCAACTCATCACGTGCATTTCCCATGGCGACTCCCATTCCTACAAGTGACAGCATTTCCATATCATTTAAACCATCCCCAAAGGCAACCGCTTCATCAGGGGCAACTCCAAGCTTTTCTAATAATTTACTAAGTCCCACAGCTTTGTTTGAATTGGACAAATTCACATCACAGGTTCGTGCACCTGAACTCCATCTGCGAAAATCAAGTTCTGGAACCTTTGTCTGATAGGATGACTCCTCCTCTAGATCACAATGAAGGAAGATTTGATAAATATCCTGGTCTTTCCAAAATTGCGGCGGGGCAAGCTCCGGTTTCCATGGATCATGCTGATACGCTTCTAAGACGAAGGGATGATCTAAATGTGTAACTCTAAAGCTGGTATCGCCTAAAAAAGTAAGAGGGTGCTGAAAGTCATTGGATAATTGATGGACTTTTTCTAGTACATGCTTCTCCATGGAACTTTTGTATATTTCTTTTCCTTCATGGAAGGCAAAGGCGCCATTAAAAAAGACCATAGAATCGACCCCGGTATCTTGAATAATCGATTCTGTAAAATATGGTGCTCTTCCGGTAGCAATAACCACTTTCATCTGTTTCTCTTTTAAGCGCTGAATGGCATCCTTTGTAGCATGACTAAGTGTTTTACCATGCGGGAGGATGGTTCCGTCTATATCTAAGATGACAACTTTGTAATTCATAAAACACACTCCTATGATGCTATCTCACTTGATAAGCCAGTATTTCTATAGCACAGTATACCATGTTTGAATTTAAAGAGTATCTGAGTGGGTTTTCATTATACATGATGGAGATTCGGTTCGCATCTTTAACAAACCTGTTTCAATGAAAAAATTTTCTAAATTTCTGGCTCATAAGATTTCCTTAATATTGGAATGTATTTGAAAAAAGATATTAGTTAATATCATTTAACCGTAATAATGTTATGTAAACTTATGCACTTCCAGCCAACTGTACAATGAATATATCATTTAATAAAAAATAAGACCCCGATACAGGGAGTCTTATTTTAAATTAGTCATCGTTATTTTGCATTCCAGTAAACATGAGAACAAAACGAAGTAACTCGGCAACTGCGACCACTGTCGCAGCTACATAGGTTAACGCAGCAGCATTTAGAACTTTCTTTGCTCGATATTCCTCTTCATTTCTGATAAGACCAGAACCAATCATTACATTCAATGCTCTAGAACTTGCATTGAATTCAACCGGTAAGGTAACTACTTGAAAGAGCACTGCAGCGCCCATTGCCAGTATTCCTAGTAATAAAAAATTGGCAGATGAAAGAAGAATGCCAATTAAAATTAGTATGAACGAAAAATTCGAGCCAATATTAGCCACAGGGACTAAAGCATGTCTTACACGTAAAGGAACATATCTGTCCTTTTGCTGTAGACAGTGGCCAACCTCGTGAATCGCAACGGATACCGAAGCAATGGAGGTTCCATGGTAGTTTGTTGAAGATAATCTCACACTTCTACTTCTTGGATCATAGTGGTCGGATAAGTGACCTCTCACTTCTTCGACCGTAACATCGTATAAACCATTTTCATCCAAGATTCTTCTAGCCGCTTGGGCCCCGGTCAAACCAGAGGAGGCTCCCACTTTTAAAAATTTAGAATAGGTATTTCTTAAGTACATTTGCACGAAAATTGGTATGATCATGATTAGAATAAAATAAACAATAAAACCCATGAAGTATGCTCCTTCTACAGATGACTAATTTATATCTTTAGTATACTTTATGGTTCAATTTTTTAGTATTAAAGTGCTCGTGAAAAAGGACTTATCCAGTAAAGTAAGTCCTTTTTCAATGGAGAGAAATACGATGACTATTTTTTACTTCGTTTATTCCGATATGCAATAATATTTGTTTTTAATGAGGCATATGTCCCAATCGCTGCATAGCCGTAAAACCAGCCCATAAATACACCGCCAAGAGTGTTGTGTTTGTGACTGATAAAAATGGAAATTCCTAGTCCAAATAAAAGTGCAATGGTTGGTACAAACCATTTTGGTAATACAAAATACACCTTAATTAGCTGAGTTAACAATATAATCATGGGAATTGCAAAAATTGCATCCCAAAAATTCGTTTTAATGGTTGGGAAATCCACAGAACAACACACCTTTTTAAACTTATTATGTGTGTTCTAAGATAGGAATATTAGTTCAAACTGATATACCAAGCTAATCCTCCGATTGCACCTAAGATTACGATCACATAGATTGCTGTCAACCGCATGGTGTTTTGTTTTGCGGAGCTTTTATAGTTTTCATCTGGTTTCCCCAAGAGCGCAAGCGTACCTACAAGGGCTGCTACTAAAACGATAATAATAAGTGCCATACCGATCTTCATTTTTTTCAACCTCACTATATGATAAAATTATTTATTTTCTTTAGACAAGTATAATTCCTATTTTAAGGTTAAAATGATAAAAAATGACCATCCAATTACTAAAAAAATTGACCATCCACTTTTTTATCATAGTAGGTCCCAATTGAATGGAGAGGAGAGGAAATTGTGAACTGGAAACCTGATCGAACAAATAAAAGACCAATTTATAAACAAATTGCCGATTACATTGAACAAGGTATTTCCACAGGCCAGTTTTCACCGGAAACGATGTTACCTTCAGAACGGGCCTTAGCTGAAGTGCTGAAAGTGAATCGCAGTACAGTGGTAGCAGCATATGAAGAATTACAGTCAATGGGGATTGTGGAGAGGAAAAAAGGGAGTGGAACCATTGTCAGCACTGATATTTGGGGACTCGAACATAGACGTATTCCAAACTGGAGCAGATATTTGGAGCGAGGCTCATTTCTTCCCAACCTTCCTGTTGTTCAAAGAATTCGTAAGGAAACACAGGAAAATGATCTTATTAATATGGCAAGCGGTGAATTGTCACCAAGTCTATTCCCAAATAAGCAATTTCAACGTATCCTGTCCGAGAGGCCCTTTACAGGCTATCTTGGATATGACGATCCACAGGGGAGTGAAGAATTAAGAGGTACGATTGCTACGCATGTGAAGGAGTATAAGAATATAAATACAGTCTCATCTTCGATTCTAATTACATCGGGTGCCCAGCAAGCTCTCCATTTAATCGTTCAATGCCTGCTTAAACCTGGTGACGCGGTTGCGATTGAGGATCCATCCTACTGTTATTCACTTCCAATTTTCCATACGGCTGGTTTAAAAATCTATCGATTACCCGTGGATTCACATGGAGTCAATCCAGATGACCTTGTTCATTTTCATAAGAAACATCGAATTAGAATGATTTTTTTAAACCCTGATTATCAAAATCCAACCGGAACAGTTCTTTCAATGGAAAGACGAAAACAAATTTTAAACCTATCAGCTGAATACGGTATTCCGATTATTGAAGATGACCCCTATAGTTTAACCTCCTTTGATGGAGTGGTAAATTCAACTTTAAAATCAATGGATGATAACGGAAATGTTCTCTATATAAGTTCTTTGTCCAAAATTATTGCTTCAGGGTTGCGAATCGGTTGGGTAATAGGTCCTGCAAAGGTCGTTCAACGGCTTGCTGACGCCAAACAACAAGTGGACTTTGGACACAGTATTTTTCCCCAGTGGGTAGCCAATCAATTTCTCGGTTCCGAGTATTTTCATCCACATATTCATTTTTTAAGAAAGCAACTGAAACAACGGAGAGATCAGATTGTTTTAAGCCTTAAACAATTATTGGATGACAAATTTTCCTTCTCTATTCCAAATGGCGGAATTCATCTATGGTGCAAATTAAATGAGCCTATAGATGAACAAAAGTTACTTGAGGAATCAATTAGGAAGGGGATTGCAATTGTTCCGGGAGGGATATTAGGTTCTGAAAAGGGGTGTCAGCGTCTTACATATGGCAGGGTGGAAACAAGTTCCATCCATGAAGGGATCGAAAGGTTTTCGGAAGCGTTAATCAACATAGAAAAATGATTGGGATGAAACATATAAGAAGGTCTCAACTTGTGTCATGAATTTTTTAAAAAATAATAATACATTTAATTCGAGATATATTTATTGACGGATTTTGTCGGAAAGTTATAATATGGTTAGGTAAAGTGTAAAAAAGGACACACCTAAAAAAAAGTTTTACATAAGCAAGGGAACAAGTTACAAGAAAAGGGACAAATTAATCACGAGGCCTCCAGCTTAAGTTGAAGGGAGTTCAAACCTTGAATGAAAAAATAGAAGTTGGTGAAAAAGCGGTAGAATACGTGAAAGACGGCATGGTTGTTGGATTGGGTACAGGGTCTACTGTGTTTTATTCCATAGCTAAACTCGGTCAATTAGTCCAACAAGGACTTTCCATCCAGGGAGTCCCAACTTCAGAACAAACGGCAAAATTAGCGAGAGAATTCGGTATCCCACTAGTATCTTTCAAAGAGATCGAGGGAATTGATGTCGCAATCGATGGAGCTGATGAGGTAAATCCAGATTTAAATCTCATTAAAGGTGGAGGAGGCGCTCTTTTAAGAGAGAAAATAATTGCGAAAGCAGCGAGAACTTTTATTGTAGTTGCCGATTCACGCAAAAACGTTGATACCTTAGGAGCTTTTCCGCTGCCGATAGAAGTTGTCCCATTTGGCTATGAAATGACCATGAAGCACATCCGAGAGCTCGGTGGCAGCCTGAACTTGAGACAAACAAATGGAACCCCTTATCTTTCAGATAACGGTAACTATGTGATTGATTGTGATTTTATAGAAATAAAGGATCCAAAAGCCTTGGAGAGAGAGCTAAATATCATTCCAGGTGTTGTTGAAAATGGATTATTTGTTGACATGACAGACGCTGTCATTACATTAGACATTAATAAAAACCTAATTACAAAAGTCCGCAAATAAAAAATCCGGTTTTAATATTTAAAATCTAGAAAAGACTACTAAAGGATTTTATATCCAACTTAAAAAGATTTGTTAGAAAAATATAACAAAATATTGAAATCTTTAAGGGAAAACATATAAAATAAGTAGATGCAGCTTTAGATCTTAAAACAGCAACATAGTTATTGCTATTTCACTATTTATACGCCCGCTCCATGAATATAGCGGACATGCTGTTGAAAAAATATATAATTTGGAGGAATTTTATTATGAAATTTTTTATCGATACTGCAAACTTAGAGGAAATCAAAAAAGCCTATAAAATTGGCGTATTATCAGGTGTAACAACCAACCCATCTTTAGTAGCAAAAGAAGGCGTGAAATTCGAAGATCGTATTGCGGAAATCTTAAATGCTGTACCAGAGGTTGAATCTGTTTCTGCCGAAGTAACACCAAATGCTTTGACAGCTGAACAAATGATTGCTGAAGCAGACGAACTCATTAAAATTAACGGCGGTGATAAAAATATTACCATTAAACTTCCAATGAACTTAGATGGACTAGAAGCTTGCCGCTATTTAACAAAAAAAGGTGTTAAAACGAACGTTACGCTAATATTTAGTGTGAACCAGGCATTACTGGCTGCTCGTGCAGGAGCTACTTATGTTTCCCCATTCTTAGGTCGTTTGGATGATATTAACGAAGATGGTGTAGAATTAGTAGCAAAAATCGCTAAGATGTTCCAGGTTCAAAAATTAGATTCACAAATTATTGCAGCATCTGTTCGCCACCCAGATCACGTGACTCGTGTAGCAATGGCTGGAGCTCATATCGCAACTATTCCATTCAAGGTAATTGAGCAATTATCAAAACACCCTTTAACAGACCAAGGTTTAGAGAAGTTTGCCGCTGACTGGAAAACTGTCTAATAATTAATAGAAAACATAAGGGCGTTACTTCCTGATTTCTTAAGGAGGCTAACGCCCTTAAATAACTAAAATATCACGAATTCAAGAATCTTGATTTATAAATATTATCAATAATTTAATCAATTATATGACATCATAATAAAACAGGACTGATTATAGGAAAAGGAATGATTTCTTTGCTTTCAATTGATCCAGCCTTAATGTCTGAAAGAGAAAATTATAAGTTTCTAATAGGAAGCATCATACCTAGGCCGATTGCGTTCGTCACAACGATTTCAAAAGAGGGAGTTTTAAATGGTGCACCTTTTAGTTATTTTAATATCGTGTCATCTAATCCACCGATGATCTCCCTATCTATTCAACGCTCTGGGGGGAGACAAAAGGATACGGCAAGAAACATCATCGAGTCTAAACAATTTGTTGTCCATATCGTTGATGAACAAAATGTTGAAAAAATAAATAAAACAGCTGCAAGCCTTCCGCCTGATCAGAGTGAAATAGAGTTAGCTCACTTAACACCAGTCGAAAGCGCGAAAATCTCTGTACCAGGTGTAAAAGAAGCCAAGGTTCGAATGGAATGTACTTTAGAGCATACCTTAGAATTGGGAGACCAGGATAAACCGGGGTGTGATTTTATTATCGGGAAAGTAGTTCAATTTCATATTGAAAATGACATTTATGAAAAAGGAAGAATTGATCCAGGTGGTTTAGCAGCGGTAAGTCGATTAGCAGGGAATAATTACGCCAAAATCGGTGAAATTTTTGAAATCGAAAGACCCAAATAACTCTTAAAATCCCATTTTGAAAGGGAGAGTAAAGATGCAGATAACAGCGGACGTTCATCAAATTTCAGCAATGGGAAACGATGCACAAAGGAATATCGAGTTTTTGGAGGGAAATTACTAATGAAACATATATTCAATAAGGGGAAAAATCCAACAAAACCAACGCTATTATTGTTACATGGAACGGGGGGCAATGAATTAGATTTGCTGCCACTTGCAGGAATGATTGATGATGAGGCAAATGTACTTAGCGTACGCGGGAATGTATTAGAAAATGGCATGCCACGGTTTTTCCGCAGATTAGCTGAAGGCGTTTTTGATGAAGAAGACCTTATTTTTCGAACAAAAGAATTAAATGAGTTTCTTGATGAAGCAGCGGAAAAGTATGGTTTTGATAGAGATTATATTATGGCAATTGGTTATTCGAATGGAGCAAATATAGCGGCAAGTCTATTATTTCATTATCAACATGCTTTAAAAGGGGCGATCCTTCATCATCCAATGGTACCGAGAAGAGGAATGGATCTCCCTGATTTATCAGGGAAAACTGTGTTTATTGCAGCGGGAACAAACGATCCCATCTGTTCCCCAATGGAATCAACCGATTTACAATCATTATTAGAAAAGGCTAATGCGAATGTAGAAATTCATTGGGAGAATCGAGGTCATCAATTAACCATGCAAGAGGTAGAAGCAGCAGCTCAATGGTATCGAAAGTTATAACAAGCCATTATGAATTCTTAAAAAAATCTTAATTAAAGATTGATCAGATGGAAATAAAAAGTCTGATGGGATCCTCATCCCATCAGACTTTGTTCTATTGCCCGAACTAGATCGCTTTTTTCATTTCGATAAGCAAAATATGCGACGTTTTTTCGGCCAGTATTGTCATATCTTCTTCAACAACCTCTAGGCCATCTCTATCAGAAAGTTCCATACCGTTTATGATTGAAGTTCCTTCAATTTGAACTAAATAGGCCTGCCTACCTATACTCACTGGAAAGATTATTTCCTTTCCTTGCTGCAATTCCAAGGAGTAAATATTTGCATCTTGGTTAATTTTAATTGGAGCATCGCCGTCTAATCCTGAAACCATGTGCAGCCAATTATCTTTTCGATCATCCCAATTAAATCTAAAATCACCATAGGCTGGTGTATGACCATATTTGTCTGGTAAAATCCAAATTTGTAAAAGCCTTAATATATTTTCTCCTAAATTATGCTCACTATGAAGCACACCCGTACCTGCACTCATATATTGAACTTGTCCGCGTGATATGGTATTTTTGTTTCCCATGCTATCAGCATGAGTCATTTGACCATCCACCACATAGGATATGATTTCCATATTTTTATGTGGATGTGTTCCAAATCCTGTTTGGGGATTAATTAAATCATCATTGATTACTCGTAAAACCCCGAATTGAATATTTTCTGGATTATAATATTCTGCAAATGAAAAGTGAAATTTACTTCTTAACCAACCGTGATTACTAGAACCCATATTTTTACTGTCAATTTTTCTTAACATAATTTACTCTCCCATCTATTGAAAAATTAAAATATAAATTTATCTCGAATTCGAGATAATTATATATTCTATATTGTCTAGTGTCAACGTAAATATTCTAGAGCAAACATCATTAGCTATTCTAATAGAATAATATATATTGGAAGCGGAGAAGGGGAAAAATATCCTAATAGAGTTATTGACAAGTATAGTATATTATTATATTATTAATTCGAGATAAATGATTTGAAGATAATAAAATTAAAGGAGAATAATATAAATGAATGTATTAGTAGTTAAAGCAAATAATCGTCCAGCTTCAGAGGCTATTTCAAGTAAGATGTATGAAACCTTTATGGAAAATTTAGAGGGTGTAAATGTAACTACTTTTGATGTTTTCGCTGAAGATATGCCTTACTTTGGCCAGGATTTATTCAACGCTTTTGGTAAATTAGAATCAGGTGAAGAAATGACGGATTTAGAAAAACGTCTTCTTGCTGCAAAGCAAAAAGCAATGGATGCACTAACAGCTGCTGACTTAGTTGTTTTCGCATTCCCATTATGGAACTTAACCATCCCAGCACCATTACAAACGTTTATTGATTATGTATACCAAGCTGGTTTCACTTTCAAGTACGATGAAAATGGACAAGCAGTCCAATTAATGACACACAAAAAAGCGATTATCCTAAATGCACGCGGCGGCGTTTACTCAACACCAGAAGCAGCACCAATGGAAATGGCTGCTTCTTATATCAGAAACGTTGTCGGATTAGTATTCGGTATGGAAATCGTCGATGAAGTAATTATCGAAGGCCATAATGCAATGCCAGCACAAGCCGAAACGATTATCGCTGAAGGACTAGAAAAAGTAAAAGAATCAGCAAAGAAATTATCAGCAGTCGCTGTTTAATAATGAAATTAGCCATATGAAGTAAAAAATAAAGAAGCTTGAAATTCAAGCTTCTTTATTTTTATCTATTTAATACCATTTATCTGACAGCTGCGCCTAAAAGTATACGAAGTTTGCACTTTTAAGTATTGGTGCCTGACACCATTTTTTTTCGATAATGAAGAGAATCCTTTGGTGATGGTGCTCGAAATAAAATATAATAAAAGGATGAGAAATATTAGGTGAAGGAACTGATATTATGACCTTTTTAGAAAAAATAAAACCGTACATAGTTAGTAATGATGTTTTAATCCAAGAAACCGTGCTGCATGCATTACACGATTATCCCAACGTCCCAGAAGAATGGACGATAGAATTATTGAAGGAAGCCTTTAAAAACGAGGATAAGCTCTCCTCTATTTTAATCTATGTAGAAAACATGAAAATTAATGAAGACGCTGTCAAGGTTCTGTTAGAAAATATCCCTTTGATGGACAAGACCAAGATCCATTTAGCAGTTAATTTATTAAACCGTATTGACCCAGAGCTTGCATTAAAATATAAAGAGGCACTCCAAGGATACATTAGTGAGGATAGTTGGTCATTATATGAACTCATTATGAATGGGACAGAGGATGAAGTTTTCAACGAGTTTTTAAAAACAATCAATACCCTCGACCATGCCGAAACTTATCAACATCCTATTTACATAAAAGCAAAAAAACTGGCTGCATGTATCGCCCAAAATGGCTGGATTACAGAAGAAGAAATAGATGTGATTCTTCAAGAGGAATTAAATGAACAATGGTTTACATTTAATGGAATCCTTACGGTTTATATGATTGGATTAATGAAACTAGAAAAGCATATTCCATTAGTAGCAAGTTTCTTGGACCGTGATGATGATATCTTGTTAGAAGAAGTTTCATCCGCATTGATTGGTTTTCAATCGGATGAAGTAGTGAAAGCAGTAGCGCCTTATTTAATAAATTCGGATTCGATTATTTATGCTAGTTCTGTTATCGAAAATATTAAATCTGATCATGCTGTTGAGGTTTTAAGAGAGGGTTACCATAATTTGGAGGAACTCCAAGATCAGGATATTTTAATTGAAGCTCTCTGTCATCAGCTATCTAAAGAGGCATTGCCAGAAATTAGCGATCATATGAAAAAAGAATACTTCTCAAGCCTAGTCGATATTGAACAGACCGTTTATAGTTATTACACTATATTAGGCGAGCAGCATCCGGAATTAATGGATTGGAAACTAGCAGCACTTGAAAGAGAAATAGAATTTAGAAATGAAAGTAAACAGGGGCGAAGTCCACAAAGTGGTCCTGTCTTAAAGGAAAATAAAGTAGGTCGAAACGATCCATGTCCGTGCGGAAGTGGCAAAAAATATAAAAAGTGCTGCGGCAAATAAAGGAGAAGAGTGCGATGAAGTTGGATAAAGTTCGTTGGGGAATTATCGGATGCGGTGATGTAACGGAAGTGAAAAGTGGTCCGGCCTTTCAAAAAATTAACCATTCTGAATTGGTTGCGGTGATGAGAAGAACGGGTGAACTTGCCGAGGATTATGCAAAAAGGCACAATGTCCCAAAATGGTATGATAGTGCAGATGATCTGATTAATGATCCTGATGTGGATGTAATCTATATTGCCACACCGCCAGGATCACATAGAGAATATACAATGAAAGCAGCTAAGGCTGGTAAACCTGTATATGTAGAAAAGCCAATGGCACGAAATTTCGCGGAGTGCCAAGAAATGATCGCTGATTGCGAGGAGGCAGGAGTGCCATTATATGTTGCATACTATCGTAGGGCACAGAAGCGCTTTTTAAAAATTAAAGAGCTGTTGGAGAATGGGGAAGTTGGAGATGTTAGATTTGTATCATCTACGCAGTATCAAAAAGCATCTCCGGATGTATTGGACCCGCAAAATTTACCTTGGCGGGTTCAACCCGAATTGGCAGGCGGGGGACTATTTTATGATTTAGCCAGCCATACGCTCGACATATTAGATTTTTTGCTCGGACCAATTACCTCTGTGCAAGGTTTTGCTTCGAATCAAGCGGACTATTATCGTGCCGAAGATATCGTCACAGGCACTTATAGGTTTGAATCTGGTATCCATGGTGTTGGAAATTGGTGTTTTACTGCTTTTGAAGATGTCGATGTCAATGAAATCGTGGGAAGCAAAGGGAAAATCACCTTTTCCACTTTCGGAAACGATCCCATCGTATTGACAACAACACGTGGAACGGAGCAATGGAGTTTCGAACCACCAGAGCATGTCCATCAACCCCTTGTCGAAACCATTGTGGCAGACTTAACAACTGGCAGTTCTCAGTGCCCAAGCAGCGGAGTGTCGGGTGCCAGAACAAACTGGGTCATGGGTGAAATGGTGAAGAATTATTATTAGTATTGGAATAGGACCAACCTAAAATGGTTGGTCCTAATTTTTTATTCTACGAAAAGTGTACGTGCCTTTCAGAGCATGGATGGTACCTGACACTTTTTTTATTGAATTCAGTGTTTTTAGGTTATGTAAGCGCATACATTTATAGGGAGCACTGGAGGTGATGTTGTTGATTTATCCTTATGGGAATGACTATATCAAATACTTAAATGATAAAGGATCACATGGCATCACGTATGAACAATGGAAATTTAAAAATGGTAAACAATACGCAGATAAGTGCAGACAATGCGGACACGGGAAAGACCGCTTACAACCTTGTCCAAAGTGTAATTATTAAACGCCTTTAGGCGTTTTTTTTTCGAAATAAAACGCATGATGGAAAGTTTTCATAGATGTTATTAATTATGAAAATAATAGGTTGGAGTTAAAAATATACAGTCATTTCTGAACTGAAAGGAAGTACCATATACCATATGGAAATCACAATGGCGAAATTACAAAAGTTGCACGATTACCTAGTGGGTGGTATTTTTTGTAAAAAAGAGGCTGGAACACAGTTGAACCAGCCTCCCCCTTCCTACTCTTGCGTTTCTAACGTTTGAATAACCTCTCTAAGTGCCTCAATTTCATCGTCCCCGGAAACCTCTAAAATAATTTCTGCCTGTTTAGGGATCGCTAACGATAATACGCCGAGTACCGATTTTACATTAACCTTTCGTCCTTTGTAAGTAAGAAAGATATCCGCATTAAAACGAGAAGCGTTTTGAACTAATCGATTGACAGGCCTGGCATATAAACCTGCTTTTCTGTTGATTGTCACTGTTTGTTGTATCATGATTTACCTCCTTGTGGCGCGGTGTAGAATCTGTAAATAATGCACTTTTCTTATGTATGAAATTAAATCACTAAAAATGCACAATTGACTCAATATGGGTCATTTTTTTGTGTTAGTCCTTCTGATAACGACTTCTCCTTTATAGAGAAATGTTGTCAACCGCCTATTGAGTTCCCTCTAGTGCTTTAATATAAATCTAGTAATTTATATGGTTGTCCAATAAAAATAGGCTTTTGAATCAGTAGCAATACCCACCCATTTATCATAATTTGATGTGAGAGTACTTGTAGTATCGGTGAATTCACCAGTACCATATTGCTTTTCTGATTTGTTCTGTTCCCCTGTTCATGTGATGGCACAAATTGTTGATTTAAAATAGATGGAGGTATGAAAATGAATCCTTTACAAAATGAACTCCAAATGTTGAATGTTGGAGACTTTCAAGCGAGCCAGGCCATTCCTTTTGACCCAAACCAATACTATCTTGATCAGTCTCGACAATTCGGTGGTATGGGTGGTTTTGGTGGTATGGGTATGGGTATTGGCGGTATTGGCGGAATTGGTGGTGTAGGTGGTATTTTCCGTTGTTTTAGTTGTTTTAGTTGCTCTAGCTGTTTTAACTGCTTTAACTGCTTTAACTGCTCTAGTTGTTTCCGTTGCTCTAGTTGCTTTAATTGTTCACATTGCTCTAATTGTGGCGGCGGGCATCGCTGCGGCGGAGGTCGTTGCCACGGGTAATCGTACTCTTTTTCTAATGTAAAACTGGCTGTTTATTGAGAAGAGCTTTGTAGAGGCTCTTCTCTATTTGTTTAGACATAAGGGACAAATTGCTGTACATAGAATTATAGTGGAAGCGATGATACAAAATGGCTAAAAGTTACAGCTAAGGAGGAGCGAAATGACAAGTTTGAACCCTTCTATGCGTCTGAAAGTGAAAAGGGATACGTTTTTTCTCCCCGATTCAAACAGAGGTGTGTATTTTCGGAACAATATAAGCTCATTTCGTATGGAAGGCAGTACGATCGAGCAGTGGGTTGAAAAGCTGATCCCAATGTTCAACGGGGAGTATACGTTGGGGAATTTAACAGAAGGATTACCTGGTCCATACCGGGATCGGGTGTATGAAATTGCTGAAGTGCTGTATCAAAATGGGTTTGTCCGCGATGTAAGTCAAGACTATCCACATCAATTGGAGGATCAGGTTCTTAAAAGGCATGCTTCGCAAATTGAATTTGTGGACAGTTTTGTTAATTCAGGTGCGTATCGTTTTCAAACCTATCGTCAGGCAAAAGTGTTGGCAGTTGGCTCTGGTCCTTTTTTTGTTTCATTGGTTTCTTCGTTGATTGAATCCGGATTGCCCAAGTTCAAAATGCTAATCACTGACACGGTACCGACTAATAGACGACGGTTGTTGGAACTAGTGGCAAATGCCCGTAAATCAGACCCTGAGACGGAGGTAGAAGAGGTTAAATTTAAGGAAGATAGGGTAAGCTCTTGGCGGGAGAGTGTGCAGCCGTTTGATTCAATTTTGTATGTGTCACAGGAGGGAAATCTAGAGGAACTTCGACTTCTTCATACGGTTTGTAGGGAAGAAAAGAAGATTTTACTCCCTGCTATTTGCATACAACAGGTGGGTATTGCAGGTCCGTTAGTAAAACCGGACTCTGAGGCATGCTGGGAGTCTGCTTGGCGCCGCTTGCACCAGTCTATGCTATTCAATGATCAACAATTATCTGCATACTCTTCGACAACCGGAGCCATGTTGGCCAATGTGATTGCATTTGAATTGTTTAAAGAGGTAACAGGAGTAACTGAACAGGAACAACAGAATCAATTCTTCTTGCTTGATCTAAATACGTTAGAAGGAAACTGGCAATCCTTTTTGCCTCATCCTCTGGTGACGGGACGAATATCGACTAATTGGGTTGAAGATTACGATAGACGACTTGAACAGGAATTAATCACTGGTGAGCCAAGTAAATTGCTTCTATACTTCTACCAGTTGACATCAAGAGAGACGGGGATTTTCCATCGATGGGGGGAGGAGGAATTACAGCAGCTGCCCTTAGCTCAGTGTTATGTTCAGGCTGTCGACCCGTTGTCGGAGGGACCTGCTGAGCTGTTAAGTGATATTGTCTGTTCAGGTCTGACACATGAAGAGGCACGAAGGGAAGCTGGTCTGGCTGGGATTGAAGCATATGCTTCACGAATGATCGATTTGTGCGTTACAAATCTACTTCCATATCAGAAAGTAGAGGGTAGAATACAAGAATTAGAGGAATTTGTTGGAGTTGGTGCAGGGGAAACGTTTGCGGAAGGTGTTTGCCGTGGGTTACAAAAGTGTTTGGACAAAGAATTGAACATTCAACAGCGTGATCAGATGTTATCTATCTCGCGGGTACAGTTGAGTGCTGTAGAAGATGAACGTTGCCGGTTTTATTTGCAGTCGCTAACTACGATTCATGGGGCACCGATTATCGGGTTAGGAGAGGAAGTGTCCGGTTTCCCTGTGGTATGGGTCCGTACGAGTGACGGATGGTTTCGCAGCGTAGATTTGAATATAACAATGGCGTTACGAAATGCGTTACAACAAGCTCTTAGCAAAGTACAAAACCCGGAAGGCAGCTTCCCAGTGGAAGCAATGGATGTGTCGTCCTTGCGTCTAGAAGAGAAGGTGTCGCAAAGCCTTGTAATCCCTGCTTGTGAAGAGAGGATACAATCCGAGAACTTGCAGTCCGCTATGGATGTCTTGAAACGAAATCATAAGCGGCTTTCGGTGTTTGAACAAGAAATTGAACCATTTTTAAAAGAAGGTTTGGCTGGGGTGTTCGGTGTGTTGCTTCGAGAGGAGGAATTTAGGTGAGCGCCACTGTCGTTTTGGTTATAGGAGAAGGGGTGGTGGCAGACAGTGTGTGTGAAGAACTTTACGCCCATTACCATGTAGTTCGCCAAACCGAATTCGAGGCGGTTGTACCGAAACAAACTGATTTGGCTCTGGTTCTTCACGATGCCTGGAATCCTTCTGTTCATCAAAAAGCAGAAGAGATGTTTCGACGAACAGACACTCCTTGGCTGCGTGGCTTCGTTTCATTTGGAGAGGGAGTGGTGGGTCCACTAGTTCGACAAGGATCATCGGGATGTTCTCAGTGTGCAGACATGAGACGCCTCATGGCTGGTCGCGACCGTACAGAAGTGTGGGGGATACAGCAGAGACTGAAGGAGTACAGAGGTATGCAGCCTGAAGGGTGGGCATCATACACAGGACTCCGACAGCTGGCACACCAGTTCAGTGCAGAGGTACAGCGAATTTTGCAGGGTGATCATCCTCTTACGGAAGGCAAGATATGTTTAATCAATTTGAAAACATTAAAGAGTTCATGGCATTCCTTTCTCCCTGACCCGTTGTGTTCAGTTTGCAGCCAATTACCCGACGATTCGGAAAACACTGCTCGAATCTCGTTGCAGCCAAGTCCGAAGGTCAGTCCCGACAGTTACCGCTGCCGTTCGTTGGAAGAACTAAGTAAAGTTTTAGCTAAAGATTATCTAGACCAACGAACAGGCCTTTTGAATGCTAAAATGGTTGACTTGGTGCGGCCATTTGCCGATGTCAGTGTGAATCTGCCTTTGTTCGAGGGGGATGAGGGAACAGCAGGCAGGACAAATTCATATGAAGTAAGTGAGTTGACTGCCATTTTAGAAGGACTGGAACGGTACTGCGGTCTAGAGCCACGTGGGAAACGTACAGTCGTCTTTGATAGTTTCCGCAATTTGAAGAATAAGGCACTTAATCCGATTAAAGTAGGTGTGCACGCAAAGGAACAATATGAGCAGCATGGTTTTCCTTTTCAACCGTTTAATCCTGAAAGACCAATGAATTGGGTATGGGGTTATTCGTTTTTGGAAGAGCGTCCGATACTTGTGCCTGAGCTGCTTGCCTATTACAGCTTGGGCTGCGGGCAGCGTGGATTTGTCTATGAAACTTCCAACGGCTGCGCGTTAGGTGGAAGTTTGGAGGAGTCTATTTTTTACGGAATTATGGAAGTGGTGGAGCGAGATTCATTTCTGATGACTTGGTACGCGCAGCTGAACTTGCCGCGTCTTGACCCAGCCTCAGCTGATGACCAAGAATTGCAGTTAATGATTGAACGAATGCGCGCGGTCGCAGGATATGATTTGTATTTGTATAACTCGACGATGGAAAACGGAATTCCGAGTATTTGTGCGATTGCAAAAAACAGGAAAGAAAAGGGATTGAATCTTATTTGTGCTGCTGGCGCACATCTTGACCCCGTACGTGCGGTAAAAAGTGCGGTTCATGAATTGGCTGGCATGATGCTGACGCTAGATGAGAAATTGGAGTCGAATCAAGAAGAGTATAGCCGAATGATGCAAGATTCATCCCTGGTGAAGCAGATGGATGATCATGGCATGCTGTACGGTTTGCCGCAAGCGGAAGAGCGTTTGGATTTCTTACTTCAAGATACTCGTCCATTGCGAACATTTGCAGAGGAATTCAAGTGGAAGCCAAAACATACTGACCTTACTAACGATCTTCAGGACATTCTTCAAGTTTTTCGTCAATTAAATCTTGATGTGATTGTAGTAGACCAGACGGCACCAGAATTGAAGCGGAATGGGCTTTTTTGCGTGAAGGTGCTGATTCCGGGGATGTTGCCGATGACATTCGGACAACATCTTACTCGCGTAACTGGGTTAGAGCGGGTGCTTCGGGTACCGATGGAACTCGGATATTCAAAAAAACCGTTGACACTTGAACAACTAAACCCATATCCGCATCCGTTTCCATAAGCGGCGACTAGGAGGCAAGGAGGATGAGTCTAGAAGAGTTTTTGCTCAATCTACATTTTGACATTGATAAGGCAAGCGTACCTAATTGGGAAGTGGATTGGGGAGATGCGCCACTTCCTTATAAGCTTTATCGCGGCTTGCCAGAAGTACCATTTTCTCTAGAAGTACCGCTGTCACTCGAGGGACAAGAAACACCCGCTAAGCCTAATCTTAGCAAAATTGGTCATTTTCTCTGGTATGTATATGGACTTAATCAAGTTAGCCAGTCAGGCCTTCCCATTGATTCCACAGCTAAAACGGCGAGCCTAGTACAGTCGTATCGACGGTTCGCTCCTTCCGGCGGGGCATTATATCCAAACGAATTATATGTTTATCTTAAGATAGAGGATTTGCCTGTTGGGATGTACCATTATGATGTGGCCCATCATCGTTTGGTATTGTTACGAGAAGGAAATTTTGATTCATATATAGCCCGCGCTCTTGGTAATCGTTGTGATATGTCTGCCTGCTTTGGCACTGTATTTGTGTCGACTATGTTTTGGAAAAATTTCTATAAATACAATAACTTTTCTTATCGTTTGCAAGGGTTGGATACCGGAGTGGTCATAGGACAGCTACTGGAAGTAGCGAAACGTTTTGGCTTTGCAACGGGGGTTTATTTCCAGTTTCTTGATCGGGCCATTAACCATCTTGTTGGGCTTTCCGCACAGGAGGAGAGTGTTTATGCGGTTATTCCGCTATCCGTAGAACCAACCATCTGGTCTACTAACGGAAGTGAAAGAGACAGTATTGTCTCTGCCACCGAATTGTGCAGTGAATTAACTGCGATTGAGCCCCAGCATTACGTCCGGTCAAAGAGGGTAAGAGAGTATCCGATGTTAACAAAGTTGAATGAAGCATCTATGCTAGATTCAACGAAAGAGATTCGGCTGATCGAGGCAAATGAGAGTTTGAATGGTGACGGTCAAGCGGTAGCACTGCCTCACGTAAGCTGGTTATCTTATGATCTGGCGTCAGTCTGTCGAAAGAGATTTTCACCGGACATGGATTTTGTTTTGGGAAAGATTAGTCAACCGCAACTGGCCACACTATTGCAGGAGGCGACAACATCCTTCTTGTATCGGAATGATTTGGATGAAACACATCGGAAGCTCGAGCCGCGTGTCTCACTTTATGGCTGTTTGTATAATGTTGAAGGTATTCCAAATGGTGCCTATTATTATGACACCACTTCTCATGAGTTACGACAAGTACATCTTGGAGATTTTCGCCTCCGGTTGCAATCCGGAATGTCTCTGGATAATGTTAATTTGCTCCAAGTACCGCTCTGCCTCCATGTGGCAGGAGACAGGGAATCATTCAGAACGGCATTGGGATATAGAGGATATCGAATTCAACAAATGGAAGCTGGCATGCTCGTGCAACGATTACTGTTAGCAGCTTCAGCCCTTGGAATGGGTGGGCACCCACTCCTCGGGTTTGATGCGAATTTGAGTGATGGGATTTACGGAATGGAGCAACAAAGTAAAACCAGTCTAATCCAAATTCCGATTGGTCCCTATCGCCATCGTCCTTGGTTGAAGGGGAGTTTGCATAGTTAGGCAGGTCTATTAGACGGGACCCCGATCTACCACTTTATCTATTATCAAGAATGAAATGAAACAGGAAAATACCAATTAGATTCGTTTTAATTGGTGTTTTCCTTTTCTTTTTAAAGTGTTTTATTTGCTTATAGTAGGTGAAAAATTTCTAAATGTTAATCCTTACCGCATGAATGTTGAATTTTTTTTATTCGGCCTTCGTTCGAAGAGGAAAACGGTTGCTTAAGTTGCTTCACGTAAGTTTTAAATGCATCTATGTCAATTGGGCCAATTACTTTTTCTGTCCCTTCAAGTAAAACAGTGAAATTGTCCCCGCCGTCCGCCATGTAGTCGTTTACCGTAACAGTGTATCTTGCTTTTGGATCAAGCACGGTCCCGTCAGTTGTGAAAATATCGTTCACTTTACTTCCCGCAGGTTTTGTTTCGTCCCAATTGTATTTTAAACCGGAAACTTGCAACATTCGCACTTTGCCCTGCTGCCATTGCTGATTTAAAAGGCGGCGGACTTGGTCGCCGGTCAACGTCATTTTAACGAGTTTGCGTTTAAACGGTTGAATGGTTAACAACTCTTCATAGGTTACTTCTCCTTCTTGAAGGTCTGCCCGAATTCCACCCGGGTTCATAAAAGAGAAATCTGAATTCATCACTTTTCGCTGCGAATCGGCTATTAGATTGCCCAAAGCTGATTCACCGTTTTCGTTTCGATTGCCGGAAATGTCGTTTGCCGCCGTGCCAACGAATTCATTCACGTAGGAAGCAACTTCAGCTTCGTACAATCCCACCATTTTCTTGATTTCCTTATCTGGTTTGATAGCGTCCTGATAGGTAATAACAATTTCCGCTTTTTTGCTCACGATATCTTTTGTTGCCGGATCAATCTCCAATTTGACATCGGAGAACGCAGTGCCGTAGGAATAAGCTTGAACAAGCAGCTTTCCATCTACTTCCGTATTAAGATAGGAATGGCTATGACCGGCAAACATCAAGTCCACTTCATCGTCTACCCTTTTGGCCATTTTGACGATTTCTCCAGTAGGAGCACCATGTTGAGTGGACTGCCTGCCTTCATTATGCGCCAGGACGACGATAGCTTTCACACCTTGTTTCTTTAGTTGTGCCACAGATTTATTTATGGCCTTCACTTCATCAATGAATTTTACTCCTTTTATTCCTTTCAAATTAACCATCGTGGGTGTTTCGTTCAATACAACGCCAATAAATCCGATTGATATGCCATTCAACTTGATAATTTTATAGGGAGGGAGGAGAGGTTTACGTGTCTTTACGTCAATTACATTGGCACATATATAGGGGAATTGTGCACCTTCAAAGAATCCTGTTTTGAGGTGGAAACCGCCTTGGATCAACCGCAACATTTCTTTCACGCCTTGATCAAATTCATGATTTCCCGGGGTTCCTAAATCAAAGCCAATTTTGTTTAGAACTTTAATCGTTGGTTCGTCTTGCATAAGCGAGGAGACGGGTGCACTTGCTCCAACCATGTCACCGGCATGAACCAAAAGGGTATTTTTGTTTTCCGCCTTCTTTTGCTTTAAATAGGCAGCTAGATACTCAACACTGCCCACATCCCTTCGGTTATATTTGCGGGTGATGTTTAATTGTCCATGCAAATCGTTTACGCCGAGTAATTGCACTTGAATGAAACGGTTCTTAGTAATCTCGGTGTTTTTGGGTACGACTGGTGTCTCCGGAACCCCGGAGGCCATTACAATGCCCGCAGTTAACGTTGTCGTAAGAACTAAAGCAGATACTGCTTTTTTCAATACGTTCCAATTCAATGTTTCTCTCACTCTTTTCTCGCCTCCAAATTCTCTAGTTGGTTACTTCTTTAGCTTAAAGAAGGATTGTTAAATCCGCTTTACATTTTTGTGAATTTTCAGTTAATTATTAAAATGATTGAGTTAAGCACCACTAAACAGAACTCCGGCCCTTAAGAATAATATGAATTGGTTCTAAATATAATTGATTGGATAGAATGAGGCAAAGTTAATTGATCCTTGTAAAGGTTAAAAAGCATTCATGAATCCTTCTTAATGACTCTTTTACATGTATTCCTGTGTGCGTCATACAATGGCTTAATTCGATAGGGGGATGTCTATGACTGCCGTTGGTATAGAACCGTATTTGCATGTTCGTTTTGCTGAAAATCCAGCCTACAATCCAATAGGTCACAGGATAAGCTTTATTGCTGATTACTCTGGTTTGCCTCAAGTTTGGGAAATTAATGTAGGGGAGGGGAGTGAAGGATGGCCTGTCCAAACCTCCTTTACAAAAGAAAGAATCACTTTTATTAGCTATCTAAATGGCAAATCCAATTTGATTATTGGTATGGATGTTGGCGGAAATGAAAATCAGCAATTGTACTTACTTAAGGAAGAAGGAGAATTAGTAGGGTTGACAAACTCACCAAACCATATCCACCGTTATGGCGGAAGCTCTCCAGATGGAAAATGGATTGCTTGGTCGAGTAATCGCCGAAATCCCGCCTTTTTTGATATCTATATTCAAAACCTGGAGTCGTTGGAAATTCGTTATTTGAATACTGGTGATGGGGTATATTCAGCGGTTAAATGGTTTCCTGACGGTAAATCCATTCTGGTTCAGAAGATAAATTCCCCTCTAGATAATGACTTAGGCATAATCGAACTTGCAACAGGGTCTCTGAACTGGATAACAGATCATACGGGGGAAGCTAGTTTTAAAGATCCCCATTTTAGTAAGGATGGGGATCATATTTATTTATTATCCAATAAAGACAAAGAATTCTATGGTCTTGCCCTTATAAATATAAAAACCAAACATCTCGACTGGCTAGAGCTGGGAAATTGGGATTTTGAGGATTTGGCAATGAATAGTGAAAAAAATTTATTAGCTTTTTCGATTAATGAGGGAGGAATTTCCAAGGGGGTCCTTTTAGACATAAACCGAAGTACCCTTTATACGTGGAAAACTCCAATCGGAGTCATTTCAAATCTAAAATTTTCCCCTGATAGCCATAAGCTAGCCTATCAGTTTAAGGGAGCGGCATATCCCTCTGATATATGGGAATTAGACTTAAAGACCATTCAGGCGGAGAGGCTTACGTATGTTTCCCGCTCACCAGTACTGGAAAATAAATTAGTTGAGCCAGAACTTATATTCTTTCGCTCTTTTGATAACCTCGAAGTTCCTGCCTTCTATTCGAGGCCGAAAGAATCCACTGACAAACTTCCAGTTGTTATTTACATTCATGGCGGGCCGGAGAGTCAAGCTCGTGCGGTATACAACCCAGTTCAGCAGTATTTACTAAACCAGGGTTATGCTGTTTGTTCACCAAACATTCGGGGAAGTACAGGTTATGGAAAAACATATACACATTTGGATGATGTCCGGAAAAGAATGGATGCGGTAAAAGATATCCTTTTTTTAGTCGATTGGCTAAAGACGAATGGGAACGTAGATCCTAAAAAGATCGCGATCATGGGGGGGAGCTATGGCGGGTTTATGGTTCTTGCAGCCATCAGTCACTATCCACATCTTTGGTCTGCTGCTATTGATATTGTAGGAATGTCCAGCCTTAGAACATTCCTTCAGACAACAAGTCCATGGCGTAAGAAGCACAGGGAGAGTGAATATGGAACAATAGAAAGAGACGGAGAATTTTTTGATAGAATTGATCCATTGAATTTTTCAGATAGAATCACCTCCCCATTATTAATTATTCACGGTAAGGGCGATCCGCGTGTCCACATAAAAGAATCGGAGCAAATGGTGGATAAACTAAAGAAACGAAATCATTTAGTTGATTTTATTAGCTTTGAGGATGAAGGCCATTCCATCGTAAAACAAAAAAATAAAATGACTGCCTATAAGGAAATGGTAAAGTTTCTGGATCGCTATATTGGTAATGGATCTTAACTTGATAAAGGATATAAAATTAGTCCAACAGTAGCGGGACAACTGCTTAGCAAACAGCTTGTTAAGCTGTCAGATAAATAAGTGAAATTAAAACGGCTCCCGGGATTCGGGGGCCGTTTTGAATTATCAACGTTGTTTACAAGCCAAAAAAGCCTTCATTGAAGGGCTTTTTTTTGATGGACTAAAATTACAAGTAAATAGGACTATGACATTATTCTTGAATAAATGACATATTTATCCTAATTTCACAGAAATGATAGTATATTTTACTTAGAATTTCTTGTGCATGAGATATAAAAATATGAATCCACTTCAAAAAAGTGTTAATGTAGGAATAAACTAGGTAAATTGTCACTATTTGACAATTCGACAGCGTATTAATATAATTTAACTTATTCTGAAAATTTCCAAAAGTGGAATTTGCGTATTTAATAGGTTTTTATCAGGAGGTCAGGAATGATTGAATTTAAGCAGGTAAATAAGTTCTATGGGGATTTTCATGTCTTAAAGGATATTAATCTCACAATCAACCAAGGGGAAGTAGTCGTCGTAATAGGTCCTTCCGGTTCAGGAAAAAGTACCTTGTTGCGCTGTATCAACCATCTTGAAACAATCACTGACGGGACACTCACCGTAAATGAGATATCAGTTGGGGATAAAAAAACAGATATCAATAAGCTAAGGCGAAATATTGGCATGGTTTTTCAGCATTTCTATTTGTATCCCCACAAAACAGTGCTTGAAAATATTACTCTAGCTCCAATGAAAGTATTGGGCCAATCCGAAAAAGAGGCTAAGGATACTGCCAAGCATTATCTGGCAAAGGTAGGCATATTAGATAAGGCCGAATCTTATCCTTCCCAGCTTTCAGGTGGTCAGCAGCAGCGTGTGGCTATTGCTCGCGGTCTTGCAATGAAACCGGATATCATGCTTTTCGATGAACCAACCTCAGCACTCGATCCCGAAATGATCGGCGAGGTATTAGATGTGATGAAGGCCCTTGCCAAAGAGGGCATGACGATGGTCGTGGTGACCCATGAAATGGGCTTTGCCAGAGAGGTTGCTGACCGAATTGTTTTTATGGATGAAGGGCGAATATTGGAAGAAGCAGTTCCGGCTGAATTTTATGAGAACCCACGTGAAGAACGGGCTCGATTATTTCTCAGCCGTATATTAAATCATTAAATGGAGGTAAAGGAATGTTCAAAAGAAAAAATTTCGTAAAAATGGCTTTAGTAACAACAATGGCTGCCTTATTTCTTGCGGGTTGCGGCGGGGACAAGGCTTCTAATGAAGGCAGCAAGGATGTACTAGCCAAGATCAAAGAAGATAAAAAAATTGTGTTTGGAGTAAAAAATGATACTCGTTTGTTTGGATTGAAAAATCCTTCAACTGGTGAGGTGGAAGGGTTTGATATTGATCTTTCTAAAGCACTGGCAGAAGAAATGTTTGGCAAAGATGTTAAGCCTGAGTATGTGGAGGTAACTTCTAAAACAAGGGTAGGTCTTCTAAATAATGGGAAAGTTGATGCGGTTGTCGCGACGATGACCATCAACGAAGAACGTAAAAAAGAAGTCGATTTTACGGATGTATATTTTGATGCCGGGCAATCATTGCTAGTGAAAAAAGGCAGCAAGATTAAGAGTATTGAAGACTTAAAAAAGGGAACGAAAGTACTTGCTGTTAAAGGCTCGACTTCATCTGTGAATATCCGTGAAAAAGCTCCTGAAACCACCGTACTTGAATTCGAAAACTATGCAGAAGCTTTTACAGCTTTAAAGTCAGGTAAGGGTGACGCCCTGACCACAGATGATGCAATTCTTTATGGGATGGTAGAAGAAGATCCGTCATTTGAACTAGTCGGAGGAACGTTCACAAAAGAGCCTTATGGAATAGCTGTTAAAAAAGGCAATCAAGCGCTTGTCGATGAGTTGAATAAAGCTTTAAAAGGCTTGAAGGATTCAGGGAAGTACGATGAAATTAAGGATAAATGGATTAAAAATTAACTATCTATAACCGGTTCCATGTCAGGTTGAGCAGTGTCCGTCTTCAAGGTGACGGACCTGCTCATTCTGATTAATTAGGAGGAGATCGTTTGCTGGATTTCTCGATACTAACGAATAATATCGATTCATTTTTAGAAGGATTAAAAATAACGATTATTTCCAGTTTAATAGCTTTATTATCGAGTTTTATTTTAGGAACACTTATTGCCGTTATGCGAATTGCCCCAGTTAAACTTCTTAACTGGCTGGGTTCGGTATACATTGAATTTATTCGAAATATACCTGTACTAGTTATCGTGTTTTTTACTTACTTATCTGGAAACTTTGGTGGAATGACAGCAGGAACAATTGGTTTAACGATCTATACAGCCGCTTTCATTGCCGAAGCCATACGTGCCGGTATTATGTCTGTTCCAAAAGGACAAATGGAAGCCGCCCGGTCGACAGGATTGAGTTACGGTCAGGCAATGAGAATGGTTATTCTCCCTCAAGCTATAAAGATTGTCATCCCTCCTCTTGGCAACCAATTTATCAATTTAGTAAAAAATTCATCTTTATTAGCAGTCGTTGCAGGCGGGGATTTAATGTATCAGGGAGATTTAATATCGGCAAAGACATACATAACATTTGATACCTATGTGTTCGTGGCCTTATTTTATTTAATTTTAACAATACCTTTAAGCCTTGGCGTAGGATTTTTAGAAAAACGCATGGCTAAAAGTAATTAAGGAGGTGCATAGATGGAGTTTCTAGCACCGTTCATTGAAGTATATACACCGGACAATCTTAAATTTTTACTAGAAGGATTTGGGGTAACCTTAAAGGTCGCTGCCATTTCAATTGTGCTTAGTTTTATTATTGGCGGTCTCATAGGGACGCTCAGATATGCGAGAATTCCCGTTGTTTCGAAATTACTAGCCTTGATTGTTGAGACAATTCGTAACCTTCCTTTATTGCTGATCATTTTCTTCACTTATTTTGCATTGCCCGAAATAGGGATTGAAATGGAAATAACATCAGCGGCAATCGCAGCCTTGACGGTTTTTGAATCTGCTATGATATCAGAAATTATCCGAAGCGGTTTAAACTCGATCGAAAAAGGACAGCTGGAAGCAGGACGTGCGTCTGGACTGAACTACATCCAGACCTTACGTTATATCATCCTGCCCCAAGCGCTGAGAAGAATGGTTCCTCCTCTGGTGAGTCAATTTATTTCTTTGCTAAAAGATACATCTTTAGCTGTGGTTATCGCCTTACCGGATTTATTGCACAATGGACAAATTATTTACGCGCAAAAGGGGTCGTATGTGATACCTGTCTTTGTCATGGTGGCGTTGATGTACTTTATCGTTAATTATACTTTGTCACTAGTGGCTCGACGGCTAGAATTAAAGCAGACGTAAGAAACTCCGGCTCAGTATGTGGACCGGAATTTTTTCTTTAAAGTGAGTTTTTCTTCGAAATCATTCACCTACCATATACGAAAAGGTAGAAATTTGTCGCCCGATTTATTAATATTGGGTTCTCAATTAATGTATAATTTTACAAGAATAGATTAAATTTACTATTAATCTTTTAAAGGGGTGCAAGTATTGAAGAAAAAGACACTTTTAGCTTTACCTGTTTCTGCCCTTCTGTTATTTTCAACTATTTTCACAGCAGCAGTGCAGACAAAAGCGCAAACAGGAACTAATAGTTTCGTAATGGATGAAACGCAAGTTAACACTAGTAAAAACATTAGAAAAAGCCAAATTCAAGGAATAATGGCAGAAAACAAAATGGTTTCTATTAAAAAAAATAAAGAAAGTGAATTAGAAAAAGAGATAAAGGCAAAATTGAATATTGAAGACTCACAAAGTACGAATAAATATCAAACAGGCGAATTAATCATTAAATATAAGAAAAAAGCGACGACTGGGGAAGTTAGTACAGTTCTGAAGAAATATTCTTTAAAATCCCAGCAAAAATTTAAATCTTTAAATGCAGAGGTTGTAAAGATCCCTGCTGGTCAAAGTACAAGTGAATTCATAAATAAACTAGAAAAAGATGTAACCATTGAATCCGTACAACCTAACTACAAATATTATGCTTCTGACACCAACAATTCTCCTAACTATTATGAGCAATTATGGGGCCTGAACAATTCCGGACAATCTATTAAAGAGATTAATGGATTAGCAGATATTGATGTAGATGCACCTGAAGGCTGGAACAAATTCAGTTCAAAACTACCAGAAGTGGTTGTCGGAGTCATTGATACGGGTGTAGACATCCATCATCCCGATTTAGAAGGGAAGATTTGGAAGAACACAAAAGAAATTCCGGCCAATAATATCGATGATGACAAAAACGGTTACGTTGACGATGTCAATGGATGGGATTTTTATAATGATGATAATACTGTCTATGATGCACTTGAAGGAGATGAGCACGGTACACACGTCTCCGGAACGATTGCTGCCGAATTAGAAGGAGCAACTACAAAGGATAATAAAGGTGTCGTCGGTGTTGCACCAAACGTGAAAATATTACCTATAAAATTTTTAGGTCCTGATGGGGGAACAACATCAGATGCCATCGAGGCTATTTCTTACGCCAAAAAGATGGGTGTAAAAATAACGAATAACAGTTGGGGCGGCGAAGAATACGACCCGTTACTTGAAGAAGCTATCGGAAATTGTGGTTGTTTATTTGTCGCCGCTGCAGGTAATGATGCAATGGATAACGATTTTGGCGGATCATATCCTGCAAGCTTTGAAAATGCGAATATCTTGGCAGTTGCTGCTGTTGATAACAAGGGTAAGCTAGCACCTTTCTCAAATTATGGCACCAATTCGGTAGACGTTGCGGCCCCTGGTGTTGACATTTTAAGTACCGTTCCGAAATTCCCATTAGCTGAGCTGACAAAATCATTGAATCTTGAACAACCAGGAGCATCTGCACAAATCAATGGGGATAATTATAAAGCAATCTTTGATGGTGTTGGGTACGAAAAATATTCCGATGCAAAAAGAGAAGAAGCTAATTCCGAGTCACAAAGGCAAGAAGCTTTTAACAAAGCATTAAGTTATTTAGACGTAATCGATCCCAACAAAAAAATTCTTCTTATCCAAGATGATGAAAGTGATCTTGCAGAATTATTTAAGAACGAGCCTGAACTTCGCGCCCTATTTAAAAACTATTTGCCTGTTTATCAAAAACTATTGGCTGACCACCCTTCACTAAAAACAATTACGGTTAGTTCTGATTCATCTCTGTCTGATTACTTGAACAGCAGCGACTTATCTTCCTACGATGGTGTCATTTGGTTTACAGGAAACGGTCTTGGCTTCTTTTCTGAGCAAGGTACCACTTTAACCACGACTGATGCGGAAATGTTAAAAAATTATCTATCTAATGGGGGGAAATTGCTGTTAACTGGACAGAATGCCCTATCTGGTCAAGAGAAATCCCCATTTGTTAAGGATTATTTGCATTTAACGGTTTATGCTGATAGGGGACCAAGTTTGAATGTGGAAGGTTTATCTGGTGGAATCTTTGAAAATACCAAATATGATGTAAATAGATATGAAACACCCTACTACTTTGCTGATTTTATTAAATCAAATGATTCCAGAACAGTTATAAATTCTAAATATGTTTCTGATTATTCACAAGCATATGATTATTACAGTGGAACATCGATGGCGGCCCCGCATACTACTGGGACCGCGGCAGTTTTACTAGGATTACGTCCAAGCATGTCGCCGGAAATGCTAAAGCTTTATACAAGTGCAAAAGGAAAGAGTCTAGAAATGTTAAAAGGCCGCGTTAGTAGCGGAAAAATTGTTAAAACTTCAAATCTAGATAACTTTAATGATAATGAAACACCCGGAATTCCGTTGGAAAATAGTGTTCAATACGACAAACTAGATGGGACTGCAGATAAAAATGATGTTTATGCATTGTCTTTAAAAGAAGGGGAGGCCCTATCGCTTTCTTTGAATGGCAAAGCAGGGACCGATTTTGATTTGTATGTGTTCAATGAATTAACCACAAGTATAAATAATACGAATGGTATGGTTGCCTACTCTGAGAATGCAAAAACATCCAATGAATCAATTAAGTTTACTGCTCCTAAGACTGGGATTTATTTTGTCGATGTGTATGCCTACAAAGGTGCAGGAGACTATAAGCTTTTCACTGGTAATTTTGGAGGAACGTATGAGGATGATTCAAACTCCATGACTTTCTTAGGGGGATGGACGCCTGTATTTAATCCCAAACATTCAGGTAATACTGCAAATACCCTGAATTCAATGGGTGAAGTTAACTTTTCTTTTGTTGGATACAGGTTCGAGTGGCAAGGGTATAAAGATCCTTCGCAAGGGATTGCCGATATTTATATCGACGGTAGTAAGATTGCATCTCCATCACTTTATGCAGATACTTTTAAAGCAAAACAAACGATCTATAAAAAAGACAATTTATCTTACGGTAGACACACTGTAAAAATTGTCTGGACTGGTCTAAATGATCCCGCTTCGAGAAAAAGTGCTTCAGGGATTAATCTAGATAAATTCATTGTAAGTAGTAATCCTGTGTCATTAAATGCGTACTACGATAAGGGTAAGAAAAATCCTGTTATTACATGGTCAAGTGTCGGTTGGGCAGAATCCTACAGCATTTATCGGAAAGAGTCTTCACAAGCGGACTATGTAAAGATTAACAAGAACCCTTTTACTTCAACAAGTTATGCGGACACCACTGCACTGCCAGGAAAATCTTATAACTACTCGGTAGTTATTCATACAAAAGAGAAATTGGAAACTCCTTTTTCATCACCTATCACTTTTGTTTATGATGATGAAATTAAAGGAAGTCTGCCAATCTCAGGGACCGTTAAAGGAAGTCTGAATACTAACACCAAAGATATTAATGACGTTTGGTCTAAACGCTTGGACAAGGGCAAAACATATGAAATCACCTTGACTGGGCCTTCAGCTGCTAATTTTGATCTTTCTTTATTCAATGTTGGTACCTCCACTATATATGGTACAACTGCCTTGAAAAAATCGAAGGGGACTGCTTCTTCTGAAAAAATTGTGTTTAAACCATTGAAATCAGGACTGTATTATATCGTCCCTACTGCTTTAAAAGGTTCGGGCCAATATAGTTTATCTCTTTCCGTCCAAACAGCAAAAATGGTTGAAAATACAAATGCCGCTATTAAATATTCCGGAAATTGGACCAAGTCGAAATATACCAAGGCTTCCGGAGGAACGATAAATCAAACCAAAGGAAATTCCGGATCCCTTGAATATGCATTTAGCGGAACGGGAATCACAGTTTATGCGGTAAAAGATAAGAACATGGGAAAAGCTGATATTTACATTGATGGCGTAAAAGTAAAGCAAATCGACCTTTACTCATCTAGCCGTAGGTACAAAGCGATTGTTTTTAACAAGCAAAGTCTCGCAAATAAAGCACACAAAATAAAGATTGTCGCCACTGGTAAAAAGACAAGCAAAGCAAAAAGCGCGTTAATAAATATTGATGCATTGAAAGTAACCCAGTTTACATTAGTTAAATAATAAAACTATATAACTAAAACAAAAATCCTGATTGCCACATGGAGGCATCAGGATTTTTGTATAGCGCTTCTTTATAGCAAGATTTGTATTTGGATGACATGGCGGCAAATTATTTGACAACACAAATGATGTTCTATATTAATTAGGATAAGGGCAACATCGCACTACTGGTGCTTTTGACAAAAATATCAATAATACTTTGGAGGTTCATCATGAAAATCGTTACAATTGTAGGTAGTTTAAGAAAAGAATCATATAACATGCAGCTTGCTAAAACAATGCAAGATCGTTACAAGGATAAAATGGATATTGAAATCGCCGACATCCGTTCTCTGCCTCATTTTGACCAGGACGAGGAAAACAACCCACCACAATCTGTCAAGGATTTTAAGGCTGCAATCGCAAGTGCTGATGGAGTGCTCATCATTACACCAGAGTACAACTGGTCCATTCCTGGTGTTTTAAAGAACGCATTAGATTGGACATCTAGGGTGGACAAGGTTTTCATTGGTAAACCAGTAATGGCTTTAGGAGCGACCCTTGGTCTGCTCGGAACCGTTCGTGCCCAAATGCAATTGCGTGAAATTCTAGCAGCACCTGGTATTCAGGCTAAGATTCTTCCACCAGGAGGAAATGAGGTACTGATTGGTTTGGCGAATCAGAAGTTTGATGAACAAACAGGGAAGTTGGTTGATGAAGGGACACTTAGTTTCTTAGACAGTAAAGTAGATGCGTTTATTGATTTTGTAAAATCGGTCTGAAAAAATTTGTCGTAAAACGAGAGCTTTTCTACATTAGTAGAGGAGCTCTTTTTTATTTGTCATTTTCTAATTGCTTCGCCGCGTATAGCTCATCTAAATGCTGTAAATGTGTTAAGCCCCATTCATGCATGGACACCAAAAGTGGCATTAAGCCTTTTCCGTATTCGGTAATGGAATATTCAACCTTTGGGGGAATTTGTGCATAGATCTTCCGGTTTATAATATCATGATGCTCTAATTCTCTTAACTGTGTGGTAAGCATTTTTTTCGTTACCTTAGGGATTAATCGTTGAAGTTCACTGAAACGTAAAGTCCCTTTATCAAAGATATGAAAAAGAATAACTGGTTTCCATTTTCCAACAAGAATATCAAGAGCCGTTTCAATCGTACCATTACATTCAACAGACATATAGCTTCCTCCCTTTAAGGTATCTTTTTGTATACTATGACACATTAATGTGCCCACTTCTAAGATTACTTCTTAGCGATTATTATAACTGTAGAAGTGATGTCAAAAAAGGGGGTATTGGAAAAAAAATACTGTTTTTTTGAGTTGTAACGGTTGCTTGGCCTAATGGAGTATTCATTCACACATCAATGCTGGGCAAGGTTTTGGGGTTGCTATAATGCTTATCATTCTTCTAATTTAGCTGTTATCGTGTTTTTGGTCGGAGAGGAATCATAACAAAAAACAGTATAAAAGGAGAGGGTTTGAGCTTATGAACATTGGATTATGGGTAGTTCAAATTATTTTAGGATTAGCTTTTATTATGGCTGGATCAATGAAGGCATTTCAATATGAAAAAACGAAGGCCAGTATGCCGTGGGTAAAAGAATCTGCCAAAAGCTTGGTTATATTTATCGGTGTAGCAGAGCTTCTCGGAGGAATTGGTTTGATAGTGCCTTATGCAATAGGAATCGCACCAATCCTGACACCGATTGCTGCACTTGCACTTGGGGTTGTCATGATACTTGCTGTTGGGTTTCACTTGAAGAGAAAAGAGAATCAGGCAATAGGAATGAATATAATTTTTTTAGCCGCAGCAATATTTGTAGCAATTGGACGTTGGTAGGAGGAGTTTATAAGGTCCCATCTCTATTTATAGGGGATACACATTAAAATTTACTTTTAAAAAAACGCCAAACCGTTGGATCATATCAATGGTTTGGCGTTTTTTTTAACGTGAGAGGATGGTTTGATGGTTGTTATGGTTAGGCGGTACCATCGGATAAACGTTTTCTTCTTCCATTATATTAAACTCCATCAGGACGGGGCCGGTATGTTGAAATGCTTTAGAAACAATCTGTTTGGCTTCTTCCTCAGTCTGGGCACTAAATCCTGCTATTCCGTAGGCCTGAGCCAATTGAGCGAAATTTGGTGATCCCATTTTAACCTGCGAGTAACGGCGCTGATAAAACAGTTCTTGCCATTGACGCACCATGCCAAGGTAGCCATTATTCAAAATGGCGATTTTGAGCGGCAGTTGATACTTTACAGCTGTTATTAATTCTTGTAGATTCATTTGAAAGCTGCCATCACCAGAGACACAAATGACCGACCTTCCCGGGCAAGCGGCTGCTGCTCCAATCGCTGCAGGCAGACCGTAGCCCATCGTCCCCAATCCTCCGGATGTAATCAGTGTCCGCGGCTGGGTAAAAGCATAATGATGAGCCGTCCAAATTTGATGCTGCCCCACATCCGTAACCACAACGGTATCCTGAGTGGAATGGTCACTTAACAGACGAATAACCGTCTGAGGGTTCAGCACACTGTTGGATTGATCAAAACGAGGGACCGTCCGTTTCCATCCCGCCACCTCATTCGTCCAACTTCCTGTATTGGCAGTAATTTTTGGATAATCTAATTGATTTTCCAAAGAAAGAAGAAATTCTTTTGCATCACTGACAATTGGCACGTCAACTGGAATAATTTTATTGATTTCAGCTGGGTCGATATCGACATGAATCTTTTTCGACGAGGGTGAAAAACCACTGATTCTTCCTGTCACGCGGTCACTGAAACGAACCCCTATACTAATTAATAGGTCACTATGATGGACCGCTTTATTTGCAGCAAACGTCCCATGCATCCCGAGCATCCCTAGGTACAACGGGTTTCTTGCTTCCATCGCACCAATCCCCAAAAGGGAGCTGACCACCGGAATTCGAGATCGTTTTATCACTTCTCTTAAAGTTTCGGTTGCACCTGAAGCAATGATTCCGCCCCCAATGAAAATCACTGGCTTTCTTGCTGATTCAATTAAACCAATAGCCATTTTCAGTGAATTTTCTTGGCACCGACCCTTACTAGGGATTCGTCCAAAACGATGATTCTGCGGTTCATTTATGGTGGTATTTGTTGTAAGTTCTAACAAAACAGGCCCAGGTCTCCCATCATCTGCAATCAATAGGGCCTGTTTGAGGCCTTCTTGGATGCATTCGATGGTATTTATTTTTATAGTGTGCTTTGTTATTGCCGTGGTAAGTCCAGAAATGTCTAACTCATGAAACGCTTCGTGATGGTTATGAAGCGAATTATTTTGTATTTGTCCTGCAATGATAACTACCGGCACCGAGTCACTATAAGCAGTTGCGATCCCCGTAATGCTATTAGTAATTCCAGAAGCAGTGGTTAGCAGGACGACACCGGGTCTGCCCGTAGCACGCGCGAAACCATCAGCAGCATGGACAGCAGCTTGCTCATGCTGGAGCCGGACATAACGGACAGTTGTTTTTTCTTTTAAAAGCAAAAACTCTTGGTCCTCACAACCAAAGAAGCAATTCACACCTAATGAACTTAATGAATCTATAAACATTTCAACATCTGAAAATCCTTTAACCAATGTCATGCCTTCACCTGATTTCTATTTTTAAAGAATATTCTAAATTATTAACTCTTATTTGTATGTGAAATAAATCATGTTTCCGTTTATTTTTAAGTAATTTCAATGTTACTTATGATAGGCTAAGCCTAACAAGTTTTTCCATTGATAAAAATCAGTTTTTAGGGGGAGAGTTTATGATCCTGGAAGCAGCGTTGCTTCAAGTCAAGCCAGGAATGGAACAGGAATATGAAGAATCATTTCGAAAAGCATCTACTATTATTTCATCTATGAAAGGTTACGTATCACACGAATTACAGCGTTGTATGGAAGTCGAGGGTAAATATTTACTTCTGGTTAAGTGGGAGAGTTTAGAAGATCACACAGTAGGATTTAGACAATCAAGTGAGTATCAGGAATGGAAAGAGTTATTACATCGTTTTTATCACCCATTCCCTGAAGTTGAACATTTTGAAAAAATAAATCTGAGGCAAGATGATTCTTATTAAATATTAGGGTACTCCTATCCTAAAATGTAAAAAACCACCTTATTTATATCTGTAAGGTGGTTTTTCTGTTAATACTTAACATGCTATTAACCTTTCCAGAAAACTTCCTTCCAACCATTTCAATTATGTTCTGGTAATCCCGGTATAGGTCGGAACCTTCCTTGTGTCTTCTGTGACCTTTTTTGTGAATAAGGCAACTTTAAAAAAAGGAAATTTTAAATAAAAAAACATTTCTAAATTTTGAAAAAATAAAGTATAATGAAAACTAATAAAGAAGTTACTGCAACATTTTTTAATTATGAAGCATTTCCTGCACAAATAGGAGGAACATATGAAAAGCTTTGAAACGATTATTAAGGAAAAATATGAAACTTTGTCCCCAGGGCAAAAAAAAGTAGCCAAACATCTAATAGAAAAACTAGATGAATCAGCTTTTAACACTGCTACGATGATTGGACGAAAGGTGGAAGTTAGTGAAACCACCGTCATCCGTCTTTCATATGCGTTGGGATTTAATGGGTTCAGCGAAATGCAGCATTACATTCAACAGCAAATCGTAAACAAAAGTTTACATCCCTTTAGCTCCGATCCGAAAACCGAAAGTCGAGTAGAAGAGCACACATCGCTATTCACAGAACTCCTGGAAAAGGAAATTCTTTCTCAGCGGCAAACCAATCATCAACTCAATGAAACTGAACTTTGGAAGGTTGTTGATGAATTAATCAAAGCTGATCGAATTTTCGTTTTAGGAATGGGTGCATCCTATGCACCAGCACACTGGTTTTCTTTTCAGCTCCATACGCTTCGGGAACATGTCACACTTTGCCCCACAACAGGAGAAATCTATGAGCGGTTAGCCGATTTAAGTGACCAATCTGTGCTATTTGTTATCTCGTTTCCGCGTTATTCGAAGGAAACTCTGCATATTGCAGAGTGTGCCAAAAAACAAGGGGTCCCATTGGTTTGCGTTACCGATCGTTTATTATCTCCAATCGGTCGAATGGCCGATTATACTCTGACAACCGAAGAAGATTCTGAATCAGCTGCCCACTCCATTACCCCTGCAATCATTTTGTTGGACTTTATCATTGCTGGGATGAATGTGAAAAATTCAGAGCAAATCCAAGTTCGACAGCAGAAATTAGAAGAACTTTACTCGAACTACGGTGTTTTTGTTGAATGAACAAATTAGGAAGGGAGTTCTAGCATGAGCCAGCTTATAAATTATATTAACGAGCGGGAACAAGTAATTCGAAAGACCTATACTGACCTGCACCAATTGGCCGAACCTAGCTGGCATGAACAGAAGACCTCATACTATATTCAAGAAGCATTAACAAAAGCGGGGATATCATTTAAAACCTACGAAGGACATTTTGGGATTGTTGCTGATATTCCAGGAGTAGGCAATGAGATTGTCGCATTACGTGCTGATATGGATGCCTTATTACAAGAAGTGAAAGGAACCATCCAGCCTAATCATTCCTGTGGACACGATGCTCACAGCACAATCGCATTACATACAGCCTTGGCCATAGCTGCTAATAAACCTTCTCAATCCAAGCCGTTCCGTTTTATTTTCCAACCAGCAGAGGAGAAGGGGGAGGGGGCACTGCGAATGATGCAAGAAGGAGCTTTAGACGGCGTCGATTACTTATTCGGTGTCCACCTTCGTCCATGGATGGAAGTTTCAATGGGGAAAGTAGCTCCAGCCATCGTTCATAGTTCGTGTGCTACCATTTATGGGGTCATTAAAGGCAAGCAAGCACATGCTTCAAGACCCCAAGATGGCAATAATCCAATCGAAGCTGCGTCCTATTTAATCCAGGCCTTGCAAAACATTCGCTTAAAAAATCCAGATTCTTTTTCGATTAAAATGACAGGCTTACAGGCTGGTGGAGATTCCTCGAATGTCATTCCAGAAACCGCAAATTTTATTTTGGACTTACGGACGAAAACAAATGAAGCAATGGATGAGCTCCAATCCAGAGCAATGGATTTACTAGAGAAGGTAGGTGCTCTAACTGGTACGAGTATTAACGGAACCGTAAAAGAATTTGTTCCGGCCGCAAGATTAAATTGCGAAGCTATTAACCTCGCAAAGAGGGCTGCTGTCTTAGTCCTTGGAGAAGAAAATGTAGTCGACAACTGTATTTCACAGGGGGGAGAAGATTTTCATTTCTATACCCTTCAATATCCAGAATTAAAGGCGACCATGATTGGATTAGGCTGTGACTTGCGTCCTGGACTTCACCATCCGGACATGCATTTTAATCAAGAGGCGCTTTTATATGGAACGCAACTATTAGCAAGTCTACTCCTTGATGCCGCTTCAAAAAATGAAAAATAATGGGGGATTGTTTATGAAAAAATTTATCGTGGGATTGTGTATTGCCAGTTTAGTCCTAGTCATGGCAGCGTGTGGTGGGAGTAAAGAAACGAGTGGTTCAGGAAACAGTGATACGCTTCAATCTATTAAAGATAAGGGAGAAATTGAGATTGCTTTGGAAGGGGCTTATCCTCCATACAACTATATTAACAAAAGCAATGAGTTAGAAGGATTTGATGTGGACATTGCCCAAGAAGTGGCCAAAAGACTCGGTGTTAAAGCGGTTTTAGTATCTAACCCATGGGATAGTATGATCCCAGCATTAACAGGCAAAAAGTTTGATATTATCATTTCCGATATGGCGATTACAGAGGAAAGAAAGAAGAAAGTATCATTTAGCGAGCCTTATTTTACGACAGGGAATCAGTTGTTTGTTCCAAAAAATTCTTCCATCAAAGAACCAAAAGACATGAAGGGTAAAAAAATCGGTGTAACGATTTCAACCACGGCTGCCGAAGCGGTTACCAAGGCTGGGGCCGATGTAAAACTGTATAAGAATGATTTTCTTGCCTTTGAGGATTTAGTTAATGGCCGTTTAGAAGGCGTATCCACAGACCAAGGCGTTGGAGCAAAAATAATTCTCGATCAGAATTATAGTTTGGTAGCGGTGGACGGATTATTAAACAAAGAATTTGCAGGTATGACGATTCGAAAAGAAGATAAGGATCTCCGCAAAGAAATCAATAAAATTATTGCTGAAATGCAAAAAGACGGTAAATATGAAGAAATTAGTAAAAAATGGTTTGGAAAAGACATCCGATAAGGAGCTAAAAATATGTTAGACTTTTCTCTCGTAACTGAATACATTCCATTTTTACTCAAGGCATCTATAATGACCCTTGAAATCTCGATTCTTTCCCTAGTCCTAGGGTTAATTATGGGAATAATCATTGTGATTATGAAAATTTCAAAGTTTAAGGTTTTGTCATTGTTCGCTGGCTTTTATATTTGGGTCCTTAGAGGGACCCCCCTTTTGGTCCAGCTATTTCTTGTCTACTTTGGACTACCGCAAATCGGGATTGAATTAGATCCCTTTACCGCCTCTGTGCTTGCTCTAGGAATAAATGCCGGAGCCTATATTGCCGAAATATTAAGAGGAGGGATTATGTCAATCCCGAAAGGCCAAATGGAAGCAGCACAGTCACTTGGATTGAGCTATCCAACCATAATGCGAAGAATTATTCTCCCGCAGGCCTTAAGAGTAAGCATCCCTGCGATTGGCAATGAGTCTATTACACTCTTAAAAGATTCATCACTCGCTTCGCTAGTTACCGTTTCAGAATTGATGATGACTTCACAAAGATTTGCTTCGACGAACTATGCATTTATCGAATTCTATATTACTGCTGCCATTCTTTACTTAGTAATGACAACGATTTTTTCATATTTCTTAAGAAAGGTAGAATTTAAGTTGTCGATTAGCGAACGTTAGTCAAGGGAGGACCTACCGTGTCGAACAAAGTGAGAGATCATCTTCACCCAATTATTGAAATTGAAAATGTCCATAAAAGCTTTAACCAGTTGGAAGTTTTAAAAGGGATTAATTTACAAGTGTATCCTGGCGAGGTAGTTGCCCTGATTGGTTCAAGTGGTTCGGGGAAAAGTACGCTCCTTCGCTGTCTGAATGGACTCGAAACCCTTTCATCTGGCCGAATTTCGATTGATGGAACAGAATTAAATTATTCACCAAGGAGTATTCAACAAATTAGGCGGGAAGTGGGGATGGTATTTCAACAGTTTAACTTATTCCCGCACTTGACCGTTTTACAAAACATTATCGAAGCACCAATTCAGGCGTTAAAGAAGCCGAAAGCAGAAGCTGTCGAAAAGGCAATAGTTTTACTAGAAAGGGTAGGCCTTAAAGATAAAAAGGATGTGTACCCCAGGAAACTTTCCGGAGGTCAACAGCAGCGCGTTGCGATTGCTCGGGCGATGGCGATGAATCCAAAAATTATGCTGTTTGATGAACCAACTTCCGCATTAGACCCAGAACTGGTTAGTGAAGTTCTCAACGTTATGAAGGGATTGGCTGAAGAGGGAATGACGATGCTGATTGTGACACACGAGATGAAGTTTGCGAGAGAAGTGGCCGATCGAGTCATTTATATGTGTGACGGCATCATCGAAGAACAGGGAGTTCCAGCGCAACTGTTCAGTAATCCTGCTAGCGATCGATTAAAAAGTTTTCTTAAAAGTGTCATCTAATCAAGTGGCAGGAGGATAGTTATTCACAATGAATTTTCAAGAATCGATTACGATACGCATGTTACATTCAGCAGAGGAATTAACTGCTGTGAAAGATTTAGAAAGTTTGATTTGGGCAGACGAGGATCCGGTCCCAGTTAACCACAGTATTGCTGTGGTTAAAAATGGCGGGATGGCAATTGGCGCATTTTCTGGGGATCGTTTAATTGGATTTCAATATAGCTTTCCAGGATTTGATGGAACCAATGTGTACCTATGTTCTCACAGTATGGGAATCGATCCGGATTTTCGAAAAATGGGGATTGGCGAAAAATTAAAATTAAAACAGCGTGAAGAAGCACAAAAAATGGGCTACCATCGAATCGAGTGGACGTATGATCCACTGGAAACAGTCAATGGCTATCTTAATTTAAATAAATTAGGAGGAGTTTGTACGAAATATATTGAGAACTGCTACGGTGATATGCCGGACATCCTGAATGCCGGCTTGCCATCCGATCGATTTTTAGTGGAATGGAACATAGCTGAGGAGGCGTCTAAGCGGAGGGCCGATGCTATTAATATCCGTGAAGTCCCGCAGTTGATTCATGTTGAGGAGGATTCTTATGGCTTCCCGGTTCCGGTGTCTGTCTCTCTTGATTACGAGGAGAAAGCGAATCTCCTCTGTGTCCCGGTTCCAAATCAATTCCAATCGATTAAATCGAACAATTTGAAGGCCGCATTAGCATGGAGACTGAAAACACGCGAAGTTTTTACTCATTATTTAGGAAAAGGATGGGCGGTTACCTCATTACAGAAGAGTGCCCATCCTAACCTTCATTATTATATATTATCAAGAAACTTTCATAACGGAGTGAAGGAGAATTAGCATGGAAATCGAACGAATCGTGTTAAGACATATGAAAATGGATCTTTTACATCCCTTTACGACAGCTGTAGGGACCGAATATGATAAAGATTTTATCCTGGTCGAGGTCAAAACGAAGGATGGAATTACAGGCTGGGCAGAATCTGTTGCTGCAATTGATGCTACATATAAAGAAGAAACGGTCAAAACCAATTGGCATATGATGGAGGATTTTCTGATTCCTCTACTTCTGAAGGAGCCAATTTCTCATCCAGATGAGGTCTCTGAACTTTTTTCTCATGTCCGAGGGAATTACATGGCAAAGGCTGCCCTGGAAGGAGCGATTTGGGATGCTTACGCAAAACAGCAAGGAGTAAGTCTTGCGAGTGCGCTCGGGGGAACATTAGAAAAGATTGAGGTTGGGGTTAGTATTGGAATCCAGGATACAGTCGAAGAATTGTTGGCTTTGATTGAGGGTCATTTACAAGAGGGTTACAAACGCATTAAAGTGAAAATTCAACCGGGTTGGGACTTAAATATATTATCAGAGATACGAAAACACTATCCAGATATTCCATTAATGGCTGATGCCAATACAGCTTATACCCTAGAAGATATTGATACACTCAAGGCAATGGACCAATTTAATTTAACGATGATCGAGCAGCCATTAGGCTTTGACGACATCGTCGATCATGCACAGCTTCAAGCACAAATGGAGACACCGATTTGTTTGGATGAAAGTATCCATAGTGTAGAAGATGTGAGAAAGGCGATTCAACTAGGCAGTTGTAAAATCATTAATATTAAAATTGGCCGTGTTGGAGGGTTAACAGAATCTAAAAAAATCCATGATTTATGTGAGGCAAACGGGATTTCTGTCTGGTGTGGAGGCATGCTTGAGTCCGGAGTGGGAAGGGCACATAATATTGCGATTACTAGTCTTTCTAATTTTACACTACCGGGTGACACAGCAGCTTCTGCCCATTACTGGAAGGAAGATATCATTGATCCCGAGGTAATCGTCGAAGATGGAATGATAACAATTCCAAAGCTTCCAGGTATCGGGTATGAACCGAACCGAGACCGGATTGACAAGTACACGCTGTCCAGTCGTACTTTTCGTTTATAATTAAGGGTGATCTCCCTTAATTTAACATGTAAATATAGATTGTATTAAGTAAATCCAATCAGCGAATAAGACCTACCTTTCTTTGAATCATATAGAAGGGTAGGTTATTTTTTTTAAGAAGACAATAATTTCTGTGGAATTATATAATAGCTGCAGTTGCCAAAATATAATCCTCGTCATAGAAATAACCAAGTCTATTTAAAAAGAAGAAAACCACCTTTTTTTATATCTTTAAGGTGGTTTAACTGTTACTATTCAGTATAGCTATTTTTTTGCCAATTTGTCAACTAAGTTGACAAATGATATGAAAGGACAGGATTGACGATTCTAGTGAATTAACACACATTTAGATTGGTTTTCATGTTCCTTCTTGGAAATACTATTCATGTTAATAAAGAGAATCAAGGAGATAACAAAATGAAAGATAAAATCCCCTCGTTATCGTCCAACTCCATTTATTTGGGTATTTTGTTAGCCATAGTTGGCGGGTTTCTAGATGCTTATACGTTTATCAGCCGCGATGGAGTGTTTGCCAATGCGCAAACGGGAAATATGGTATTACTGGCTGTAAAAGCAGCAAACAAGGATTGGAGAGGCTCTTTGCTTTTTATTCCGCCTATAATAGCCTTCATTTTGGGAGTTTTGGTTTCGGAAATAGTAAAGATTCCTCATTTACGTGAACTATTACATAGCTATCGAAGATCGATTCTTATCATGGAATGCTCGGTATTAATTACAGTAGGCCTGTTGCCAAAAAGTGTGCCAAACATCGTGGTCACAGTGTGTATAGCATTTGTATCTTCTTTACAAATTTCGACGTTCAATAAATTGGATAAGTGGGCCTACAACTCAACAATGACGACAGGTAACCTTCGAACGGCGACACAAGCCGCCTACTTGGCAATAAAAGAACGTGATCGTGAAGCAAAAAAACAATTCATAGAATTTTTTATGATCATTCTCTCTTTTTTATTTGGAGCATTGACAGGGACATTTTCAACCACATATATAGGGAACACCTCTATATTTATAGCATCAGGAATATTAGTAATTGCAACCATTTTGTATCATAGAGATAGAGGCTACTTGAGTGAAACCATTAAGTTGAAATTAAAATAATTAAAGGGCGGTTTTTTTCAAAGTAGGAAAGTTGAAAAATGAAAGGAAGATTTTGGGATGGAAAATTCAATTGGAAAGTTACAAAAGCTTCACAAGTCTGTACAAAAATTAGAGTCAGTTTTACAAGAGGTTTGGAGTTTGATTGAAGAAATTGAAGAGGATGTTATGTTCAAGGAACTATTGAATAAAGCAAAAAAATATCAATCAAAGAAACAGCAGTCCGATGAATTCCTGGAGAATCTTTGCGCAAGACTGAATGAATTTGAAAATAGTATCGAACAAATCCCAGAAGACGGTACAGCAGCAGTTGAATTAGAAGATGCAATATTAGAGTTGATAGATTTGATAAAAAACAATAAAGAGCTATGATTCAGAGGGGAAACATCCTTATTCCATTTTTCATTTAATATAAGATAATCCCATATTATTACATAAATTCTGTATAATAAAAAAAGTAAATTAGAAAAACAAACACCCATTATATAGGGAGAATTTATGAGTAAAGAAGACCCTCAAGGAAGAAAAAACTAGCCTTTTTAAGGTTAGTTTTACTGTGCAATAAAACAATTATTTAGTTAGTTGATTTCGATCCTCAATCTGTGGTGGTTCTTCCATCCAACCATTTTTGATCATAATCTTTCCCCCTGCTTGAGCAAAAGTGAAAATATTTTTTGCGTTTAAAGCCATTTTTACCGGCAAGTCACTCCGTAAACTGAATCCACTTCCTAATGCATTACTACCGAGCCCGAATGTAGCTAATAAATTGGTATTGTACATCATCAATTTGTCAGAAAATGGCGCGACTTTTGAGGTTGTTGCTTTACCGGCATGAGTAGCGGGGGGCTCTATATAACTTTGGCGTAAGAATTCCCCTAGATCTATTTCAATTTTTTTTGACAATTCCATTCCTTTGGTAAGATATTTTTGAACTTCTTTATCAGCAGCAACTTGAGCGAATCCAATCATTAACTGCATCCCAACCAGGTTTGTTTCAATAGAATGGTGGATTAGAGAAACTTCAATAGTATTCAGGGATCTTGTTTCACTAAACCAATTAAACCCATCCATATAATCTTTATCCTGAACAAAATTTACCTGTTTTGGCATTTGTACAAAAGGTGGACGTACCAGTACCCCTTTTTCTAGAAGGAATTGAGTTGCTTGGCTGTTCATTAATTGGGATTCCGTTGACATGCCAATAAAAAGATCCTCAATATCCTTTCGGTAAGACATGCCTGTGAAAAGTGCATAAAGGCTCATTTCCACTTTAGTCATCAAATTTAAATACATAATATCATATAAGAAATCAAATAACTTTGGAACGCCTTTATTTACATCGCTTTCTGTAAAACCAATCGGAATTACTGCTCCTTCTTGTTGAAAAATACTTGAAATCATCTCAATGTTTTTGGTGGCACCATTATAATGTGACGATAACAGTTGTTTTCCTTCTTGATCGGAGTGCTCTATAAAATGTTCCAATACTCTAAGCATCATGGTTTTTTCTTGAAAAGCCATCCACAAATTAGCTAATTCTGATGATGTAATAGGCGCTTGACTCGAAGCCTTCATGCTAAACCCTCCTAGTTTTATAATAATAATGTAACCATTAGGAAATTATTTTATGAAACGCGAATTGGTGCATAAATAGAGGAATGAGTTTTATCACTCTTAAAAAAAGCACAAAAAATAATAAACATCTGTATGTATGGACTTTGATTGAATTTAGAAACAGAGTACTTTTAGAATTTTCATAAAAGAAGATATGATAACTAGAATATATAGATAAGAAAAAAGACCATCTAGGATGGTCTTTAAACGCGTTTTGTTCCAACGTATCTTGGATGCCAATATGGATTGTTTGTGCTTGTAATCATGACTCCTTTTGATGAAGAAGCCATAATCATTTTACCGTTCCCAATATACATCGCGACATGTGTCGGCCGACTTGCTTTGGTTGGAGCAAAGAACATTAAATCACCCGGTTGGATATAATTATAGATACGATATCCGTTTCCGTAGTACATTTGAGCGGCTGTACGGTTTAGCGTTCTTCCAGCTTTTGCATAGGAATGCTTAACTAGACCTGAACAATCAAAACCACTGGATGACATTCCGCCCCAACGATAAGGTACTCCTAAATTAGACTTTGCAACCGCAACTGCCTTTGTATTATAATAAGCCGCTTCCGCTTTATCACCCATGTTAGCAAACAAAGAGCCACAAGAAACGATGATGACAAATGCTGCAATGAATTTCTTTAGCATGATTGTTACCTCCTAGTGTGATTTGATAGGTTCAATATACTAGAAAGGTGTGACAGTGACATAACATCAATATTACAATTATATTGCAATAGTTATTCTGAAATAATTTTATGGTTGTCTCCTTTAGTTCATAAAGAGTGCGCTAGAAATTCATATGAACAATAAAAAGCCGTACAGCAATTGCTGTACGACTTTATTAATGAGCCGAGGGACTGATCAAAATTTAACATAATTTTAAATTCACCTTTTTGGTCTATTCTTTCTTTAATCTTCCGGCCTTTTTGGCGGCCTCTTTTAAGATGACTTCGATTTGGGCGTTGACGCTTCTAATTTCATCTTCTGCCCATTTTTCCAGCACTTCATATAACTTCGGGTCAATCCGAAGCGGAAATGATTTTCGTTTACTCATTTACTACACAACCTTAATAGATGCTTCCTGTATTGATAATCGGCTGCGTTCCTTTTTCAGAGACAATCGCAACCATTAAGTTGTTGACCATCTGAGCTTTCTTCTCCTCGTCGAGTTCAACAATTTCTTGCTCTGCAAGTTGATCAATCGCAGCTTTTACTAACCCAACTGCACCGTCGACAATCACTTTTCGAGCAGATAGTACGGCTTGTGCTTGTTGTCTTTGCAGCATGGCAGAAGCTATTTCAGAAGAATAGGCAAGATGCATAATTCTGGCTTCAATGACATCTACACCTGCAACATCTAGTCTTTTTTGCAAATCATACATAAGTACGTCAGCAACTTCATCGCTATTTTGGCGAAGAGTTAATGGGTTATCAGGATGATCAAATGAATCATAGGCATATCTGCTCGCAATATGACGAAGGCCGGTTTCACTTTGAATCTGAATGAATTTATCATAGTTTTCAACGTCATACAATGCTTTTGCTGCATCATTCACTTTATACACAACAACAGCTGCAATTTCAATTGGGTTTCCTTCTAGATCATTTACTTTTAGCCGCTCACTGTTAAAGTTTGTCACTCGTAAGGAAACACTTCGTTTGAAAGTAAAGGGGATCGTGGCCCATAATCCTTGGTCCCGGATTACACCTAGATAAGTACCGAAGAAGGTTAATACTTTTGCTTCGTTGGGCTGAACAATCGTCAAACTTGTTGCAACGATCAATCCTATAATGATGACGAATCCACCAGTTATTTTTTCAGGGACAGTTCCGGTAGCGATTAAAAAGATTCCAAAGCCAATACACAAAAGCGCAATGATAAGTGCAGCAAATCCATTCATTTTAAAAATTGATTTTTCTCTCATTACATTCCCTCCAATTTATAAAAATGATATAAAAGTGATATCATAATTATATCATACATGATGTGAAATAATGGTGAAAAACACTAAAATTTAGGCGAGAAAAGTCCTATCTTAAACATGAAAAAACGACATTCAGAAAAGATGTCGTTTGCTATATACAATTCAATTTTTCTTTTTTAGAAATATCACTTACTACATCCGCAATGGTTACATTTCCAAGAGCTTCCTCCATTGCCTTCTCAGCACTTGAAAACAGCGGAGCAATCGTATCTTGAATATTTCTGCCAACGGGGCACTCAGGATTGGGATTTTCATGGATGCTAAACAATTCTTTCTCCTGAACAACATTAACGGCTTTATAAACATCCAACAATGTAATCATAGATAAATCCCTTGCTAGGTCAGCACCAGCAATACCTGGTCGTACATTTATTAACCCTGATTTTTTTAACATGCCCATTATTTTTCTTATGACAGCTGGATTTGTATTTACACTTCCCGCAATAAACTCGGATGAGTTTACTCCGCCTTTATTTACCTCAAGGAGTGTTAATATATGAACTCCAACCGCAAAACGGCTGCTAATCGACATCTTTCTTCACCTTCCTTATTGTCATACACTTTAATATCACCAAATAATTTGAATGTAATCAATTTGATTACAAGTGTATTATACCAAATTTACGAACAAAATATATAAAGCGTTTTTTAGTTGACAAATGATCAACGTGTTATTAAAATGATTACAGGTAATCGAATTGGTTACAAGCTAAAAAGAAGCATGGGGACGGTTCTTGTGATTGTCTCTAACTTACAAAAAGAACCATCGCTATGGTATAGAACAAGAAAGAGGAGGAATTTAATATGAAAATATTAGTTACAGGTGCAACAGGTAAATTGGGATCAAAAGTGGTCGAGACGTTATTACAAAGTGTACCAGCGAATCAATTGGCTGTCAGTGTCCGCAATCCCGAAAAAGCAGAGGGATTAGTTTCTCGCGGGGTAGAAGTTCGCCAGGGGGATTTTGACCATCCAGAAACATTAGTTACGGCTTTTGCCGGGATTGATCGTCTATTAATTATTTCTGCGGATGGTGACAATGAAACAAGAATTCGTCAGCATACAGATGCAGTCGCAGCAGCTGAACGGGCGGGAGTGAAATTTATTGCTTATACAAGTTTGGCAAATGCAACAGAAAGCACAAATTTAATGGCGCCGCCTCATGTTGCGACAGAAGCAGCAATCATTAAAACTGGAATTCCATATACCTTCTTGCGTAACAATTGGTATTTGGAAAATGAAATTGGGAGCATTCAAGGTGCGTTAGCAGGTGCTCCATGGGTAACTTCAGCCGGAAGTGGAAAAGTAGGCTGGGCCCTACAACAAGATTATGCAGAGGCAGCAGCAGCTGTTCTTATAGGAAACGGTCACAAAAATAAGGTATATGAACTTTCTGCTCCTCTATTAACTCAAGAAGAATTAGCAGCTGCTCTTGGCGCTGTATTGAGTAAAGAAATACCTGTACAGCAAGTATCAGACGAGACGTATGCCGAAATCATGAAAGGTTTAGGCTTACCGGATTTTGTCATTCCAATTGTTGTTGGAATTCAAGAAAGTATTCGAAATGGCTCACTTGCAGTGGAAAGTAATGATTTTGAAAAGGTTCTCGGACGTCCAGTTACGCCAATCAACGAGGCATTAACCCAAATTGTTAACGAAATATCTCAAACAAAGTAAATTTCTTCGAATTTTTCTAGTCTATGGATTAATTATGTGATTCAATGGGTAAGTTTCATGGCTCTATGAGCGGATTCTACGGTTCAATGAGCGAATCTGGCAGTTTATTGAGCGGATTCTTTGGTCCTATGAGCGAATTTTGCAACTCAATGAGCGAATCCAAATATCAGCTATCTTCAATTATTATAGAATTTCTGAAATTCCTTTTGAGCAGCATCCGGAAACTTCAATCGATGAGTATATGAAATCAATAAGAAAACCAGAAGTCTCCTCCTGAAACGAGGCAGGAGACTTCTGGCTTTAGTTAAGACCTTAGTCGATTATTTTTAGTGAAATTTTCATCCCTTCGTGGTCTTCCGCTGCACCACATACTGTTGAACAAGTTAATTCGTATTCTCCTGTTGTATCTGCTGTAAATTCAGCGGGTGCGTCGGCTTTAAGATCAATTCCTAATTTTTCGTTACTAATTGAATGTGCTCCTTCTTTGTTAACCAGAGTCAATTTGACTTTCGATCCTTTTTTAATAATCAACTCTTTATCGGGAGTGAATTTCCAGTTAGTAGCTGTGATAGTGAACGCTTCTACATCTGATGCTGTTGTACCGGAAGTCTCTGCTGATTGAGCAGTTGTCTTTTCACTATCATTGGACGTCTTGGTTCCTTCATCTAATTCTCCGCAAGCAGCTAAGCCTAATACTAAAAGCCCCGTTAATAAAAATAACCCAAGATTTTTTTTCATGGTAAATAGCCTCCTTTATAGTAAATAATTTTTTTGAAACCGCTAATT
>JAANMP010000024.1 GCA_011250595.1 Bacillus sp. MM2020_1 | reverse complement strand
AAAGTAGGGAGTATAATATATGAAGGGATTAAGTAGAGCTAGTTGATAGAGAATATCCTTTAATGTCCGCGGATATATTGTAGTAAATCCATCAGGAGTAAAAGTTATTGCACTCTAAAGAATTATAGGTTTTGAAATTTAGATGCTAGATTGTTAAGGTCAACCTTGATACAGGTTTATATTTAATTTTCTTATGGAAGCAATTCATTTAAGTGCATTTGACTATATCAATAGTGGGTTTTTATTATATCTTTAATAACATATTGTAAACAAAATATGGTATAATTAAATTTTTGAAATACTATATTGTTAATATTAATATTTGAAAAATAGAAAATTACTATCCTTTCAATATCTTTACATATACTTCTTGACAAAATTTAAGTGCTTAATTTGCAATATTAGAATCATTAGGGGAGAGATGTTTCTAATGGCTATTTTAGTAACAGGCGGTGCTGGATATATTGGTGCCCATACTTGTGTCGAGCTACTATCAGCTGGCTATGAAATAATTATTCTAGATAATTATTCAAACAGTAAACCGGAATCATTAAAAAGGGTGAAAGAGTTAACTGGTCAAGATTTTGCGTATTACGAGGTTGATTTGCTCGATCGGAGTGGTCTTGAGAATGTATTTTTAAACAATTCCATTGAGGCAATTATCCATTTTGCAGGATTAAAAGCTGTTGGGGAATCAGTATCCATCCCCCTTAATTATTATCATAATAATATTACTGGGACGCTTAATCTTTGTGAGATGATGGGGAAATATGGTGTGAAGAATCTTGTATTCAGTTCATCTGCAACTGTTTACGGTATGCCTAAGCGGGTACCGATTTCAGAAGTATTTCCACTAAGTGCAACTAATCCCTATGGACGGACTAAACTGATGATCGAGGAAATATTACGGGATATATATGCTGCAGATAATTCCTGGAGCATAGCCCTATTGCGATACTTTAATCCAATTGGAGCACATGATAGCGGTACAATTGGGGAAGATCCAAATGGAATTCCTAATAATTTAATGCCATTTATTACTCAAGTAGCTGTTGGGAAGTTGAAAGAATTACAAGTGTTTGGTAAAGACTACCCAACGGTGGATGGTTCAGGTGTCAGGGATTATATTCATGTTGTTGACCTTGCCCTAGGCCACTTAAAAGCACTAGAGAAGGTTGTTTATTCAAAAGGTGTGGATGCCTATAATCTAGGAACAGGAGCAGGATATAGTGTATTAGAAGTTGTGTCTGCCTTTGAAAAAGTCTCAGGTAGGAAGGTTCCTTACAAGATTGTGGATAGGCGACCTGGCGATGTTGCTATTTGTTACGCAGACCCAACTAAGTCCAGAAATGAATTAGGATGGATAGCGGAAAGAGGAATTGAGGAAATGTGTCTGGATTCTTGGAGATGGCAGGAAAAGAATCCGAATGGATATGAAGGCAAAGTGTTAGTTGGAAAGTATTTTTAATATGGGGGAGCCCAGGCGGCATTTGCTTGGGCTTTTTTGCTTACATCCTGACATGACCTTGAACAACTGTTGAAGATTGATAATTTAATTGGTAGTAGAAAAGTGGTGGAACTGAATATATTTTACTATATCAGTAAAGAATGGAGTTAGTCATGTTAAAAACCGAAGACTCATTAACCATTTTACTTGGATATTGGTAGTTAGATGGATGTTACTAATATTTAATCAATCAGCACAACCAGCACAGAGATCTGACAATCTTAATATGGGAATTAATTAATGTTTACCAATTTTGTGGAGAAAATTACTCCAGGAACCACTCTGAACCTAGATGTCTTAAATCATGTGATAAGAAAAAATGCTCATTTCTTTATCTACCTCGTTCTTGCAATAATGGTGCAGTTTTCATTATGAAGAAATAGGATAAAAGGGATTAAGGTATTTTATTTATTATTGCGATATGTGTATTTTTTGCAATTTTTGTTGAATTTCATCAGGTATTTGTTTCAGGCAGATGAGCCCAGGTAATGGATGTTTTAATTGGCTATGGTGCCTGTCACCGCCCGATATATGTCGAGATTTGTAGAATATGAGAATTCAAAGAAGGACGCTGATTACGGCCATTAGAATTTACCAATTCTTAAATTATCTGAATGCAAAAAGTCCTACAAGATTATTAAAATCTTAATCTTCAGGGCCTTTTTCATCCATTGGTAAATACATTGGCGATGCATGGTAAATTCCTTGGCGAACATTGGTAAAAAACTTGGCAAGGGTGGTAAAATCTAGTGGCTTGTAATCATTTGATTACAGCCACAAGAATGTACTAACTCTGTCATGTTTTTTACCAGCAGTTGTTACGAAATTTGCCACTTGCTGTAAACCGTATACCAATAGAAAAACGTCAAGGATTTTGAAGTGAAAAAGCCTAATCCTCCTTATTTTTACCGAGGAATTAGACTTATGGCCTTCCGCAATCGCGCCAACTTGTGGAATATCATTTTCTATTGAATTGTATATTTGTACTACACAGTAAATAGATCTGTTGTTTTCTCGTCTTGCTTATTTAAACATTAATGCTCGATTATTGAACGTCTTTTCTATAATTTTCAACACAATTCTAACGAACTACACGTGTTAGAATTGTGGCAAGTAATTCATTTAGACGCTATGTCATTGCTATTAAACTCTTAGTTCAAAAACTCTATTTTCGTTTGTGCAAAGGCAGTCGATCTGATTAATAATATATTTCCCCAATTATTGTTTTAATTTTGTGCGGATTCCTATAGATAAAGGCGTATGGTATACTGGATCCAACAAAATTACTTTGTGAAGGAGCTTATATGTCATGGATTTCGATGAATTTATAAAATCTCAACAACAAGCGAAAGAAGAAATGGCATCACCAGAGAAAGCAAAGGAACAGGTCCAGTTTTTTAATGACCGCTTAAAGGATCTCTATAAAGTACTCACTAATGCGTTAGAACCATACATTAATGACGGCAGCGTTAAGGTAACCGAACACACTCAAGAACTCATGGAAGATGAGCTTTGTGGTTGTAAGGAATATCGTTATAAAGCACAAGAGACAGTCATTCAAATAGGTAAGTCAGCAGTAAAACTTACTCCTATAGGAATTAACATTATCGGAGCCGGGGGGCGAGTTGATATGGACGGACCCCGAGGCAAGGCCACAATTTTACTTGCTCGTTCAGGTGGCCCTCAAATCTATACTGCTATCTACTCGGAAGGACAAACACCTCCAGAACCCCCTGCTCCAACACCAAAGGAAGAACTCGTTTGGCAATTCATGGTTCGCTTGCCGCGTCTTCATTATATCGAAGTAAACGAGGAAACATTCAAAGACACTTTAATGCAGGTGATCAATGGATGACGAGGCTGAATCGTTCGCACGAAGAACTAACCCTTGAACAAGTCGCAGCCTATTACACAGATTCATTAGAAGCAATACGCTTATTAAAGCAAAATGTATTGAATGGCGTGCCTCCTATTTCAAATCAATTTGTCGGACTAACCGTGACAGAGGTAAGGGAGATTTTTGAAGCACGGGAAATGGAGCTTGATCGTCTCGCTACGTTTAATATACTCGCTGCTACCGAAGCTAGCCTAAGAGTTGACTTTCATGAGCGTGTAAATAAAAGAGGAAAAAGCGATCTTGACCGCGCGTTTCTCAGAATTTATCGAGAGAAAAGAGATAAAATATCACTTGAAGAACATATTATAGATGAATGGAAGGAATTCAAGTCTGATCTTCGACACATTTTTACGAACTTTAAAGGCTTACTAAGCTATCGTCATTGGCTCGCACATGGACGTTATTGGACTCCTAATCTCTCACTTAGGAAAAACGACTTCGACTCACTTTATCCAATCTGCTTCGAAGTTGAAAAAATACTCCGCGATAATCGATGATAATCCATAAGCTATCGTCAGTGCCTGATGAAGGCTATGGTGCCAGGCACCATCCAGTGAATTTCCAATTATTATATGTCAATTTCCCGACTGAATACATGCCCAAACCAATAATACCGGTGCCTGTCACACCCCGAAGTTTGTCGAAGATTGATAGGTTATTAGACTGGTGGAAAGTGATAGAATAGAGTTGCAGCTGAATATTGTTGGGGTGGTTGGTTGTTTGCTTCTTTCCGTTTCGGGAAGGAGGTGATAACCAGGGAAACATTTCTTGAAATTCTACGAGAAGTTCTGAAGGGTGTTATGCGTGAATTGAGCGCTTATTTCTTTCGGAAAAACATACTAGAAAACAAGAAAACCACCCCGCGCCGTAGCAAGCAAAAGGGTGGTTCTCAAAAATAATTTACTCCAACAACCATCACCCTGACGGTAGAGGTTGCTGAAGAGAAGTGTTAGTAGCACTTCTCTTTTTTATTATAGCTCCATTATACATAAAAATATTCTTGATGAGAAGAAAATTCCTCCTGCCACGTCCCAAATATAAATTTGTATAGTGGTGGCCAGAGGGAATACTTTTTGTCTATTTTTGTAATAATTTTAAAGGAATTTTGATTTTTTTGTAGAAATTAGTATTTATTAACCAGTATTCTGGACTCCGAATATCTTCTGTTAATCCACCTGACTTAACTTCTTATTGGTCCATCACTTGATCATACTTTTCTTCAAAACTGATTTTATTTATTCCATTTTTAATTTCATTGATATATCAAGTAATATTATTGGAGGTTTATTATGACGGTAAAAGTAGCAAGTATCGGTTTAAAAGGATTGGAAGGCTATCGTGTGCAAGTAGAGGTAAGGATTAGGACTGGTACGGAATCGATGGTGATTGTTGGGTTGCCAGATGCTTCAGTAAAGGAGTCGAGGGAACGGGTAGTGGCGGCACTGGGCCATTTTGATGTGGATGTTACGGATCAGAAGGTCGTGGTGAATCTCTCGCCATCTGAGCATAAGAAAAATGGGCCTCTTTTTGATCTGGCGATTGCGATAGCGGCTTTGAAGGAGCTTAATATGATTAAGGGTGAGATTCCAATCGATGCCGCGTTTATTGGGGCATTGTCTCTTGATGGTATGGTTGTAAAAGCAGACGGGATGTTGCCTGCACTGATTTCTGCGAAAGGACTTGGTCTAAAGAAAGTCTATCTTCCCTTTGATCAAACAATACCAATCCATATGCTGAAAGATTTGGAATGCATCGTTGTTCAGCATATCGAAGACGTGGTTCAGCACTTAGAAGGTCAAGAACTGCTGTCATTTCTCCCTCAATTAAAATCCAATGAACAATTTCCTCTTTTTTCTGACTTGCCACAAAAAGACTTCCGACATGTAATTGGCCATGAACAAGCAAAAAGAGCGCTTGAAATTGCTGCTGCTGGTGAACATAATGTCCTTATGAGCGGTCCGCCCGGATGTGGGAAAAGTTTGCTGGCGGAAACCTTTCCATCTATATTACCCACTCTTACGAATCAAGCACAATTAGAAGTAATGAGTCTATATCAGCTTGCGGGAGAGAGGCGAATCTTTCATCAAAGTGCCCCTTATCGAAACCCACACCATTCCGCATCTTCAGTTGCTATTATTGGAGGGGGTTCTTCACCGAGGCCAGGGGAAATTTCTCTGGCGCATCGAGGGGTATTATTTCTAGATGAAATTGCGGAATTCACGAAAAAGACGATCGATATGTTAAGGCAACCGCTAGAAACTGGACAAGTAACAATCGGCAGGGCACATTCCACTGTGACGTATCCTTCAAATTTTATCCTGATTGGTGCCATGAATCCATGTCCATGTGGGTATTTCGGTTCCAATCATCATTACTGCACATGTACACAAAAGCAAATTCAGACCTATCGAAACCGAATATCAGGACCAGTTTACGACCGCCTTGATATCCATTTGTCATTACAGTCGATTAACTTAGAACAGCCATCAAAGGGCCAAGAATCATCCACTGCCATTCGCAAGCGGGTGGAAAAGGCACGACAACTTCAATATCAACGTTATCAAACGGAAATCACTAATGCAAAAGCTCCATTTGAAGTCATTACTGCCACAAGTCCATTAACAAGTGACCAGCAAAAGATGCTTATGAACGTGGCATCAAAACAGAATTGGAGTAATCGGGTTCAAATCAAAATCATTCGTTTGGCAAGAACAATTTCTGATCTAGCTGGCGAGGACCAAATAACTGATACAGCCATTTGGGAAGCAATGACACTAAGACGTCAAGGTCTTCATAAACAACAATCGATCGCGAGGGAAACGTAAATGTCACGTGAGAAAAGAATCTGGATTCCCCATCGTTTTTACCATATTAACTGCAGGGGCAACCGGCGTGATCCGTTGTTCCGAAACGCAACTGATTTTCAAGCATTCTTGCACATCCTCGATCAGCTTCATGAAAAAATACCTTTTGAAATGGCTTCCTATTGCTTAATGAACAATCATTATCACCTGCAGATTCGATCACGAGAAATTCCCATTTCAAAACTGATGTCTCTAATCAATAAAAGGTACGCAAACTATTACAATGCCAAGTATCGTTTAACAGGACATGTGTATGAAAAACGCTATTATGACAAGGTGATTGAAGATAAAGAAGGGATGCTTGAGGTCAGCCGCTACATTCATTTAAATCCCGTTGAGGCAAAGATGGTCAAGCAGCCTGACTACTATCCTTGGAGCAGCTTTTATCTATTTAAGTATCCCGGCTCGGTCCAGCCGCGATTTATGAATATGAACTGCCTTTTAGACTATTACGATGGGACAATCGAACAGAGGCGGGAGAAATATTGCAAAAGTTTGAGCTCCCTGCCCCCGCGGGATATATATATAGGCGTTACCGAATAAGGAAAAGCCTTGAAATCTGGTCTCTAATAAGTTGATGATGCGTAAATTGGTTTGAACTTGGGTTGAAAAGTGTTGAAAAATATCCAAACAGTAATTTCGGCAAAGATACAAAATAATGAGGTGCCTATATCACCCCCTGACATTTCATAGCAAGTGGTTAGTGGAGTACTTTAGTAGAGTCTCCCCATTTTTTACTATCAACTATTATTCTTGCCCCTCATTAACCAGCCGTTCTCAGGGTGTTGTTCGATTTCCTTTAACATTTCAGAAGCTTTCATATCCAAACCGATTGCAAGAGCAACGATGGTATCTAGGCTAGGGTTTTTCAGATTTCTTTCCAGTAAGCTGATATATGATGGATGTCGACAGCAGCGGTCGGCCAATACCTCTTGAGAAAGCTCCTGAGCATTTCTTAATTTCTTTAATACATTTCCAAAGCGAACAGATGCTAATTTATCCAAAGAGTTACTCCTTTTCTATCAATCAATTGAACAGATTGACAATTATATTTTTAGTTATCCTCTAAGTGTGTAAAATTATATTTTCCTGTTGTCTCTTTGGTTAGCAGATGTGTTGTTTTAGGTTCGAGGTAAAAAGTAATCGGGCCCGGGTGGTTTCCTCTTTTCATAGCTGTTTGCAACAATTGATTCGCATTGTGAATTCTATTATTAAAGAAAGCTAATCTTGAATCGACAATAATGGAATGCCTATTACTTAATTCGACCTTAGTCTTACTTCCGACCGCAATCGTCCTCACAATATGTTCGGGGTTGAACCAGATACAATCAGCATTATGTGGTGATTTGTTTGGAAATAGGCAAATACCCAGATAAGGGTTAACAATAATCGGACATCTCGACCGTTCACCTAGAATGAGTTTGGCACTGGCCATTGCTCCTCTTAGGTCGTAACCTATGTGTGTTAATGTGTCATCTAATAGATGTAAGGGCGATCGATCGACCAGAAATGACGTTCCTCCTACCATGACTCGTGCACATTGCTTGCCATACCCATCATATTCCCCCGTTAGTAAGATCATTTTCTTTTCAATAAAATAGTTCTTTTGAATAATAATAGTCTCCCTCTCCTTTAAATCCGATTGATTTCAAAAAAGGCCTACCTACTACTATAACTGTCATATACTGCCTGTTAGAAAGTAGTATGTGTTTCCATCTTTGTGTATGGAAATCCCTGACTACATTGGCAGCTTGCGGGTAGATTGCTCACTTAGCATGTAAGATTCTTTTCCTTATTTACTCAGTTGAGATTCCATGCTGTGGTTATGATCTTGTTTGTCCCTCCTACTTATTAAATAATAAGCGGGACTTTATCACCATAGACTATAGTATGTGGATTCTCCATAATTCGCCTAATTTCGTGACAATTCAGTGACAGGGTTTTACAAAAACCCATGGGGACGGTTCTGGCGGTACTTACCTAATCAATAACCATGAGAAGAGCCAACCCTTTGGTATAAACGCAGAACTTGTCACTAAACAGTTAATGATTAATTCAACCCCAGACTAAACACCATTTCGACATCATTCGAATCATACTTCTCTTTGAGTGCTTCATCATAAAGTATGAAAAACTTATTATCTAGGATTCCATAAAAATAGCCGAATGGGTTTTTGATGTTGCGGTTGAACTTCAGCTTCCGGATTAGCTGCTTAAAGGATTGGGTGGCGACCTCTAGAATGAGTTCGGAATCATTCTCCCAAAGGTATTGATAGGCAGAGATTTTCACCATTTTCCAATACTCTTCGATTGTCTTTGCTTCAGGAAAGAAGCACTTTACCAACTGAACAAAAGGCTGTGGAACTCGGTCACTCACATAAGTGTGATCTAATTCGGACGGTTCTTCTCTACGTTCTTTTTTCTTTTGATCTTCAGTTTTTAAAAGATTATTAGTTTCTTTAGGGTGGTTCATGATTTCCTCTTTCGGTGGTTCATTTGAAGGAAAGCGATTAAACGAGTACAAATTACTAGACTGTGAACCATTTTTTCTTTCGGTTTCATAAACGGAGAGGATTCCTAATTCCTTTGCCTTTTGAATCATTCGTTTAAAGGTAGAACGGGAGATTCCATGATCTTTGTATTCCTGATGAATGGCTTTTAAGATGGTCCCAATTTTGGCATTGCACACGCCGGGTATTTTGGCAGAAAAACGAACCAGCCGCTTCAATCCAATCAATGCTCCTTTTGAAAAATCATGCTTATGTACCGCTAACCACATCTCGATATGAGTATTCAATTCCTGTAGCGAAGTAAATTGTGAAAACTGCTCGAATCCTTCAATTTTCCCAGATTTTAAACCTACCATTTCATACACCCTTCCACTGCATTTTTGTGCCAAGTTAACGATCTCAGCACCTCCACAATATCGGGTTTAACTCCGTAAATCGAACGACCAAAATTCACTTTTGGTGCCATTTTTATAACGAAACGTGCCAAAAAGGGGGTCAAAAGTGATTTTTGAAGCCATTTTTTGCAATTTCAACTAGTTTTGATATCATTTTGGTCTTTAACCCCGGAAGGGGTGTTCGTGCCTAATTTTGATAACCTTCTATATTCATTCCGTTAACTAGGTTTGCTATAGGATACTCAGTAAAAGCCGCATATTTGAATGGGGGGAAATCTAATTCAGCTGCCCACTTGGATTCCTTTTTCAAAAAGGCATAGTTGGAGACATCTATCGACATTCTTTTCGTGTGTTTGAAGCGATAAATCCAGTCATAGTGGGTGCTGAGACGGGTTTTAACCAATCGTTTGTTTAGTGTGGAAATGATGGGGAATTTATCAAATGAAGGAGGTTCATAAGAAATCAGGGACTTTTTGTGGAAGGTTGGAGAATTTCCTGGAAAATAGTAATGCTTTCCTCGACAATCTTCGGTTTAAGTTTGTATGGAGAATCGTTATAAATCAGTATTTGTAGCTGTTTTAACCAAACCTTTGAATAGTATAGCCTATATGGTATTTCATCGAATGGCTGTCGATTCTAAATCATAGTGGTGAAGATAGGAATTATAGGCGAGACTTTTGTAGGCGTCAGGAACGGTGATAACACATGTCTCGACATTGTTTTTGAGTATCTGCAGGGGGAAAGTTAAGCCTGTCGACAAATCGGCAACCATTTTTGTTTTGTTTCCTGGAGGTTTTTGATTCATAGTAACTTTCGTTTCCTATTTTAACCATTTTAATATAGGAATGTTCATTTTATTAGTTATAATAGGAATATAGTCTGATTTTTAAATAGGAGTATTTGCTAAGGGTACCTTTTTAGAGTGCCTTACATATAGGAGAATAATGCGTCATCCCCAATCCAAAGGGGATTTTGTATGGAATTAGAAATATAAAATAATTAATAAGGATGATTATTGTGATGGATTCCTAAAGTAAATATATTAAGGTCATGTATAATAATTATTTAATAATTTGTAAGGATTGGATAAAATTAGAGTAAATATACCTATTAAGTGAGGTTTACCTTATGAACTTTCAAAAATGGCTCCGTGTCATCCTTCCTGAAATACAGTTGTTTGATTATGTTCAAGCAAAGGGGTTTACGGGTAAGAAGCAACAAGCAGTGCGGCAATCTGCGTCGTTGCATATGAGTGGAACGGCAGTTAAAAATCAAACCATACATAAAAGTCCTGCCCATGTTCCACATTCGGTGGGAGCGGTAAAAGAAGTATTTCAAGATGCGAAGCATGGGGTTAAACAATTAGGCCTGAACAAATCAAACGACGAGTTAGATTTGATTTTTAATGAAATAAAACGAACAATGAACCAGTCTATTCTCAGGCAGGGCTTTTTTATCGACGAATTGCTTATTGCCTTTAAGAAAGCATTTATTAATAGAATCAAAGGGAAGGTACAACAGACATTATTAGTTGCAGGTCCTTTTGGAACAGGGAAAACTACCTCTATTCAGATCCTGATTGACCAGCTTTATAAGAAGAAGCTAGTTCCCTATAATCGTTACGCGACAATCGAGCTTGATAAATATACTGAAGCTGATATTCATACGAACTTCATTGTTGATTGTACAGCTGCCTTTGAATACGGGATTGGAACGGTTTGTTTTACAGGTGTTGAAAAGGCTAATGAGCAAATTATCGATTATGTATCGAAATTATTTACACAGGGATATTTTCGTACATCCAATGGTGTCATGATTGATGCCTCCGATTACTTCTTATTGTTGTATACGGATGTTCATTTTGTGGAGAAAGAGCATGGGCAGCTGCCTCCGGCTATTGCCAACAAGGTACCAGCCGCTATTTTAAAAGGCATCCAATCCTTTGCGATTTCATCACCATTGTTAAAAGAGGACATCGAAATCATTCTAAAGCAAAAGATGACCTTGGCCGCGGAAAGTTTAGCAAAACAGGCGCAGCTTATCCTCTCTATTCAACCGTCTGTTTATTCAGCGCTCGCTGAGAGAATTCTAGAAACAAAACGCTATGGAGAAGAAATTGAGAGATTCATAAATAAAGATTTTTATCCTGTCCTAGTTGATCTCCGGGCTAGGGAAATTTTCCGAAATGGTGATCATGTTTTAGTAAAATTCCAAGATGATCTTTTATCAGCCTCAAATGGGCTTCAGGATTATCCGATTAAACGAATCCCGATTGTGAAAGAAGAAAAGCTTGAGGATTTACTAGAGGAGCTTAATCAATTAACGGGGTTAGATTCAGTTAAACATTCCATTTACGAGCTGCTTGAGACTGTGAAGATTCAAAAGGCAAGACAGGAAGCTGGCTATAAAAAGGCTGATAAGATGGCTATACATATGGTGTTTACCGGGAATCCAGGAACAGGGAAGACTACCGTCGCTAGATTGGTATCGCGTATTCTGAAGTCAATGGGCTTGCTTTCCCAGGGGCAGCTGGTAGAAGTAGCGAGACAGGATTTAGTGGGGGAATACTTGGGCTCGACTGCGCCAAAGACTAACGGTGCAATCCACCGTGCTATTGGTGGAGTGTTGTTTATTGATGAGGCCTATACACTTGCTCGGGAAAAGCAGGATCCGTTTGGTCTTGAGGCCATTGATACGATAGTTAAGGGAATGGAGGATTATCGGGATGATCTCGTAGTTGTCATTGCAGGATATACAAAGGAGATGGAAACCTTCTTAAAGGCGAATCCAGGATTAAAATCTCGTTTCCCATATATTACGGAATTCCCAGATTACTCATCAGAAGAAATGCTAGAAATCCTTCTTGTGATGGCGGAAGCAAAGGATTTTACCATTGACCCTGCAATTAGCGGTGAGCTTCTCACCTTATTTGATCAGAAACAAATTTCTGGTAGGAACGATAGCGGAAACGGGCGACTTGTCCGTAATCTATTAGAAGAAGCCATTCGAAAGCAAGCGGTTCGATTAAATAAGGAAGAGAATCATAAGGACTTCAAATTGCTTATTGCACAGGACTTTGGACTGGAAGCTAAAAAGCCGTTTGATATGGAAGGGGCTCTTCAACCGATTATTGGGTTAGAGAATGTGAAGGATATTATCCGTACGCTGGAAAAACAAATCTTAGCGAATAAAAAAAGAAAGGATGCCGGTATTATCACCGACCAATCACAGACGTTAAATATTGTGTTCACAGGTAATCCTGGAACAGGAAAAACGACGATGGCTAGACTTCTAGCTGAAATGCTGAAATCAATGGGGATTTTAAAGAGCGGACATCTAGTGGAAGTAGACCGAACGGACTTAGTGGCAGAATATGTTGGGCAAACGGCTGTCAAAACAACAGAAGTGGTGCAAAGGGCACTTGGTGGAGTGTTGTTTATTGATGAAGCCTATAGTTTAGCAGAAGGTGGAGTTCAGGGAGGGGGCTTTGGTAAGGAGGCTATTGATACTCTTGTCCGCTTAATTGAAAATTATCGTACTGATTTAGTGGTGGTTTTAGCGGGCTATACAGAGGAAATGGAACAGTTTATGAAGGTAAATCCAGGTTTGTCCTCACGTTTCCCATTGAAAATTGAGTTTCCTGATTATTCAGCTGAACAGCTTGCTTCTATGACAGAAATTCAGGCTAGTGGTAAGGGATTCGCTTTGGCGATGGACGTTAAGGCCCCATTAATTGAGCTGTATAAGCAAAAGCAAATCCCTGGGAAAAATGACAGCGGTAATGGCCGCCTTGTGCGAAATACGCTCGAAGAAGCGATTCGTAATCAGGCCATTCGAATTGTGGAAACAACGAATCTACAGCCAAGCGAGTTAAATTATTTAACGTTAGAGGATTTTAAACTGGGGGAACGGGCTCCGAAAAATCTAGCAATGACAGAGCTTCAAGCAGTGATTGGATTAGATAGTGTTAAGGATTTTGTTCGTTCATTATCTGCCCAGATTGAGGTTGCTAATAAGCGGACGAAGATGGGGTTACCAGATGCGGGAGCTCAATCTCTGCATATGATTTTTAAAGGAAATCCGGGTACAGGTAAAACGACCATCGCACGGATATTAGCCAAAAGGCTAAAAGAGCTCGGGGTCATTAAGTCAGATCGCATCGTTGAAACGGACCGTTCAGGGCTGGTTGCAGGCTATGTTGGGCAAACCGCTTTAAAAACCCGGGATGTACTTGAAAAGGCCTTGGGTAGCGTTCTTTTTGTCGATGAGGCCTATGCATTAATAGGAGGAAGTCAAGATTTTGGCCAAGAGGCGATTGATACGATCGTTAAGTTTATGGATGACCACCGGGAGAATATTATTGTGATATTAGCAGGCTATGGTGATGACATGGAGCGTCTGCTAGATACCAATGCGGGGCTTCGCTCTAGGTTTCCAAACGTTATCTCCTTCCTGGACTACACGGTGGATGAGCTCCTGGAGATTAGTGAACATATCCTCAAACCTAAGGGCTATAAGCTAAGTTTGGATGGGAAAATAGCATTAATGGAGATTTTTAAACGATATGAAAGAAATACCGAGGCAGGAAACGGAAGGCTGGCAAGAAATATTTGTGAAGCGGCGATTCGCCAGCATGCTTTAAGAACGAGCCAAATTAGTCATCCTACATTAGAGGATTTAACGTTATTAATAAGCGAAGATTTCATTTTGGCAGGGGGTGGAAGGTAATGAGGAAACTATTTTCCATATTATTTGCTGGCTTATTTTATATTTTTATTTTTCCAATGACCGTTCTAATTCTTATAATTGGTCCCCTTATGTCATTGACTGACCTTCTGGATATCTTTAAATATGAAGCGCCGAGACTGGCTCTTGGTTTAGCTGTTATTGTCTTATTCGGCTTTATCCTGTATCTATCGATGAGGGTCAATTCTTTAAAATGGATTTATAGAAAGTTTCCAGTACTGCTGCCCTTTCTTCAGATGTGCTTTATTTCCTTCTTTGCCCTGCAGATCTGTGTGGAGTTAGCCAACCTTTGGGCAGACAAGATGGTGTATCCTAAAGGAATGGCGGCATTCCTAGCTATCTTTGCTTTTGTGCTGGGGAGATTGTTTTTATCTTACTGGTACTATAAATATCCAATAAGCTACAAAATTCATAAATAGGAACGAGGCATGTCTAGTGAGGGAGAATATGTCACTTGGAGTTGAAGAACCGACTCCTTTACAGCACTATCAAACAGAAATGGATAAAGTGGCTGCTGAATCAGAGGTCATTGTTTATGAGAAGAATCACCGGAAGCCAGTCCTAGTTGGTGGTATTCTAGCATTTGTTCTAGCAATTGTCTTTGGTATGTTTTCAGGAGGAGTGCCATCCGAAGAGAAGAAACAAGAGGTGGTGGCCAACAGGATTACCACGGAGGTTTCAGCTGGCGATCAACTTTTTGATGAAGAAGTAAACTCTGAGATTGGATCAAAAAATTTTACAGTCCCAGTAAATGATTCGGGTGGTTCTGCGAGAATGCTAATTTGGGATTTTAATAAAGAGGATTTAGACGAAGTTCAGATCAGTGTGAATGGGCAGTCAGTTAAAGAAAAGTTGATTCTGACAAAGGAAGCGGCAGCTATTTCTATAGCGGTCCCAAGCACAGTCACCATTAGGGGCTTGAAAGACCATGGTGGAGGTATCTCCTATGCGGTTAAGTTCCCTAACAATAAGCAAACCTACTTTAATATGGTAACTAACGGAACAACTAATAGTTATACTGTAACAGTTCGATAAAGTGAATTAGTCCCCTACTATTTTATCAAGTGGAGGACTGACCTTTTTTTCTATGTGAAATAGCAAACATTTATTCAATGCAACCCACCCTGTTTATTTTGATGAAAGTTAAGCCCAAATCATAGAGTTCCATTAAATACCATAGGTTGTAATCTGGGAAGTGCCTAATGCTATCTATCTGGGTATTAAGCTTATTATGGGGGAATTTAGTGTGAGTAAAAGAAAAACAAAAAAACAACAAAGACAATTAGAGGATGGTATAAGATTGATACTTTTATTGGCGGCTGGAGCTTCCTATTATTTTACCCAAAAACTTTATGTAACACTTTGGGTTGTAGGAGTGGTTCTGATATTAATCATTGCTCTAGTTATATTTCAAAATAAAAAGCAAAAAGAGAGGTTAAGAAAGTCTGGAATCAAGGATATTGATTCTATGGATGGCATTCAGTTTGAATATTATTTAAAGGAACTTTATCTATCAAGAGGGTATGCGGCAGAAGTAACGAATGCCAGCGGTGACTATGGTGCAGACCTATTGCTTAAAAAGGATGGAAAAAAGATTGTTGTTCAAGCAAAACGCTATTCGAAGGATGTAGGTATAAAAGCAGTTCAGGAAGTTATCGGGGCAAAATCCTATTACAAGGCAGATGAGGCTTGGGTAGTTTCCAATAGCTATTTTACCAAAGCGGCTAAAGAACTAGCTAAAAAAGGCAGTGTCATGCTGGTGGACAGAGATACGTTAATAGACTTTATTCTGGTTTTAAATCCTAGTGAAAAGCCAGAATCAGCTAAGTTATCTATATCTGTCACTGCTAGTACTTATGGGAACTGTAGTAAATGTGGCAGTCCTATGGTTTTAAAGACGGGGAAAAGAGGGGACTTCGTAGGATGCAGCAGTTTTCCTAAGTGTCGATCTACTATGAACCTGTAATTAAGTGACTATTTGACCAGGGGGACGGTTCTAGTGGTACACAATCCTCATTTAAATCCATGAGAACCAACCGTCTTCCTTGTGTGGGTTTCCTAAAGGAGGATGGTATATTTATTTTGCACAAAATCTAAAGGAAGGAATTCAGGGGTCAGATCCCTACTAAGCTAAAGTTTAACGCAATAGAGAGGCGAAGAGCCTCTCTGTCTTATTGTGCTTATTACTAGTCGACACCATATATATGTAGAGATTTGTAGATTCAGAGATTCAGTATAGGCAACTACAAAAGCATAAGCAGGAATCGCTTCATCTTTAATCTGGTCTTTGGGGAAATTCATTTTACCAGCACAATCTACTTATTCTGGAGAAAGAAAAGACGCCCCCCATGATATATAACTGTGCCAACAGTTATCTGGGAGATGTCATATGCAAATTGGCACTCATTTTAACTTACAATTTTAATGTTTGTGATAGGAAACGGAACCCGTAACTAAAACAGTCCCCTTTTCATTTCTTATTAATATTAACCTTAATTTTTATTATCTATATTCTGAGCCTCCACCCCAAAGTTCTCTTCCGCCAATATGATGTGTGTGTTGGTGCGTCTCCTCGTTTATTAGCTGAAGAACGCCTGGTTGCTGGTGGTGATGCCATACATATCCTTCTGGTGTGATGTTGTGTTGAAGGGCTTGGACTTCACCTGGGGATAGGTCAAGTACTTTTGCCAATGATGGATTTTCTTGAATGGAATGATATAGGGTATCATTGGCAATATGAAATTGCAACTGGTCGCTCTTTAAGTACATTTCTTCCACTAAATTTACGCTAAAAGGTGAATCAAAAACAGGGAAATTTCCTTCGTACACATGGCCGTTCGGCAACTCCACTAGACCTTCTTGAAAAGGCACTTCTGTTCCGTTATGATCAAATCCATTTGGATGTTTGTGTCCTGTTTCGAATCCATTTGCTAAGGATCCATCCACACCATCTATAATGTCTACTAATCCCACAGCAAAGGTCGTAACAGCTGCCACTTTTCCTAAATTTTTTAAGCCTTGGTTTAATTGGGTTTTGTTGCTATTCTTTAACCCTCTTATCGTGAGCCCTGCACTTTTTGCTATATAATTTATGCCCGAAGCAACGCCCTTGACCGTTCTAGTGCTCGATTCTTTGATGTCATTCCAGCCTTTTTGTTTATGATAAGGATTGTTCTTAACAATCCCATACGTCCCCCTTATGGTTCCATCCGCAAATTGAGCTACGTTGTCGATGGAGCTTTTCGATGCATCGATAATGCCGACACCAATCTCCTCCACATATTTTCCTACTTCTTTGTTTTTGACGACAATGGCTTTGCCCACTCCCTTTACTGCTAGTTTGCCTGCCCCTCCTAAAACAGTAGTGGCAGCTTTGCTGACTCCTCGAATGATCCCCATTATCTATTCTCCTATCTTACAATTATTCGGAGTGAATGAAAGAAAAGGTTAGGATGTTGGTTAAAATACACAAATAATGTTCTGGTGGATTAGATTTCACATAATTAGTTGTTTTAGTTGAATATTTCATGGTAGTTCCCTTCATGCTAGTTTCCTTCATAATAGTGGTTCCCTTCATGGTATACCTCCTTAATTTATAGACAGCTCATCAGATGTAATCAATCTCTCCTAACGATTTCCCTCTTAAAACTCTTATTAAAGTGGGATGACTGTTACGATTTCATTATCTATAACGATAAATTTTTTATCCTTACAGATGAAGATAACCTTCTCCGATCCATTTTCTAAAGTTTCGGGTAACGTTACATTACTTTCCTCTATTTCATTTTTCGCAAATCTTTCAGCAACATCAAAGTCGCTTATTGGCTTAACCCTTTGATTAATCCGATCAAATGCATGTAAGGAAAGTCGCAGTTTTGAAAAATCAAACCTTTTCATCGGTTTTGCCTCCTCAATGACCCCACATTCCTTTCATCTTCCACTCCTAATTTAAATTATCGCCAAGAAAACTTCATTTCTTTCTATCGATTGTTTGCTTTTTATCGACATTGTTTGCGATAATTTCTCGCTGCTATAGATTAGAGTTGGTAGCTTTTAGTAGACCCCGAAACTTCCTACGATGCTATAATAAAAACTGTAATAGAGGAGAAAGGGAAATGGGAGGGAACTATGAGAAAAGATCTTTTTAGAATTTTGTTAGGAATGATTCTGCTGTTTGGTTTGAAATTGCCTCATACCACTTTAGCCGATTCAAATATACCCGATGGGTTTATTCCCGTCTATGATGAAGAAGACTTGGACCAAATGAGGGAGAATTTGTCTGGTCAGTACATTCTCATGAATGATCTCGATTTAACGGATGATGTATCGTCTGGTGGAGTATTTTACCACGAGGGGAAAGGATGGGAATCGATTGGGTCTCCGGCTACTCCATTTAGGGGGACATTTAACGGGAACGGACATACCATTAAGGGAATGATGATCCGTATCACATCCGACCAAATCATTTATGCCGGTTTATTCGGATACGCAAAAGGGGCGGTCATTCAAAACGTAGGAATGCAAGGGGATGTAATTGACGTAGAAAATACATCGGTCGCTACCGATTCATCTCAAGTCTACGCAGGAAGCCTTGTTGGATACTCCAATGGTGGGCTAAAGATGGATCACGTTTTCCACACAGGAAGTATAACGGCCCAATCGGTATACAGGGTACATGCCGGCGGACTTGTAGGGATGCTTAGTAATGATTCCATTTCAGACAGTTACAATACAGGAAGTGTGGCGGTGAAAACAGAAACAGGAGATGCAGAGGCCGGAGGGATGGCTGGGTACGGCTATAAATCTACCATAAAAAACAGCTATAATACAGGTTCTATAACCACTAACTCTGTATCCAATTACACCTATACAGGTGGGATAATTGGACACGCATATGAAACGGATGTGTCAAATTCGTTTAATAGGGGGGGAATTCTGACTTCTGGTGGCAGCAGCGGGTATGCAGGAGGGATATTGGGCAGCTTCATTGGGGGTACTCAAACAGGAGTTTACAATACAGGACAAATCCAAAGTTCTGGTAGAACATTCGGTTACGCAGGTGGAATTTCCGGTGGCAACTACGGAGGAGTTATCAACCGGGCATACAATTCTGGAAGTGTAAACTCGAACAATCTGGCCGGAGGGATTTCCGGTATATTATTCAGTTCAGCTTCCCTTTCCAATTCCTACAATACAGGGACCATAACGGTGCCCTATATAAGCTCTGCAAGTTCAGGCGGGCTTACGGCTAGTAATATGAGCAGCTTGATTTCTGGCTGCTACAACATCGGGAATCTCGTAGGGAATGGAACAAAAGGAGGAATTGTCGGCAATAATTCCGGGGTCATCAAAAATACGTACCATTACATGAACGGTACAAGAAGCGTTCATACGGGAAGTACAGATGGAATTACCCAATTTGCCAATCTGACAGATTTTGAAAAACAAGAGAATGTTTCAAATTTGAATTTTGACAGCATCTGGACAATGGGAGCTAGCCCTAGTTATACCTACCCTGAACTTCAGGATACGCCTCAAGTCAATGATTCGGGTTCAGGGATTTATTCTTTTACCCTGACGTCTCTCCCAGAAAGGACTCTTTACCGAAAAGGAGAACCTATTGATTTAAAAGGTGCATCTCTCCTATTGAAAACAACGGCAGGTACCTCTGAAGTCGTACCGGTTACAGAAGAGATGATTACAGGGTATCAGCCTGGTACAACAGGCGTTCAAACGGTGATGGTTCAGTATGAAAATTGGACAGCCGCGTTTCGTGTGACTGTAAAAGAAAGCTTCACGGTCACCTTCAAAGACCATGATGGCACTGTATTGAAAACGGAAGACGTTCCGTATGCAACGGAAGTAACACCTCCTAATGAACCATCACGGACAGGATATACCTTTAAGGGATGGGATCAGGATTTACAACATTTAACTTCTGATGTGACGGCGACCGCCCAATACAGCATTAATACTTACAAAGTAACCTTCCAGGACTATGACGGGCGTGTCCTGGATACAAAAATAGTGAACTATTCATCGGATGCCGAAGAACCTTCCTATCCATCCCGAACTGGATACACGTTTACCGGATGGGATCAGCCATTCACTAACATCACAAATGAGCTAATCGTGACAGCTCAGTATGAGATCAATTCCTATAAAGTGACGTTTAAGGATAACATGGGCGAGGTTCTGAAATCAGAAGTGGTGGAATACGGAAAACCGGCCACGCCACCGGGCCCACCGGTGTTAGAAGGATATGAATTTGTCCGCTGGAATTTACCGTTTGATTATGTAACAAGAGATTTAACCATTTTCCCGCAGTATCAATTAAAGCAATATACGGTCACGTTTCTGTCTAACGGGGAAGTGTATGCGACAAGAGTAGTGAATTATGGCAGTTCACCTGATGTAAGGTACCTGAATCCTTCCAGGTACGGGTATCTATTTAAGGGATGGGATCAGGATTTGTCCAATGTAAGGGCCGACATTACCACGAATGCCATATTTGAAGCGAAGCAGTATCCAATTTCCTTTTATAATGAAAATGGAAGCTTTATAGAAACCCAGATGGTTCCATATGGACAGTCTGCCACTCCTCCAGTTATCAAAAAGACAGGGTATACTCTGTCTGGATGGAGAGGGGGGGATTATCAATACGTGACAGGCAGCATAGCCTTGTATGCAGAGTTTAAGATTAACCAATATCAGGTGGATTTTAAAGTAGACGGGAAAACCGCTAGCACCCAGGCTGTTTCCTATGGCTCGAAAGCAAAGGCACCGTACGTACCGTATAAAAGTGGATATACTTTTGTAGGCTGGGTGAAAAACCTGACAGACACCACATCGTTTAACTTACAAACAACCGTTACAAGTCCGCTCGTGCTGCAAGCAAAATACGCCAAAAACCCGGCCATCCCTGGAGCACCGAAAGTTACAAATGCCGGATATACAAAGCTTAAGGTGAGCTGGAGCAAGGTAACCGGTGTAGCCGGATATGAAGTGTACCGAGCAACTTCGAAAACCGGGACCTATAGTAAGGTGGCATCTCTTAACGGAAGCACCCTTTCTTACGTAAACGGAAGTCTAAAAACCAATACTACTTACTATTACAAGATCCGGGCGTACCAAATTGTGAATGGAGTAAAAGTATACAGCAGCTATACAGGGGTTGTATATGGAAAACCGGTTCTTGCCTTACCAACAGGCTTGAAAGTGGTAAAGTATACGTCCTCCTCTTTTAAAATCGCATGGACAAAGGGAAGCGAAGCGACTGGTTACGAACTGTACCGGAGCACTTCTTTAAAAGGAACGTATACGAAGGTTGCAACGACGACAGGGACTTCCTATATAAATAAAGGCATTGTAAAAGGGAAAGTGTATTATTATAAAATTCGAGCTTATAAAACGGTCAACAAGACAAAGATATACAGCTCTTATTCAAATCCCGTTTCCGGAAAAATCTATTAATACAAAGATAGAGTCTGAAAATAGACCCCGGTGCCTGTCACCACTCGATATATGTCGTGATTTGTAGAATAAAAGAATGAGAATTGAAGTTGGATTCTTGTGGTTAGAACCATGCAGATAATATTCCTGTGAGACTAACTTTCCTGCATGTCTAGCCACGAGGAATTTTGGGATCAGACACCCACTCACACAAACGGGTTAGATTATTGAGGATGAAGCTTAGCATAAATAGTGGGGAACCTTATCATAAGTAAAGGAGGCTTTTGTTAAAGATAAGAAAGTATATAATTTTATCACACCACAGTCCTTGGTACTGTGGTATTTTCATATATGGAGACAAATATTCTTAAGCGCATTTTTTTCGATGAACATCAACATTGGGAGAAATTCAAAAATAAATATGGAAAAAAGGTACGTTCTATCGTAATTAAAGAGGTAAAAAAATTGCGGGGACATAAAAAAAGGATTTAAACTCTTTGTTTGTGAAGGCTGTCACCATGTTCGAAAAGTTCCTTATCGCTGTGAAGGACGATCTTGTACCACCTGCTCTGTTGGTGAGAGTGAAGAATGGAGGCGATTACTTACTGAGGATGTTCTACATTTGAATCACAGACATGTCATTTTTTCGATTGATGAAGGCTTACGAGATGTATTTTTACTACATCGTCATCTATTAAAAGACCTAATGGATGCAACTGTGAACTTAATAATGGAATTCTTTCAAAAGAAAGTTAAGGTAACTCCTGGTATCATTGCAGGGCTACATACATTTGGCTCCAGAGTCAATTTTAATCCACATGTTTATATGCTTGTATCGATGGGTGGATTAACGAAAAAGGGTGAATGGAAACAGTATGATTTTTTGCCGTTTGCGATGCTTAGGAAGCAATGGCAGACGGTTGTGTTGAAGCTAATCCGGAAGGGATTATCGGAGAGAGAACAGAAAAAAGTTCAATCGAGACTACAAAAGGCATTTACCAATAATGGTGAAGGCTTCTATGTGTATGCCCCAAAACAAAGAGGAAATATTAAGGAGCAACTTCGTTACATTGGTCGTTATATTCGTCGGCCAGCGATTGGGATTAATTGGATTGAGGCATATGCTGTCAAAAGGTAACGTTTAAATATAAGGATAAAACTGATGGAAAAGAAAAAACAGAGACTGTAAGCGTGGAAGAGTTTATTTCACGTTTAATTCGCCATATTCCTAATGAACAGTTTAAAACGATCCGCCATTAAGGAATGTATTCTAGAAGATCTAAGAATTTATGTAAAAAGGTAAAGCACATGGCAACAGAATGCAAAACGTTGGATTGTAAAATTGAAAAAGACATTACGTTGTCAGACGCGGCGTGAAAGAATCATAGGAAGTGGAAAGAAAGACCCTCTCGTCTGCCCAGAGGATGGTAAACTGGAAATAAAGGTAGCTTTGTGCCCTATAATAAAAAGGACCGGGCGATTTTTGCCCGATTTTTCTTAATCCTTCATACTATCAGGATACTTTTATTTTAATTTGTCGAAATCTCTTTGTAAAATTTGCTACTTAATCTAAATTTAAAGCGAGTAATATAGATTGGTTATTTTATATAATAATATTTATACGTACATCTAAAAAAGAAAAAATAATTTTTTTATTGACATGTACGTACATAAATACTACATTAATTGTAAGCGTTATTAATTTTTAAAAAGAGGGAGAATATAAAATATGGAGAAAGTTAGGACAGCAATAACTTTAGATTACCGAATTCAGCCCCTAAATATGTACGGATAAATATCAACCCGAATAAAGCCGAGTTAGTAGATTCATAGATTCAACCTTTCAAACTGTAGCATCTGGAAGTTATGAATGGGAAAATAAACTTAAAAATAGTTATTGGACCTATTCTTTAGAAGAGGTTTGGAAGGGCTTACGTTTGAGTTATCGTTCAATAGCCGCCGATGTTTATAAACATTATGGGGTCGTTCTTGAAATAAGTTGGCTTGATTGGGTTTAGTGCGATGATGCATGGCTATATGGCATTTGATAAGTCCGGACAACTTTTAGTTCCATTCAGGACTTGACGAAGTGCCACGACAGCGGTTGATTTCCACCAGAATACACTCATTTTGAGCGTACTCTGAAGTGTTTTTATTTTTTTAAAACGTTTTCAAGATAAATATCAATTTTAGAACGTATTTTTATTATTTCTCAAATATTAGAATTTAAAATGTAAACAAAAAAGGAGAAATTTAAAATGAATTTTAAAAAATTTGCAAATACGGCTATTATAACTATTACTAGTGTTGCAGTGTTGGCAGCTTGTAGCAGTACTACCCGTGGTTCTTCAGCATCAACAAGTACCTCGCTTAAAAAAGGTGATTTGGTTGGTATCTCAATGCCTACCAAAGCTGATCAGCGTTGGAACATTGATGGTGCCAATTTGGTTAAGGATCTCAAAAAAGCAGGATTCAAGACTAAGCTCGCGTATGCAAATAACAGCCCATCACAGCAGTCAAATGATATTAATAATCTGGTTTCTGCTGGTGCAAAAGCAATTGTCGTTGCAGCCGTTGATGGCACTGCTGTTGGGCCGGCTGTTGAGCAGGCAGAATCACAAGGCGACGTTGTCATTTCTTATGATCGCTTAGTAATGAATACCAGTGCCGTGAATTATTATGTGACTTTCAATCTTGAACGCACTGGTATCCTCGAGGCAAATACCATTATCGATAAGCTTGATTTGAAGGGTAACGGTGGTAAGACTAAACCCCTGAACATTGCACTTTTTGCTGGTTCGGATGATGATAACAATGCACCTTACTTCTTCAAGGGGGCTTGGGATTTGCTAAAGCCTTACTTCCAGTCAGGCCAATTGGTTGATCCATCAGGTCTTGTAACCAAAGACACTACAGATGCAGATTGGAAGAAGATTTCTGTTCACGCATGGGACCAAACCCAAGCACAAAAGCAAATGGATGCATTTATGACCAAGCTTGGAGATAAGCCACTTGCCGCTGTACTTTCTCCATATGATGCAATTTCACTTGGTGTTATGAAGTCAATAAAGAATGCACGTCCTGATATGTCTCCATCTATTCCATACTCTGCTTCAAACCCACAGAATAAATCTGCGTGGCCAGTCATCACCGGCCAGGATGGTATGGATATCGCTATCAGCAACATCATGTATGGTGCACAGGCACAGACTGTCTTCAAGAATGTTGCCCTACTCGCAAATCAGACAACGTCAATCTTGACTCAGATTGCTGATGGCAAGAAGCCGAAATCAACTGATGCTCCTATGAACAATGGTAAGAAAGAAGTTCCAACTTGGCTGTTGAAGTCAGATGAATTAGTTAAGAACCCTACCGGTGAACAAAAAGGTTTACACTATGAAGTTGAGGCTGGATTCATCACCGAAGCTCAATATCAGAAAGATATCGCTGCTCCGATTATTAAGTAGTAAATTGAAGATTTTATAGCGACTTTGCGAACAGGAGTAGCAAAGTCGCTATAAGATTACTAGTAGGTGTTTGTTTAAATTTTGAGATATTCCCAACGAGGAGCCAACCCAAACGAGGTGTGTAATATGTCAAATTCCCAAATGATATTACAGATGCAAAACATCACTAAAACTTTCGGTCCTGTTAAAGCTCTTACAAATGTGAATTTGGAGATTGCTCATGGTGAAATCCATGCAATTTGTGGTGAGAACGGTGCTGGAAAGTCGACATTGATGAATGTACTCTCAGGAGTGTATCCGAGTGGTACATACTCGGGCACTATTTTTTATGATGGTAAAGAATGCAACTTTAAAAAAATCAAGGATTCTGAAGACCTAGGTATTGTAGTGATTCAGCAGGAGTTGGCATTGAGCCCATTCCTTTCAATCGCTGAAAATATATATCTCGGTAATGAGCGTCAGAAGAATGGCGTGATTGATTGGGAAGCAACTCGCGCCGATGCCGCTAAGGTGATGCAGCAAGTTGGTCTTCAAGAAAATCCTGACACTAAGATTATGGATATTGGTGTGGGTAAGCAACAGCTCGTGGAAATTGCGAAAGCTTTATCGAAAGAAGTTAAACTTCTGTTACTCGATGAGCCCACTGCAGCTTTGAATGATGAAGATTCGGCTCATTTACTGCAAATCATTCGTGATTTGCGTGATAACCAAGGCGTTACATCGGTTATTATTTCTCACAAGTTGAATGAAATTGCAGCCATTGCCGACAATGTGACGATTATTCGCGATGGTTCCACGGTTGGTTGGTTGACGAATTCAAAAGAGAATCCACTTGATCAGGATGAGCTTATTCATAAAATGGTCGGTCGCGAACTTACCAATCTTTACCCCAACCATGTTTCCCATATTGGGGACGAAATCTTTCGTGTGGAGAATTGGACAGTCCATCATCCGCTAGATCAGCAGCGTGTGATTGTCGATCATGCAAATATTTATGTGCGTGCAGGTGAGATTGTTGGACTTGCGGGACTCATGGGAGCAGGGCGCACAGAGATGGCGATGAGCATCTTTGGTCATACTTATGGTTCAGGTGTGTCTGGAAAAGTCTATGTGCATGGCAAAGAGACTGACACATCGACAGTCCGGAAGGCAATTGAAGCAGGCCTTGCATATGCAACTGAAGATCGCAAGGGGTATGGTCTCAATCTCTTGCAGAATATTCGTGAAAATGCTTTGTTGGCATCCCTTACCAAGCACTCAAAGCATGGTGTCATGGATGATGGCGTTGAACGTATTGCAGTTGAAAAATATCGCAAGGACTTCAATATCAAAACACCAAGCATTGAAGAACAGGTATCTAATCTATCAGGTGGAAACCAACAGAAGGTAGTTTTAGCAAAATGGGTTATTTCTAATCCAGATATTTTGATCCTTGATGAGCCAACACGTGGTATCGACGTTGGTGCTAAATACGAAATTTATGAAATCATTGATCAACTTGCTGATGAAGGCAAGGCAGTCATTGTTATTTCATCTGAACTTCCTGAGCTTATTGGTATTTGTGATCGTATTTATACGGTCAGTCAGGGCGTCATCACGGACGACGTCCCGAAGACAGGATTTACACAGGAGTACCTCATGAAGGGTATGACTCAAGAAAAGACTCAGTTAAAGAAGGTAGGAGAATAATGAGTTCAGAATCTTTAACACTTCAGAAAAAAGAAGATATAAAAAAGGGGGCAGTGTTAGCATCTTTTGCTTCAAATGCTCGCCAATATGGAATTGTTGGTGCACTCGTCGTCATCATTATCGTATTTGAAATTTTGACTGGAGGACTTTTACTCCAGCCGAATACAATTGTTCAATTAATTCAGCAGAATGCTTACGTCATCATCCTTGCAGTTGGTATGGTTATGGTAATCATTGCAACCCATATTGATTTGTCAGTTGGTTCCTTAGTAGGCTTTATCGGTGGTTGCATAGCTTTGCTTATGCAGAATGCACACCTTAATTGGTTCTTAGCAATTATTGCAGGTCTGCTTATTGGCCTTCTCGTGGGAGTGTGGCAAGGGTTCTGGGTTGCTTTTGTTGGAATTCCAGGTTTCATTACCACTTTAGCGGGCATGCTTATCTTCCGAGGTCTTGCAACCACGATGATTAATGCATCTATCCCAGTCAACAATACATCATTTAATGCCATTGCTGCAAACTATCTCCCAAATATTCTTGGGTGGTGGGGACCATTTGATGGTTTGAGCATTGTTGTTGGAATCCTTGCTATTGTCGCTTTTGCGTGGACTCAACTTCATAAGCGTACCAAAGTCTCTAAGGTAGGACTGGTTCCAGAGCCTATCACCGTAACCTACATCAAGATTGCTATTGCATCTGTAGTAATCGCTGCTCTTACACTTGAATTTGCATCTTCTGGGAATGCCACTCAAGGCGGTATACCAATTATGTTGGTTATCGTTGGAGTTCTTGTTTTTACTTATAACTTTATTTTGACTCGTACGGTTTTTGGTCGTCGCGTCTATGCGGTTGGTGGAAATCGTCGAGCAGCGAATCTTTCGGGTATTAACACTCGTCGTGTCGATTTTTCGCTCTTCATTCACATGGGACTTCTTTCTGCTATTGCAGCTATTGCGATGCTCTCACGTTTGAGTTCTGCATCAGCTGCAACTGGTAATTCTTTCGAACTCGATGCTATTGCCGCATGCTTTGTTGGTGGCACTGCTGTTACAGGTGGTATTGGAACTGTACCAGGTGTTGTTATTGGTGCAGTTGTAATGGGGGTTATTAACCAGGGTCTATCGATTATGGGGGTGGATTCCGCATTAATTCAAACCATTAAAGGTCTTGTGCTACTCCTGGCAGTTACGGTAGACATTATGTCCAAGCGAAAAAAACGCTAATATATTAGCAAATTTGACTCTATATATAAAAGATTATTGCAATAGTTGAGGTTTCGGTAAGCAGTGAGTTGGTATAAACTAAGACGCGAGAAAATATTTATATCGTCAACAGACTATTGACTATCAAGCAGATCCAATAGTTTACCTGAAAAATAAGCAGCATTCCTGTAATGAAGAAATTTGGGGTTTAAAGAGGGAGTAGAATGAACGATAAAGCAAAATCACGCCTATATGCCTTGACCTCTATTACGTGTTTCGCATGGCTAGTTCAAGCAATGCTTCAAGATAGACAAAAAGGTCAAATGTGGTCGTTGTTAAATCTCATTTTTTATGGGTGTATTATTATTGTAATTCTGTACACCGCATACTCTGCAGTGCAAATGTGGAAGATGAAAGAGAAACCTGTAAAAAACGACGATAAAACGAATCAGGAGCAGGTGAAAATAGAAACTGAGTGATTCTTTTGAATTGAAAAATTTTTAAGAGTGAACTCGTTTTAGCAAGCTGAAACTCGGGAAATCAGGTGGTTATTCTACACACCTGATTGGTAAATCCCGCTATACCTTGCCTTGAAGTGGGGGTCTTAACCCTATAAGCAAGTGCAAGATAAATTTATAAGTCTTAATTTTAACTCAACTTTAATAATACTGATCTTGGATACAAACAAAAAGGTTCCTTAACGAGTCATTAAATTAAGTTAAAGAGAAGCCTCGTCGATGCAAACAGATTGTTCAGCAAGTGATTGGCCGATAGCTGGGGATGAACTGGACGAGACCGCTCTTATCGGTTGGGCGACCAGGTTAAGCATCCCGATCTGATAAATAGACGGAGAAATTCCCCCTATTGATTCGAGAAACGTGAAAAATGGGTAATTTTGCTTTGCATAAGCGGAATTTCTCCTCTTATATACCTAGGAAGCGAGCTCTATTCTGCATCTAACGGAAAAATCTCCGCTTATTTTACTTTCGCTAGTTACTGAAGGACAAGACTCTTTATATAAAGGAAGTTTTAATTTAAAAATGCAAGCGTTACGGTGAGCCGTACCACAAATTGGGTGAGTTCAATTTTTTTCTAAATATATTCGTTTGTCATCTCTATAAAAGCCCGTAAAGCTGGTGAAATCCACTTGTCTTTATGCCAACACAGCTGTGTCGTAATCCCGAATGTTTGACCGCACCAATGAAGGGCAGCAAGCTGCTTTCATTCTCCTTCTTTTGCCGCCACCATCTCCGGTAACAGTGCGACCCCAAGTCCATTTATTACACATTGTTTTATTGCCTCTACACTAGCAATCTCAATTTTCAGAAAACCTCTCATTCCTGAATCTGCCAAACATTGCTCAAACATCATACGGTACGTACATCCCGGCTCCCTCACGAGAAGGGTCTCGTCTTTCAAATCAGTTGGCTGAACCTGATTGTAATGAACCAGAGGATGATCCGGATGGGGGAGAATCGATAAGTACAAAGACTTTCTGCTGATCCGATGGTGATGGTACCAGAAGGCTCAGAATCATCTGGAACAGTGATAAATGACTCTTCCACCATGCGAAGAATTTCGTCCGTATATTTTTTCAAGCGTTTTCCCGATTCTGTTAAACCTATTCGTTTGCCGATCCGTTCAAAAAGAGGGACACTAAATTCAGCTTCAAGGGCCTGAATCTGGGCAGAAATACAGGATTGTGCATATTTAAGCTTTATCGCTGTTTTGGTAAAACTAAGCTCTTCAGTCAGCATTCAAAAGGTCAGATGGCATGTTTCGTAGGATGGATTATTTCGTGGGAATTATTTAGACGGGGATAACTGATTATGAAAAAAATACACAGTCACACACCATTACACCTCATGAATATGAATGAACTCATATTCACGAGATGTGCTGTGCAAAGGCATTATGGCCAATCGTGCGTTCGAAGATTATTCTACGTCTAATTCTTTCACCGTTTCCCCTTCAATCAACTCCGGCTGATAATAGGTTTCGTTTGGCAGGTCCTTTTTTCCCTGCAATTTTTTAATGACCCAATCAGCTGCATCACGTCCCATTTGTTCCTGTGGGTGTGTCAATGTGGTTAACTTGATATTTGCATTTTTGGCAATATAGGAATTGTCCTGGCCGATAATAGATAGTTTTTCCGGGATAGGAAGATCAATTTGTCTACATACATTTGCCACTTCCAACCCTACCTCGTCGTTATAGCAAACAATGGCTGTTAACATGTCTCTATTTTCAATCAGGAACTTCTTCAAGTTTCGGGACAGGTCCGGCTTTGTCTCTGTTGTGAACGAAAGCACTTGCTCTGGTTGAAAGCGCAATTTGGCTTCACCAAGCGCTTTGATATACCCCTTCATTCGATACTTACCTTGCAGGTCGTCTATTTTTGCAATGAGTCCAATTTGCATGTGGCCTTTTGAAATCAATTCCTTTGTTGCGAGATAGCTGGACTGCGTGTCATCGAGGCAAAGGAAGGGCACATCCAATTCTTCATAAAACGCATTGATCATGATCAATGGAACATCATGTTCCTTGAACGATAGGTAGTAAGCAATATTGGGATTGTATTGATTGCTTTTCGTAGGTTCAATGATCAAACCATCGACGCCATATGCCAGCATCATTTCCAAAGCCCTTTTTTCTTGTTCTACATCGTTATTGGTACTGGCTAGCAGCAACGAATAATTATCCTCTTTCAATCTTGTTTCAATTCCGCGAATAATAGACGGGAAAATGTAATCAGAAATGTAAGTCGTCATGACCCCGATGGTTTTATTCGTGGAACCTTTAGTGGATTTTGATTGATATTTGTTGCTGACATAGGTGCCAGAGCCTTTTTCACTTCTTAGGAATCCCTCATTCGCCAGATCTAAAATGGCCTTTCGAACCGTGTGTCTGCTGACATTGTACTTTTCCTGCAGGACGGATTCAGTGGGGATTTGTTCGCCGATGCTGTAATCCCCGGAAAGAATTTTACTTTTAATATCATCAATTATGACCTGATACTTTGTCTTCATTTCACTCACATCTTTCATAGTTGTTCATGTGCAAATTGATTTTACTTGGAATATTTGTATGGACATATTTTATCATAGTTTTATTAAAACGAAAACATAGTCATAATTTTTGAAAAAAGTCTGATGAAATGTCACTTAATTTAAGGATAACAAGACATTTTTAATTTGTAGGTACATATATTACTTTTAGTTGACAAATGTACGCACAAAAAATATACTAGGTTTGTAAAAGGAAAGCTCCTTCTTAGTTTACAGATGATATTGAAACCGCTATCGGAGAGGGGATTAACGGTGAAAGCGAATCGAGCAAACATTAAACAAGCGATTACCATGGGAGAGACTTCTATTGGAATCGAATTCGGATCCACACGTATTAAAGCGGTGTTGATTGATAAAAATTTTGGAACAATCGCATCTGGAAGTTATGAGTGGGAAAACCGCTTAGAAGATGGATTTTGGACCTACAACTTAGTTGATATTATTACTGGTTTGCAAACAGCTTATAGTGAAATGAAGCAAGAAGTTGAACGAAATTATGGTGTTACCATTCGAACCATTGGTTCTATTGGAATTTCTGCCATGATGCACGGTTATATGGCTTTTGATTACACTGGTGAGCTGCTTGTTCCGTTTCGGACCTGGCGTAATGCAACAACCGGTGCCGCAGCAAAAGAATTAACCAATCTATTTCAATTTAATATCCCTGAACGGTGGAGTATTGCCCACCTTTATCAAGCCATTTTAAACGGCGAAAAGCATTTGCCTCGCGTTGATTTTATTACCACTTTAGCTGGATACATTCACTGGCTGCTAACTGGTAAAAAAGCGATTGGCATTGGGGATGCTTCAGGCATGTTCCCGATTGATGAATCAACGCTGGATTACAATGAATCTATGGTCAAACAGTTTAATGAACACATTGCACCAAAGGGGTATCACTGGGAGCTGAGAGATATTCTTCCCCAAGTCTACATTTCTGGAGAACAAGCAGGTTCATTAACTGAAGTTGGAGCGAAGATTCTGGATCGTTCACAAAATTTACAATCGGGCATTCCACTTTGTCCGCCGGAAGGTGACGCCGGGACCGGGATGGTTGCAACGAACAGTGTGAGGAAACGGACCGGGAATGTTTCGGTCGGAACCTCTGTTTTTGCGATGATTGTATTAGAAAAAGAACTTTCAAAGGTATATCCAGAAATTGATTTGGTCACGACACCAAGCGGCAGTCCGGTGGCAATGGTACATGCCAATAACTGTTCAAGTGATCTTAATGCCTGGATGGGATTGTTCCGTGAGTTTTATGAGGCAATGGGACAAACGGTTGACACCAATAAGTTATTCGGGGTGATGCTGAATAAAGCACTCGAAGCTGACTCGGATGGCGGAGGCTTACTAAGCTACGGATATCTTTCAGGTGAAAATATTACTGGGTTGGAGCAAGGACGGCCGCTATTTGTCCGGACACCTGAGAGCCGCTTCAATTTAGCGAACTTTATGCGGACTCATCTTTATACTGCCTTTGGTGCTTTGAAAATCGGCATGGATATTTTAACAAATAATGAAAGCGTGGCGATTGACAGTATTTTAGCTCATGGTGGTTTATTTAAAACCCCTGTTGTCGGCCAGAAAATTATCGCCGCTGCCATGAATACTCCCGTCACCGTTATGGAAACAGCCGGAGAAGGCGGAGCGTGGGGAATGGCCATTCTTGCTTCGTACATGATGACCAAAGAGCAAAATGAAAGTTTAGACGACTTCCTCGACAAAAAGGTTTTTGAAGAGGTTGAGAGGCTGGAAATTTTCCCTGATGGATTTGACGTTATAGGGTTTGAAGTATTCATTGAACGTTACAAAAAAGGCTTAGTGATTGAACAGGCTGCCGTTGAAAAATTGACGGTATGAGCGGGAAACGGAGGGGATCTGCGTGTTAGATAGACTGAAAGAAGAAGTATTTCAAGCCAATTTGGAATTACCAAAGCATGGACTGGTCAAATACACTTGGGGCAATGCAAGTGGAATTGATCGTGATAGCGGATTGTTCGTCATCAAACCGAGCGGTGTTGATTATGAAAAAATGAAACCGAGTGACATGGTGGTTGTTGATTTAGATGGAAATGTTGTGGAAGGTGAGATGAACCCTTCATCAGACACAGCCACTCATGCCGTGCTGTATAGACATTATCCGGAAATCGGCGGCATCGTGCACACTCATTCAACCTGGGCGACTGTTTGGGCTCAAGCCGGTCTGGATGTTCCAGCAATGGGAACGACTCATGCAGACACATTCTATGGCTCCATTCCATGTGCCCGCTTTTTGACACAAGAGGAGATTGACCGCGGTTATGAAGTGGAAACCGGTAAAGTCATCATCGAAACCTTTGAAGAGCGCGGGCTGGATATTTTAGCAGTTCCCGGTGTCCTACTGCATGGTCATGCGCCGTTTACTTGGGGCAAAGATGTAAAAACAGCGGTAATGAATAGTGTAGTGCTAGAGGAAGTTTCGAAAATGAATTTATTTGCCCGACAATTAAACAGTTTTGCTGAATTATTACCGCAAAGTATTTTAGACAAGCACTATCTGAGAAAACATGGAAAGCATGCCTATTACGGGCAAAAATAACAAAAAACTATTAATCTAAGAAAAGAGGATCCATTATGACAACAACAGGTAAAAAGGAATTTTGGTTTGTTGTAGGTTCACAGCATCTTTATGGGGAAGAAGCGTTAGCAGAAGTCAAGGCTCATGCACAAACGATGACCGACGCCTTAAATGAAAGCGGTGTTTTACCATATCTGATTGTATTGCAAGATTTAGCTGTCAGTGCAGATAAAATCACCAGTATTATGAAAGAAGTCAACTATCGTGACGAGGTTGCCGGTGTGATCACTTGGATGCATACTTTCTCACCTGCAAAAATGTGGATTCGCGGTACGAAATTATTACAGAAACCATTGCTTCACCTTGCAACACAATTTAATGAAAGCATTCCTTGGGCTACGATTGATATGGACTTCATGAACCTGAACCAATCTGCTCATGGCGACCGTGAGTATGGTTTCATCAATGCCCGTTTGAAAAAACAAAATAAAGTAGTTGTCGGTTACTGGCAGCGCCCTGAAGTGCAAAAGCAAATTGCCGAATGGATGGACGTAGCGGTTGCTTATAACGAAAGCTTCAACATCAAAGTTGCTCGCTTTGGTGACAACATGCGTAACGTTGGCGTTACTGAAGGAGATAAAGTGGAAGCACAAATTCAATTTGGCTGGACAGTGGACTACTTTGGTATTGGAGACCTGGTTCAATACGTGAATGCTGTTACGGACGAAGAAATTGATGCATTATTTGCCGAATATGAAAACCTTTATGAATTTGATTATGGGACTTACAGCAGAGAAGCTTGGGAAGCGAGCGTAAGAGTTCAAGCAAGCTATGAAATTGCGATTAAACGCTTCCTTGATGACGGCGGTTACAATGCCTTCACTACTAACTTTGAAGATTTGTATGGTATGAAACAGCTTCCTGGTCTAGCGGTTCAACGTTTGATGGCGCAAGGATATGGCTTTGCCGGTGAAGGAGATTGGAAAACTGCTGCACTCGATCGTTTACTTAAAGTCATGAGCCGTAACCAATCAACCGGCTTCATGGAAGATTACACCTATGAATTAGCTTTGGGTCAAGAATCCGCTCTTCAATCCCATATGCTTGAAGTCGACCCATCTTTAGCAAGCAATAAACCAACAATTATCGTTTCTCCATTAGGAATTGGCAATCGTGAAGATCCGGCACGTTTAGTATTTGACGGTAAAGCAGGAGAAGGTGTCGTTGTTTCAATGGCTGACTTCGGTACCCATTATAAACTTTTGATCAACGAAGTTTCGGCATTCGAGCCAACTGTGCCAGCTCCAAAACTTCCGGTTGCCCGCGTGCAATGGAAAATTAAGCCAAACTTCCAGGACGGTGTAAAAGCTTGGATTGAAAATGGCGGCGGACACCATACAGTTGTTTCATTATATTTAACAACAGACCAAATTGTTAGTTACGCAAAACTAGTTGATTTGGATTATGTAGTGATTAAGTAATGCCTTATCGCTTCAAGGCGGCGTTGCTTCCTTAGTGGGGTATAACAGAAAACCTCATTTAGATGCATTATGGTGAACCCTTACCATAGATAGGGGCAGTTATACAGATTAACGAGGTATCACCAAGCCTTCATAGTTGGCAAAAAAAGGGCTGTCACAAAAAGGTTTTGTGACAGCCCTTAAAAAACCCGAGAGATCTTTGTAGAAGAGAGAAACTATTTTCTTCTGTCTATAAATTATCCTTGGAAAACTCTATCATTGTTAGTTCTATTGTAACCCGTAAGGCTGCAAGCCTTCCTTTTTGACTTCAATACGCCAGACTTCATTTTTCGATGACTCTGTTACATAAAGGTATCCATTATGAAAGGTCAGATTGGTAGTAAAAGTCCCCTCATCCTTAGGCAGGCGAATGGTACCGTATTTAAATCCACTTGCATCAAGTACGACAATTTCACCAGCCTGGAAATGGGCTACGTAAAGATTGCCTTCCGTATCGACGGCTAAACCATCTGGACCGATCCCGCCTTCAAATTGACCGAAGACAAACGGCGTTTCACGTGCGTCTTTGGCATTCTTTGAAGGTACGGAGATAATCCGGTTTGTAGCGAACTCAGAGATATAAACACGTTGACTGTTCGCTGAAATCGCAATCCCATTTGGATAAGCAATACCTTCTTGAAAGAGTACTGGTTCTTTACTATTCGGTGGCAAGTAGAAGACACGTCCTGTTGGTTTCGTTGCACTGGATCCCATTGGCTCTGTAAAGTAAAGTCCACCATCTTGGTCAAACACAAGGTCATTTAGTCCTTTTAAAGGGCTGCCATTGTAAGAATCAACAATGGTCGTGCGATCTCCAGTAATAGGGTCATAGGCATAGAGTGTTCCAGTAACATCCGTGATAAAAAGGCGTCCATCCTTGTGAAACTTTGCCCCTACAGGGAGGAGCCCTGCATATTTTTCTATGATTGAAACCTTATCGTCTTCAACCTTAATAATTTCACCTGTGGGCGGACTAACCATCCAGATATTTCCGCTGCGGTCGAAATTAATTCCCTCCATAAATCCACTTCCGACAGCTACCTTTTCCCACTTACTACTAGGACTGACAATTTCAGAAATAGAATGTCTTTCCTCTTTTGGCACTGGTTTTGTTACATATAACGCTTTTGCTCCAACGACTGTAACAGTGATAATGGAGAGTATGATTAATACGGTTACTGCTAATGCCCTTTTTTTCATTTAATGCATTCCTCCTTGTTAACCTAAAAAGGTCAAATGGTAAAACTTTAATTTATTCATCTCCCAGAATTCTTACAAAGGGAGCCTTTATATCGCTTTAATCTATCACAATGTTATGAATATAAACAATATAAATAAATATCTGAATTTTATAAAAAATAAGTAGTTTTTTCTTCTATTTAATCAATGTGTATTTTGTTACACTAAGAATTTTAGACTCTAATCCTGGATGGAATTGTATCTTGCATTGCTGTAACTAGTTTACTAGAGGACACTCAAGTATTAGGCTGCATAACTGAACGGGAGGGAAAATCTAATTCAGCCGCCCGCCTGGGTTCCTTTTAACCAAAGGCATGGTTGGAGACAGCTATCGACATTGTTTTCATGTGTTTGAGGGGATAAATCTAGTCATAGTGGGTACTGAGGCGAGTTTTAACCAATCGTTTGTGTAGTAGGGAATGGAGGGGGAATTTATCAAATGAAGGAGGTTCTTTAGAAACTAGAGACTTTTTGTGGAAAGGTGGGGAATTTCCTGGAGAATATTCTTGCCGTCCACGACAATCTTCGAATTCAGTTGCTACGGTGACAGCTTATATATCAGTACTTGTCGCTGTTTTAACCAAACGTTTGAATAGTATAGCCTATATGGAATTTCGTCGAATTCAGCAATCCATCGTGTAGAAATAGGTTGATAGGATTGAAGTAGTTGTTTTATATAAAAAGTGCCTGTTCTAGCTAAGGGGACGGTTCTGACGGTACTAACCTAATTAATAACCATGAGAAGAACTATCCCTGTGGTATAAACGCAGAACTTGTCACGGATTAATTAATGATTGATTCAATCCCAGATTAAGCACCATTTTTACATTTTTCGAATCATACCTCTCTTTAAGTGCTTCGTCATAAAGTATGAAAAAAAACTTTTGGTTTAAGATTCCATAATAATAAGCAAATGGATTTTTGATATTGCTGTTAAACTCGAGATTCCTGATTAGTTGTTTAAAAGTGATAACATTCACTTGTAGTTTTTTTGTTTCTTTACTTTAAGTATAAAAAGACAGGACCTGTCAGTACAATTATGCGGGTGATTCTTTCATTAAGGATGAAGGGCGGGGTCCTTCTGTTAGGTTTCCATGGTGATATAGCGCTGAGGACTAACTCTTTTATATATCTTGATTTACTAAGTACGGCTTCAATAAAATAGAATTCATATACCTGGAATATTATAATTCTATAATACTCTTTCGGAATAGACAGAAGAATTCCGCTTAATTTGTAATTACTATTAAAAAAGGCTTAAATAGACGGAGAGATTCCGCCTATTGACTTAAAATACGTGAAAATGAGGGATTTTGCTTGGCATAGTCGGAAATCCTCCCCTTATTTAACCCAAAACGAGCTCCATTCTGGATATAACCGGAAAACCTCCGCTTATTTTTACCTTCGCTGTTTACTTAATCCCGGTGCCTGTCGTCACGAACCGATATTTGTCGAAGGTTAATAGTAAGCGTCAAACTGTTCACACCTCGTTACATCACGGGATCTATGCGATAATAGTAATTCTGGTGTCTAGTATAGTAAATGGCTATGTTAAAGATAAAGGTTTATTATGATAAATTAAAACTCGCTAATCATAAAAGATGGCGAGTTTTTTACGTGTTATTAGTAATCTACAAAGCTGGAATGCTCATTAGACCAGTCCATAACTGTTTGATATCCAATTTTTACAACATCTTCTAATTCTAATCGATAATCTATGATAAAATAATTTAGTAATATTAAGGATTAGCTACTAAATTTTTCTAAAAGAAGGTAATTATATATGACCAATAGACTTATCACACACATAGGCACTAGCCCGGAAACCTTAATCAATCAAATGCGAGAGGCATTAAATGAATTGATCGCGAAATCCCATCGCGCCAAGCCAAGTTCAGCACTTACCAATATTCTAATGAAAATGAAGGACCTATACTTCAAATTTAATATGGCAAAGTTAATGAATGACAAAACCATTCTTTCAATTACTGGTTTACAAGGTGTTGGGAAAACGAAGATGGTGCGAGATTTATATCATCTAGATGATTCCCTATTGCCGTCAGATGGAGGACGCGGCGAGGTACTCCCTGTACTTTTTACCGAATCCCCTAACACTAAAGACATTTCCTATATTGTGCGCCGTGCGATTCGGGACCAAAACGGATTCTATGAATTAGTAGATGTGGAAGTAACATTACAAGAGTTTAATGCCATTTCAGCAGATCCGGATAAAGATGATGTATGGCTGGAAGCTCGCTTGCCGCAGCGCTATTTCAATACGGAAATATCATTGGCATTGTTGCCAGGATTCGAAAGAGATCGAAATCAGCTTTCTCAAAAATACTTAGATACATTTCTAGCATTATCTACCTCCGTTTTACTAGTCTTTAACCATAAAAAACTAGCACAGCTCGATCAGCAGCTATTAATTGCGAAAGTGGCCTCTGACTATAAAGAGAGCGCTCCTATATTTGCGTTGTCTTTTGCAGAGGAATTGAATGCACAGCAAAGAGTAGAGTTGCAAAATGATTTATGCCAAAAGTTCAATATTCCTGCGAACGAAACCGACCGAATTGTTTTTACTGGAACCAGTGAAGAGGTAAAGAACTTCCCAGAGCAAATAATCAATGCGATTTATCAATATTCTCTCACGAATTCAAGCGGATATATCTTGCAATTGCGCATGCTTACCTCGTTAACGAGCGAACTGGTGGAGGTTACAAATGAATTGGAAGAGGAACTTAGCTCAATTAAGGCAGATACGATCTATAAGCAACTTCAAAAAGAAAAAAGCAGTCAGGATGTCGGTTTATACGAGATTCGCGAAGCTTTTCGTCAATACCGTAAAAATGTGACAGCGGACGTACGGAATGTCGTAAATAGAACCCTCTCAAATCATGCAAAAATCTGTTCTGAGCAAATGGATGATTCGATTAAAGCAGAAAAACATTCTACACTTGATAAACTGAAATCGGCGTTTACAAAGCAGATTTCCTTTGAAGAGCAGCTTCAATTTAAAAGTCAAATAAAAGAGATTTGGAACGGGGAAAACGAGATAGAGTCAGAGAGAGTGCTGATTGATAGTTTAGATACTTTTGTAAAAAAGGAAACGAACCAACTTAAGCCACAGGCACAACAAGCAAGACTTGAAAAACCAGTCAATCCTCTTCGTGCTGTTTCTACCACAAGTGGAGAAGATGCGTCACAAGTTGATTCTAATGAAGTCGTTAGAACAGCCTTAGCCAATATCGATCGCTATATAAATACGGCTGATACGGATTTATCTGTTCGCTTAACGAAAAATGATTTGAAAGTATTGCCGGTTATTGCGGTCGGGATTGCTCAGGAGATGGTGGCGGCCAGCTTAGTATTAGACAATGATAAGTTTGAACTGCTAGAGCCAAAGGTTCAACAGGAAATTTTGAATAAGTCGAACCGGTTGATTTCAGAGTTTCAAGATTTGACTCTTTCCACCTCCACCGTGGTAAAGGGGGCGGCACTATTTTTTGGAATCGATGCCTTGGATGGTACGTTCAATACATTTGGTGCGTTGACCAGTATTTTAACCTCTTTAGGCGTCTCTTCTGCTGCTGCAGCACCACTTGGACTGCTGATTGTAGGGGCGGTTGGAAGCGGTCTTGCGATTAGTAAAGGATCAGAACGAATTGAAAAATATAAATTTGAGCGCAGTCATCTTTCAAAGGAACTCTTTAAATCCTTCGCCACGACACAAGAAGAGTCAGTAATTGCAACGATTAATAACATTCTAGATAAAATGGAAGAAAAACTGATCGACACGTATCACCAAAGACGTGGCACCGATAAAAATTTTGGATTAATGGACGAACTTGATCATCGTTTGAATCGTTTGCAGCATATGTGCGGAGAAATGCAGGAGCTGGCGTTTAGAAATGAATCATACGTTTACTAATTTTCATAAAAACCGTTACGAATGGGCTTTTAAAGCGAAGAAAGAATTCATCAACCGCTTCGTCCGGCTGGATGTTGAAAAAACAGAGGCTGCCTCTACAAAGGAATTGACCATTTCCGTATATGGCCCAACCCAAGTAGGAAAAACGACCTTGATTCTCTCTTTACTCGGCATCAAACAAGATAGGCTAAGCCAGTTATCAAAATGGCTTCGTGGAAAAAGAAAGTTAGGAGAATCCTCTACGGTAACTGTGATGCGCTATGAACGGTCACAAGATCATTATTTTCATGTACGGCTTCCTAACGATGTGGTGAAGGCTGGATTGAGCGGTGAGCAGTTAGAGGCTGCGCTCGAGTCGGTTCGGGCAAATGTGGAAACTCAGGAATCTTATTCTGTGGAGCCTATTGTCGTGGAGATTCCATTTGATTACTTTGAAGAAAGAAATGTTCATTTGAATATTGTCGATTTGCCTGGTGTGGAATCAGCTGAGTTAAAAGAAGTAGAGCACGTTAAACAATGCATTAAGCATTGGCTCCCTTTAAGTGAAGTCTGTTTATTGATAGATGATGCCGCACAGCTAACGGCATTTACCCAATACGTCATAAAAGATATTAAAACATGGTACGAGCAGCTCGATCATTTCCGGGTGATCCCTACTCGCGCCTTATCGTTAGATAACATTCGCAAAAATATTTTTAAAGGCACGATCACCTCTGCGGCCGACTTAGTCTCTGACTATGCGAAGGTATTAAATCGCGTGTTAAAAATGGAACTTGATTTTTCGAAAACAATTTATCCGATTGATGTGGGGAATTCCTGGGATGTGATTCGGGAACGTGAACCTGTTTTATATGGAAAAATGAAGGATATCATGGATGAAATTTTACAAAATCTCCAAATGGACTTGGAAAATCTAGACGTGAATGAACTGTCCTTTAGCCGCTTAACGAAGTTATATAAAGAAGCGGAAGAAGCAAGTAAGCTTGAGCTTGAGCAGCATCAGAAAAAAGTGGAAAAGTACGAAAAGTTAATAGAGAGACAAACCGCGATTATGGAACACGAAAGAGAAGCTGCGAAATCACAAGTAGGGCATTTGAAAAAAGAAATCCAGATCTATGAGGAATACATGCAAGGGATTGCATTTCAAGATCCGGATTCTGAACAGATCAGAAAATTAGTCTATGATGTAATTGAATTCACTCCCTATTATAGAAAAGCCAGCATGATTAATAGTCATATCGATAAACTGGAGCAATGTGTGGAGCAGGAAATTGAGACTAAGCTTAGGGAAATCAAACAGGAGGCGAGCATTCTAGGTATCGGTGTTCCTTTTGAGGAACCCTGCCACGCCTACATTCCAAGGATCGAGCAAAAGATTGATGCCTTCTGGCTTAAGGGTACCTATGAAAAGGCCGTGACCACTACTCGGGACTATGCCGAAGGGTGGGTAACTCAGATGTATGTAAACTATAATATGTTTCTAACCCCCGTTCTAAACGAGGCAATCGAGCAAAAAGAGCGGTTAGTAAAAGAGAAAGAGTCTTTAATGGTTGTGTCTACAAAAAAAATAAATAACTTGGAAAAAGAAATAGCTAAGTATCAGGAGCTAAAAGCAGAGCTTGATGCCCATTATCAGGAAGTCTACGAATTGTGGAACCAAGACCGTGAGCATGCCTCCCAGCTCCAAGGTTATTTTATCAAGTACTGGATGGAGTATAAGAATGAGCTTCAGCAAGATTTGCTATACGGTCAGGCAGAAGAACGCTGGCTCGCAGCGCACTATTTGCAGCTCCTGCAGCGAGATGGTGAAAAAATAATTGAATCATTAAATGGATGAGGCGATGAAGAAATGGCAACCACGCAACTGCCTACAAAAAGCGAATATGAAAATGCAGTCGATGAGTTAAAGAAATTAAATGAAGACCTTTTTTACGATGATTTTAAAGAGAAAATTAAATTGCTGGAAAGTAATATGCTGCAGTTAGCGATGAGTAACTCGAACGATTTCAAAAAGGAAGCGGAAAATGTCATAAGACAGGCTGGCATGCTATTCCGTCAAATGGAAACGCAAAAACAAGAAGTCCAGGGGCTGTTGGAAGCAAACCGCAGTGATATCGTGCAAAGCAATCAAGAGTTTTTGGAGGAAGAACGAACACAGCTTTTATTTGTTTATGAAGAGCTGCAATCCAGTATACAGCAGTTTACGGAGAAGACAAGTAAATGGCATAAGGCTGTTGCAAGCAGCAACAAGGATTTAGTCGACAAGGCCCTAGGTGCGATTTCATCTTTGGCGGATGCCATTGCCGCTTTTACACAGGAGTTATCCGTGTCTGATGAGAGAAATAGACAATTTTTAGAGCAAAATGAAGCATTTGTTACACTCACAAAAGAGCAGTTCGCACAAACAGAGGAAAAATTGGCTGCGCATGCTTTAGCGCTTCAGCAAATGGATTATCATCTGGAGAAGCTGCAAAAGTCGTATCAGGACATGTTTCAAAGGCATACCGACTCGATAAAATCGATTTTGGTTGTCCGCGAAGAGGCATTGATTGACAAAGTCACGTATCAGCTTGAGTTCTGGATGCAGAAACAAGCTGAGCAGGCTGAGAAGTGGAAACGCGAGATGGAGACAAGGCAAGAAGAAGTGAGTTCCTTAATTCATGACCAAGGCAAACAAAGTCATGAAATGCTGCAATCAATCGCTCGCGAGATGTCTAGTAAAGAGGACATAGCAAAGATTGAGAAAAAAAATGTATGGAAAGTGAACTTGCTCCTATCGGTTGCTGTAATTGAAGCCGTATTAATAGGAATAAATTTTTTTATTTAAAACAGGGTTAAATTCCGGTACTTGTCACCATAGCCAATAAAATGTTACAAGCTACTCGTAGCTAATATTTAATCCCGATGTTTGTGCGTTGCAAACCCAATAGTAGACATTATATATTCGGATTTAGAAAATGGGACCTTTGCTAATCACTCTGGTCCCATTTCTTTTTCTGGAATGGTACCTGTTGGCGGGGGATTATAAAAATTTTGTAAGTTAAAGAGAAACTCATCTAATTTTGTGGAATAGAGGGGTATTTCCTGCGAAATTAATTTAATTCTCTCGACAATGTTTTTGGTTCCTTTGTAAGAGGAATTAATATAAATCAATCCTTGTGACTGTTTCAACCAAACGTTTGATTAGTATAGCCTTTTTGTTATTTAGTCGAAAGGGTGTCGCATTGTGACCTTTCGATAGGAAACTACTAATTTTTTGTTTTTTTTCTACAAATTATTTTTGCCCCATGCAGGTTCAAGGTATATGTTCCAAGGGATGAAGCTGTTTTAATCAAACGATTGGTTGATAGGAGAATTTGCTGAAAAATAGATAGATTCATGTACTAGCTGAAGAATTTCAGAAAAAAACCATGCTAGTTTTCCAGCACGGTTCATTCGTCTATACTTTCTGGTAAAGATAAATAGACAGAAGAATTCCGCTTAATTTGTAATTACTATTAAAAAAGGCTTAAGTAGACGGAGAGATTCCGCCTATTGACTTAAAATACGTGAAAATGAAAGATTTTGCTTGGCATAGTCGGAAATCCTCCCCTTATTTAACCCAAAACGGGCTCCATTCTGGATATAACCGGAAAACCTCCGCTTATTTTTATCCTATTATTTTAAATTGTCTTTAGATAGAATTTTTTAGAAGTTTCTTGTCCACAGAGGGAGGTTCAGTATAGCTATATAGAGGATGCATATATCTATAGAATTCAGTAAATTAATTCCGTATCCATTCACTCCTGAGTATTTTTTGGTCAGAGGGGCCAGACTGTGCTGCAGGAATTTTCTGATAAATGGGAGAGAATAATGTACAATTATCTCAATCACATTTATAAATGATTAGAAATAGAGTAGAGAGGAAGCGCGGTTCCATGATTCCTACCGTTATGGCAACCCTTTTTCAAGTGATTGTTCCACTTTCCATTCCGGTGATCGTGGGGGTACTCCTTGGGCATTTTAAGCAACTGGATACGAAGCCACTTTTAACCCTTACCTTATATTATTTAAGTCCTGCCATCATATTTTTGCAAACTACCATTCAATGATTACAGCCCCAACATCACCAACTAAGGAAGGTTACACATTTGGAGGTTGGTACAAAGATGCAGCATGCACAACGGCCTGGGATTTTGTGAACGACATTGTCTCAGCAAACAACATTACGTTGTATGCAAAATGGATAACTAATAATTATACGGTGAATTTTGATAGTCAGGGTGGCGGTGCCGTAACCGGCATATATGCAAACTACCATTCAAAAATTACAGCTCCAACAGCCCCAACTAAGGTTGGTTACACATTTGGAGGTTGGTACAAGGATGCAGCCTGTACAACGGAATGGGATTTTGCAAATGACACAGTCTCAAACAACACAACGTTGTATGCAAAATGGACAACCAACAGTTATGCCGTGGACTTTGATAGTCAGGGTGGCAGTGCCGTACCTGGCATAAATACAAACTACCATTCAAAGATTACGGCCCCAACAGCCCAAACTAAGGTAGGTTACACATTTGGCGGTTGGTATAAAGATGCAGCCTACACAACAGCTTGGGATTTTGAGAACGACACAGTCCCAGCAACTGGCATTACATTGTATGCAAAGTGGGACATTAATTCTTACACAGTCTCGTTTGATAGCAATGGTGGAAGTGAAGTATCAAGTCAAAAGATGAACTATGATACACTGGTCACAGCACCAACTGTTCCTACAAAAGTAGGTTATACATTTGCTGGTTGGTATAAGGAAAGGGCGCTAATAACAGAATGGAACTTTGCTGCAGCAAAAATAACGGCAAACACAACGCTTTATGCGAAGTGGATCATCAATTCGTATACAGTTACGTTCAACAGCCAAGGCGGAAGTGCTGTTAAATCGGTAAAAGTGAATTACAATGCCCTTATTCAAACACCAGCGTCTCCAACAAGGGCCGGTTATACGTTTGTTGGTTGGTACAAAGAGTCTTCTGGTGTAAATGTATGGAGCTTTACGACACAAAAGGTATTGAATAATACAACCCTATATGCAAAATGGGTTGCGAATCCGACAAATCCAACTAATGTAAAAGCAGGTTCTTCTTCATACAATAGTGTGAATGTTAGTTGGGGAGCTGTAACTGGAGCATCTGGATATGAAATTTACCGAGCAACATCAAGCGGTGGTTCCTATTCTTTAATAACTTCTATAACGAAAAATAGTTTTAGCAACACAGGACTGACTGCTAACAATATGTATTACTATAAAGTTAGAGCATATAAATTGGTTGGCACAACAAAAGCGTATAGCGGTTGGTCAGTTGTAGTAAGTGCAAAACCAATACCTTCAACACCTGTAGGATTAAAACTAGTAAAAGCAACAACTACCAGCATCAAGGCAACTTGGACTGCAGTATCTGGTGCAACCAAATACGAAGTATGGGTCGCAACAAGTAGTAGGGGAGTATATGCTAAAAAAGCGGAAGTATCACTTACTACAGGCAAAATTACTGGTTTATCTAGAGGAAAGACATACTACATTAAAGTACGTGCTTATCGCTTGATTGGTAAGACAAAGGTTTATAGTGGTTATTCAAAAGTGGCAGCGCTAAAGATCTAAACTAATTTAGTTTGTCACACGCTTCTAAAAAAGAATAAACAGATTTCAAAATAAAATGGACGACATTATCAAATGTCGTCTGTTTTTTTTTGTATCTTCTCAACGAGACTTTTGGAAAAAAATGGGTGACATCTTATAGCAGATACTTATTACATATTTTATTGAACTTATGACATATTTTCCGACTCTTACTACACATTTTCCGGAACTTACGACATTTACTGGATAATAATTGGGGATGTGTTGAATTCTATTTCATTGTTTTGATAACCTTCCATATTCATTCCGTTAACTAGGTTTGCAAGAGGATACTCAGTAAAAGCCGCATATTTGAATGGGGGAAAATCTCATTCAGTTGCCTGCCTTGGTTCCCTTTTTCAATAAGGATAGTTGGGCCCCTTGAGTCCTTATCTAAATATTGAAATAAGTTATTGCAAGTATATGTTACCTATAGTATGCTTTATTTATAAATCATGTATATGATATTAAATCACATATGTGATTTAGGAGGTGAGGATTTGTCAGTAAAATCAGCTGAACGTGTTTTAAGGGTTTTCGATTTACTTGCCCAACATCCAAATGGATATACGATTAAAGAAATTAGCAACATACTTTCCTTTCCACAAAGCAGTACATCTGGTTTGATTGAGACGCTCTATACAAACAGCTACCTGACGGTTGATGATTTTAGAAAATATAAGCTTGGCCCAAAATTAATCCAACTTGGCGTTGCGGCTAAGGATTCCTTAGATCTTTCTGTGCAAGGATCGCCTTTTCTAAAAGAATTGATGGAAGAGGTTCAGGAAACTGTTTTTATGGCCACTCTAGAGCAATCTGATCTGGTGTATATAGCAAAAATAAATAGTAATCGTTCCATACGTACCACTGCTGAGCCGGGAAAAAGCAAGCCTCTATATTGTACGGGCTTGGGAAAGGCATTTTTATCCTTTCTACCGGAGGATAGGAAAAGCGAAATTTTACACACTTTAAAACTTAAGCCCATCACGGATAAGACGATCACCAATAAGGAAGAACTGTTGCAGCAGTTAGAAGGGTTTGCTGAACAGGGTTATGCTATTGATGATGAGGAAAATGAAGAAGGACTCTATTGCCTTGCAGCTCCTGTTTATGGGGCAGACCAAACCATAGAGGCTGCAATCAGTGTCGCAGGACCGAAAGAACGGATGCTGAAGCAAAAGGAAATGATTATTGGGAGACTGCTCGATATAGCTGGAAAAATTTCAGGCAGTATTGGATACAGATAGCCCAAATTAATAGCTAGATATAAAGAATAATTTTTTTAGTCATTATATGGTTCCAAAACCATTTATACATATTTTGATAGCGCTTAAGTCCTTCTCAACAGTAGTATTTGTAACAAATTTTCTTACCATATAATGATAGCGCTATCAACTTTTGTAATTATCTTTATATTAGGAACAGGGGGAAGAATATGAAAAGCAGTTTCGTAAGTTTTAAGAAGGCAGCAGGTTATCTTGCTTTAGCTGTAGGGATTAGTTCAGCGCTCGTCGGCTGCAGCGGAGGGTCAGATACAAAATCTGCATCTAAGCCATCCGAGAAAAAGGTGCAGGAGATTCGCGTGGTGGCCGCTAACCATCCATGGACAGAGTCTATTAAAAAAGAATTACCTGCATTCGAGAAAGAGACAGGAATCAAGGTAAAGATTGATAGTTATTTTGAAGATCAACTGACACAAAAAACATCCGTTGAGTTTGCTTCTAACTCAAAGGGTATTGATGTTGTCATGTTCCGTCCGCTTCAAGATGGAAAAATGTACAACAAGAGTGGATACTTTGCCGATATGAGCAGTTACGTCGGAAAAGAAAGCGGTTACACAGATGACTTTATTCCTACATCCCTTGGAAGTGTAAAGGATGGAGATAAGTTTTATGGATTGCCTCTTGTAACAGAAACAGAGGTTTTATACTATCGTAAGGATCTTTTAGAGAAAGCTGGAATTGAAGTTCCGAAAACACTTGAAGAACTTGAAGCAGCAGCAGCGAAATTAAATGATCCAGCAAAAGGAGTTTCCGGATTTGTTTCCCGTGGTAAGCGTGCGGCTGCAGTAACGCAGTTCTCAAGCTACTTGTATGCTTTTGGCGGAGATTTCATGAAGGATGGAAAGTCAACTATAACATCACCTGAAGCTATTGAAGCGTTTAATTACTACGGAAAGATGCTCAATAAATATGGTCCTAAAGGTACGTTAAACATGAGCTGGCCGGAAGCGATGGCAGTGTTCACCCAAGGAAAAGCAGCGTTCTATACAGATGCTTCATCTTTATTTACCAATGCAACTGATGCTGCTAAATCACAGGTAGCAGATAAAGTTGGGTTTGCTCCATTCCCTGCTGGTCCTACGGGAACAAAGCCTTATAACATCACTTCGTGGGCACTTGGTGTCGGAGCTAATTCCGAAAAGAAAGATGCGGCATGGGAATTTATTAAATGGGCTGAAAGTAAAGAAATGGTTCTGAAACTTCAAGCTGAAGGTAACCCTGGTGCACGTATTTCTGTCTGGAACTCTCCAGAAGGAACAGCAAAATTCCCGAAAGATTTAGCAGAAGCCATTGGAGCAAATGGTAAAGCTGAGGCAGTCCCTTACGATCGTCCTGTTCTTATTAATGTTGGAGCTGCACGTGATGTAATCGGTGATGTCATCTTAGCAGGAATTGAAGGGAAAAACGTCAAAGCGGCTGCAAAAAAAGCAGATGGAGAATTCCAAAAGATTCTTGACAGCGAGAACAAATAAAACGGATATAAACTAATTTGAAACGGCTTTCGGTTAGCAATCTAGGTTTGACTGCTGGATGCTCTCCGTGGCCGTTTATTTTGAAGGCAAGTATCATTGGTAAGGAGGAGCAGAAGTATGACAAATTGGATTGATCGCAACATCAAGTGGGTTTTTACCATGCCTGCGGTAATCTTTGTAGCACTAATGATGGTCGCGCCTGTAGGATATACATTCTGGCTTAGTTTTCATGAATGGAGTATGTCGAATATTACCCCACCGTTATGGGTAGCCTTTCAAAATTATCTCGATTTATTTCATGATGAACTATTTATTAAATCGTTGAAACTTATGTTTTACTTTACCATTGTGGCAGTAACCGTTGAAACGGTATTGGGTGTTGGGCTGGCCATTTTGATGAATCAAAATATTGTCGGTAAAGGCCTAGTAAAAACATTGTTTCTTTTGCCAATGGTTGCGACACCTGTTGCCGTGGGATTAATATGGGTTCTTATTTACGAACCTAATATCGGAATCTTGAATGTTTTCTTAGAAAAAATAGGGCTTCCTGGTCAGGAATGGTTAACATCTCAGAATCTTGTTATGCCTTCGTTAATATTTATTGATGTTTGGGAATGGACACCAATGATTGCTCTAATCGTATTGGCAGGACTAGTATCTCTACCAAGCGATCCTTATGAGGCTGCGATGATTGATGGAGCAAATACCTGGCAATCCTTTACTAAAATTACACTTCCTTTATTGAAGCCGACACTTTATTCGGCCGTTTTGCTAAGATTGATCGATGCACTAAAGACGTTTGATATTATTTACGCAACAACCCAGGGTGGACCCGGTACTTCATCTCAAACTATTAATATTTACGGTTATGTATTAGGATTTCAATATTTTAAAATTGGCCAGGCATCAGCCTTGCTTATGGTATTCTTCATTATTGTCCTTAGCATCAGTATTTTCACCATACTTTTACGGAAAAGAGCGGGGGTTAACTTATGAGTGGAAAAAAACCAAATTCAATTAAAGTCACCCTTACTCATGTTGGCGTCTACTTATCCCTGTTTTTGTTTTTACTGCCTTTCCTTTGGATGCTCCTTGCGTCATTTAAAACGCAAGTACAAATACTGGATACATCAAAACTATTCGAAATTACCGCTAACTTTAGTAATTACCTGAGCGTATTTAAAGAATATTCTTTTCTATCATTTATTTGGAACAGCTTTATTGTTGGAGTAGGAGCGACGATTTTTGGCCTCATCCTAGGATTGCCGGCTGCTTATTCCATTGCAAAATACAAGCAGGAGGGGCTTGGGCTTTTAATACTTGTTGCAAGAATTGTCCCAGGTATTTCTTTCCTTATTCCATGGTTTATCATTTTCTCAAAATTGCAATTAATCGATACATATACATCCCTTATTCTTAGTCATATGCTAGTGACGATGCCGTTTATTATCTGGGTTATGATCCCATTTTTTGAAGGACTGCCACACGAACTGGAGGAGTCTGCCCGTGTTGATGGCTGTTCCATCCCTGGTGCATTTGTCAAAGTGATGCTTCCAATCTCGGGACCTGGAATTGTAACATCATCCATCTTAGCCTTTATTTTTTCCTGGAATAACTTTATGTTTTCGTTGATTCTGGCTGGTGACAAAACAAAGACATTACCGATAGCTGTTTTTAATTTTATCTCTTATTCAGAGATAAACTGGGGCGGTCTGATGGCTGCTTCCGTGATCATCACAGCACCGGTTCTTATTTTGGCATTGTTTGCACAAAAGTATATTATTGCTGGGCTTACGGGAGGAAGTGTGAAAGGGTAACCCACATACCTAATAGGAGATGAAGGAGAATGAGCACCTCGACATTAGAGGAAATAAGAAGAGCAAAACTGGTAGCCATTATTCGCAGTCACTCAACTGAGGGGTTAGAAAATACGGTTAGAAGTCTTTATCAGGGCGGCATTCGTACGATTGAAATCACAATGAATACCCCTGGGGCACTTAGAGGTATTGAACGAGTGAAAGAAATGTACCCAGATGTGCTGATTGGGGCGGGGACTGTATTAGATTCTGAGACTGCTAGACTGGCGATTATGTCTGGGGCAGGCTTCCTTCTAACCCCCACCTTGAAAAAGGATACGATTGAAACAGCCAACCGCTATCATGTGCCGATTATCCCAGGAGTCATGACCCCGACTGAGGTATTAACTGCTTATGAATACGGTGCAAAAATGGTTAAAATCTTTCCGATTCGACAGCTTGGTCCCAAGTATTTGACTGACTTACAGGGACCTTTACCGTTTGTAGAAACAATGGTTGTCGGGGGAATCTCCTTAGAGAATGCAGCTTCATACTTACAGGCAGGGGCAGGTTCATTAGGAATTGGCAGTTCGCTCGTGGATGAAAAACTGGTACAACTAGGTGATTTTACAGAAATTGAAAGACGGGCAGCTAGCTTTGTAGAGATTGTCAATAAAGTTCAATCACCAAATTAAACTGATGAGAAAAGCGGTGGTGAATATGAAGGTAATTCTGATTGATTCTGGAACGACCAATTCTAGACTAAGGCTATACGATCGAACAACAAACAAAGTCATTGATTCTGAAAAAATCCGAATTGGTGTAAGGGACACAGCCATATCAGGCAGTAATAATAACTTAAAATCCCAATTAAAAAAAGGAATCGAGCGATTATTATCTAGAAATCAGTTAACTCCCTCTGATATTAATTATATGGTGGCATCAGGGATGATTACTTCCAATTTAGGAATCTATGAGGTTCCTCATGTCGCTAGTCCCGCAGGAATTTCCGACTTTGCCAAATACTCAATCTTAACCAAGCTTGAAGAGTTTCTGTATATTCCTTGTATTTTTATTCCGGGAATGAAAAACACTGTCAACCTTGCTGGGACTCGGGATTTGGTATCCTGTATTAATGATTTTGATGTGATGCGAGGGGAGGAAGTAGAATCCTTTGGCCTGCTAAAACAGTTTGATGTAGAGGGCAGCGGAATGATTGTTCTTCCTGGCTCTCATACAAAATTTGTGGCAGTGGATGAAAAGAAAGATTTGTTGTATTGTTTATCGACATTAGGCGGGGAAACCCTGCAGGCTATCCAGAAGGAAACGATTCTTTCTGATTCCTTAGATTATAGCCTTATTGGAAGCATCGATGAGAAGATGCTTGAATCCGGATATAAAGCAGCAAAACATCATGGCCTGACAAGGAGCTTTTATCATATTCGCTTACTGGGTTTATTTTCTGAACTGGATGAAAATCAGCGGGCAAATTATTTTGCCGGAGCTGTTATCTATAATGATCTTCAGGCTCTATCTTGTTCGATGGAAGAAATGGACGAGATCGATTGGGTAATTGTTGGAGGTTCAAACCCGTTACGTATGGCCTTTACCCATTTATTAGGGTACATGAATACTAAGTGGAAAATCATCGAAGCTTGTGACCAGCAGGTAGAATATTCACTTGTTTATGGTGCAACTGAGATTTTAATCAATAGTCCTCATTTGAGTTTTACAGAATGACAACATGTAGGAATAGAAGGATACTAAAGGGAGTGTATTAGATGAAAATTCGCAGTTATGAGCTTTTTCAAGTTCCGCCACGCTGGTTATTTTTAAAAATAGAAACCGATGAAGGAATTGTTGGCTGGGGTGAACCGGTCATCGAAGGAAGGGCAGCCACCGTTAAGGCTTGTGTTGAGGAATTAATGGAATATTTAATTGGCAAGGATCCGCTCCGAATTGAAGATCATTGGAACATGATGTATCGTTCGGGATTTTATCGTGGCGGCCCGATTATCATGAGTGCGATCGCGGGAATTGACCAGGCCCTCTGGGATATTAAAGGAAAGTACTTTAATGCGCCTGTCTATCAGCTGCTAGGCGGTGCCTGCAGAGATTCGATTAAAGTGTATTCTTGGATTGGCGGCGACCGTCCATCTGATGTTGGAGAGGCCGCTAAGAGAGTAGTTGATGTTGGCTTTACTGCTGTCAAAATGAATGGAACCGAAGAATTACAATATATTGATTCCTATGAAAAAATTGATCAAGTTCTGGAACGAATTGCTGCGGTTCGTGAAGCTGCCGGACAGTACGTAGGAATTGGGATTGATTTTCACGGGCGGGTTCATAAACCAATGGCCAAGATTCTTGCCAAGGAACTGGAACAGTTCAGGCCGATGTTTATCGAAGAGCCAGTTTTGGCAGAAAATAATGAAGCCTTAAAGGAAATTGCTCAACATACATCGATTCCGATTGCAACGGGGGAGCGGATGTTTTCGCGCTGGGATTTTAAATCCGTGCTTTCAGATGGATATGTTGATATCATTCAGCCAGACGTATCCCATGCTGGTGGAATTACCGAATGTAAGAAAATTGCCACGATGGCTGAAGCGTATGATGTCGCGCTTGCCCCTCATTGTCCATTAGGACCAATTGCCCTTGCAGCCTGTCTTCAAGTGGATGCGACAGCACATAATGCCTTTATTCAAGAGCAAAGTTTAGGTATCCATTATAACCAAGGCAGTGACTTGCTGGATTATATCGTCGATAAATCTGTATTTGAATATAAAGATGGTTATGTCAGCATCCCGCAAGGACCTGGATTAGGGATTGAAATTAATGAAGAATTTGTTAGAAAACAAGCAGAGGTCAGCCATAACTGGAAAAATCCAGTTTGGCGCCATAAGGATGGAAGCATTGCAGAATGGTAGGAAAGTGCTCCATAAAAAATAACATGATTGAAAAACTACAAGTGTTAACATTCACTTGTAGTTTTTTTGTTTCTTTACTTTAAGCATAAAAAGACAGGACCTGTCAGGACAATTATGCGGGCGATTCTTTCATTAAGGATGAAAGGAGGGGTCCTTCTGTTAGGTTTCCATGGCGATATAGCGCTGAGGACTAACTCTTTTATATATCTTGATTTACTAAGTACGGCTTCAATAAAATAGAATTCATATACCTGGAATATTATAATTCTATATTACTCTTTCGGAATAGACTGTCATTTCTTATAATGAGGTAGAGGGAATGAATGCTTTGACAAGGATATTAATAAAAGCGTTTGAGTACTTAAGTAAAGGGGGGGGGAGATGTTCAATTTAGCTCCATTGATGTTTGAGAAGGTTGGAATTATCGTCATTGTTGCTTTTTTGCTTTCGCAGATGCGATCTTTCCGCCAAGTTATTCAAAACAAGCACAGTCCAAATGAGAAAGTTATGCTGATTTTACTTTTTGGTACCTTTGGCATTATTAGTAATTATACGGGAATTGAAGTCTATCATCATACAATTGGAAGGCCTGAGTGGCTTTCTGAAATGAACCAAGAGAGTGCACTAGCAAATACAAGAGTCATGGGGATTGTGATTGGAGGTTTACTAGGGGGACCAGCTGTTGGGATTGGTGCCGGGCTCATTGCAGGAATCCATCGTTATACCCTTGGAGGCTTCACTGCCCTTTCATGTGCCCTTTCTACCATTCTAGCTGGGATCGTGGCTGGATACTTTGGGAAAAAACGAAAACAAAAGGGGAAACAAATTTCGCCTGGATTTGCGGTCATCATCGGAATGGCTTTAGAAACGGTTCAGATGATACTCATTCTTGTTGGCGCAAAACCATTTAATGATGCCTGGGAGCTCGTTCAACTCATTAGCTTGCCGATGATTTTCGGCAATGGTTTAGGAACCTTGCTCTTTATGCTCATTATTCAGATCATTAAGCGTGACGAAGAACGTACCCGTGCTAATCAAACCAATCAAGCCTTTCTTATTGCGGATCAAACCTTACCTTTCTTTCGTCAAGGCCTAAGCATCCATTCATGTAAAGAAATTTCAGGAATTATGTTAAGGCTGACGGATGCAGATGCAGTTGCCATCACAAGTGACCAACAAGTTTTAGCCCATGTCGGTGCGGCTTCTGATCATCACATTCCCATGTCAAAACCTGAGACCGGGTTGACGAGAAAAGTGCTATTAGACGGTAAGATTGCGATTGCAAGATCGAAGGAGGAAATCTCCTGTATTCACAGTCAATGTCCATTAAAAGCTGCGATTGTTCTACCATTAAAGGTAAAAAACAAAATTTTAGGAACCTTAAAAATGTACTATGCGGAGCCAGAAAAACTGGATAAGGTTCAGCAGGAATTGGCGGAAGGGCTGGCCAATCTATTTTCGACACAGTTGGAGCTTGCTGAGGCAGAAAGACAGACGAAGCTATTAAAGGATGCCGAAATTAAAGCCTTGCAAGCGCAGATTCATCCGCATTTTTTATTTAATAGTATGAATACCATCTCAGCCCTTTGCCGGACAGATGCAGATAAAGCCCGTAAATTATTATTGGAGCTTAGCTCATTTTTTCGTGGCAACCTTCAAGGAGCCAGGCAGATGCTAATCCCTCTGGAAAAAGAATTAGCAAATGTTAGGGCCTATCTATCATTAGAACAGACACGTTTTCCTAACAAATACCATATAGATTTTCAAATAGAGCCAGAGCTCGAAAAGGTACTGATTCCTCCGTTTATCATGCAGCCTTTAGTTGAAAATGCTATTCACTATGGTTTTCCTCGTAGTAAATCTCAAGGGCAAATTACGATATCCATTTTTTCGAAAAATAATCATTTGCAAATTATTGTAGCCGATAATGGAAAAGGAATATCCGGTGACCAGATCGAATTGCTCGGTAAGCAAGTGGTCCATTCTAAAAAAGGAAATGGTACAGCGATATTTAATATAAGTGAACGTCTAAAAGGAATTTACAATGGTCAAGCCAGCTTAACTTTAAAAAGTAAAGTGGATCATGGTGCGATCATTACCATTACCATTCCGCTTGATAGTAAAGGAGTTTTTGATCAAGATGTTGAAGGCCTATATATTGGATGATGAACCACTAGCGAGAGATGAATTAAAATACCTGCTTATTCGCAGTGAGCAAGTGGAAATCCTAGGCGAAGGTGATTGTATCGAGGATGCCGTCGCTGATATTACAGAGCTAAAACCAGACCTTGTTTTCTTGGATATTGAATTAGCTGAAGATAATGGCTTGAACTTAGCAAGGCAATTAGCAACGCTAGAGGAGACGCCTGCTATTGTCTTCGCTACCGCATATGATGAGTATGCTTTAGAGGCATTTGAATTAGATGCAGTCGATTATATTTTAAAACCCTTTGATGAAGAACGAATTCAAAAAACCTTGGAAAAAATTAAGAAAATGAAAAATATTGGAAATAAAAATATCCTGACTGAGTCCTCTATAAAGCACAACAGTAATGGGAAAATAGCAGTCCTTGCGGATGAACGGATTATTTTACTAACTGTGGCAGACATCCTTTATTTAGAGGCTAGTGAAGGTAAGTGCAACATCATAACAAACAATCAAGCATACAAAGTGGCTGATGCACTCGTTGTTTTAGAGAAAAAGTTAAATAAGGCAAAATTTTTACGTGTTCATCGTAGTTTTATCGTCAACTTAGATCATATTGTTGAAATAGAACCATGGTTTAATTCTACCTATAATTTACAAATGGTGGATGGCTCCAAAGTTCCGGTTAGTCGAACCTATGTAAAGGAATTAAAACAGTTGCTAGGTTTTTGAATTTTGAATATTTTGTATTTCATTTATTCATTTTTGCGTTTCACCCTTCGATTTGTGCATTTTATCCTGAAAATGAAGTAAATGCGCTTTCATTTTGTAAAATAGATGAAGTAGGAACAAAAGTGGAGGGGGAATAGACAAGAATGAATGCGATTACAATTGTTATTGCTTCAATATGTATCCTTTTAATTGTTTATCGATTATATGGTACTTTCATGGCAGCAAAGGTTTTAAAGCTTAATGATTCAAAACCGACTCCTGCTCAGAAATTTGATGATGGACGAGACTATGTCCCAACGAACAAATGGGTAGTATTTGGTCACCATTTTGCAGCGATTGCAGCAGCAGGTCCGTTAGTGGGCCCGATTCTAGCAGCACAATTTGGTTATTTACCAGGATTGATTTGGCTCTTGATTGGTGCCGTTATTGGTGGAGCAGTTCATGATATGGTCGTTCTGTTTGCATCGATGCGTAGAGATGGGAAATCTTTATCAGAAGTGGCAAAGGAAGAACTTGGACCTGTGGCAGGATTTTGTACAGGCTTAGCGATGTTATTCATTATCACCATTACTATGGCAGGCTTGTCCATGGTAGTTCTTGGCGCACTTGAAAGAAACCCATGGGGAACATTTGCGGTTGGAATCACGATTCCGATTGCAATGGGCGTTGGATTGTATCATAAAAAGACTGGTAACTTAAAACTTGCAACGATCGTTGGCTTTGCGTTAATCATGGCGGCGATCATCTTAGGACCAAATATTCAAGGAACATGGTTTGGCGATATGTTAACCCTTGAAAAAAGCACATTAGCACTTATTCTTCCAATCTATGCTTTTTTTGCAGCGGCATTACCAGTTTGGTTATTGCTGGCACCACGCGATTATTTAAGTACGTTTATGAAAATTGGTGTATTTGCTGCGTTAATTATAGGGGTATTCATTGTAAATCCAGAAGTTCAATTCCCGGCATTTACCGAATTCCTTAATGGCGGGGGTCCTGTTGTAGCGGGTCCAGTTTGGCCATTTATTTCGATTACCATTGCTTGTGGAGCCATTTCCGGCTTTCACGCCTTCGTAGGCTCTGGTACAACACCGAAGATGATTAATCGTTGGAGTGATGTGAAAGGCGTTGCCTTTGGCGCCATGCTTGTTGAATGTTTAGTGGCAATTATGGCATTAATTGCCGCTGTATCGTTACAACCTGGCGATTATTTTGCGATCAATTCAACACCAGAGAAATTTGCCGCACTAGGAATGGAAACGGTACATCTAGATGAACTTAGTAAAGAAGTTGGAATGGACCTTGAAGGAAGAACCGGTGGAGCCGTTACACTTGCAGTTGGGATGACGTACATTTTCGCTGCTGTTCCATTTTTTGCAAAATTAGCTTCCTATTTCTATCAATTTGTTATTCTATTTGAGGCAGTATTTATCTTAACGGCGATTGACTCAGGAACACGGGTTGCTCGTTACCTTATTCAAGATTTCCTAGGTGACTTCATTAAACCGTTAAAACGGACAGATTCACTCGGAGCCAATATTTTTGCTAGTGCGTTAGCCTGCTTCGTTTGGGGATATCTGCTATTCTCGGGTGATATTAGCTCCGTTTGGGCGCTATTCGGTGTATCCAACCAATTGATGGCGTCGATCGGTCTCATCATTGGTGCGACAGTCGTGCTCAAGATCGCAGAAAAACGTTGGTACATGCTGACCTGCCTAGTCCCGCTTGCCTACTTGTTTGTAACGGTCATGGTAGCAGGATATTGGATGGTGAAAAACGTTTACTTAAATGCAGCTAACCCTGGTTATAACGTCTTAAATGGTATCCTTTCCATTGTCATGCTGATCCTTGGTATTGTCATCATGGTTACTTCCATTGCTAAATGGATTAAGCTATGGAAAATACCACAAAATGTCTTGGTGGAACAATCTGAAAAAGAAGTTGCTTAAATATGAAGCACCCATTCATACGAATGGGTGCTGTTTTTTTTAATAAATTATAGAACTGTTAAGCTAAGGACCCTTATTGAAGCTTTGCGGAAATAGACTTTAAAAGACTAAAACCAGATAATTTGAGCGAGAGTTTTTCCCTACCTCTAATACTCTTTTGTACATAAATGGAGACATCATCAATAATAAATTCATGAAAGCTCGTTATTTTTTTCGGCTTCCCAGGGACGGCTACCAGATCCTGGACTCCAGGAGCACAGCAAGCTCTTACTTCCATTGTTTTAACTGTTAGCTCATTACCTTTCAATGCAATCCATTCCTTAGCTCCTGAATCGATTTCAATCTTCACCGTTCGTCCACCCCTTCTATTAATCCTATTATCTCAAAAAATACCGGCGCCTGTCACGCCTTATCCTGGTGCCATGTTGGGGTGGTTGGTTGTTACGCTTCTTTCCTTTTTGCCAGAACACTATCGCTTCAAGTTGCTCGAAAATTACCAAAAAGCTTTATGTTTACACATGTGGTTGAATTGTTAAAAATAGAATAAGATGGTAAACCTCAGACAATAACGGCAATACATATTATAAATGAGAATAATAAAAAAACCAAAAGCGCCCTTACTCAGGGCGCCTTTCTTCAGTGGTAATTTATTGTGGAGCTTTAAATTTGTTCAAAGGTATCTCTTCGACTATACCAATGAGCAAATAAATAGAAAATAGTTAGTATAAAAAATGAATAAGTATATGCCCAATCCATTTTTTTATATAAGTCGATCATACCTAATAATGGTAAGCCTATATATGCACCAAATCCACCGAACAACACAGCTTTTATCAGTGAATTAAATTGTGGCTTAAATTGTAAGAAAAACATTAAAAGCACAGGTAAAAGAGAGAGGCGAAAGGAAAAATTTATTGTTGCTACTGGTATAACTTTAACAGGATAAGCCCATTTCCCCAAACTAACACCAACTGTATCTAGGATTTCTGATAGAACCATCATCAATAAACCTGCGGAAAAAATACGAGCTGAGCTTTCCTTGTTTCGAAATATCCCCCATAAAACCCAGGGTACAATTAGCATTCCTAGAGCAATCCACCATTGCCATGAAAATAATAAACCATTCATAATTGCTTCAACGTATAATTGATTCGATTCCGTTAGTTCTTGAGTAGCTTTATCAACTTGTTCCAATCCTTCTCGGTAAGTCATAGTTATCCACCTTCTCCAACGAACATACATTATAGCTGTTATTGTTTTCAAAGATTTCATAAATATACTTAATTAAGAAGAAAAACCCATAATCATGAGCGCTTCTTTCGGCTCTCCTTCTCCATCATCTTGGGTTTCCGAAAAATGAAGTGTGATTCTTACCGACCCCATTGGATGTAAAAAAACCATGCTGATATTTCAGCATGGTTTTCATTTCAAGATAATGTCATATTGGTCTATTAATTGCTGGGATTGCTGTAAGTATTCCACTTATGATAATTGGTTCTAAATTTCTTGTTATCTTGATGGATAAATATCCTATCATTACCTATATTGGTACGAAACGCTTTGAGAAAAGGTGAAATCCCAGAAGGTAAGAACTTGCTTCTAGCTATTGGGATTTGCGTCCTTTATGCCGCTTCGGATGAATTTCGCCAAATCTTTGTACCGGGTAGAGGTCCGCTGGTAAAGGATGTTTTCATTGATAGTGCTGGAGCCGTTGTAGGAATTGGAATTTATCAAATAGTGAATAAAATTGTTAAAGAAAAGTCATTTACTAAAGCTAAACTTTGATGCCCAAGGGGGACGGTTCTTGGACGTTTATAACTGTTTTTTTTAGCTCATTCTTCTAAATACAAAAAACCACCAAGTTTCTACTTGAAAGTAGAGGCTGGTGGCATCTTTCATTTAAGTTCTCTCTCTCATCCGCTCAGGAAGTGTCTGTATTGATTGGACGACTAATTCTAGCTTTGCTTCAATTCGGTAAAGCAAATAGAGTGTCACAACGATGGGGAATCCCACCTGGCTGATGATTGGAATCAACTGTTCCACTTTTCTTCCTCCTTCTATTATTTTTAAAAAGAGGCTGGATTCATCATGAATCCGGCCTCTTTTCCTTATTAGGCAAGCTCGTAATCCGTTACATTACGATCGATCACTCTTGCTCCTTTTGCAGCGACAAGCTTGCCGCTGCCAGTTGTGAAAACTTGGGATGCAATAATTTGAGCCATCGATAATTTCACAACTTCTTCATCAATTGGCTCCTTTGGGTTATCAACGGTAAGGCTAGCCGTTTTTCCTATTTCCGTGGTAAATTGCAATTCCAATGTTTTTGCCATTTCTATCACCTCCATTCTCTTCACATTTCCACTAAACTATTAAGCTAGGATCTCGGAGCTGTCATTTCGCTCCACTTTGTTTAGCGGGTCATTGCAAAGAACCGCTAAGGCAAGTGCAGCTTGCGATAATTGTTCTGTCGTCGCAGACTTGGTGACATTGCTAAACGTTTTTGCTTTGAGGATGGGTTTTCCTTCGCCATCTATGCCCGCTTCAAACACCAAGCGAAGCTTCGTCACTTCTAAAAATGCTTGTGCCATTGTCTCTCACCGCCTTCCACCTTCTATATAGAAAAAAGTTGGCAAAAAGGACAGGGTAGGGAGAAAAAAATCATAAAATATTGTTGCCTATAATAAGAATGCAAAAAGTTAGATTTCGGAAAAAATGGACCATGGGTGGACCATGGGGACGGTTCTGGCGGTACAATCCTAAATAAAGCCATGAGAACCGTCCCTTTGGTACTCCCTTTGGTACTCCCGTTGACCCGAGCAATACCATAGATTTCTTCATTAAAGTACTTCATAGATTACTTCAGAGAAAAAAATAATATGTAAAAAATGTGGCAGGACCATATACAACAAGCAGATTTCGGTTTGCAGGATTCAATGTGAAGGGTTGGTCGTTTTGTAATAATATCGGAGTATTACTAGAAATATTCAATTGCAGCTGACCATCACTACTCACCAGCTGGCTGTTAAAATAGTCTACCTCTACATTTTGATAAGAGTTATCTTTCAATTTTTCCCCTCCATTTTGATGTGTCATTAACGAAATACTTCGGAAACTTTGTGAGCGGGGAGCGTATTATATTCAAATATAAATTCAATTTGCCTTATAAATTTTATGATGCTTGTGAGTAGATATCACTTAATGAAGGCTTGATATTGGCCGTTAGAAAATAATGATGATAGTCCTCATGAAAAGGAGTATGTTATGTATAACTATTATTCTAGGACAATTTTGAATCAGCCAAGTGTTGTTGCGTTTGCAAGTGGTGATGTAACTGGGGATAGAGTACCTGATCATGTCTATTTAACCGGAATAAAGACTCCAGCTAGTCCATTTACTCAAAATATTACTCTGCTCGTTCAAGATGGAGGAACGGGCAGCGTAAATAGTGTTCCACTTCGTGAAAATGCTGGCTACAATCCTACTATATTCTTAGGGGATTTTACTGGCAATGGAGTAGATGATATTTTAATAAGTATTGCTACAGGTGGCAGTGGTGGAATCATGTACCATTATATTTATTCCTTTGTGGAAAATACACCACAATTACTATTTGATTTCAATGTATATAATGAGCAATACCAATATGTGGTTAGTTATCAAGACCATTACAAAGTAGAAGTTGTCAGCAAGATCAATAATAAAAAGTACATCATAGACATATCAACAAAAGGCGCTGAGTATTTAAATGAAATATATGATGAAAACGGCAAACTGAAAAGTCCTATTACTGGATTTGTAAATCCTCTAAGCGGCTTATATCCTGTAGATTTTGAATCAAATAAAGTGTATGAGCTATTGGCGTATCAAAAAATTGCCGGAAGATACAATGCAGATTCTTTAGGGTATGTTTTGAATACTTTAGGATGGTTAGATAATCGATTTGTTTTGCAAAATCAGTATGTAGCTATTTTCGGATATTAGGACCATGGGGACGGTTCTGGTGGTCCTAATAACTTCAATTATAGGCCGTGAGAACCGTCCCCATGGGGCAACCCTAACTAGGACTTCTATTTTTTTTAGTAATTATTTCTTGATGGGATGATTAAAATTTTTCAATTGTTCCTGTAGGACTGAAATGTAATTCATTATTGCTATTCTCACGATAGAAGGGTAATAACGACTGTTAAGTTCTTGCTCACATTCCTCTAAATCCATTTTTTTAACTGCAATAATTTTATTTAATTCTTCTGTGCTCATTGAAAATCACCCCTATTTATCAAAAAAGTCATTAATAGGTTCTCCAGTCTCCTAACCTATCTTTTATATGATAAGGATGGACAAAGTTTTGATAGTTTATACTATATTTAGGATTAGTATTAAATTAAGTGTAATGGTAACATTCCTCTCCATTTAAAGACTAGTATAAATTACCCGTATATGGTATTTTTTCCTATGTATATAAGGGGAAGTTAACAAAGGAGAATTCTACTTTAAAAACTGATAAGACTAAATTAACCAATGATTAACGCTTGGAAAAAAGTTGGGCAGGAACCAAATGGTGCGATCTATTTAGATGGTACACGTGAAAGCAGTGCAAAATTTATTACTTATAAAGGAGTAAATTACGTATCCATTAGCAATATGCTCCAATCTTTAACTGGGAAAAGTGAATATACACTATCGTCAGCTAATAATCTGTTTTTAGGTTTTGTGCCTGTTAGTGGGCAGGTTAGTTTAACAAAGCTTACTTACTATGATATTTATGATGGAGTTGATGGGTATGAAGATGGAGATATATATTTTAATAATTTTCCAAGTAATTGGACAAATAATTCTATTGAAATAAACGGTAAGAAATACCTTACAGGATTAATCTGGTATACCCCTCGTAATAGGGAGGCAACGAGTTGGGTAGATTATAAAATTAATAATAAATACTCTACGTTAAAATTTAAGGTAGGGTTGGACGACCTAAGTATCGGAACCGGGGGGACAGGAAGAATCAGTGTCTATGGTGACGGTGAAAAAATCTATGATAGTGGAACACTTGAGGTAGCGAGCCCGGTTTTAATACCGTAGTTGATTAATTACATAGGGAAGCTACTAATCAGAGAAAAAATGAAATGTCATTCTTTCACTTTTGGATCTGGAGCTAGAGAGTAGTGGCGAATAGTCGGGAAATGAATAGAAGAATGTAGGTTAAAGAGAAGCCCATCTAATTCTGCGGAATGGTGGGTTTTTATCTGTGGAATTCTGTCGCGGGCCTCGACCATTTTCTTGCTAATATGGCTGATGAGATTCTTATAGATGAGCACTTGCAGGTGTTTCAACCAAACGTTTGATTAGTATAGCATATAGGGAATCTTATCGAAACGCTGTCGTATGTAATAAACCTTCATCTTTTACACTTTTTTAAGTGGAATTGAAAATACGTATTGATTTTAGGATAATTCAAGGGTAATATA
>JAANMP010000023.1 GCA_011250595.1 Bacillus sp. MM2020_1 | reverse complement strand
GGTAATGAAGGGTATTAATATGTATATGTAATTGATTAGACGTATTTTTTAATGAATGGTTTTGCTTAAATAATTCCTTTAAAGTTTCCAGGAGTTCTTTTTCCTTCAGTAGGGGTCCAATTGTTCTCATTACAAAATCAGCTTTTGTTTTTGGGTTGATGTCTTCAGAAATCATTTCAAGGGTCAAATCTTCATCAAAGGTAATCGTGTTATTTAACTTGGCAATTTTCAATGATCTTTCTGCTTGTCGATAAGAATTGCTGATTTCTTTTGATTCGGATCCTTGCCCAACTCCAGCAGCCGCTTGTATCCCAAAGTTAGTTGTTAAGAACTGAAAAAATTGCTTTAGCCGCTTTTCAATATTAGCTCGACTTCGACCATTTGAGCAATTTATCAGTAAAACGATCCTCTCATTGCCAGACCTGGCAACCACTTCTTTTGTATTTTGCTGAAACCTATTAAAGATGGAAGACCAACTATCTCTAGAGAGAGGGGAGGTTAATTCTAAAAATTCAATAAGGACCACAACTCTCTTGACTTCAATATCGATAGATAAAAGCTTAGCATTACTTAAAAAAGAGTCGGTCCACTCTTTCGCTTGAACCCAATCCATGACGAAGGATTCTACCGCTCGGGTGTGCCAATCAAACTGCTCGGCATAATAATTTTCACTAATAAGGAGTTCGGTCATTTTCCGGATTACTTCTCCAAATGGAGTGACTTTATTTGGTTCACCGGTGATTCCAATAACTCCAATAACATCATGTTGAAAGAAGATTGGTAAATTAATTCCTGCTTTCACACCCATTAATTTTAATTGATCTTCATCAGTAATAGTTAGCTTTCGCTTTTTTTGAGCGGCGACCAATGCCCCTTCATGAAAGGTTCCGACTCTTTCAATGTCTGTACTTGCAATGATATACCCGTCAGTGTTAACAACAATAATATCTTCTCCGATTAACTTTCTTACTTCTTTAACGATTTTTTCTGCTAACTCAGGTAATAACAACGTTTGCACCTCCGAAAAATCCTCATCTTTATTATATCAATGTTTGTTTAGAGGTGTATTAAAAAACTCCGGAGTGGATACCCCGGAGTGTGTACAAAATTTTAATATGCATCAATCGCTACCTTTACTAACATCTTTTGTAGGATGCATAAAAGGGTAGGCCTGCGGTTTTTTTTTCTTTTCTAATAACTCACGATTTTCGGATGTGTTCCAGCCGATATCATTTGTAGGGTGAACCCAATCATCTCCAGCCATGATTGAAGGGTCCGTATCCTTTGTCCAGGTTTCTAATGGGGAATTAGGAGAGGAATAAATACTATCACCAATAATAACACCATGTTTATTCACAAAAGGAGGCTCCATCTTAATTCCAGTACCTTCAAAGCTGGGCGAATTTATTTGATGTGGCATCGTTTCATTCATGCTTACCTGATCTGTCAACTGAGTATTTTTCGATTTTTTCATTTCACATCACTCCTGTTTTTTCTTATTTTCCTCGAGTCATACAATTTTATTAATGAAAAATAAGGAAAGGAATGATTACTCTATATTTGTTTAAAACTATGGTAGTAAGATAAATTTTTAAGGGAGGATTTTCAATGGCTAAGCGTAAAGCGGAGTTTGATGCAGTAGAAAAATATACAAAAACACCCCATAAAAATGTTCAGGAGAGTGAATTTTCAGCGGAATTCACAGATAATAATAATGCAATAAGGTTTCAGAACCGAAATTCTAAATTAGGGAAAAAGGGAAGAAGCTGATGAAAAACCGCCGTAAAACCCCACCACGTATTCCTACTGAAGAATTCAGCATTGAATTTGGCGATGTTAACGGCACAAAATTGTATGATACTCTACAGGTGTCACAGAAAGAGAAGAAAAACAATAAAAAGAAATAAGCCGGCTATGCCGGCTTTGTTAGTTCTCAAGAAATGAAAATATAAGTGTTCTCCCATTCATAGGGTCAAAATAGGTTAATAAACATGAAGGATGTTTATTTATCTGTCCTGTTGCTTGATACAGTGATAAATCAAAGGAAATTTCCTCAAGCATGGTATGTTTATATAATTCCTTTTCATCTAGGCCAAGGTCAACAAACGATTGTCCTAAAATAGATGGGTGTTCGGAAATTTGTTTGTAAATTTGTGTTCGCTTTTCCTTATCAAAACTAGCTTCCCACCAAGGTTTTCTCGGTTTATATTTATGGTTCTTGAGATAATCATATTTCATTAGGCCAACAATGACATTGAGGTCGTTAACGCCCTTGTGTTCCAAAAAGGTATACAGTCTGCGGAATAAATCCTCCAGTTGATGACCAATTCTGGACCAGCCTTGCTTTTCCCAGTGGGAACCAAACTGTTGGAAAAAATCAAAAGGAGATGGAAAAGCATTGGATATTAAGAATTCAACAGTTGCATCCATGCGATGGTCATTCCAGTACTTTTCTAATACGTCTTCCACCTGCTTGATTCGAACAATATCATCAAATGAGAGAACGTTATTACTTAAGATTTCATAGGGAGAATGATCCATATAAACATATTTGTGTTCAGCAGCACGAAGTCGGACTCCCGTTCCCCGAAGCATTTTTAAAAACCCTAACTGCAGTTCTTCAGGTCGCAGCTCAAAAACATCATTAAACGTTTTTCGGAAAGAATCGTAATCTTCTTCTGGTAAACCAGCAATTAAATCTAGATGCTGATCGATCTTTTTACCTTCCTTCACCATTAAAACAGTTCTAGAAAGTTTTGAATAATTTTGTTTGCGCATCACAAGTTCATTTGTAAAGTCATTCGTTGATTGGACACCGATCTCAAATCTGAATAGTCCTTTAGGGGCTTCTTGATTTAGAAATTCAATTACTTCAGGGCGCATAATATCTGCAGTAATTTCAAACTGAAAGACGGTGCCGGGCAGATGTTCATCAATCAAGAAACGGAACATTTCCATTGCATAGCTCCTGCTAATATTAAAGGTTCGGTCCACAAATTTGATCGTCTTTGCACCATGTGCCATTAAATAACGTATATCATCTTTAATTTTTTCACGATCAAAATAACGGACACCTACTTCAATCGATGACAAACAAAATTGGCAGCTAAATGGACAACCGCGACTAGTTTCAATATAGGTGACTCTTTTGCCTAAATGAACGATATCTTCTGGGAAGCGATAAGGGGACGGTATATCCTTAAGATCCAGTTTATTCATTTGGGGAGTGATAATTAGCTGTTCATTATCACGGAAGGCAATGCCAGGTACCTTGTTAAAATTATGATTTTTTTCGATTTCAACTAGAAGTTGTTTAAAGGTTTGTTCTCCTTCACCAATAACAATAAAGTCAACCTCAGGGATTTTCTCCATCCATTCACGGGTATCATATGTAACTTCAGGACCGCCAAGAACAATAATAAGTGATGGATCCACTTTTTTTAACAAATTAACCACTTTAATGGTTTCTTCGATATTCCAGATATAGCAGCTAAATCCAATGACGTCAGGCTTCAATTGATATAGATCTGTTACGATATTTAAGACGGGATCCTTTATCGTATATTCTTTAATTTGTATGTTAAATTCAGGTGCTGCATAAGCCTTTAAATATCGAATCGCTAGGTTCGTATGAATAAACTTAGCATTCAAAGTGGAACAAATAACATTCATAAAAAAACTCCTTTGTTTATATGAGAACCTTATCTATTATAGCTTATTTTTGACAAAAGACTAGAAGACTAACCATAACAAAAGGCACATGCCCTGTTTGAGCATGTGCCTTCGTTTTATATTTTTATTAAGGTATCATCCAAGACAATACACCGTTTTGTAGGAAGGTAAGAATCCCCACAATAATAACTAAGAAAAAGCTATGTTTAATCGTGAAGCGGAATAAATCGGATTCTTTTCCTGCTAAACCTACCGCTGCACAGGCAACAGCTATAGATTGCGGTGAAATCATTTTTCCAGTTACCCCACCTGAAGAGTTAGCTGCAAGGGCAAGCACTGGATTCATGCCGACGGAAGTTGCTGTAATTTTTTGCAGGTTACCGAATAATAAGTTTGCAGATGTATCAGAACCAGTAATAAACACCCCAAGCCAGCCAAGGAAAGGTGAGAAAAACGGAAATAACGATGAACCTGTTTTTGCAAGTGTCATTCCAAGAGTAGTACTCATACCAGAGGAATTGGTGACATAAGCAAAACCAACAACAGAAGCAATTGTAATAACTGGATATTTTAACTCGTTAAGGGTTTCTCCAAACGTAATTGCCCAATCTTTCCAAGAAATCCCGACAATGAATTTTGTTATGATGGCTGCGATTAAGATCGCGGTCCCTGCTGCTCCAAGCAACTCAAGTTTGTAAATAGCAGGAACAGCAGCACCGGCAGTGTTGATAATTTTATTATTTATTAGTGGGACATTTGGAATAAACGTTAGTGAATGCCCGATGGTATTAAGAGCTTTTAAGATTGCATTTGCACCTTCATAATGCCCGGTTAAAGCTAGTTTAATAGTAGGCATACCCCATAAAGTAATGATTCCTGTTAACAATAGGAAAGGGGACCAAGCTTTGAAAATTTGCCCTCCTGAATGTTTAACATCTTGGGTTTTTAGAGTTTTTGCGGTTGAGGTTGCAGCAAGCTCTTGTTCAGAAGTGAAACGGAAAATCGTTTTAGGCTTCCAGAATTTCAAGAAGATTGCAAGTGCGAATAATGAAACTAACGCTGATAAGATATCGGGAAGTTCTGGTCCCATAAAGTTAGACGTAAAAAATTGTGTACCAGCAAATGCTACTCCCGAAACTAGAATGGCGGGCATTACTTCTTTCGTTTTCTTCCAGCCTGCCATAATAAATACTAAATAGAACGGGATAAAGACAGATAGAAACGGCAATTGACGGCCTACCATCTTGGAGATTTCAGTAGCCGCAATTCCGGTAGGACCTTCCATAGCAATAATCGGGGCACCGATAGCTCCGAATGCTACAGGTGCAGTATTTGCAATTAGGCAAAGCCCGGCAGCGTATAAAGGATTGAAACCCAAACCTACTAATAGAGCAGCAGATATTGCTACTGGTGCACCGAAACCGGCAGCACCTTCAAGGAACGCCCCGAAAGAAAAGGCAACCAAAAGAGCTTGTAAACGGCGGTCCTCAGTAATGGATACAACAGATGTTCGAATAATATCAAATTGTCCCGTTTTTACTGTAAGTTTGTATAAAAATACTGAAGTTATAATAATCCAGCCAATTGGTAGAATACCATATACGGCTCCTTGGGATGCGGACATAAATGCCATCCCTGCCGGCATTTTATAGGCAAAAATTGCAATGACTAAGGCTATAGCGAGTGTAGATATTCCGGCTAGATAGCCCTTCATCCGTTTGACTGCTAAAGCCCAGAAAAAGTAAATAATTGGAATTAGTGCAACAACAGCTGAAAGTGCGAGATTATCTCCCACTGCGGTAAAATTTTGAGTAAATGTCATAATAGCTTAATCCCCCCGAATTAGCTTTTTTTTTTGTTTTTTCCCCTAAGTAAATAATACCTACCCTCCCTTAAATTAGTAACCGCTTACAAATGGTGATTAGGTCATCTGATGATTAGATGTATCACGGTGCTAAAATGAATTATAAGTGACAATTTGGTAGAAATACAATCTTTTTTTTGAAAATTAATATTTTATAGTATTTTTCATAGTAAGGTAGTGTAAAACTGTTTTTTGTGGGTTGATGTTGGATGGTATATGCATTTTTTGAAAAAACGGTATAATAAAAGGGTGTCTGAAAGAGGAAATGCTTGTTAGGGGCTGGTTGTGTGAAATATAAAAAAATTAAACCAAAAAAAATATATGAAGAAGTAGCAGAGGCTATTTATGAATTGATTCGATCGGGCCAAGTTAAACCTGGTGAGAAACTTGCTTCGGTACAACAGTTGGCGGAAAACTTTCAAGTGGGGAGATCAGCGATTCGCGAAGCATTAACATCATTAAGAGCGATGGGACTTGTTGAAATGAAGCAAGGGGAAGGTACGTATGTAAACGAATTTGAAACAAATCGAATTACTTTCCCACTTTCAACAGCTATCTTAATGAATAAAGAAGACATCGCACAACTTTTAGAGGTTCGTAAGATTATTGAAGTTGGTACAGCAGCAGCAGCAGCTAAAAAAAGGACAAGTCCGCATCTTACCAGGATGGAGAAGGCACTAGATGAAATGAAAAATGCCAATGGGGATGAAACGCTAGGTGAAAAGGCAGATTTACAATTTCACTTTGCTCTTGCGGATGCAGCGCAAAACCCTCTTTTGCTTAGCTTGATGAATCAAGTTTCCGGATTAATGGGAGAAACGATGAAAGAAACAAGACGGGTTTGGCTCTTTTCTAAACAAACAACAGTTGAACAACTTTATGAAGAACATAAAGATATTTATGAAGCGATTAAGGAGCAAGATGAAGAAAAAGCGAGCAAATATATGCTTGTTCACTTGGAAAATGTTGAGACAATTCTACAAAAGTATTTTCAATCTGCAGATTTTTCGAAATGATCCATATATTCCTAAAAAAGCATGCCAGCCAATTATTTTGGAACGCATGTTTTTTTTTCTAAATATTTTTTATGCAAACCCTTTCAATCGGAACTAATTTTATAGTAGTATGAATGATATAAAAATTATTTCTTTTTTTACCAAGTCATCTGATGACCTGTTTACTGTATGACTTATGAAAATTTGATATTTAGGAGAGGAAGACAGACATGAAGGTAACACTTTTTGCAACCTGTATTGTAGATATGTTTCAAAGTAATGTAGGAAAAGCAACGGTTGAGCTGCTTGAAAGACTTGGATGTGAAATAGATTTTCCTGAATCCCAAGTATGTTGTGGTCAGCCATCATACAATAGTGGTTATGTAAAAGAAACAAAAGAAGCGATGAAACGTATGATTGATACATTTATAGATGCGGAGTACATAGTCTCACCATCAGGCTCTTGTATAACGATGTTTCACGAATACCAACACATATTTAAGGGTGACCCTGTTTGGGAACCTAAGGCAAAAAAATTGGCAGAAAAATCCTTCGAACTAACCCAATTTATTGTTGACGTTTTGAAAATTGAAGATGTTGGTGCCCGTTTTGAAGGGAGTGTAACCTACCATACTTCTTGTCATATGACGAGGTTATTAGGTGTTAAAAAAGCTCCGATGATTCTCTTGAACAATGTAAAAGGTCTTAAATTCACAGAATTACCCGGGAAGGAACAATGCTGTGGATTTGGGGGGACCTTTGCCGTAAAAATGGCTCGAATTTCTGAGCAAATGGTCGATGAAAAAGTTCGCCATGTAGAAGAAACAGGCGCAGAGTACCTTATTGGTGCTGATGTGGCATGCTTAATGAATATTGGCGGGCGGATTGATCGAGTAGGAAAGCCAATCAAAGTGATGCATATTGCTGAGGTATTAAATAGCCGATGATTGTTTTTACTAGTTTAGTAAATTCATAGAGTGGAGGAATGATTGTATGTCAATGAAGATTAGCACGGATCAATTTAAAGAACGTGTTGATAAAGGGATTCATGATGACTTCATGCGTGGCGCCGTTGCAGGAGCACAGGACGGTATGGGCGTAAAAAGACGAGTTGCAACTGAGGAATTAGGCAACTGGGAAGAATGGCGTTCGCATGGGGAAGAAATCCGTCAGCATGTACTAGAAAACTTGGATTATTACTTGGAGCAATTAAGTGAGAATGTTGCCAAACGTCGCGGAAATGTATTTTTTGCTCAGACCAAGGAAGAGGCTAATGAGTATATTCGTGGGGTTGTAAAAAAGAAGGAAGCAAAGAAAATTGTTAAAGCAAAATCGATGGTAACCGAAGAAATCAGCTTAAATGCAATGTTGGAGCAAGAAGGCTGTGAGGTAATTGAGACGGATTTAGGCGAATACATTCTACAAATTGATGATCACGATCCGCCTTCTCATATTGTTGTACCAGCTTTACATAAAAATAAAGAGCAAATTCGTGACGTATTTACTGAGAAGCTAGGTTATACAAAAACATCAAAACCTGAAGAATTAGCCTGGCATGCTCGTCAAATGTTGCGAAAGGAATACCTATCAGCGGATATCGGGATAACAGGCTGTAACTTTGCCGTCGCAGAGACCGGATCTTTCAGTTTAGTGACAAACGAAGGAAATGCTGACCTAGTGACTGCATTACCTAAAACACAAATTACTGTTATGGGGATGGAAAGACTTGTCCCTACCTTTGAAGAGATGGAGGTCCTAGTTAGTTTATTAACTAGAAGTGCGGTCGGGCAGAAATTAACTAGTTATATTACAGTGTTAACAGGGCCAAAAGAAGCATTGGATGTTGATGGTCCAGAGGAATTTCACCTTGTCATTGTTGACAATGGTAGATCCAAAATTCTTGGCGGCGAGTTCCAGTCGGTCCTTCAATGTATTCGTTGTGCAGCATGTATAAATGTATGCCCAGTTTATCGTCATGTCGGCGGACATTCATACGGCTCTATCTATTCAGGTCCAATTGGTGCAGTCCTGTCTCCATTATTAGGGGGATATGATGAATTTAAAGAACTACCTTACGCATCAACTCTTTGTGGTGCTTGTACAGAAGTATGTCCGGTAAAAATACCGTTACATAACCTTCTTCATAAACACCGTGAAGTCATAGTTGAAAAAGAGGGAAAAGCACCAATATCCGAAAAATTATTAATGAAGGCATTTGGTTTAGGGGCAGCATCACCACTTATGTATAAGCTTGGGTCTAAAATGGCACCTGCTGCAATGAATCCATTTACTGTTGGAGAGAAGATCACCAAAGGACCAGGTCCGTTAAAAGCATGGACAGATATTCGTGATTTTCCAGCACCAAATAAAGAACGATTCAGAGATTGGTTTAAAAACCGTGAAAAAGGAGGCAAATAATCATGGCAGGGATGATTCAAAATCGGGATAAATTTTTAAATCAAATTGCCAGTCGTTTGGAACGCCCGAGAATTTCCTCTTCGGTGGAAAGGCCGACCTGGAAATTCCAGCCCCAATATGAAGTGCTCAAAAATGCTACTCAGGACGAATTACTAGAGGTATTAACGGAGCAATGTAAGAAAATCCATACAAATATCCACGTAACTGACAAAAAAGATTTAGCAGCTACTCTTAACAAAGTGGTTTCAGGCTATGGTGGAGGTCCAATTGTAACCTGGAAGGATGAGCGCTTTTCACAGTGGGGCTTAGACCCACTCTTTAATAGAGTATGGCCTGATCAGAAGATCGAGGTTTACGAATGGGATCACCTGAAAGGGAAAGCGAACATCGCAAAAGCGGAGAAGGCTAATGTAGGGATTACTATTAGTGAAGTGACACTTGCTGAATCGGGAACGGTTGTTTTGTATAGCGATGAGAATAAAGGGAGAACGGTGAGCTTTTTACCTGCAACCTATATTGCCCTTATACCGAAAAGCACATTAGTCCCACGAATCACTCAAGCGGCTCAAAAGATGCGGGAGATCCACAAGAAAACAGGTCATGTTGCCTCGTGTATCAACTTTATTACCGGACCAAGTAACTCTGCGGATATAGAATTGAATCTAGTCGTTGGAGTCCACGGACCAGTTAAAGCGTCGTATATTGTTATTAACGATTTATAAATGATATAAAATGGTCTGCATCTTAAATTGGATGCAGACCATTTTTTGTCTGTTATACAACATCGATTACCCTGTTATATAATTATGAAAGCTCTTTAAAATCATATATGGCAACACTTATTCGAAAACCTTTTTTTGTGTTTCAAAATAAATATCATGATGTTTGACATTTATCACAGCAAAATAAAAATAGCTGTCTTACAATAGTTGTTGTGAAGAAGTTAAATTTTTATGTCTATTTCGTGGTATTTTATTGAACGAATTTAGGGGGGGACTTTATGTCTATTTTACCGAAAAAAAATGAACTAGGATTTTTTGAAATCCGTCTTGAATCAATTGGGGGGCTAGGAGCTAACCTAGCCGGAAAAATGCTAGCAGAGGCTGGAGTTTTTAGTCTTGGTTTGAAAGGCTCTAATTTTTCATCTTATGGGTCTGAAAAAAAGGGGTCTCCAGTAAAGAGCTTCATCCGCTTTTGTGAGCCAGATGTAGAAATTAGAGATCATAGTCCAATTGAACAACCACATATTGTTGGTGTTTTTCACGAAGCATTATATAGAACTGTTGATGTTGTCAGCGGCTTAAATGCTGATAGTATCGTTTTGGTAAATACAGCTAGGGATTTTGATGAAGATAAATTAACAACAAAAAGTGTTGCAGAACAAGTTTCTACCTTTGAATCAGGAAATGAAATGGCTGCTATGGCTGCCGCACAAATCAATTATCATATTATGGGGTACTTCCCAATAACACCGTCCACTGAGGTTGCACAATTTTTAGATCAAATGAAAACCCGCGGGGAGCATGATATTAAGTTGATTCCTGCCGATGGCGAGCACGGTTCAGCAGGTATTTGTTACGGTGCTGCAGCTACAGGTGCACGGGTAATCAATGCAACGAGTGCAAATGGATTCTTATATATGCTTGAACAAATGCCAGTACAATCAGGAACTCGTTTCCCAATGGTTATGAATCTCGTTACTCGTGCCGTCAGTGGTCCACTTGATATTCGCGGAGATCATTCGGATCTCTATTATGCATTAAATACTGGCTGGGTAATATTGACAGCGAAAACACCACAAGCTGTTTATGATTTGAATATCATGGCACTTAAAATTGCCGAACACTCAAAAGTGCGCTTACCTGTTATTGTTGCTTATGATGGATTCTTTACATCCCACCAAAAACGCAGGGTGGAATTCTTTAAGGACCGCAGTGTTGTACAGCAATTTGTTGGTGAGTGTCCTACAGATTACAACTTCGTTAGGGATTTAAGAAAACCAGTTACCATTGGTGCACATATGAGTGGTGATGATTTCCTTAACAATCACTACCAACAATCAGAAGCAATGTATAATGCAGGTGAGGTCTTTAAAGAGGTAGCAGCGGAATATGCTAAGCTTTCTGGAAGAGAATATCCTGTTCTAGATTTATATAAAATGGAAGATGCAGAAGTAGCCCTTTTCCTATTAAACTCTGCTGCTGAATCAGCCAAAGATGTAGTAGATCAACTTCGTGCAAAAGGAATTAAGGCTGGTGTAATCAGCCCGAATATTATCCGTCCATTCCCTGCAAAAGAAATTCGCGAAGCCCTTAAAAATGTAAAATCATTATTAATTGGGGAACGTGCAGATTCTTATGGAGCAAATGGCCCTAACCTTACACATGAAGTGAAATCCGCACTTCAAGATGACAAAGACAACCAAACAATTGTCCTAAGTCGTGTATTCGGTCTTGGCGGCAAGGACTTCTATGCAAGTGATGCCCAGGCCTTCTTTGATATGGCAATTGATACAATGGAAAAAGGCTATGCGGAAAAGCCATTTGATTACTATGGTCATATTCCCGGTAATCCTGAAAAAATCCTTAAGCCGGTTATTTTACCACAGCATGGGGATGTATTTAAAACAGGTCTAATTGATGTGAAAATGGATGAAGAAACCAATAAATTAAAGGTGAAAATCCCGCCGCTTCGTGCCTTAACTGGTAAACCGAAACGAATTGCATCAGGTCACGGGGCTTGCCCAGGATGCGGAATTTTTGCTGGTCTTGAGTTATTCTTTAAAGGGATTGAAGGAGACATTGTTACTCTATTCCAAACAGGCTGTGCCTATGTCACAACAACATCTTATCCAAGCACATCACATAAGCAAACGATGATGCACAATTTGTTCCAAAACGGTGCCGCAACGCTTTCAGGTACGGTTGAAGCGTTCATGGAATTAAAACGCCGCGGTGAAATTGAGGTTTCAGATGACGCTACATTTGTTATGATTACTGGTGATGGCGGTATGGACATCGGTATGGGTTCAGCGATTGGTACTGCTCTTCGTGGACATAAACTGATTATGCTTGAATATGATAATGAAGGCTACATGAATACAGGTTCACAAATGTCTTATTCCACCCCATTGGGTCACATGACTAGCACTTCAGGTGTAGGTAAGACTCAACGCGGTAAGGCTTTCCATCATAAGGATACAGCCCAAATTATGGCAGCAACGAATATCCCTTATGTGTTTACCGGTTCGGAAGCATTCCCGCAGGACTTAGTTAAAAAAGGCGCAAAAGCACAATGGTATGCCCAAAATGTCGGAACAGTTTATGGGAAACTTCTCATCACATGCCCACTTAACTGGAAATCTGATGACCGTTTCGGTGCCACCATTATCGAAGCTGCAGTAAATTCTTGCTTCTTCCCACTTTATGAAGTGGAACAAGGTGTGACAACAATTACTTACAATCCTGAAGAAAAGAATAAACGTATTCCACTTTCTGAATGGTTAAAATATATGGGTAAAACCAAACACCTTCTAAAAGAAGAAAACAAACCAATGTTAGAAGAATTCGAAGCAGAAGTTGAGAAAAGATGGGGCCGTCTCAAAGCGAAAGACGAAAATCCAATGTTATAAGAAGCAGATAATATCAAACAAAAAGCACTTCCATCTTGGAAGTGTTTTTTGCGAAGTGTCGAGAAAGAGTATTTTTCTTAGCAATTTTTTATTATATCTCACTGAAATGCCCTGTTGATTTCCGCTCCAGGCTCCCCGGCACGCCCGCGGAAAGCGAAGTGCCTGGAGTGCCAATCAACAGACATGTCAAAAAAACCATCCGTGTTGGATTGCTTTTCCAAAATACTATTGTTTGAAAGTTTATTTATAGAATTCAGGTCTTCTATCTGCGAAGATAGGAATTTGTTTCCGGACTTCTTTGACTAAGTCCATCTCAATCTCTGCTGATAAAATTTCTTCACTTTCACCCGCTTCTGCGATAACCTCTCCCCACGGGTCAATAATCAAGGAGTGCCCGGCAAATTGGTTATTTGGGTCCTGTCCGGAACGGTTACAGCCGATAACATAACATTGATTTTCAATTGCTCTGGCAATCAATAGTGCCCTCCAATGCGACAGACGCTGCGCTGGCCATTCCGCCACAACAAATAGAGCTTCTGCGCCTTCTGATGTATGAGCTCGGATCCACTCTGGAAAACGAATATCATAACAGATTGCCCCAGCAAACTGATAATTATCAAGCTGAAAAAGCCCCTTTTCGGACCCGGCTTCTAAATAAACATGCTCATCCATGAGTTTAAATAGATGTAGTTTACTGTACTGGTGCACAAGCAGGCCATCTTTATTGATGATGAGGAGTGTATTCTTTACGCCATTTTCCACACGATTGGCAACAGAGCCGCCAATTAAATGTACCTGATATTTTTGGGCTGCATTTTGCAAGAATTCTATCGTTTGTGCTGCTTTAAAGTCCGCAATTTCATTAAGACGTGTCAAATCATATCCTGTCGTCCAAAGTTCAGGCAGTACAATAATATCGGGTTTTTCAGTGTGAGTTTTATCAAAAAGTCTTTCGACAGTTTGGTAGTTTTTTTGCGGGTTGCCAAAAGCAATATCCATTTGTATACATGAAATTTTTAATTTCACAGTTCTTCACCTCGTTTTGAAATTTCGAAATTTATTTTTGATAAGTCCTCATTTTTTGTCGGATTACTACGAAAAAATTTAAGGATTTTGTCGAAAAACGAAAGAAATAGATTGTTTTGTCTACTTTTGCGATTGTATTTACTTTTATATAAATTCTTGTCATAATTCATCAAGTAGTCTAATTTTTAATAGTTTACAGTAATATAGTAAGAGGTAGGAGGATAATTGTGTGCGAGTATAGTAATACCCAAATGGAAATGATTGAGGAAATAAAGCTTAAAAGAGAATTAATGATAAATAGTGCCAATACACAAGGATTTACCAATGAGATGACGATACAATACAGCCAGGAGCTTGATGAATTAATAAATAAATATCAAAAAGTGATGGAGCAAATCTCCAGGCCAAATGAAGAAATTAAATTTGCTTTTAAACAAATGATCATGATTTGGCCAAAGATTTTAGTCTAATAATTTGAAAGTACCTTGTTATGAAAAAATATCTATTATGTACACCATGACAAGCAGCCCCAAGATAAATGCATAGGTGGATATCCGCTCATTCCCGTCTCCGTGGCTTTCAGGAATTAATTCTTTATAAATAATAAATAACATGGCTCCAGCCGCAAAAGATAGACCATAAGGGACAAGCCCCTGAACATATGTGGTTAAAAAATACCCTAATAAGGAAGTAATGATTTCAATGGCTCCAGTTAAAGTTGCAATAATGAAGGCCTTCAGTTTACTAATTCGCTGATTGATTAAAAATAATGCGACAAGAAGGCCTTCCGGCGCATTTTGAAAGCCTATCGCTAAAGCGATTAGATTTCCGGTATCCCCTTGTTCGGATGCGTAGCTTACGCCAACTGACAGTCCCTCAGGAATGTTATGAAGGGTAATTGCAGAAATAATTAATAACGCCTTCTCATCAAATTGAATTCCCTTTTTGTTATGCTGTAAGTCAATATGTGGAATATTTTTTTCCAAAAGAGTCAGCGCCCATACTCCTAAACAAACACCTATAAAGAGTGGACAAAATCCCCCAGTTTTTAAGGCTTCAGGAATCAACCCTATCGTCGAAGCAGACATCATAATTCCGGCACTAAAAGCTAATAAAACATCCTTCCATCGATGTGTAATGGATTGATGAATAAATAGAATAATTAGTGCCCCAGCCCCTGTTGATAGTGCCGAAAGTACACTGCCCCAAAAAACTTCAGTCATTACACATCTCCTTTCATATCCAATTAAAGCGAGTCAAATATCTACAAAGTTAGACATTAGCTGTGATTTTTATCATTGTTAATATCTAAATATTTCTTATAGTTATATTAGTACTACTTTTTTAATTTACATCACGATTAACTACATATCTTACCACAATCTGTAATAACTTCAACTTTTTTAAAACTACTTCTTAGCTACTGCACAAGGTGATTTGTAAGGATTGTTTAATAAACAATAGTTTTAGGTTAAATCGAGAAAGAAAAAAAAGAAAACTATCATTGTTTGGTACTATGCTTGTGTTGCGATTCATATATCGTTAATAAAAGCATTTTTAAACCATAAGGAAGCAAACGCTTTCAATAATCTTAGATCATATGGAGGAGGGAAAGTCCTACATGCATATTGTCGTATGTGTCAAACAAGTACCCGATACAAAAATTATTAAAATTAATCCAAAAACTAACACACTCGACCGTCGCAGTGCACCAGCCATCTTGAACCCTTACGATGCTCATGCAGTTCAGGAGGCCGTAAAAATCAGGGAAAAAACAGGGGGGACCATCTCTGTCTTATCAATGGGACCACCGCAAGCGACTGAAATTATTAGGAAGAGTGTAGAAATAGGTGCCGATAGAGGATATTTAATTTCTGACCGTGCCTTTGCAGGTGCAGATACACTGGCCACTAGTTATGCCCTTTCAAAAGCATTAGAAAAAATTAATAATGAGCATCCAGTAGACATGATTATTTGCGGAAAGCACGCGATCGATGGTGATACTGGACAAGTTGGACCAGGTATTGCAAGAAGAATGGATATCCCGCCAATAACAAATGTAATTGAAGTGTCTGAAGTCAATCAGAAAGAAAATACGGTTCTAATTAAGCGGAAATTAACCAATGGATATGAATTGATTCAATCCAATCTTCCTTGCTTATTAACAGTTGAAAAAGAAATTAATGATATCGATTATTCGCCAATGACAAACATGATTAAGGCGGCACGTTACGAACCCATTATTTGGGCAGTAAGTGACTTTGAAAATGTAGATCGATCACAAATGGGACTAAAAGGTTCTCCAACAATTGTTGGAAAGATGTTTACACCACCACGTCCAGAAGGTGGAAAAAGGCTAGAAGGTACTACTGATGAGCAAGTTAAGCAGTTAATGGAACTGTTGATGGAAAAGAAGGACCTATTAACAATCCAGTCAGCTAAATAATAAGGATTAATCTTTTGTCATGGGGGGGAATTTTACATGAATCTAGACGATTATCGAGGAGTCTGGGTATTCATCGAACAAAACGATGGTAAAATCGAAGGTGTTTCTCTAGAATTACTTGGTGCTGGAAGGAAGTTAGCGGATAAATTACAAGTTCCTTTAGCTGGCTTTTTACTAGGAAACGAAATCAAACCATTAGCTAACAAAATTATTTCTTATGGTGCAGATATCGTATATATGGTCGACCATCCTGTATTAAAAAATTACCGGACTGAATCCTATATGAGGGGCGTAATGCTGCTCGCTGAAAAATATAAACCTGAGATTATCCTTTACGGTGCAACACCAAACGGTAAAGATTTAGCCAGCGCTGTAGCAACGGATTTAAATACAGGTCTAACTGCAGATACTACAATGCTTGATGTGGATATTGATAATAGATTGCTAGAAGCAAGCAGACCAGCTTTTGGCGGAAATATTATGGCAACAATCCTTTGTAAAAAACATCGACCGCAAATGGCTACCGTTAGGCCAAAGGTTATGAAGGCATTAGAACCTGTGTCTGGAAGAACAGGTAAGATCATCGAAGAGAATATATCATTGCAAGAAGAAGATATGCGCACAAAAGTGCTCCAAATTGTGAATGATGTAACAAAAAAAGCTAATTTGGCCGATGCACATGTAATCGTATGTGGAGGAAAAGGGATGGGGGATTTGCAAAACTTCCAGCTTCTTTATGAATTTGCGGAAACCATTGGAGCAACGGTAGGTGGTACGCGTGACGTGGTTGAAGCAGGCTGGCTGCCACACCATCTGCAAATTGGTCAAACAGGTGAAACAGTTACACCCAAAATTTACTTTGCAGTTGCCCTATCCGGAGCTATTCAACACGTTGTAGGCATGAAAAATTCGGATTTTATTATTGCAATTAATAAAGATCCAAATGCACCAATTTTTGATGTTGCTACTTATGGAATTGTTGGAGATGCAATGGAAATCTTACCAAAATTAATCGAACAATTTAAGCAGCTTAGAACTGAAAAAGGCGGTGAAATAAGTTATGTCTGAAAAATTTGATGTGATTGTCGTGGGGGCAGGTCCAGCAGGAAGTGCATGTGCTCTAACTTGTGCAAAAAATGGACTAAACGTCTTGCTAATTGAACGAGGAGAATACCCGGGAGCGAAAAACGTAATGGGCGGGGTATTGTACCGTAAGCAAATGGAAGAATTAGTTCCTGAGTTTTGGAAGGAAGCTCCACTTGAAAGACCTGTCATTGAACAGCGCTTTTGGATGATGGATAAAGAATCTGTCGTTCAATTCGGTTATAAGGGTCTTGAATGGGGAATGGAACCATATAATAACTTTACAGTCCTTCGGGCTCAGTTTGACCAATGGTTTGCTAAAAAAGCAGTTGAAGCTGGGGCACTTCTTATCAATGAAACGGTAGTAACGGAATGTATCGTTGAAAATGGCAAGGTTGTCGGGATACGTACTGACCGTCCAAATGGAGAGGTATATGCTGATGTTGTGGTCCTTGCTGACGGTGTTAATTCACTCCTTTCTAAGCAGTTAGGCTTTCATAAAGAATTTCGGCCAGATGAAGTAGCTTTGACAGTAATGGAAGTTATTAATTTACCAAAAGAAAAAATAAATGACCGTTTTAATTTGGAAGATAACCAGGGTTGTACAATTGAAATCTTTGGTGATTCTACAAAAGGTAATCTTGGAACTGCTTTTGTTTACACGAATAAAGAAAGCTTGAATATCGGAGTTGGTACAACGCTATCAAGCATGATCAAAGCAAAAATAAAGCCATATGAGCTGTTAGACTACTTGAAAACTCACCCAATGGTCAAGCCAATGCTTGCTGGTGGGGAATCTGCGGAGTATCTTGCCCATCTTATTCCTGAAGGCGGCTACCGTTCAGTACCTAAAGTAGCTGGCAATGGAGTGATTGTCGTCGGTGATGCTGCCCAGCTTGTTAATGCCATTCATCGTGAAGGTTCGAACATGGCGATGTCGTCTGGTAAGATGGCTGCTGAAGCTGTAGTCAAGGCGCATAAAAGTGGGGACTTTAGTGAATCCAGCTTAAATAGTTACCGTGAAGCGCTTAATAGTAGTTTCATAATGAAGGATTTAGAGAAATATAAAGATGCTGCCCATACGTTTGAGAAATATCCACAATACTTTAATGAATATGTTCCAATGATGAATAAAGCGATGAGCAAATTCTTTACTGTTGATGGAACACCAAAACGTGAAAAACAAAAACAAATCATGAAAAGTGTGACTTCTGAACGAGGAACCATTCGAGTGTTGCAAGATATCTATCGAGCTTGGAAGGCGGTGAAATAATGTCAACGAAAAATATCGAGGAAAAACAGTATCTTCTCCGTTTTAAGTGTGATACAAAATCTCATTTGACCGTACTGGATCATGATGTTTGCATGACAAAATGTCCCGATAAAATTTGTACAGTATTTTGCCCTGCAGAGGTTTATAAGTGGGAAGGAACACGGATGCAGGTAGGCTACGAAGGCTGCCATGAATGCGGAAGTTGCCGGATTGGCTGTCCGTACCAGAACATAAAATGGGAATATCCAAAAGGCGGACACGGAATTGTTTTCCGTTTAGCATAAGAAAAGCGAAAGCGCCTTGCTCAGGGGCGACAGGCATAAGTCGAGCCGGCGTGAAGGTTGTTTTTTAACCTTCAGGACGGATTGGCTTATACCCCGAGCCCCTAGGCGCTGTAGCTAGATAGTTATCTAAATTCAAAACTTATACTTATCTAGAAGAAAAGGAGCTGTTTGCGATTTGTGCAAACAGCTCCTTAATTTATGTAGAATTACTTAATTAATACTATATGTGGGTTATTTCACAAGTGAGGGTAAAAAGAAGGTGAAGCAGAAGGTATATTTTTAGGAGGTTAGCTTATTTTCTCTAATAGGGCAACAGAAGAAAGATTATCGTTTTTACTGGCGTTAACTAGTAAAGCTGCAAATGAGTTTGCATGATCGATTAACTCCATATTTGGTGAACAATAATATGGTTTTTTCCAATTGAAATCTCCTTCATAATCAGCAGCATAGATACTTACTTTCCAATGATAATATATTTTTTGTTGCGGGAGTTGAACCCCTTCTACGGCAATAAGCCAATGTGTCGAAGGAGAATTTGGGTAGAATGCTTCGGATTCCTGTAAGGAAACAAGGTCATTTACACCAATCGGTATTAATGCCTTTTGATAAAAGTCGTGATAATTTGGGGTTTTCATATATTTTCCCTCCCTAATATGTTCTATCTCTATTATATGAAACATTTAAACTTTTTTTGTGTGATAAATGTTAAAATTTTAAAAAAAATTATAGCGTTTTCATGAAACTGACAAAACTTCTTCATCTGTTTTATAATTTTACATAATTGTGACCTAAGTCACTACATTAACTAAAGGGTGATTTTATACTTGAAGCAATAGAATGAGATAGAGGTGATTGTTGATGAGTGGCTGTATGAGTGCTCTTGGTGGTATGCCCCAAGCTGAATTAAGTAAGGGACTTAAGCAATTAAAAAGTGAACATCCTCCGTTATTAGAACAATTAGAGGGATTGTATGACTTAACACAAAAAATTGATCAAGAAATAGATGTAGAAACAAACCTTGATGCATTAATAATAAAAGTAAAAGAATTTAAGGCTGCCTTAGATCCACATTCAGAAAGAGAAGAAGGCGTTCTTTTTCCAATGATGGGCGTGTATATCGGGACTACTTCCGGACCAATAGCTGTTATGGAATATGAACATGATCAGGCAAAAGCCAATATTGGAGCATTTCTTGCCAAGGCAGAGGGTGGTCTTGCGTCCACAGAAGAAAAGAAAGAAACGGCAGAACTCATTCAAAATGCTTACTTTATCTTAACTGAGCATTTTTCTAAAGAGGAAAACGTCTTGTTCCCAATGGCAGAAAGAATGCTTACAGATGAGGAAAAAGAGGAATTATATCAAAAAATACAGGAAATTTAAAAAGGATGGGTTCTTCCCATCCTTTTTAAAGATTGTCGAGAAAGGGTAATTTTCTCGGCAGTTTTTTATTTTGTCTGAATCTAAACTTCCGATTTTTATTAATTGATGGTACCTGCTAATTGGCCTGTTGATTTCCGCTCCGGGCACTCGCTTTCCGCGGGGAGGTCCTGGAGCCTCCTCGGCGCTTTGCGACTGCGGGGTCTCCAGTGACCTCTCTATCCCGCAGGAGTCGAGTGCCCTCCGCTCCAATCAACAGGGAGGTAAACAACCTAAAGCATTGCAGCATACTTTTTCTAGCTTTGATATGTGTTCTGCAATCTTTATTATTTTGGCAAGTCGCAGAATAACCCCTTCTTATCTACCTTGTCAGTGATTTTTTACGAGAACAGGCTTTATCGTCAGTGATTTTTTAACGGAACCGGGCTTTATAAACCATTCTTATTGACCTCGACACTTTTGACTTAAACATTGACTTCAACGCTTATTCTTAATTTTTTTTATGAGTTGAGGGTCTTAAATGAATATTACACCCTGTTGATTGGTGCGGAAGGCACGAAGACTCCTGCGGGAGTACGGGACAGGGGAGACCCCGCAGGAGCGAAGCGACGAGGAGGCTTCCCGGCACGCCCGCGGAAAGCGAAGTGCCTGGAGCGCCAATCAACAGACATGTCGGAAAACCAATGTTCACAAGATGATATAACAAATTAACGCAGTGAATTGTTAAAGAAAGTGGATTAATAAAAAGGCTATCGAAAGTTTTTCGACAGCCTGAGGATGGGCATACCCATCCTTTATTTTGATTGTTGATTCCACTCTCTGACCTTTTGGTCTGTTGGAAGAAGAAATGCGATTAGGCCTAACAAGGGAAGAACTCCAAGCCATCTAATCATCGACGGTAATCCAATCCAGTCTGCAATATATCCAAGTCCTACAGAACCTATGGCCCCCATTCCAAACGCTAGTCCTACAGTTAAACCAGACATCGTTCCAATCTTCCCAGGGACTAATTCCTGTGCATATACTACCGTTACAGAAAAACTAGTCATTAAAATAAACCCAGTCAATATGAGGAAAATAAACGCCAGCGTTGGTGTTACATGTGGAATAAAAATTGAAAATGGAATGGTTGCTAACATCGAAAAGGAAATGATTGTTTTCTTTCCAAAACGATCAGAAAGTGGACCTCCAAAAAATGTACCGACAGCCCCGGAAAGTAAAAAAGCAAACAGGAATAATTGTGACTGTTTAATCGTAAGGGCATATTCCTTTATCGCATAAAAGGTATAAAAATTGGTAATCCCGGATGAATACCATGTCCTTGCGAAAATTAATAATAATATTAACCCCAAGGTATTTTTTACTTCTTTAGATATCGTTACTTTAGTAGCTAAGCTGACCCCCTTTTTCTTGCGTATTTTTGGAGAAGCTATCAACCTATTATTATACCAATTTGCAATATAAATTAGTAAAATGACTGCCAGTGCTGCAACAATTGTGAACCAGGATGCACCAATCTGCCCCAATGGAACCAATATTAAGGCGGTAATCACTGGAGCTAATGCTTGACCGGTGTTACCCCCTACCTGATAGATCGACTGTGCAAGTCCCCTCCGGTTGCCTGCAGCCATATAGGCAACCCGCGAACCTTCAGGATGAAATACTGCTGAACCAAGACCGATGAAAAGGACTGATAAGACAATTAATCCAAAGCTTGAGGCAAACCCTAATCCAAGAATACCGATTAACGTGAAGGTCAGTCCTATCGGCAGGGCATAAGGCATTGGTTTTTTATCAGTTATATATCCGACTACGGGCTGCATGACTGATGAGACCATATTTAATGAGAAAGCAATAATTCCAAGCTGTGTGAAACTTAAGCCCATTGAAGATTCTAAAATAGGGAACATAGCTGGTACTACAGCTTGAATTGCATCATTCAATAAATGGCACAATCCGATTATAAAGAGAATTTTAAACATGGTTGATTCAGAAGTTTTTGGTGCTTTAGCAGGTAAAACAGCTTGTGAACTCATAATTATCCCTTCTTTTTCGTATGACTAAATTATTTTCTATCCATATCTTACTACCGAACGATAAAAATAAGAAAGATTTATTATTTATTTTCTGAAAATTTCTAGTATGCTTTGATTCCTATGTTTACGAAATATTCATGATTTTTCAGGTGGATTTGACAAATCATCAATTATTTTTTATAATAATCTTGAAATCAAGATATTTTTTTATTATAGCATTCTTAGTAAATATCATTAATTAAACCTAAAAGGATGAGTTTTTTATGGAAAATAATTCAACAGCTAATTCATTAAAGCTTTTTATTGTCCTTTCAAGAGCGTATAAAGCAATAAACGAACATGTAAATAAAGTAATCCAGTCAAGTGGTTTAAATCCAACTGAATTTGCAGTTCTGGAGCTCCTCTATCATAAAGGTGACCAGCCAATGCAGCAAATTGGCGGGAAAATTTTACTTGCAAGTGGCAGTATAACATACGTGGTTGACAAGCTTGAACAAAAAGGGATGTTAAAAAGGATTGCCTGTCCGAAAGACCGCAGGGTTACGTTTGCACAAATAACGGAAGACGGGAAAAAGTTTATTCAGAATATTTTTCCTGAACATGCCGAGCAAATCGATAAACTCATGTCAACACTGACTGAAACTGAAAAACTGGAAGCAATAGACTTGTTGAAAAAATTAGGTTTGCCTGCAGGTAAGTTCTAATACGGCCATTAGGTCGTATTTTTTTTATTGTTAGGTATGTTAGGGGATAGTATATAATAGAATAGATTGGAATATTAGAAAAATTTAAAAGGGGGACGTCTCAATGGGATTTGAGAACTATACATACATACGTCCAAATTTAGAAGAAGTAACAGAAAAATTTTATTTGTCACTAGAAAGCCTAAAAACGGCTAAGTCAGTAGAAGAGCAAAGCACCGTAATGAATGAGATTAATAAGTTAAGAAATGACTTAGGTACGATGTTCAATCTTTGTTATATTCGTCATTCTATTGACACAAATGATGATTTTTATAAAGATGAACAAGATTTTATTGATGAAATCCAGCCTGAAGTGGAAGGGTTAGTGACAAAGTACTATCAAGTACTAGTAAATTCAAAGTTCAGACCCGAATTAGAAGAAAAATGGGGTAGTCAGCTATTTGCCCTTGCTGAAGGACAACTTAAAACCTTTAAACCTGAAATTGTGCCCTTACTTCAAAAGGAAAATCGTCTATCAACGGAATATACCAAGTTAATGGCTTCAGCAAAGATAGAATTTGAAGGTGAAGAGAGAACATTAGCACAGTTAGAACCATTCGCCCAATCGACTGACAGAAAAATGAGAAAGCGAGCCAATGAAGCGAAATTTGGTTTTATGGTTGAACATGAAGTAGAGTTTGATCGGATTTATGATGACTTGGTGAAAGTAAGGACAGAAATTGCCAAATCACTTGGGTTTAAAAACTTTGTTGAACTTGGTTATTACCGGATGATGAGAACAGATTATAATGCAGAAATGGTCGCTAATTTCCGAAATCAAGTGAAGGAATTTATTGTTCCGTTTGCAACAAAATTAAAAGGTCGTCAACAAGAAAGAATCGGATTGGATAAATTAAAGTATTATGACGAAAGCTTTAATTTCCAAACAGGAAATGCCACACCAAAGGGTAATCCGGAATGGATTATTGAAAATGGACAAAAAATGTATGAAGATCTTTCAGAAGAAACAGGGGCATTTTTTCGATATATGCAAGATAATCATTTGATGGATCTTGTCGCCAAGAAGGGTAAGGCCGGTGGAGGTTACTGTACTTTTATAGAGAATTACAAAGCTCCTTTCATTTTTTCTAATTTCAACGGAACGTCCGGGGATATTGATGTCCTTACACATGAGGCAGGTCATGCCTTCCAAGTGTATTCAAGCCGTCATTTTGAGATTCCTGAATATGCGTGGCCCACTTATGAAGCATGTGAGATTCATTCGATGAGTATGGAATTTTTTACATGGCCATGGATGGACCTGTTCTTTAAGGAGGACACTGATAAATATAAGTTTTCACATTTAAGTGATGCACTATTATTTCTGCCATATGGGGTTTCCGTTGATGAATTCCAACATTGGGTCTATGAAAATCCAGAAGCTACCCCAAAAGAGAGAAAGCTTCAATGGCGTGAGATTGAGAAAAAATATTTGCCGCATAAAGATTACGATGGTAATGAATATTTAGAGAATGGCGGCTTCTGGCAGCGCCAAGGTCATATCTATAATTCACCGTTTTACTATATTGATTATACGCTGGCCCAAATTTGTGCTTTCCAATTTTGGAAGCGCTCAAGAGAGAATCAAGAAGAAGCTTGGGAAGATTATGTGAAGCTTTGTAAGCTGGGTGGCAGCATGTCATTCACAAAGCTTGTTGAGGCAGCCAATTTAATCTCACCATTTGAACTGGGGTGTGTAGAGTCAGTAGTGGGTGTTATTGATGGTTGGTTAAACTCTGTAGAGGATAAAAATCTATAAAATTAAAAAAGCGAAGCCTAGGCTTCGCTTTTAAGTTATTTAACAGTTATTAGATTCGAGATAACTGTCAGTTGATTATCTTCAACAACGACGTTTAGATTTTTCACATCAGGCTCTTCTAGAATAATATCAGCAATCTGATCTTCAAGTTGTTCTTGGATGACACGGCGTAGTGGTCGTGCACCGAATGCAGGATGGTACCCAAGCTCTGCAAGTTTTTCTTTGGCCTCATTGCTAATCGTTAATTCAATATTTTGCTCAGTTAATGACTCTTGTAACTCGTTAATCATAAGGTCAACAATAGAGAGGATATGTTCTTTGCCGAGAGAATTAAATTCAATAATATTATCGAATCGATTCAAGAATTCCGGCTTAAAGAAGCTGCCGAGAGAATCAAGGATACTAGCCTCTTCGATGGCATTATTGGTACCAAAGCCGACATGTGCTGTTTTGTGACCTACACCCGCATTGCTTGTCATGATGATAACGGTGTCCTTAAAGCTGACAATCCTGCCTTGGCTGTCTGTGAGGCGGCCGTCTTCAAGAATTTGTAGGAACAGATGCTGTACATCTGGATGAGCCTTTTCAATTTCATCTAATAAAATGATGCTGTATGGATTTCTCCGCACTTTTTCGGTCAGCTGCCCTGCCTCTTCATGCCCAACGTAGCCAGGAGGAGAGCCGATTATTTTGGAAATGCTATGCTTTTCCATGTATTCACTCATGTCAAGGCGGATCATCGAATCCTTCGAACCAAATAATTCTTCTGCAAGCGTTTTAGTTAGCTCTGTTTTCCCGACACCCGTTGGTCCAACAAATAAGAAGGTACCAATTGGGCGTTGTTTCGATTTTAGTCCGGCACGACTGCGTCTAATCGCTTTAGCTATCTTTTTTACAGCCTTTTTCTGGCCAATAACCTTTTGGCTAAGGTCCTCTTCTAATGTCTTCATTTTTCGTTGTTCATCTTGTTGCAGTTTTCCAACGGGAATCCCTGTTTTTTGTTCGATGATTTCTTGGATAAGCGCTACATCGACAATGGGTCTTTCGGTGCCTGAAATTAAATTTAAAGACTTCTCAAGGTTTGTTTCTTCATCGCGAAGGGATGCCGCCTTTTCATAATGTTCATTTTTAAGTGCTTCTTCCTTCTCCGCAGCAATTTCTTTCAGGCGTACTTCAATTTGTTCATTACTCCTATAATCCGAGATCAGGTTTAATTTCGAACCTGCTTCATCTAATAAGTCAATCGCTTTGTCAGGTAGAAAGCGGTCTTGAATATAGCGCTGAGATAATTGAACACAAGCAAGGATTGCTTCATCGGAATAGACGACTTCATGGTAATCCTCGTACTTCTTTTGTATCCCTTTTAAGATATCAATCGCAGCTGCAGTAGTAGGTTCCAATACATGAACGGGTTGGAAGCGCCGTTCTAATGCAGAATCTTTCTCGATTTGGCGATATTCTTTTAAAGTGGTTGCACCAACCACTTGTAGTTCTCCACGAGCTAGGGCAGGCTTTAAAATGTTTCCAGCATCCATGGAGCCTTCAGCAGAACCAGCACCTACAAGCAAGTGAATTTCATCAATGAAAAGGATGATATTTTTCCGCTCTTGTAATTCGGAAATGACTTGCTTCATTCTTTCCTCAAATTGGCCGCGTATGCCAGTATTGGCTACAAGGGAAGCGACGTCTAACAAATAGACCTCTTTACCCCGTAACTTGCCTGGGATATCTCCTTCAGCAATCTTTTGGGCTAGTCCTTCTGCAATGGCTGTCTTCCCGACCCCTGGTTCACCAATTAACACTGGATTATTCTTATTCCGTCGGTTTAATATTTCAATGACACGCTTTACTTCTCCATCGCGGCCAATGACAGGATCTATCAACCCAGCCTTCGCCAATTGAGTTAAATTTCGGCCGAATTGGTCAATAAAACCGCCTTTTTCGGTTTTTCTATGAGTTTGTTGTGCAGGCTGACTGCTAAAATCATTATCAATATTTTTGTTATTCATGAATATATTTTCTAATGGAATGCTTGGAAAGGAATTCATATTTGGACCCAAGCCTGCACCTAGAGCTTGCTTTTCTTTAGTAAAGCATTCATGACAGAGTCTGATTTCCTTACGCTGTCCATTAATAATCATTGTAAATTGGATGTTTGCATCGTGTTCATTACATTGTTGACAAAGCATAAGAGAATAACCTCCTTGAAAAGTAATAATTAGTTTGACTTTGACTATATTTGACCTTATGACGCTAGTATACTCTGACCTTTTTTGACTTTCAAGTGGTTTGCTTATGGTAATGCTTTCTATTTAAGGAAAAAAGCTCGTCTTTGTTTGTCCTTATCATCATATATTGATGATAAGGAGATGATGTTGTGAAGAGGGATTGGACTCAAGCATTTCAGATTGCGGCGGTCTATGTAGGGACAGTAGTAGGCGCTGGATTCGCCACGGGAAAAGAAATCGTTGAATTTTTTTCGCGGTTTGGTTTCTTTGGCTTAATTAGTATATTAATGAGCGGTTATCTCTTTATTGCATTGGGCTCAAAATTAATGAGAATGGCTGCATTTATAGAGGCAAAATCTTATCAAGAGTTTAATGAGTACTTGTTTGGTAAGTGGCCAAGTCGTGTCATTAATGTCTTTATGATTTTTATGCTTTTGGGTGTCAGTGCAGTGATGCTTTCAGGGGCGGGGGCAGTTTTTGAGGAACAGTTAAATCTGCCAAAAGCAGTCGGTGTTTTCCTGACTATTTTTTTATCCTATTTAGTCATGATAGTTGGTACTAAAGGTCTATTTGCTGTTAATACGTTTGTTGTTCCGATAATGATTACTTTTAGCATAATATTAATGCTCTTTTCTGTTCAAATGCCTAACTTCCTAGATCAATTATTATTTATTCCACCTGCCGATGATGGTTGGAAAAGTGTCATTGCCCCATTTTCCTATGTGGCATTGAATCTGGGTCTGGCCCAAGCTGTTTTAGTACCGATCGCTACAGAGGTTAAGGATGATTGGACGATTAAATGGGGAGGGTTTCTTGGAGGGGCGGCTTTAACTGTAATATTAATTGCCGGTCATTTTACGTTAATCATGCTCCCAAATTTAGAACTATATAATATTCCGATGGCGATTGTCATGAAAAATTTAGCACCTTTTCTTTATTGGATCTTTGTTCTCGTAATTTATGGAGAGATTTTCACCTCTGTGATTGGAAATGTCTTTGGGCTGGACCGTCAGTTAAAGCAATATTTGTCCATACCGACAATGCTATCGGTGACCCTTATTTTTGCCGTTTCTTATCTGATTAGTCTTGTGAATTACGGTACGCTTCTATCTTATTTATATCCATTGTTTGGGTACATCTGCATGATTTTTTTTATCTTACTCTGGATGAAACCATTTACACCAAGAGTAAGAAAATAGAAAAGCAGGTGTCTAAAAAGGACACACTGCTTTTTCTACTTAAAAGGCAATATAATAAATATCATCAGGTCAAAGATGATATGAGATACAATTACAAGTGGCATACTTTTCTTCAAAAAATAAAGATATCCCCAAAAAAGACCTGAAATAAAGGCAGCAAGAACTAACAAAAACGAGCCGGAATAAATATGAACGGAAGCGTACAGGACTGATCCAGTTAAAATACTTACAATTGGATTAAAGTACTTACTCAGTCTTGTTTGGATAAATCCCCTCCAGAAAAGTTCTTCTCCAGGTGCTGCTACCAAAACTAAAGCTAGGTATTGCCAAAATAATGCTGGCGCATACCAATTATAGAGATTCTTAATACTCGTATCAAACGGGAGATGAAGGATCTTCATTCCCCATAAGCCAAGCCAAAAAACGAAATATAATAAGAAACCTGATAGTGCTCCAAAAATGATAAATTGAATAACTGATAACTTATCATCGACATCTTCCTGAAAGGATGAGTATGCGATTAACACCAAAATGGATCCGGAAAATATATACCAAAAGATCGTTCGATCCTGAAATGAAAAAAATAAAAGAACGTGAGCAATAAGTAAACCAATAAGTATGCGAGGGTCTTGGAAGAATTTTTTCATTATCATGATCTCCTTTTAGGAACAATAGAACTTATTTTAACAAATAAGTTTTTCAAATGGAAATCATTACATTGCCCCTTTCAGCAATTCGTTTGATTAAAACAGAAAGAAAAGAAAAAAATAATAAGGAAGGGAGTGAAAAGAATGAGCAAATCAAAAAGTGAACAAGAACGTGAATGGACAGTAAGGAAGCAAGATCAAAATCCCCATGGAAAAGTAAAATCTTTAAAGGAATTATCCAAAGAAACTGGAAAAGGTCAATAACGATTCGGGTAGGAATCAAAAAAGAAAAGGCAGCCATGTTGGGACTGCCTTTTCTAGAATACTATTAATTTAATAAGCGCTTTCTTTTACAACCTTATAGTTTTTGTGATTGACAACTGTGCGCTGATCCAATTCTAAATCACGATAATTGTCCATAAATGTTAGGTCGACTATGACAGAATTTTCATTTACCTTTTCAACAATCCCCTTCAAACCACCACGGAATTCTATGATATTTCCTACTTCTGCTTTTCTCATTTTAGTCTCTCTCCTTTACCTCAAAAACTATAAATAAAATCCAGTTAAATAACAGTTTGCACTACTTTATTCAATTCGTAAAGGCTTTTATTTGACAATTATGTTAATTCTTTATAAACATTATAAATATATGAGAAAAAGGGCCACAAAAGAATCGGTAGCGCTTTCATTTTTTTGAAAGTTGGCGTAAGAAAAGCCATAACGTTAAAATAAATAGGTAAAGGTGGTGCATTATGATGAAAGAAGAAATGATTTCAGAAATCTTGAATCAATTAATGACAGGGGAACTATCGGAGTATTATGTTAAAAATGATGATTTTATGGAATTTCGTCAAGTCTTAGTAAAAAGAAAAGATTTTAAGCATTTTCGTGGAATAGGTCAAAGGGGCGGCGATGTTTTGTATCAATACCTAAAAGAACCAAGAAGTTAATTTTTAAAACGGGGAGATTGCTGTGGAAAAATACATTTTATCAATTGATCAAGGTACCACCAGTTCACGTGCAATTCTATTTAATAAAAATGGAGAGATTGCTCACGTTGCTCAAAAGGAATTTACCCAATATTTTCCTCATCCTGGTTGGGTTGAGCATAATGCAAATGAAATATGGGGGTCAGTTTTATCTGTAATTGCTGAAGTCTTAACAGAGTCAGGAATAAAAGCAGAACAAGTCGCTGGGATTGGCATTACCAATCAGCGTGAAACAACAGTAGTCTGGGATAAGGAATCGGGAGATCCTATATACAATGCAATTGTTTGGCAATCAAGACAAACCAGTAGTATATGTGATGAATTAAAGGAAAAGGGCTATGATGATTTGTTTCGCAAAAAAACAGGTTTGTTAATTGATGCTTATTTTTCCGGGACAAAAGTGAAGTGGATTTTGGACAATGTGGAAGGTGCCCGCCACAATGCGACAGAGGGGAAATTACTGTTCGGGACTATCGATACCTGGTTAATTTGGAAACTTTCCGGAGGTAGAGCTCATGTCACCGATTATTCAAACGCCTCTCGTACGTTGATGTTTAATATCTTTGAGCTAAAATGGGATGATGAATTATTAGAAATCCTTGATATTCCTAAATCAATGCTCCCGGAAGTTCGTCCTTCATCGGAGATTTATGCCCATACAGTCGATTATCATTTATTAGGCAGGGAAGTACCGATAGCAGGGGCAGCCGGGGATCAACAGGCCGCATTGTTTGGGCAGGCCTGTTTCGAACCCGGTATGGCAAAAAACACGTATGGTACCGGGTGCTTTATGCTTATGAACACGGGGGAAAAAGCTGTCCAATCTGCGCATGGCTTACTAACAACCATTGGCTGGGGGTTAGATGGGAAAGTTGAATATGCACTTGAAGGCAGTATCTTTGTTGCCGGATCTGCGATTCAATGGCTCCGTGACGGCTTAAGAATCCTGAAGAATGCAAAGGACAGCGAGGGATATGCTGCCAAAGTTGAATCCACGGAAGGCGTTTATGTTGTCCCGGCATTTGTAGGGTTAGGTACACCCTATTGGGATAGTGAAGTACGCGGTGCAGTGTTCGGTTTAACGCGAGGAACGACAAAGGAACATTTTGTTCGTGCAACGCTTGAAGCATTAGCTTACCAATCTAAAGATGTCTTATCAGCAATGGAATTTGACTCGGGTATAGAACTCAAAACACTTCGTGTCGATGGTGGGGCTGTTAGTAATAATTTCTTAATGGAATTTCAGAGTGATATTTTATGTGTTCCAGTGGAAAGACCAGTTGTGAATGAAACAACAGCTTTAGGTGTAGCTTATTTAGCCGGGCTAGCTGTTGGTTTTTGGGAAAGCCAAGAGGAAATAGCAAGGCAATGGGCGATTGAGCGAAGGTTCGAACCTAAGATGCCAGTCGAGAAGAGGGAACTTTTATATGATGGTTGGAAAAAAGCAGTAAAGGCTGCAATGGCTTTTAAATAATCTAATTGGTGCATAAGTTTATAAATGATAGAAATTTTTCAGGAAGACCATAAATACATTATCTAATAAGGTAATTTATTTGTGGTCTTTCTATATTCATTGGAGGAATTCAACATGAAATTTTCTATCTTAGAGCGTGAAAAAATAGTCGAAAGACTCCAAACTGAAACTTATGATGTCTTGATTATCGGTGGTGGAATCACAGGCGCAGGGGTTGCTCTCGATGCGCAGGCAAGGGGAATGAAAGTTGCTCTTGTTGAAATGCAGGATTTTGCAGCAGGGACATCAAGCAGATCAACGAAATTAGTTCATGGTGGATTGCGTTATTTAAAACAATTTGAAATAAGCATGGTTTCCGAAGTAGGAAAGGAAAGGGCCGTTGTTTATGAAAATGGACCTCACGTGACAACACCGGAATGGATATTGCTGCCGATTCATAAAGACGGAACTTTTGGTAAGTTTAGCACAGCCATTGGACTGCGAATTTATGATTTTTTAGCAGGAGTTAAAAAAAATGAACGGAGGCAGATGTTATCTGTTTCAGAAACACTGGCAAAAGAGCCGCTAATTAAAGAAACAGGATTAATAGGCGGAGGGTATTATGTAGAATACCGTACGGATGATGCACGGCTGACAATTGAAGTAGTAAAGGCAGCCGTGCAAGAGGGTGCAGTTGCAAATAGTTATACAAAGGTAATTAAGCTTATCTATGAAAATGAACTAGTTGTTGGCTGTATTGTTCAAGACCAAATCACAGATGAGGTGTATAAAGTTAAAGCGAAAAAAATAGTCAATGCAACGGGCCCGTGGGTTGATGAAATTCGAAATCTTGATACATCCAAAAAGGGGAAAATGCTGCAACTTTCAAAAGGTGTTCATATCGTGATTGACCAATTTCGTTTTCCATTAAAACAAGCTGTTTATTTTGATACAGCAGATGAAAGAATGATTTTTGCCATTCCGCGTGCAGGAAAAACCTATGTCGGAACAACGGATACTTTTTATGACCAAGATAAGACACAGCCTTTAATGAGTTCAAATGATCGAAGCTATTTAATCAAACAAATTAATTATATGTTTCCTAAAGTTAACCTATGTGAAAAGGATATTGAATCTAGCTGGGCTGGGATTAGACCCCTAATATACGAAGAAGGTAAAGTAGCTTCCGATATTTCACGGAAGGATGAAATCTGGGAATCATCCTCTGGTCTGGTTACAATTGCTGGAGGCAAATTAACCGGATATCGTAAAATGGCAGAAACTATCGTCAATTTAGTAGCTCAAAGGTTGATGAGTGAAGAGGGAATAGTATATCGGCCCTGTCAGACTGTTAATTTACCGATTTCAGGGGGGAATGTTGGCGGTTCAAATAATTTTAACAACTTTGTAAGGGAGCGAATCTCAAAAGGAATGGCAATTGGCTTACCTACAGCTGATGCCGAACAGCTGACAAGAATGTATGGATCAAACGTGGACGATGTTTTTGAAATTGTAAAACGGGACAAAGCTGATGTGGAAAAGTACAGCATGCCGATTTCGTTATTAGCAATGCTTATTTATGGAATAGAAGAAGAAATGACTGCCACACCGATTGACTTTTTTGTAAGAAGAACAGGATTACTTTTATTTGATATTCAATTTGTGCAAAAATGGAAAAATCATGTTATTTCTTATATGGCTGATAGACTCAATTGGACAGAAGAGGAAAAAAACAGATACTTATTATCCCTAGAGGAAAGTTTGGAAAACGCTGTTAAGCCCCATGATGATGAAAAGAAAACTCTCTAGTAAGGATAGGGAAATGATAAAGGCTGTCAATTAATTGGCAGCTTTTTGGATTTTTTTGGTGAGTGAAAGTTTGTGACTGATTTTGACAGATTTGTGACATATTTGTGACATGTAGTATAAAATAGATTTTTCAGTTGTCTGAAAAAGGCGAAAGTGATATTCTAGCAATTGTATAAACAAAACATTATCATCAGAGTGAAAATTCAATACATGTTTGTTTTCTTTTTGGAAAAAATAAACGAAAAAGATTTCACTTTCACTCTTTAGCCAATTATTGATTTAGTTGACTAAATGATAAGAAATGTTTATTTTTAATGAAGCAAGTTTATATTTTTATATAAATATTAAAGGAGTTTGATTATCATGGCAGAAAAGCAATTTAAAGTAGTCGCAGAAACAGGTATACATGCAAGACCAGCAACATTATTAGTGCAAACAGCTAGCCGATTTGATTCTGAAATTCATTTAGAATATAAAGGTAAGAAAGTTAACTTAAAGTCAATAATGGGTGTTATGTCTCTAGGTGTGGGCCAAGGTGCTGATATTACCATTTCAGCAGAAGGAAACGATGCAAACGATGCATTAAATAGCCTTGAAGAAACCTTGAAAAAAGAAGGATTGGCAGAATAATGACTTTTTTACATGGTATAGCTGCATCAAACGGGATTGCAATTGCAAAAGCATACCGTCTTGTCGAACCGGATTTATCGTTTGAACAAAAAAAAATTGAAGATACTGATGCAGAGGTTGACCGTTTCCGACAGGCAATGTCGAAATCAAAAGCAGAACTCGAAGCGATTCGAGACCGGGCTAAAGTCGACCTTGGCGCAGATAAAGCTGCGATTTTTGAAGCACATTTACTCGTCCTTAGTGACCCTGAATTAAATGCACCGATTGAATATAAAATTCAGTCTGATAAAGTGAATGCTGAGTCTGCTCTAAAGGAAACGGCAGATATGTTCATTATGATGTTTGAACAAATGGATAATGAATATATGCGGGAACGTGCAGCAGATATTCGCGATGTAACCAAACGTGTATTAGCCCATTTGTTGGGTGTTCAATTGGTTAATCCAAGCATGATTGCTGAAGAAGTGATAATTGTGGCTGAGGACTTAACCCCGTCAGACACCGCACAATTAAACAGACAATTTGTTTTAGGATTTACTACAAATATTGGCGGACGTACCTCACATTCAGCAATAATGGCTCGTTCTCTGGAAATTCCAGCAGTTGTTGGAACAAAGACAGCTACTGAGGAAATCAATAATGGGGATCTTGTTATTGTTGATGGATTAAAAGGTGAAGTACATATTAATCCAACTCCGGAACTTGTTGAGCAATACCGTAAAGTGCATGAAGGGTATGAAGCTCAAAAGGCTGAATGGGCTAAGCTTGTTAATGAACCAACTGTATCAAGTGATAATCACCATGTAGAATTGGTCGCCAATATCGGTACTCCTAAGGATTTAAAAGGAGTCATTGAAAATGGCGGCGAAGGTGTAGGCCTATACAGGACTGAATTCCTCTACATGGGAAGAGATCAACTTCCAACAGAGGACGAGCAGTTTGAATCCTACAAAGCCGTTTTAGAAGGATTAACAGGAAAACCAGTTGTTGTTCGTACCTTGGACATTGGCGGGGATAAAGAACTGCCATATTTGGATTTACCAAAAGAAATGAACCCGTTCTTAGGCTTCCGGGCAATCCGTTTATGCTTAGAAGAGCAGGATATTTTCCGTACCCAGCTAAGAGCACTGTTACGTGCTAGTATCTATGGGAATTTAAAAATTATGTTCCCAATGATCGCAACCCTAGATGAATTCCGTGCTGCAAAGGCGCTTCTTGAAGAAGAAAAGCAAAAGCTTCTTGCTGAAGGACAAAAGGTTTCCGATGAAATTGAACTTGGTATCATGGTGGAAATTCCTTCAACGGCCATCCTAGCGGATCAATTTGCAAAAGAAGTGGACTTCTTTAGTATCGGGACAAACGATTTGATTCAATATACGATGGCTGCTGACCGCATGAACCAACGTGTTTCTTACTTGTATCAGCCCTATAGCCCGTCTATTTTACGTTTAGTAAAAATGGTTATTGATGCTTCACATGCAGAAGGAAAATGGACAGGTATGTGTGGGGAAATGGCAGGGGATGAAACAGCAATTCCACTTCTTTTAGGACTTGGTCTTGATGAATTTTCAATGAGTGCCACTTCCATATTAAAAGCTCGCTCGCAAATCAGGAATTTGAAAAAATCTGATATGGAGAAGCTTGCTCAAGAAGTATTAAACATGCAAACCACTGCTCAGGTTATTGATGCAGTAAATGCTGCTACAAAGTAAATATAAGCCATAAAAAAGACCGACTGATTTATTAGTCGGTCTTTTCTATGCCATAGATTATTTTTTTGACTTTTCACAGTATTTTCTTTTTTATTATCGATTTTTGAGTAAAATAATAAGTAATACTTAGTGCTCATTTTTGGGTCAGGCTCTTAGTATGATTACTGGATGAAAATAGGTAAGTAATTAGGAAGAATTGTACATGCTAAAGTTGATATGGTGGAGGTGATTGGAATTATGGAACAAAAACCAGTACATTTTGATGGAAGTTCACAACTGGGTCAAGCAACCAATGAGGCATTGGTTAATGAACCATTCCAGCTGACTGATGAAATGCGCATTAACATTGGTCGTAACCCTTACTCACTAGATGCAAATGAATAAACGTCGTACTTAAAGGATTTGTCTTCTGGCAAATCCTTTCTTTTTGGTTATTTTCCGGCATAATAACTGATAATAATATTGTCTTTACTTAAATGAAAGGTGGAGCTTGAATGGTACGTGTTTTATATATCACTGCACATCCTCATAATGAAACCCAGTCCTATAGCATGGCGGTGGGTAAGGCATTTATTGATAGTTATAAACAAATCAATTCCGGTGATGAGGTAATACATCTAGATTTGTATAGCGAAAATATACCTCATATTGATGCAGACGTATTTAGCGGCTGGGGAAAACTTCGTTCTGGTCAAGGCTTTGATGAGTTAACTGCGGAAGAAAAACAAAAGGTGGGTCGACTTAATGAGTTAAGTGAGCAGTTTGTGAGTGCGGACAAATATGTATTTGTCACGCCTTTATGGAATTTCTCTTTTCCACCCGTTATGAAGGCGTACCTTGACTCTGTAGCGGTTGCAGGAAAGACTTTTAAATACACTGAACAGGGCCCAATTGGTCTTTTAACGGATAAAAAGGCATTGCATATTCAAGCCCGTGGTGGTTATTACTCAGAGGGGCCAGCAGCAGAAATGGAAATGGGACACCGTTATATCAGTGTCATGATGAGTTTCTTTGGAGTTCCTTCACTAGAGGGACTGTTTGTGGAAGGTCATAATGCAATGCCGGACAAGGCGCAAGAAATAAAGGAAAATGCAATTGCCCGTGCCAGGGATATTGCACATACATTTTAAAAAAACTGCTAGAGTATAGGTAAAGAGGCAGAGCAAATCTGTCTCTTTTTTTATATACTTTTGGCAAGTATTCCCTTCAGTTATCCTGTATACTATAATTATATTTATTTATCAAGGAGGATTGGAAAGTTAATGGAATTGAATTTAACCGGTAAAACAGCTTTGGTGGTTGCTTCGAGCCAAGGCTTAGGATTTGCAATAGCTGAGCGTTTAGTTAGAGAAGGAGCCAATGTTATGATTTCCGGCCGCGATGAGGAAAAGCTGAGACAAAAAGCAAGTCAGCTTGAATCTATTGGTTTAGGAAAAGTAGCTTATCAAAAAACTGACATAACAGATATAAATGACATTAATCGGTTGGTAAAAGCAACTGCAGAAACATTTCAAACAATTGATTTGCTAGTTAATAATGCTGGAGGTCCTCCTGCAGGTTCGTTTGAAGATTTGAGTGATGAAGACTGGCAGAATTCCTTTGAATTGAATTTATTATCTTACGTCCGAATGATTCGGGCGGCACTGCCTTATTTAAAAGAGCAAGGTGGTAAAATCTTGAATATTGCCTCTACTTCAATTAAAGAACCAATTCCGGGCCTTATTCTCTCGAATACGTTTCGGACGGGCATAGTTGGACTAGCAAAAACACTTGCTTCAGAATTGGCTCAATATAATATTTTGATTAATACAATTGCGCCTGGACGAATTGCGACAGACCGCATCAGTCATTTAGATCAAGTGAACGCTGATAAGTTTGGTGTTGACAGGGAGACAATTGCGTTACAATCACAAGCAGGAATTCCCTTAAAGCGGTACGGTACCCCGGAAGAATTTGCAAATGTTGCTGCTTTCCTCTTATCTGATGCTAATTCTTATATGACAGGCAGTTCATTCTTAGTAGACGGAGGGATGGTCAAAGCGATCTAAAAACAAATGATTTATTTTTTCCTATATTAACCTTTCTTTACGTTTATTACCGATGTAATTTGGCTATGGTAAAAATATTAAGGGAGTGTTATTAAATGCTGAAAAATATTCGATTAATTACTGTTTTGCTCTTGGTACTATCTGTAACCACGCTATTAAATGGCTGCGGCTTACTTTTTTCCAATGAATTAATTGTCAATCGGTATGCTGATGCTTTGTTAACAAAAAATAATGAACTACAATTTCGGTTTCGAATAAATAGTGAAATATTAGCAGGTCAACAATTATATAAAGTGAAAGTTACTATTCATGATGACAAGTTAGCAGCAGCAATTGGTAAACGGGAAATAGTTTACGGCGAAGAGCAAGTGCAGAATGGAGAATATTTGGAAGTTGAAGGAAAAGGTGAAAAATATATTTTTATGGACCCGCTTCCTCTAAAAGTAGATTTACATATTCATGAACTAAAAAACATGATTGAAAAGAATAATGCCGTCTCGATTGAAGTATTTAATAATCAAGAAGTTTTCGGTCGTGCCTATTTAACAAACTTTTCTTCAGAGTTGTAAAAGTGATTATGTTCTCTTCTAAAAGGGCAAAATAAATTTGTGCATAACTTTGGAGAGAAGGAGCACGAAGACCGGAGCGACTGGGACGTTCCGGTCTTTCTTGTGCTTATTTTTTCAGGTAACAAAATTTAATGATAAAATATAAATGAATATTTAAAAGAGAGGAAGGATTATTTTGCTTACTCCAGAAAATACGGTAATTGGCTTTATTGGCATTGGTGTTATGGGTAAGAGCATGGCAGGACATTTAATCAATGCCGGCTATTCCATAGTTGTTTATTCAAGAACGAAGGAAAAGGCACAAGACCTATTGGAAAACGGCGCAGAGTGGGCCGCAACAGCAAAAGAAGTAGCTGAAAAAGCATCGGTAATTTTTACTATGGTTGGCTATCCGACGGATGTGGAGGAAATATATTTTGGCGAAAATGGTTTAATCCACAATGGGGCATCTGGAAGCTACCTTATCGATATGACAACCTCTGCACCATCACTTGCTATTAAAATTTATGAACAGGCTAAAAAGAAAGGAATTCAAGCAATAGATGCACCGGTTTCAGGTGGAGATGTAGGTGCGAAGGAAGCTACGCTCTCCATTATGGTTGGCTGTGAACGGGAAGCATTTGACAAAGTTCTTCCTATATTAGAATTGCTTGGAACAAACGTAGTTTATCAAGGGAACCCAGGTGCTGGGCAGCATACAAAAATGTGCAATCAAATTGCCATTGCTTCAAATATGATAGGTGTTTGTGAGGCCGTTATATATGCAGAAAAAGCCGGGTTAGACCCTGAGAATGTCTTGAAAAGTATTACAACTGGGGCAGCCGGGAGCTGGTCCCTAAGTAATCTTGCACCAAGAATGTTAGCAGGAAACTTTGAACCCGGTTTTTACATAAAACATTTTATTAAGGATATGAAAATCGCGATAGATGAAGCTGAAAAAATGGAGATGGAAGTTCCAGGACTTTCATTAGCGAAATCTTTGTATGACCAATTAGTCGAAAAAGGAGAGGAGAATAGCGGAACCCACGCCCTTTATAAATATTGGAAAAGCTAAATATTAAATGAATAAATTCTTCTTATCTTCATGAAACTATGAAGGAATTCTTGAAATGGGAGGAATTTTAATGGCTAAACGGACGAAAAAGAACGACGCGAAACAAAAAAACAAGAAGGGCTTTGATTCTGCAGTAGCAAGCGAAGAATTTGCCACTGAATTTGGCTCAAACGCTGCAAATCAGGCCCATAAGGACAAGGCGAAAAAAGAAAAGGCCCCTAAAAACAATGGGAAATATAAGGGCCAGTAATTTTTATCGATTAAAACCCTCACTTAAATGGTGAGGGTTTTTTATGTCGTTATATCCAGTTCTTTAAGTAGTGTTCCATCCGATTTAAACCGATTTCGAGAGTTTCCATAGAACAAGCAAACGATAATCGGAAATAGCCTTCTCCGTAGTCTGAAAAAGCACTACCGGGAACAACGGCCACTTTTGTTTCTTGGACAAGCTTTAGGGCAAAGTCAAAACTATTTAATTGAATGGTTTCAGGAATCTTTACGAAGAAGTAAAACGCTCCGTCTGGCTTGACAGCATCAAGTCCCATCGCAGTTAAGCGTTTGTAAACAAATTCTCTTCTTTTTAGATATTCTTTTTTCATCACAAGCGCATCATCAATCCCTTTAGTAACTGCCGCAAAGGCTGCTTTCTGGGCAATGGACGTCGCACAAGAAATATTATATTGATGAACCTTTAAAATATGTTTAGAAATGGCTTCAGGTGCAAATAAAAAGCCAATTCTCCAACCAGTCATCGAGTGGGATTTGGATAACCCATTGATGACGATGGTTTGTTCTTTTAGAAAGGAAGCAATTGATTTATGCGGTTGGTCATAGGTAAGCTCACTGTATATTTCATCTGCAAGGATAAAGATATCTTTATTTTTAAGATACTCTGCTATTTCTCTTAGCTCTGACTCAGAGAGACTAACGCCGGTCGGATTAGAGGGGTACGGCAGGACGATGCAACGGGTTTTCTCTGTAATAAAAGGTTTTATCATTTCTAAAGTAAAGCGAAACTGATTTTCCCGGATATCAACATGTACAGGTGTAGCCCCCATCATTTTAATAATCGGTTCATAACCTGGATAAATAGGACCTGGTAATATGACTTCAGACCCTTCAACTAAAATCGTCCGAAAAGCAATGTCAATTGCCTCGCTTGCACCTGCAGTAACAATCACCTCTGAGTCAGGTTTATAACTTAAGCCATATTTTTTTTTTACAAAATTGCACGCAGCTTCCCTTAATTCAATCGTCCCCGCATTATGGGTATAGGAAGTAAAGTTCTGTTCAATCGCAGCAATACCGGCTTTCTTAACATGCTCCGGGGTTGGGAAATCAGGTTGTCCAATCGTAAACGAAATCAAATCGTCAATATGGGATACCATATTAAAAAACTTTCTAATTCCCGAGATTTCTATATCTTTTACACGTTGATTAATTAATTGTTCCAAATTGTCCATCCTTCCGATTGAAGTTTACCCTTTTATGAATATAATGATTATAGACTATTTTTAGCCGAAGGTACTACTAAAGAGGAATAAAAAACGATCTGAGTTTTTACTCAGACCGTTTTTAAGGGAAGGGGAGTTTATTTCAAATTAAAGTGTTTTAATAACCATAATCCCAGTCAACCTCGTCCTCGTGCCAAAAAACTGGTGACACAGCACCGAAATTAACTAATTTATCTTCTAGCTTGCAGTTACAATCCTCGCAGCCACATTGCTCTTTAATTTCTTCATAAATGGAATGATCCACATCTTCAATAAATGTAACCTTTTGTTCTTGAAAAAGAATCGCTGTTCCTTTCATTGGTCAAGCACCTCTTTTAAATTTTTTTCAACTAAGTATCTTCTCAAATTTTATTGTAATTCCGTATCAATAAAGAGTCTATATGTTAGTGATGTTGTTCACAAAATCATCACTAACTGTTACAAATTAGGATGGATACTCCATAAGAAAAAGCCAGGAATCCTGGCTTCATGAATATCGTTCACCTAATTTTTTGAAAATAGGCTTTTGATAAGTTTTGCTTTTTTTATGATTAGCTGGGGTTTGATCAAGTTCTGAAATTCCGGTATATAGCTGAAGTAATGCTTTTGCTGAATTTAGTGAGAGTGTTGCCTTTGGATTTCGTACCCGTTCATCTAATTTACCGAAATGTGGTAGTTCTAAAAAATCGGACTTCGTTGGAGGAATATGAAATGTATACCTTCCGCATTCAACTAACACATCCGACTGCTGTTGACTATTTCGCGGATTTCCAGAGAAATGGAGACCAACTTTTTTAGCTTTACCTTCTTCAATCAATTTTTTTAATGTTTCCTGTTTTAATTTGTACAATAATTTGGGATTTGGAGCTGTTTTCGCATGGCGATTCACAATAAAGATAGCTTGAGCGAGGTTTTCGATGGTTAGATTTAGGTTTGTTAGAGGGCCTTTCTGATCATAATTCAAAATATGTTCTCCTTTCAGTTATATAAAACATCTATATTATACCTTTTTTTTAAAGAAATAGGAATAAAGCAGTAATCTTTTAGTGAAATAAATATTAAATATTTAATGCTTATTGTATAAAAAATCCTTACCTATTGATGATAAGGATTTTTTTGGATGCTACTTTTCTGCTTTTAATGTAAATATACTTAACTCCGGTTTAGACATAAAGCGAAAAGGGAGGCGTGTTGTTCCAATTCCTCGATTGACATAAAGCGAAAGGGGATTATTCTCGCCAATTGAATAAAGGCCCTCTGGGTATATTTGGGCAAAAGGCGGAGTCACAAGTGCCCCGAAAAAAGGAATCTTAATTTGCCCTCCATGGCTATGACCACTAAGCTGCCAATGGACTGGATACTGTGAAGTGGTCTCTGCAAGATCTGGGGCATGAGATAATAATATTTTAAAAGTGTCTTTTGGTACATTTTTTAGGGTCAGTGGTAAATTAGGTTTCCCTAACATCGCATCATCAATTCCAAGGAGATATATAGTACTTCCATCCTTTAATTTAATGGGTGCTGATTCATTCAAAAGTACGGTAAAATCTGTCGTTTCCATGATATTTCTGTAAATGTCAGAGCCGTAACCACCATGATCATGATTACCAAAAATGCAGTATTTTCCTAGCGGAGCATGTAATTTCTTCAAAATAGGAATCAATTTATTAATTTCTGTATATTGATTCGGCTCGTCCATTAAATCACCGGTAAATAAGATAATGTCTGGTTTAAGAAGATTAATTTTTTCAACTAATTTATTAAATTGATGAAGGTTATATTGAAAACCAAGGTGGGTATCACTAAATTGAATTATTTTTATTCCATCAAAGCTGTTAGGGATAAGTGGATGTTTTATTTGAAGTTTTTGAATATCGAGTAATGAAGGCTCTATTCGATTGGCATAAAGATAGCCACCCGAACTTAATCCAAGAACAGTAAGAAATGAACCAAATGTTCGTCTTAAAAAAATTCTCCTCGTCTGTTTATTAGCCATTTTTTCAACCAGCCTATCTTTTATTAACCTTCTACAAATGAGAAGAGTCCCTTTGTATTTTCTTTAAAAACTAACTAGATTGCAAGTGAAAAGGTCCTTTGTAACTTTTATTCATAAAAAAGTAAAACATTCAAAAAAAGCAGCCAACAATATGGCTGCTCTTCTTATTTATAGCTAACGGCACGGCTTCTTAATGCCTTCCATGAAGAAATAAATTGTTGCTTGCCAACTCTTACTTGTTTTTTACCAGAGAGTGGATCATTTAAATAGACATATTTTGAATCATATCCAACTAAGACGACGGCATGTAAGTCAAGCGGTGTTTTAATGTATTGGTTCCCGTGATACCAGCCCTCTGGGCGGTCTGGTAAACGGTAATCCCCGGTTGTCCATACAACTACTGGATAACCCGCTGAAACATGCTCTAAGACCCGATCAAAGGGCTGGTTAGTTAAATTAAAAGCTCTTCCAGGGAGCTTTTGGTTGATTAAGGCAATCATTGGTTGATCAAATACTGCATACCCTGCTCTCCTGCCTGTCATATCCCCAACAAATCCATCAGCGGGGTTCCCCCAACGTATGATATCACCCTTTGGGGATTTAATGAGCGGGTCTAAATCCTTCCGGACAGATCGGTAAAGATCCATTTTAGTTGTTTTTACGCCAGCATAATTTAGTACCATTGCCAGGCTTGTGACTTCGCAGCCGTATTTAAGTTCAGGATTTTGCCTAATTAATACGACATTTAGCATGGCAGAATTCTTTTTTGGGGCAGCATTAACCGAATCACTTCTTATTTGTTTATTTTTAACATTAATCACTTGTTTATTTAGTTCGTTTATGGTGAAACGTTTATTTTCTAAGTCTACTGATGATGTGTTTTGAGTATTCTCTTTCACGGATATCGTGGAAAGAGGCTGTTTGCTTTCCGTGCTAAGATTTGTATCCGCGTGAAAGTGGCTACATCCAAACATGGGAAGGATCGAGGCTAATAAGCAAAGTTTTTTCAGAAACTTATCCTCCTTATTGAACAGCTTAAAGATAGGATATGATTGTTTATAAGCCACTATAATGGTATCCTTTTGGAAAAGAACGAGTATCCCCGTTCGGGGTATGATATAATAAGAAAAAAATTTTGGAGGTACTTGGATGGATGCATTGGAAATACTATCGGATCTTGAAAATGTATTTCCCTATTTTCAACCGATTTTTAGTGCCGATGAACAAAGTGTAATTGCTTATGAGGTGTTGGGGAGATATAAATCAGAAGGGAACATCATTAGTTTAGGGACCTTTTTTCAGGATGATCAAATTCCTGATGAATATAAATTTGAAGTGGATTTGTTAATAGTCAAAATGGCGCTGGAAAAAGCGCTAAAGCTTGATGAGGATATAAGTATATTTCTCAATCGGAATGCTGATTTATTAATGTATGGGCATGGTGAGCCTTTTTTACAAGAACTTCTTGCATTTGAAAAAAAAGGGTTTATGTTAAATCGAATTGTTCTAGAAATTTCTGATCGGAATTATACTGGAGATTTAGACCAATTTGATCACTTATTGCATTATTATCGAACCTACGGGATTAAAATAGCGATTGCAAGAATTGATAGTGAAAGCAGTTATTTTGAACGGCTTGGACAACTTGAACCAGATATTTTAAAAATTAACTTGCAGGCTTTAAAGTCAACCTCAACAGGAATAAATTTTAACGATGTATTATTTACCTTATCCCTTTTGGCAAGGAAAATAGGTGCCACACTCTTGTTTGAAAATATAGAGATGAGCTACCAGCTTCAATTTGCTTGGAAAAATGGCGGTCGATATTATCAGGGTTATTATTTGCAGCCACCCGCAGCAGAATTCATTTCACGTGAAATTCTAAAAGATCGCTTAAAAGAGAAGTTTCACGACTTTATCTCTTATGAGAAAAAGAAATTAGAAGCTGTATATACTACTGCTGAATTTTTTCAAGCCAAGGTTCAAGAAATTGTGATGAAAAACAGAAGTTCAACCTATCAAATCCTATTTCAAAATCTTATAAAGGAATTGGATCAGATTGCCTTTCGAATGTATGTTTGCGATGAGGACGGTTTTCAGAAATCTGCCAATATTTTTAAGGGAAAAGAGGGTTGGATTACCCAATCCGAATACATTCAAAAAAATTGGAGTTGGCGGCCTTACTTTTTGGAAAATATTATTAAAATGAGAAATGAACGAAAAGGCATCTTATCTGATTTGTATAGTGATATTGATACCGGGGAGACCATTCGTACGTTTTCATTCCCAATGAATGGTGAAGAGTATTTGTTTATTGATATATCCTATCAATATTTGTTTCAACACGACCAATTACTTTAGCAATTACCTTTTTTTTATGAAGCTTTTAAAAAAAAACCCTATTTTATTATTTTTACTTGGACAAATGGGCAACGTTATTTTATTCTTTTAATATTGGCATATTAAATTATAGGTTGGAAAATTATGAGAGTAACCCACTCGGATAGAAAATGTGCCAATTGAGAAACATAATTGTAGATGTTTGTTTGGGTTTGAAAGGAGACGGAGCCGATGTCACAGCTTCAAGGTATATTAACAAGATTAAAAAATCTTCAGGAACAAGCAAATAGTGGTGAACCAGCACAACGCTATTTCGAGGTAAACGGTGATAGAAAGTGTCAAGTAACATTTCATCCGAAAACGGAGACATTTGAATTAGAAGTATACAATGAAAAGGAAAAACCGAAAAGATATCAATTTGATAATGTTGATATGATTACAATTGAAATTTTTGATTTGATTCAATAAGGAACCTTTTGGGTTCCTTTCTTTTTATTTTCAACAGGTGCTGATTTTTCGCTTGTATGTATCTTTTATTACGTTTCCAAAATTAGCACAGACACCCGAGAACTGTGGTAGAATGTATCTGTAGAAAAACAAATTTTTGAGGAGTTTTCGGCAATGATCAGTCTTCCTAATGGCGAATTTTTAAAATTAACGATAAAAGAACTAATGATACCATCCGAGCGTGTAGCCCATGTCCAGATCGGCAATAATCTCGAACATGCCTTATTAGTCTTAACAAAAAGCGGTTACACTGCTATACCTGTATTGGACCCTCATTACAAGCTTCATGGGTTAATTAGTACCCCGATTATAATGGATTCTATCCTTGGTCTAGAAAGAATTGAATTTGAACAATTGGAGAAAAAAAGAGTGGAAGAGGTTATGAAAAGCTCAATTCCACGAGTTAAAATTTCTGCATCCCTTCAAAAATGCCTTGAGTTACTCGTTACCCAGCCATTTCTATGTGTTGAGACTGAGGATGGTTACTTTGAAGGAATTTTGCCTAGAAGTACTTTATTAAATCAATTAACTAAAATAATAAAAAAGAATGGAAAATGACACATTTAGGCTCCCGTGAAGGGGGCTTGATTTTTTTAAAGTTAGAGGTGTGAATATGAGTAGCTCTACTGAGGACATATCTAAAGGAAAGCTCCAAAAACGGCAAACGAAAAAGACACTAGTTTTAGTTGCCGTCATGTTAGCTATGTTTATGGGTGCGATTGAAGCAACGATTGTTTCGACCGCAATGCCTGCAATTGTCGCAGATTTGGGCGGGTTTAAACTATATAGCTGGGTATTTTCTGCTTACTTATTAATGAATTCTGTCACCGTTCTTATTTATGGAAAATTATCTGACTTATTTGGTCGAAAACCAATTCTTACGATTGGAATAATCATCTTTTTAATTGGCTCTATTCTTTGTGGATTTGCCACTTCAATGAAAATGCTAATTTGTTTTCGTTTAATACAAGGGTTTGGTGCAGGTGCAGTCACACCCATTGCGACAACCATTATTGGTGATATCTATACATCGGAAGAAAGGGCAAAGGTTCAAGGATACCTTTCCAGTGTTTGGGGAATTTCAGCGATTACCGGACCTGCAGTGGGAGGTTTACTTGTCCAATTTGTAAGTTGGCATTATGTTTTTTGGATTAACATCCCACTTGGGATTCTTTCTTTAACTGGACTATGGTTGTTCTTACATGAAAATGTCAAAAGGAAAAAACATGAAATAGATTACCTTGGAGCTATTCTGTTAACAGTAGCTATTTCTTCGTTAATGTTTATCCTTGTAGAAGGTGGGAACCACTTTGCATGGGGATCTTGGCAGTCATTAAGCTTTTTTGCTTTTAGCGCTTTAACCTTACTGGGGTTCGTCCTTCAGGAAGGACGGGCTAGTGAACCTGTAATGCCTTTTTCAATTTGGAAGGAACGCTCAATACTCATCGCAAACACCACATCGCTTGCAACGGGTATCATGTTAATTGGAATATCGAGCTTTTTGCCTACATTTGTACAAGGTGTTATGGAACAAACGCCTATTGTTGCGGGTTTTACGTTGACATCTATGTCAATTGGCTGGCCAATAGCATCGACACTAGCTGGACGGATGCTGATTTCCATGGGTTATCGTAAAACATCTATTATCGGTGGATTGTTGTTAATCATTGGCAGCATTACATTTGTGACGATGTCAGCTTCCTCAGGGCCATTATGGGCTGCAGTGGGTTCTTTTTTGGTTGGTTTAGGCATGGGTCTAACATCAACTGCCTTTATTGTTTCGATTCAAAGTACAGTCGGTTGGGAACAGAGAGGTATCGCAACCGCATCGAATATGTTTATGCGAAATCTTGGTAACACAATGGGTGCAGCATTAATGGGGGGGATCCTTAATAATCGTTTAAGTCTTTATTTAAGCCAGAAAGATCCTTCCTTATCAATAGAGGATGTAAATAGGCTCTTAAAACCAGCTGAGCGAGAAAAGCTCTCTGAATCAGTCCGAGGTGTCTTGCAGAATGGGCTAACTTTTTCCTTGCACTCTGTATATTATGCCGTTCTCGCCTTGGCCATCATTAGTTTATTGTTAATATTCTTTATACCGAAAAAGAATGATAGCTCTGTGTAACCTTCACAGAGTCTTTTTTAAGGAGGGGATATCTTGTCCTCATTATCAGAATTTCAATTATTATCTGTTTTGGCTCAAGAGATGAATATGCGAAAGGCTTCAGAAAGACTATTTGTTTCACAACCAGCACTATCGCAGAGATTACAAACAATCGAAAAAGATTGGGGAACAAAGTTATTTATTCGATCTCAAAAAGGTTTAGCACTTACTCCTTCTGGTGAACATGTCATTCAATTTGTTAATGAAGTCCTATCCAAGCAAGAAAAGGTGCGTGAAACCATTTATTCACTTCAATCAGAAGTGTCAGGCACTTTGAAAATTGCTGTTGCTTCGATTGTAGGCCAAAACTGGCTTCCGCAGGTTTTAAAGAAATTTATTGATCGATATCCGCAAGCCAAAATTTCATTAGTAACCGGCTGGAGCAGTGAAATATTAAAATGCTTATATGACGACCAGGTTCATATTGGGATTATCCGTGGTACACCTGATTGGAAGGGAATTAAAGTTCATCTATTTAATGACCCGCTTTATTTAGTTGATAGGGAAATTACCAGTCCGGAACAAGTTTTAAATACTGACCGCCCCTTCATTCAATTTAAAAGTGATTCAAATTATTATCAAGAAATTCAAGATTGGTGGATGCGCAACTTTAAGACATCACCCAAGAGAACGGTTGTTGTAGATCAAATTGAGACATGTAAACAGATGGCCTTTAATGGTATTGGTTACGCGATCTTACCAGCAATAACATTAACAAAAGCTGACAGGGATATTTTCAAAATACCCCTTGTTGATGAAAATAATGAACCTTTACAACGTGATACATGGCTTTTGGGCTATGAGTCTTCCTTTCAACTAAAGCAAGTTAATGCCTTTGTCGAGTTAATTAAGGAATATATCGCTGAATCTTCAGAAGAATAAGGTTGTTTTTCTTGTTTTCATTTCTTTTGTTTGTTAAAGTATCTTTTAGTACAACATAGGGGGTAAATTTATGAAGATGATGGATGCAAATGAAATTATTTCTTTTATCCAAAATAGTAAAAAATCCACACCTGTTAAGGTTTATTTAAAAGGGGAATTAGAAGGAATAGATTTTGGGAGCAATACAAAAACCTTTATTAGTGGAAATACTGGTGTCCTATTTGGTGAATGGTCTGAAATTAATGAAGTATTAGAAGCGCATAAAGCGAAAATTGAAGATAAAGTGGTTGAAAATGACCGTCGAAATTCAGCAATTCCATTGTTAGACACAAAGTATATTAATGCCAGAATTGAGCCAGGCGTTACTATTCGTGACCAAGTAGAAATTGGTGACAATGCCGTTATTATGATGGGTGCGGTTATCAATATTGGTGCTGTTATTGGGGAAAAATCTATGATTGATATGGGTGTTGTCCTTGGTGGCAGAGCAACTGTCGGTAAGAATTGTCATATAGGAGCTGGAACTGTTTTAGCAGGTGTAATTGAACCACCTTCTGCAAAACCAGTGGTCATTGAAGATGATGTCCTTATCGGAGCAAATGCTGTTGTCCTTGAAGGAGTCACAGTTGGAACAGGATCAGTTGTTGCTGCCGGTGCAGTAGTTACTCAGGATGTAGCCCCTTATACAGTGGTGGCAGGGATGCCTGCAAGGAAAATTAAAGATATTGATGAAAAAACGAAGTCAAAAACTGAAATAATGCAAGAGCTTCGTCAACTTTAAAAGCGGAAGCGTCCGTTTAGCGAAGTCCACTAGACGCTGGGCGCTGGAGCTAGATAGTTCTAAAAGTATAAAAACAAAGCGTGGAGCCTATCCACGCTTCTTTTTTAAAAGGAGAATTGTAAATGAATCCATTGATTAAAATTCGCCGTGACCTCCATCAAATTCCAGAACTAGGATTTCAGGAGGTTAAGACCCAAGCCTATTTATTATCTTACCTTAAGTCTTTACCTCAAGACCGTATCACGATAAAAAAATGGAGAACTGGGTTATTTGTAAAGATTCAGGGCTTAAATCCTCAAAAAACAATTGGTTATAGAACAGACATCGACGGACTTCCAATAAACGAAGAGACAGGTTTACAATTTTCATCTTCTCATGCAGACCACATGCATGCCTGTGGTCATGATTTTCATATGAGCATTGCACTTGGCGTATTAACTTATTTTACGGAAAACCCAATTGCAGATAACCTTTTGTTTATTTTTCAACCAGCGGAAGAAGGACCCGGCGGGGCAGAGCCGATGTTGAAATCTGAAGAAATGATGGAATGGAAACCGGATTTGATTTTTGCCTTACATATTGCCCCTGAATATCCTGTTGGAACGGTCGCAGTTAAGGAAGGCTTGTTATTTGCCAATACTTCTGAACTGTTTATCGATCTAAAAGGCAAGGGAGGACACGCTGCCAGACCGCATGAAACGAATGATATGGTAGTCGCAGCCTGTACACTAGTCAATCAATTGCAAACGGTTATTTCAAGGAATGTAGACCCCTTAGATAGTGCAGTAATTACCATCGGAAAAATTACTGGAGGAACCGTTCAAAATATTATTGCAGAAAATGCAAGACTTGAGGGGACCATCAGGACACTTTCTTCTGAATCGATGAAAAGGGTTAAACATCGCATCGAAGCACTTGTGAAGGGGATAGAGGCAGGTTTTGAATGTGAAGCAGTAATCGATTATGGTTCGATGTACCATCAAGTATATAATACTGAATCGGTTACCAGAGATTTCATGAAATATCTTCAAAAAGAAACAGAAGTTAAGGTTATTGAGTGCAAGGAAGCAATGACGGGAGAAGACTTTGGTTATATGCTGAAAGAAATTCCTGGTCTTATGTTTTGGCTTGGCGTTGATTCTCCATACGGTTTGCACCATGCCAAATTAACTCCGAATGAGGCCGCATTAGATGTTGCGGTTAGTGTAATGACAAGCTATATTACTCATCTGGAGAATAAAATTTAATTAATAATAAGCAGGCTAATTATTTTGTCCTGTTTTACAAATGTGATAAAATTAAGGAGAATTAAAAGGTAAATTGTTACATATCGTCGTTTATTCTCAATCGATTAGGGAAAAACTTATGAAGGGGAAATAAGGTTATAATTATAATTAGTGTTTAATTAAAATAATTATAATTTAATATTGACTCAAAATAAGATATGTCCTATAATGAGAATTGTGAAAAGGATAGCAACTGAGAATTGCTATAAATACTGATTAAATAATTATTTGGAGGGATTAAAATGCCAGAACGTATGGTAGGTAAACAAGCACCACGCTTTGAAATGGATGCTGTAATGCCGAACAAAGAATTTAAAAAAGTAAGCCTTGAAGAAAACATCAAAAATGATAAATGGACAGTATTGTTCTTTTATCCAATGGACTTTACATTTGTTTGTCCAACTGAAATTACAGCGATGTCGGATCGTTATGAAGAATTTGATGATTTAGATGCAGTGGTAATTGGTGCCTCTACAGACACAATTCACACCCATTTAGCTTGGATTAAAACAGATCGTAAAGAAAATGGTCTTGGCGATTTAAACTATCCATTAGCTGCAGATACAAATCATGTGGTTGCTCGTGATTATGGAGTGTTAATTGAAGAAGAAGGTATCGCACTTCGTGGTTTATTCATCATCGATCCTGAAGGTGAATTAAAGTATTCAGTTGTGAACCACAACAATATTGGCCGTGACGTTGATGAAACTTTACGTGTCCTTCAAGCATTACAAACTGGCGGTCTATGCCCTGCAAACTGGAAGCCTGGACAAGCTACATTGAACGTATAATTTGCACAAAATAGATAGACCTAACCTTTTATAGTGTTAGGTCTTTTTAATAGGGGGATTATCAATGAAATTACGTGAACCAATGCCGGAGTTAACCGGGGCTACTGAATGGTTAAACGGTGAAGTAACGAGAGCAGACTTAATTGGAGAAAAGCCAACCTTGATTCATTTTTGGTCGATTAGCTGCCACTTATGTAAGGAAGCTATGCCTCAGGTAAATCAATTTCGTGATGATTTTAAGGACAAGTTAAATGTGGTTGCTGTTCATATGCCACGTTCAGAAAATGATCTAAACATAGAAGAAATTAAACAAGTTGCAGCTGAACATGGTATTAATCAACCAATTTTTGTCGACAGTGACCACAAGTTAACAGAAGCCCTTGATAATCAATATGTACCTGCTTATTACGTATTTGACCGTGAAGGGAAACTGCGACATTTCCAAGCAGGCGGAAGCGGCATGAAAATGCTCGAAAAGCGTGTTAACCGTGTACTAGATGAGTTAGAAAAAACAGAATAAAACAATCCAAAGCTGTCCGTTAGATGCAACGGGCAGCTTTATTATTTTTTTTATAACTGTAACTTAACCTCTTTTTACTCGTCGGTATGTATAAAGATAAGATTATACATGCAGTAACCATCAGACAAAAAGGGGTGTCTAAAAGTGAAAAAGCCAAACCGTTTGTTTACTATTTTTTTTATTTTCCTAGTCATTTTTATAACAGGGTGTAGTGCCGGCAGCGAAGAAAAAAGTGCGGATATGGCTGACAGTAATAATGCTAAAATGAACTCAGCCGAATCAAGTGGCAGTGAACAAGCTGACTTATACAACGGTGAAAATGATAAATCAAAACAAGCAGCTAATTCTGCCAAAATAATAAAAGTCCAAAATCAAATGGTTATCTATCAAGCGGATCTCCAGCTGCGCGTAAAGAAATTTGATCAAACGGTCCGTCTCCTTGAAGAAAAGGTAATAAAATATGGAGGCTATATTTCAGAGTCCAATGTATCAAAAGAAGGCAGCGAGCAGGTGAGTGGCAGCATAATGATTAGAATCCCGCAAAAGCATTTTCAGACCTTCCTACATGATGCTGAGAGCCAAGCGGCAGAGGTTCTACAAAGAAGCATAACAGGGCAGGATGTAACCGAGGAATATGTTGACCTTGAATCGAGATTAAAATCAAAAAGGGTCGTGGAAGAAAGGTTAACCACTTTTATGAAAAGTGCTGTAAAAACAGAAGATTTATTAAAGATTTCAGCTGATTTAGGAACAGTTCAAGAGGAAATTGAGACCATCGAAGGAAAAATGAAGTACTTAAAAAATCAAACCTCTCTATCAACCATTAACATCACCCTTTACGAAAAAACCGTTGTGGTTCCGAACCTTGATAAAGACAAATTAAATACTTGGGAGAAAACAAAAAAACAATTTATGAAAAGCATCAATATGTTATTAGTTGGTTTATCAGGCTTGGTTGTTTTTACCGTAGGTAACCTCCCAGTATTGGCGATAATATTTATAATCGGATTTTTTCTCCTTTACTATTTTAAAAAGAGGAAATCAAAACAGGGACAGGATTAGAAGAATCGCTCTCTCTATTTAAATCTACTGAATGATGCTAAAATGGAACCAAGATAGATTAAGATTTAGCCGGGGGTGTTAGATATGAAGAAAAGTTTTGCTGTCATAGGGCTTGGTCGATTCGGTGGTAGTATATGTCGCACGCTAACAGATGAGGGGATGGAAGTCCTTGCAATTGATAAAAATGAAGAACGTGTAAATGAATTTGCGATGATTGCTTCTCATGCGGTTGTTGGCGATACAACAGACGAAGCTGTTTTGAAAAGCCTGGGGATTCGTAACTTCGATCATGTAATCGTAGCGATTGGCGATGATATTCAATCCAGTATACTAACAACTCTTATTCTTAAGGAATTAGGTGTGGTGCGTATAACAGCAAAGGCTCAAAACGATTACCATGAAAAAGTATTGAGGAAAATTGGTGCAGATAGTGTTGTTCACCCGGAGCGAGATATGGGAAAACGGATTGCCAACAATATGGCTTCGAGTAATGTGGTTGACTATCTTGAACTTTCGGATGAACACAGTATTGTTGAGATAGTGGCGAATGAAAAACTTAACGGTTACACGATTATGGATTTGGATATTCGCAAGAAATATGGGTTGAATATTGTGGCTATAAAAAGAGGAGAAGAAATTATTGTTTCTCCCCAAGCAAAAGAAACATTTCATGCGATGGATGTTCTAATTGTGATCGGAACCGACCAAGACATCAATAAATTTGAAAAAAAGGTATTAGAATAAGAAAAGCGGAAGCGCCTTGCTCAGGGGCGTCAGGCATAAGACGAGCAGGCATGAAGGTTGCTCTTTAACCTTCAGGTCTGATTGGCTTATGACCCCGAGCCCCTAGGCGCTGTAGCTAGACAATAAGAAAAGCGGAAGCGCCTGTTTAGGCCGCTTCCGCTTTTTTATGCTTACACTTCCATAATGATTGGTAAAATCATTGGTCTGCGCTTTGTTTTTTCGTATAGGAAAGGTGCTAATGTATCTGTGATCTCATTTTTAATTTCCGACCATTGGCTTGTCTTTCTTTCCATCACTCTATTTAAATGCTTTGTGATTAAATTCTGAGCATCATTAATTAAATCACCGGATTCTCTCATATATACAAATCCTCTAGAAATTAGGTCTGGTCCTGAAGCAATCTTAAATTCCTTCATATTAATGCTTACGACTACAACCACTAAACCTTCCTCTGAAAGAATTCTACGGTCACGTAAGACGATATTTCCAATGTCACCTACACCACTGCCGTCAATATAAACAGAACCGGATGGAATCTTCCCGGCAACCTGTGCCGTATCCTCAGAAAGTGCTAACACTTCACCATTGTCCATAATAAAACAATTTTCTTCTTGAACACCGCAATCAACTGCAATCTTGGCGTGCATTCTTTGCATGCGATATTCACCGTGTATTGGCATAAAGAACTTTGGTCGTATTAACCGCAGCATTAGCTTTTGCTCTTCTTGACCACCATGACCAGAAGTATGAATATTACTTAGCTTACCGTGAATAACTTCCGCACCAGCTCTATAGAGCATATTAATAGTTCGACTCACGCTAATCGTGTTCCCTGGAATTGGTGATGATGAAAATACCACGGTGTCACCAGGGATGATTTGAATTTGTCGGTGGGTACCATTAGCTATTCTTGAAAGTGCAGCCATTGCTTCTCCCTGACTTCCGGTACAAAGGATTGTCACCTTATCGGCAGGAAGACGATTGATTTGATTCGCTTCAATAAAAGTCTCTTTAGGTGCATTAATATATCCTAATTCAAGTCCGATATTGATAGCTGCTTCCATACTTCGGCCAAATACCGCTACTTTTCTACCGTATACTACAGCTGCCTCTACCACTTGCTGCAGTCTATGGATATTAGATGCAAAGGTAGCAAAAATGATCCGGCCGTCTACTTTACGGAAAATATCGTTAATACTGTCGCCAACCCGACGTTCTGACATGGTGAACTCAGGTATTTCACTATTAGTACTATCTGAAAGTAGACATAATACGCCTTCTTTGCCTATTTCAGCCATTTTTGTTAAATTGGCTGGTTCACCGACAGGGGTAAAATCGAATTTAAAATCTCCTGTATGGACAATTTGACCTGGCGGAGTTTTAACGACAATTCCATAGGAATCAGGAATACTGTGGGTGGTGCGGAAAAAAGTGACAGATGTTTTGCGGAATTTGATGATATCGTCTTCTTTAATGTCAATCAGCTTCGCGTTTCTTAATAAGCCGTGTTCCTCTAATTTATTTTTAATTAATCCAAGAGCGAGTTTTCCACCATAAATTGGAACATTAATCTCGCGTAATAGATAGGGAATACCACCAATGTGATCTTCATGTCCGTGAGTAACAAATAAACCTTTTATTTTATCTTGATTCTTAACCAGATAGGTATAATCAGGGATAACATAATCGATACCTAATAGTTCATCCTCAGGAAATTTTATTCCGGCATCAATTAATATTATTTCATCCTGAAACTGAACTGCATACGTGTTTTTGCCAATTTCGCCTAAACCACCCAGGGCAAAAACCGCAGTTTGATCATTCTTAACAAATTTCATAAATTATCATTTCTCCAATACTTTATAGTCTTCATTTTGAAGTTCATAGTTTAGATGAGCTCCCGTAACTTCTTGTACAAATTCAACATTAAACCCGCGATCGGCAATTTTTGAGCGGACATCTCTTACCGATTCTCCTTCAATAAATAGAGTTTTGGTATTCTCTCTGACAGGTACTTCTTTGATGCTTTCCTGATAGTAAACTTTAAATATCATTACAATATCGCTCCCAACTGAGGTCATAACTTTTTCTATTATATAAAACATTTTCATCTTTTTCATTTATTTTCTTTGGAAACCATTAGACTTATATGAAAAGTATGTAAAAAAGAATCGTTGTTTTTACAATTTACAATAATGAAGGAGCCCTTCGCAAGTTTGAAGGGCCCTAAAAAAATTTAGGCAATTGATTTCTTTCGCAGTAATTCTTTCCACTGTTTTAAAAGCTTTTTCCTTAGCTTCTTTAACATAGTGGATCATCTCCTTACCTCTTATTTTATACAATCCTTGTCCAATGTAAAGTAAGTGATGGCAGATTATTGAAGTTTTTTTAAAATAAGAGTATTTTTACTATATTATATGATAAAATTGCTGATTCAATCATGGTTAAACATGGAATTCCAATGACAAATGTTAAATTGACATTTTTTAATATAAAGTTTAGTGTTTTAAAAAATAAGTACTGAGATAAGAGATACCCGGAAAAGGAGTACATAATAAAATGAAGAAGATTGTATTTTTTGATATAGATGGCACCTTGCTCGATCATGAAAAAAACCTACCTGAAAGTACGAAAAAAGCAATCAATTTATTAAAGAAGAACGACGTATTTGTCGCAATTGCCACTGGGAGAGCTCCATTTATGTTTGAAGGTCTGCGGAAAGCACTTGACATTGACTCCTATGTGAGTTTTAACGGTCAATTTGTAGTTTTTGAAAATGAAGTAATCTATGAGAACCCTTTGGATGAAAATGAGCTAAATAAACTTTATAACAAGGCTAAGTCGAACAATCATCCCTTAGTTTTTATGAACGAGAAAACAATGAAGTCAAGTGTGAAACATCATCCATTTATTGAAAAAAGCATGGGGAGTTTGAATTTCCCACATCCAGAGGAAGACAACTCCTTTTATGTAAACCGAATGATGTATCAAAGCCTCCTTTTTTGCGAAAATCAAGATGAAAGTTTATATTTCTCAAACTATCCTCAATTTGATTTTATTAGATGGCATCCATACTCTGTCGATGTTTTACCAAAAGGTGGTTCAAAAGCAGAAGGTATCAAAAAAATGATCGGACGCTTAGGGTTTGAGTTGGAGGATGTCTATGCGTTCGGAGATGGTCTAAATGATTTAGAAATGTTGAAAGCGGTTGGTACAGGAGTTTCAATGGGCAATGGTGTCCCTGAAGCCAAAGAACTTGCCGATCTTATTACAAGTGATGTATCCGAAGATGGTATTTGGAATGGGTTAAAAGAACTGCAATTAATATGAACAAAGAAGAGAACCGACCCTGTTAAGCGGCCGGTTCTTTATATCTACACCATAAAATTAAAGTGCAACCCTGTTTGATTACCGTTCAATCGCTTTTGCCCCTGCTATTGGTTTTAAAGGATCTTCATGATTGATATAATCATAAAACATTACACCATTTAAATGATCGATTTCGTGTTGAAAGCAAATGGAAGCAAGCCCCTTTAACCTTAGTTTCACTTCTTCCCCGTATAGCGTTGTACCCTTTACAGTGATTCTTGCATGCCGTGGGACGTAGCCGGGAATCACTCGATCAACTGAAAGGCAGCCTTCACCTGCTTCTAAATACGCCTTTTCAACGGAATGGCTGATAATTTTAGGATTAAATAATGCATAACTATAAAGAGTGCCTGTGTCATCGGTAAGATGCACAGCTATCATTCTTTTTAGAACATTTATTTGCGGGGCAGCCAATCCTATACCTGGGCGTAACCCAAATTGGGCTTGCTTTTCTGGAGTTTGGCTATTTACTACATATTCTAATAAGCTAGAAAGTATTTGTTTATCCTCTTCTGATGGCGGCATGGATACTTCTGCTGCCACTTTTCTTAAGGAAGGATGGCCATCTCGAATGATATCTTCCATCGTAATCATGATTCCACTCACTCCTGTGCTTTAACTTAAATTATTAATAATAAATAGTCTATCAGACAATTAATAAAAAGTTAACATGTGATTAAATGATCCGATTTTTTTATTGTCAAACAAACAAGGTGTCGATATAGTTAAATTTGGAATAGGCAGGAGGTTTATAAATTGTCATTAAAAGTTAAGTGTAGCTTATTATTATGTTTATCCGTTTTTATTGTTATTATTGCTGGATGTACGAAAGAAAGGACTCCAGTCGAAAAAATGTATGGTGTGTTAGAAAAAGTGGTTTCAGCAGAAAAAGTATTTGAGGAACAACAGAATCCACTTGTTACTCTAGAAAAAAAAGAAAAAGAAATTTATGATCAGATAATCAAACTTGGCATGAAAGAATATGATCAAATCGTAAAGCTTTCAGATGAAGCTGTCCTTTTAGCCGATGAAAGAAAAGAGTTAATGGAGAAAGAAACGAACAGTATTAAAGAATCTCAGAAAGAATTCATAAAGGCTAGAGATATTAAAGATAAATTTGAAGATCCTGCTTTGACGAAATTAGCCAATGAATTATATGAGATTATGATGGAAAGATATAAAGCGCATGACGCTTTATACCTAGAATATAATGAAGCGCTGAAAAACGATAAAGAATTGTATGGAATGTTTAAAAATAAAAATTTACCTCTTGAAGATCTTGAAGCACAAGTAACTAAGTTAAATGAAACGTATAAGCGGGTTTATACTGCCAATGAAAAATTTAATATGCTAACAGAACAATACAATGATAAAAAGTTGTCATTTTATAAGCAAGCAGGTCTAAAATCGAGCAAATAAATGTTATACCATCAAAGTAATCGGCTGAATAGGCCGATTTTTTTTATATTATAACACTTGATTTAAGAGATAAATTTTATATAACAGAAGTTGAAAAAAAGTAGTACAGAAAAAAATAATGATTAAATTATTAACAACTTGTTTGTGTTGAAAAATTTTAAAACATAGTATTTGACGTGTAAAAATTATTGATGTAAACTTTGAAATGAGTTAATTAATTGTATCAATGATGTTACATAAAATAGTGGTACAGAATAAGATGATGGTAGATATAAGATCTTTTGTTTAATTGGTCTTTTGTGTGAAAAACTATTTAGTAGTATCTTTCATGCACTTTGCTTACCAAATCTAATGTAATATCACAAGATTATCCAAATGATAAGTGGAAAATGTTTTGGGTATTCTAACTTAGTGGATAATTTAAAAAAATTTAAGCTTTGAATGGAAAGGAAGAGGTGACCAAAATGGTTTCTAAAACTCAGAACGCCAAGCTTGACGCGAAGAAAACACTCGAAGTTGTCGAAGAACAATTTCAAACACTTCAAATTCTAAATGAAGTTGGTGAAGTAGTAAACGAGGCAGCAATGCCGGACCTTACTGATGAACAGCTTCAAGAATTAATGCGCCGTATGGTTTATTCAAGAATTTTGGACCAACGCTCTATTTCATTAAATCGTCAAGGAAGATTAGGTTTCTATGCTCCGACTGCCGGACAAGAAGCTTCACAGCTAGCATCACAGTTTGCGCTTGAAAAAGAAGACTTTATTTTACCGGGATATCGTGATGTACCGCAAATTATCTGGCATGGATTACCTTTATACCAAGCATTTTTATGGTCAAGAGGTCATTTTGAAGGTGGACAAATTCCTGATGGTGTTAATATAGCAATCCCGCAAATCATTATTGGTGCTCAGTATGTTCAAACAGCTGGTGTAGCGCTAGGAATGAAAAAACGAGGTGCAAAATCTGTAGCGATTACTTATACAGGTGACGGTGGAACCTCACAAGGTGATTTCTATGAAGGAATCAACTTTGCAGGTGCCTATAAAGCTCCGGCAATCTTTATTGTTCAAAACAACCGTTTTGCGATCTCAACTCCTGTTGACAAGCAATCAGCTGCGAAGACATTGGCTCAGAAGGCAGTAGCTGCCGGAATTCCCGGTGTTCAAGTAGACGGAATGGATCCGCTTGCTGTTTACGCAGCTGTACATGAAGCTCGTGAGCGTGCCCTTAACGGAGAAGGCCCAACATTAATTGAAACTTTAACTTATAGATATGGTCCTCATACCATGGCTGGAGATGATCCAACACGGTATCGTACTGCCGACCTTGATAATGAATGGGAAAAGAAAGACCCACTTGTACGTTTCCGTAAATTCCTTGAAAAGAAAGGTCTATGGACCGAGGAAAAGGAAAATGAAGTAATTGAACAAGCAAAAGAAGACATTAAAGAAGCCATTAAAAAAGCTGATGCAGCGCCTAAACAAAAGGTTACTGATCTAATGTCAATTATGTATGAAGAAATGCCGCAAAATTTAAAAGAACAATATGAAATATATAAAGAAAAGGAGTCGAAGTAAGCCATGGCTCAAATGACAATGATTCAAGCAATTACAGATGCATTGCGAGTGGAATTAAGTAATGATCCGAATGTATTAGTTTTTGGGGAAGACGTGGGTGTAAACGGAGGGGTATTCCGTGCAACTGAAGGGTTACAAAAGGAATTTGGCGAAGATCGTGTTTTTGATACACCGCTTGCTGAATCCGGAATTGGCGGTTTAGCAGTCGGTCTTAGTTTACAAGGCTTCCGTCCTGTTCCAGAGATTCAATTCTTTGGTTTCGTTTATGAAGTAATGGATTCTATTTCTGGTCAGGCTGCTCGTCTTCGTTATCGTACAGGCGGAAAATTTAACGCGCCGATAACATTTCGCTCGCCATTTGGAGGCGGCGTACATACTCCTGATATGCACGCAGATAGCCTAGAAGGTCTTATGGCTCAACAGCCTGGTGTTAAGGTTGTTATTCCATCAACTCCATATGATGCGAAGGGGCTGCTTATTTCATCAATCCGTGATAATGACCCAGTTATTTTCCTAGAACATATGAAGTTATACCGTTCTTTCCGTCAAGAAGTTCCAGAAGGCGAATATACCATTCCATTAGGAAAAGCCGAAGTAAAACGTGAAGGAACAGATGTTACAATCGTTACTTATGGAGCGATGGTTCACGAGTCATTAAAAGCAGCAGAAGAATTAGAAAAAGAAGGTCATTCAGCTGAAGTAATTGACTTAAGAACAGTAAGTCCTATCGATATTGAAACAATTATTGCTTCCGTTGAAAAAACTGGTCGTGCGATTGTTGTTCAAGAAGCACAAAAACAAGCAGGTATTGCTGCAAACGTTGTTGCAGAAATTAATGACCGAGCAATATTAAGCTTAGAAGCACCTGTATTGCGTGTGGCTGCACCAGATACTGTCTTTGCATTCCCTCAGGCGGAAGCTGCATGGCTTCCAAACTACAAGGATGTAATTGAAACTGCTAAAAAAGTTTTAAACTTTTAATTAAATCCGTAATTTGACAATCTAATTACTATAATTTCAATGCTCAAAAATACATGTAATTTTGGAGGATGAATCCTAGTGTCATTTCAATTTAAAATGCCTGATATAGGTGAAGGAATTCATGAGGGCGAAATTGTTAAATGGTTCGTAAAGCCAGGCGACAAAATTGCCGAAGATGATGTACTTTGCGAAATTCAAAATGATAAAGCAGTGGTTGAAATTCCTTCCCCTGTGGAAGGAACAGTTATTGATGTTTTAGTAGGAGAAGGTACAGTCGCAACTGTGGGACAGGTTCTAGTAACCTTTGATGCCCCAGGATACGAAGACCTTCAATTTAAGGGCGATGAACATGCTGATGAACCTAAACAGGAGGAAAAACCAGCAGCAGCTCCTGCTCCTGAGGTTAAACAAGATGCAGCTCAACAGCCGGCAGCGGTAGCAGTGGCGCAGCAGACAGATGTTGATCCAAATCGACGGATTATTGCTATGCCTTCTGTTCGTAAATATGCACGTGAAAAAGGTATTAGTATCAATTTGGTTCCTGGTACTGGAAATAATGGGCGAATTCTTAAAGGTGATATTGATTCCTTTGTTAGCGGCGGAGCAGCACCTGCACCACAAGCAGCTGCTAATGTAGAAGCTGAAACAGTTAAAGTGGAGGCAACGCAAGTAGCTGCTGCGATTCCACAAGGTGAATACCCAGAAACTCGCGAGAAAATGAGTGGAATACGGAAAGCAATTGCTAAGGCTATGGTTAATTCCAAGCACACTGCACCACACGTAACACTTATGGATGAAGTGGATGTAACTAAACTTGTTACACACCGCAAGAAATTTAAAGAAGTAGCTGCTGCCAAAGGCATTAAGCTTACTTTCTTACCATACATCGTCAAAGCATTAACAAGTGCATTACGTGAATTCCCAGCCTTAAATACATCACTTGATGATGCGTCAAGCGAAATTATCCATAAACATTATTATAATATTGGAATTGCAGCTGATACGGAAAAAGGCTTGCTCGTTCCAGTTGTAAAAGATGCAGACCGTAAGTCAGTATTCACTATTTCTAATGAAATTAATGAATTAGCAGGAAAAGCACGTGATGGAAAACTTGCTCCGAACGAAATGAAGGGCGCATCTTGTACTATTTCAAACATCGGTTCAGCTGGTGGCCAGTGGTTTACACCGGTTATCAATCACCCAGAAGTTGCCATTTTGGGCGTTGGCCGAATTGCAGAAAAGCCAATCGTTAGAAACGGTGAAATTGTTGCGGCACCAGTTTTAGCTTTATCATTAAGCTTTGACCACCGGATGATTGACGGTGCAACAGCACAAAATGCATTGAATCATATTAAACGTTTATTAAACGATCCAGAACTATTGTTAATGGAGGCTTAAAATATTATGGTAGTTGGAGATTTCCCAATTGAAACAGATACTATAATCATCGGAGCTGGTCCCGGCGGATACGTTGCGGCAATTCGTGCTGCCCAGTTAGGACAAAAAGTTACGATTGTTGAAAAGGAATATGTAGGCGGCGTTTGTTTAAATGTAGGATGTATCCCTTCTAAAGCTTTAATTTCAGCAGGTCACCGCTATGAGACAGCGTTGCATTCAGAAGCATTCGGGATTACTGCTGAAAATGTAAAAGTTGATTTTTCAAAGGTACAAGAATTTAAATCGGGTATTGTCAATAAATTAACCGGCGGCGTCGAAGGGTTGTTAAAAGGAAACAAAGTAAATATTGTCCGTGGTGAAGCTTACTTTGTGGATGCCAATACACTACGTGTTATGGATGAAAATTCAGCTCAAACCTATACCTTTAAAAATGCCATTATAGCGACTGGATCCCGTCCGATTGAGTTACCTGCCTTTAAATATTCGAAACGTGTTCTAAATTCGACAGGTGCACTTAATATACAGGAAATTCCTGAAAAGATTATTGTCATTGGCGGTGGAGTAATCGGAATTGAATTAGGTGGTGCTTATGCAAGCTTTGGCAGCCAAGTGACTATCTTAGAAGGTGCCGAAGAGATTTTAGGTCTTGGTGTTTTCGATAAGCAAATGGCTGCGCTTGTTAAGCGAAGCATGAAGAAAAAAGGTGCGGAATTCTATACAAAGGCATTTGCTAAGGGTGTAGAAGAAACCGAAAATGGTGTCGTAGTAACATTCGAAACAAAAGGCGAAGAGAAAAAACTCGAAGCTGATTACGTATTTGTAATGGTTGGTCGACGTCCTAACACAGATGAAATGGGTTTAGAGCAGGCAGGTGTCAAATTAACTGAGCGCGGCCTGATTGAAATTGACAAACAATGCCGGACAAATATTAGCAATATCTATGCAATTGGTGATGTTGTTGCTGGTCCTCAATTGGCCCATAAGGCATCATATGAGGCTAAAATTGCCGCTGAGGCAATTGCCGGACATGCAGCAGAGATTGATTACTTAGGTATTCCTGCAGTTGTTTTCTCTGAGCCTGAATTAGCTTCAGTTGGATATACCGAAGCCCAAGCAAAAGAAGAGGGAATTGCAGTTAATGCATCTAAATTCCCATTCGCTGCTAATGGTCGTGCGTTATCACTTGATAGTGGTGATGGATTCATGAAATTAATTACTCGTAAAGAAGATGGACTAGTGATTGGAGCCCAGATTGCCGGTACTAGTGCATCAGATATGATTGCTGAACTAGGACTTGCGATTGAAGCAGGTATGACTGCTGAAGATCTTGCGATGACCATTCATGCACATCCAACACTTGGTGAAATTACAATGGAAGCTGCCGAAGTTGCAATCGGAAGCCCAATACACATCATTAAGTAAAAATAAATAATAAAGTCCTTTTCGTTAAAAAACGGAAAGGACTTTTATTGTTTTTAGCGAATTGTATCTTTAAAAAAGATTAAGCAAAAAAATCCTTGTCATCCAAAAAATAATATATATCTCTTGGTTTAAGAACATATACTTAAGGTACTAGCATTTTAAAAAGAAGATGAAGTATTAAGAGTGGTGATAAATATGAAGGTCTATATTGTTGTGATACTACAATTTATCATTTGGAGCGGATATACATTTATTGAATGGTTATCAACGCATGACCAGCTGATTTATAAAGTCATCATGTTTTTTGTGTTCTTTTATTTAGCATTTTTATTAGGAAATCAGGTAACAAAATCAGTGCGAAAAACGCTTTTTATCACTAGTTTAAGCCTTGTTATTTATACCTCGATTCACTATACGATGGAATTATTTATTCACTAAAAAAAGCCCCAAAGGAGCTTTTTTACTTTCGTGGATAATAATACATGACTCTCTCATTAAAAAGATGGAGCTCCCCTTGAAGCTTTTTCGCGAGGTATTTACAAAACTCATTCGCTTTTCCTTTATCACCATACGTAGATTGTTCCGGTAATGTGACTTGTATGTAAGTTTGTTCCAGTTCTTGACCATCGTCATTTTTAATCGTTTCCTGATCAACCCCAATTAAGATTGCATAATAGCGTTCATCATTAGAGCGCAGATAGAACCATTTTCCTTTGGCTTCGACAGATTCTTTAATTTCATACGGAAAGGCAGACTCTCCGTATTGCCAACCAATTTGATTACCTGTTTTTGTTGTGTTATTTTTATAGTCATAAAATAATTCTTTTACTTCTTCAATTGTTACTGTTTGTTTAGCAGATGAAGGCACTAGCTTTATATATGCATTGACAGCCATCATCATTCCCCCCCATTAGTCCATTAATATATGCCTCTCTATTCTAGCATTTA
>JAANMP010000232.1 GCA_011250595.1 Bacillus sp. MM2020_1 | reverse complement strand
AAGAGCATGCGGTATGGATGTCCATAAGGACAATATTACTGCCTGTATATTAACACCTGAAGGAAAGGAGATTAAAACGTTCTCTACTAAAACTGTATTTCTATTACAGTTGGTTGACTGGATTAAACAACATAATTGTACCCATGTCGCCATGGAGAGCACGAGTGTTTATTGTAAGCCTATTGTGAATTTACTAGAAGC
>JAANMP010000231.1 GCA_011250595.1 Bacillus sp. MM2020_1 | reverse complement strand
AAGGATAAAGCTGGACCTGTGAGCCAGACAAAACATGTTTGTGACACGATCTTTGTTTGTTTAGTTTTGAGAGTGCAATTCTCTCAAAGCTTTTTTTAATCGTTCTTTGAAAACTAGATAATCGTAATGAAGAAGTCAATGTAAGAACCGAGAATCGCCATTTTAGTTTTTCTCTCTTATTTAGTTAAGAGTTATAAACCTT
>JAANMP010000230.1 GCA_011250595.1 Bacillus sp. MM2020_1 | reverse complement strand
AAAGGTTTATAACTCTTACTTACATAAGAGAGAAAAACTAAAATGGCGATTACTCGATGTTTACTTTGCTTCTTCTTACGATTATCTAGTTTTCAAAGAACGATTAAAAAAAGCTTTGAGAGAATTGCACTCTCAAAACTAAACAAACAAAGATCGTGTCACAAACATGTTTTGTCTGGCTCACAGGTCCAGCTTTATCCTT